>NZ_JBEPLA010000002.1:0-646904 GCF_040545035.1 Methylobacterium sp. 1973
CCCATCTCGAACTCGGCCGTTAAACACGCCAGCGCCTATGGTACTGTGTCTCAAGACACGGGAGAGTCGGTCGCCGCCAGACCTGCCCATCGCAAGCACCATTCCCTCGACACGACACCGATCCGGCCCCGGACGACAGCGCCACCGCCCATCGCGGCAGGCGCCCCGGACACGCCGAGACACTCTTGGCGCGGGGTGGAGCAGCCCGGTAGCTCGTCAGGCTCATAACCTGAAGGTCACAGGTTCAAATCCTGTCCCCGCAACCAAACACACAAACCCGCCGCGCCCAAAAGCGCGGCGGGTTTTTTCGTTCGGCCGCCCCCTCTGCGCCGAGGGATCTGAGCTGCCCCGACTTCAGGTCGGCCGCCGCGACGTCCAGAATCCACAGGACCTCTCGCGCCGCATTGCGCCCATCACCCGAGAGGGCTCGCTGGAGTTGCTTTCGCCCGCTCGCGATAGCGGCTGGAAATGCATCCTGAGCGCACAATCGACGGGTAACCGCGGGCTTAAAAGCTCTATAGCCCGCGCCGCCGCATCCCTCCGGCTGTAGAAGACGGCCATATCCGACTCGGAAGGACAAAGTGGCAATATCGATTGCGCACAAGCGACGCCCTGGCAGGCATTACTCCTTGAGGTTGAGCGATCAAAATCACTCTTCTTGCGTTGTTTGGACCCTTATACCCCGATCCTGAATTTAAGACTTGACCCATCTTCGGAATGCGATTGTATCAGGCGCCCGAATCGCGACGCAGTGCTTGCGTTCTGGCGAGCTTCGTCATCACGAGAAGGCAACGCACGAGACATGGCTCAGTCGACCGACGGTTCCCTCCGCTTCGTCACTCTCGCCTCTGAGATCGTCTCGGCCTATGTGAGCCACAATCACGTGCAGAGCGCGGATCTGCCCAGCCTCCTCAACGAGGTGCATGCGGCGATCCGAGGGATCTGCGATGCCGGCGCCCCCACCCCGGCCACCAAGGCGACCCCGCAGGAAATCCGGCGCTCGATCACCTCGGATTTCCTGATCTCCTTCGAGGATGGGAAGCCCTACAAGACGCTGCGCCGCCATCTCACCCTGCGCGGCCTGACTCCGGAGGCCTACCGCGCCAAGTGGGGCCTCGCCCCCGACTACCCGATGACCGCGCAGAGCTATTCCGAGCAACGCTCGCAGCTCGCCCGCTCCCTGGGACTGGGGCAGCCGCGCACGGCGGCGCCGCCCCCCGAGCCTGAGCCCGCGCCGCAACCCATCGGGAAGCGGCGGACCCGTAGCAAGGAGGCCGTCTGACGACGCACCGCTTGCCGTGAAGGTGTCGTCGCCCTGCCGCAATCGGCCTCGATAGCGTAGGGCCACAAGGTGCGCCTGCCTTCTCTCGGCCTGGACGGCGCGCCCGCCCCGACGCCGGAGACCTGCATGCTGACCCGCCTCACCCTGCCCGCCCTCGTCGCAGCCCTGCTGGCCGCCAGCCCGGCCGCGGCGCAGATGGCGCGTACGGAGACCCGGGAGCCTGCGAAAGACGGCACGGCGAAGGTCGTGCCCCTCAGCAAGGCCGACGTGCAGCTCTCCTTCGCCCCCGTGGTGAAGCGGGCCGCGCCCTCGGTGGTGAACGTCTACGCGTCCCACGTGGACAAGCGCTCCAGCGCGCGCACCAGCGCCATGGAGGAGTTCATGCGCCGCTTCTTCGGCGAGCCGGAGGGCGGCCGCGGACCCCGGGGCGACCGGGCGCAGCGGTCCCTGGGCTCGGGGGTGCTGGTCGATGCCGACGGGCTCGTGATCACCAACAACCACGTCATCGACAACATGAACGAGGTTCGGATCGCCCTGGCGGACCGGCGCGAGTTCGAGGCCACGATCGTGATGCGCGACACCCGCACCGATCTCGCGGTGCTCAAGATCAAGGAACCGCCGAAGGGCCTCGTGCCGATGCCGTTCGGCGACGCCGACGCCCTCGAGGTCGGCGACTTCGTGATGGCGATCGGCAACCCGTTCGGCGTCGGCCAGACGGTGACGCAGGGCATCGTCTCGGCGCTGGCGCGCACGCAGGTCGGCTCGGCGGACTACCAGTATTTCATTCAGACCGACGCGGCGATCAACCCGGGCAATTCGGGCGGGGCGCTGGTCGATCTGCGCGGCCAGCTCGTGGGCATCAACACCGCGATCTACTCGCAGTCGGGCGGAAGCCACGGCATCGGCTTCGCGATTCCCGTGGGCATGGTCAAGGCCGTGGTCGATGCCGCCCGCGACGGCGCGGGCATCGTGCGCCGGCCCTGGCTCGGCGCGCGCATCCAGAGCGTGACCCCCGACATCGCCGACAGCATGGGCCTCGACCACCCGACCGGCGTGCTGGTGGCGAGCCTGCAGGCCAAGAGCCCCGCCGAGGAGGCGGGCCTGAAGCGCGGCGACCTGATCCTCACCGTCGACGGCCAGGAAGTCGCCGACCCGGAGGCCTTCGGCTACCGCTTCGCCCTCAAGGGCATCCAGGGCAACGCCCGGTTCGGGATCCTGCGCGGCACGACCCGCCAGACGGTGGCGGTCAAGCTCGCTCCGGCGCCGGAGACGCGGCCGCGGGACATGCTCAAGGTGAAGACCCGCTCGCCGTTCCTGGGCGCGACGCTCGTGAACACCTCGCCCGCGGTGGCCGAGGAGATGCAGGTCGATTTCCCCGCCGACGGTGTGGCCGTGCAGGCCGTGGACGAGAACTCCATCGCCGCCCGGGTGGGGCTGCAGAAGGGGGACGTGATCGTAGCGGTCAACGGCGTGCCGATGGCGACCACCAAGGATCTCGACCGGGTCACCCGCAACAGCCTCAATTCCTGGGAAGTGGCGATCAACCGCAACGGCGAGGTCCTGACCTCGGTGTTCGGCGGCTGATCCCGGGCGAGCCCGGCACCGGCTCGCGACCGTGGGCAAGCGTGGGCAAGGTCGGGCGCGCCGCTTGCGCCGCCGGCCGCGCCCGGTGTTGATGCGCAGATGTCCGACCTGTTCGCTTCCGCGGAGCCGCCCTCCGCGCCGGATTCCGGCCGCGCCTCCGGCACCGAGGCGGGCCGCCCCCTCGCAGACCGCCTGCGGCCGCAGAGCCTTGCCGAGGTCGTCGGCCAGGAGCACCTGACCGGGGAGGGCGGGGCGCTCACGCGCCTGCTGCGCGGGCGCAGCCTCGGCTCGCTGATCTTCTGGGGACCGCCCGGCACCGGCAAGACCACCGTGGCGCGGCTGCTGGCGCAGGGCACGGACCTGCATTTCGAGCAGATCTCGGCGATCTTCTCGGGCGTGCCCGACCTGCGCAAGGTGTTTGAGGCCGCGCGCAAGCGCCGGGCGACCGGACAGGCGACCCTGCTGTTCGTCGACGAGATCCACCGCTTCAACCGGGCGCAGCTCGACGCCTTCCTGCCGGTCATGGAGGACGGCACCGTCACGCTGGTGGGGGCGACGACGGAGAACCCCTCGTTCGAGCTGAACGCCGCGCTCCTGTCCCGAGCCCGGGTGCTGCTGTTCCGGGCCCTCGATCCGGGCGCCATCGCGCGGCTGCTGGTGCGGGCCGAGGCGCTGACGGGCCGAGCCCTGCCGCTCACCGAGGAGGCGCGCGGCGTGCTGGTCCGCATGGCCGACGGCGACGGGCGGGCGGCCCTGACCCTGGCGGAGGAGGTGTGGCGCTCGGCGCAACCGGGGGAGACTCTCGACGCGGAGGCCCTGCAGGCCATCGTGCAGCGGCGGGCGCCGATCTACGACAAGGCGCAGGAGGGCCACTACAACCTGATCTCGGCCCTGCATAAGACCGTACGCGGCTCGGATCCGGACGCGGCGCTCTATTATCTCTGCCGGATGCTCGATGCCGGGGAGGACCGGCTGTTCATCGCCCGCCGGCTGGTGCGCATGGCGGTGGAGGATATCGGGCTCGCCGACCCGCAGGCCCTGGTGGTGGCCAACGCCGCCAAGGACGCCTTCGACTTCCTCGGCAGTCCGGAGGGGGAGCTGGCGCTCGCCCAGGCGGCGATCTACCTCGCCTGCGCGCCGAAATCGAACGCGGTCTACACCGCCTATAAGGCCGCGACCCGGCTCGCCAAGGAGGCGGGCTCCCTGCCGCCGCCGCGGACCATCCTCAACGCGCCGACCAAGCTGATGAAGCGGATCGGCTACGGCGAGGGCTACCGCTACGACCACGACGAGCCCGATGCCTTCTCGGGACAGGATTACTGGCCCGACGCGCTGG
Source organism: Methylobacterium sp. 1973 (assembly GCF_040545035.1). Lineage (NCBI taxonomy): Bacteria > Pseudomonadati > Pseudomonadota > Alphaproteobacteria > Hyphomicrobiales > Methylobacteriaceae > Methylobacterium > Methylobacterium sp. 1973. Next base: position 4,203 of record NZ_JBEPLA010000002.1, read on the forward strand.
GGCGCCAGCACCTCTACGAGCCCACCGAGCGCGGCTACGAGACCCGCCTCGCCGAGCGCCTCGACCGGTGGGAGGCTCTGCGCAAGCAACGGCGCGGGGAGGCGTAGAGGCGTCCGACGTCATCGCGAGCGCAGCGAAGACAGCGTCACAGGTCGAGGGGCGCGTTGTCGATCACCTCCTTCATCACGAAGAAGGTCCGGGTCTGGCGCACCCCCGGCAGGCCGATCAGCGTGGCGCTGTGGAGGCGGTTGAAGTCGGCCATGTCGGAGACCCGGATCTTCAGCATGTAGTCGAAGTCGCCGGCCACGAGATGGCAGTCGAGGAGCACGGGAATCGCCCGCACGGCAGCCTCGAATTCGGAAAAGCTCTCGGGGGTCGAGCGGTCGAGCACGACGCCGACGAAGACCAGGGTACCGCGTCCGACCCGCATCGGATCGATCAGCGCCCGGACCGCCCGCACGAACCCGTCCGCGAACAGGCGCTGGATCCGGCGGTGGCAGGTGGCCGCGCTGGTGCCGACCCGCTCGGCGATCTCGGCATTGGCCATCCGACCGTCCGCCTGGAGCAGGCGCAGGATCTTCTGGTCGATCCGGTCGAGCCCTTCGGACATGGACGATTCTTTCATGTTCGACTGGAAAACCGGACTTTCCTGCGTGATTTTGGCTTGGCAACGCAAGAGACCGGCCTTCGACGCCCAAAGATCGAGAGCACCTTTCATTGCAAATCGGGTAGTTTTCCCTGCGCCTCGAAGACGGAGCCGGGACCTCACGGCCCGGTCGTTCTCGGGGCCTCGCCTCGATGCATCCGGGCCGGACGGAGACCGCTCCTGCCCCCGGGCGCGTCCCGAGATCTGGAGAGACCCGATGCTGGCACAGTTCGAGCGCTATCCCCTGACCTTCGGCCCGACGCCGATCGAGCCGCTCAAGCGCCTGACGGCTCATCTCGGCGGCGAGGTTGAGATCTTCGCCAAGCGCGAGGATTGCAATTCCGGCCTCGCCTATGGCGGCAACAAGCTGCGCAAGCTCGAATACATCGTCCCGGACGCGATCAAGAGCGGCGCCGACACGCTGGTGTCGATCGGCGGCGTGCAGTCGAACCACACCCGCATGGTCGCGGCGGTCGCCGCCAAGATCGGCATGAAGTGCCGGCTGATCCAGGAGGCCTGGGTGCCCCACGAGGACGCCGTCTACGACCGGGTCGGCAACATCCTCCTGTCGCGGATCATGGGCGCGCAGACGCAGCTCGTGGATGACGGATTCGACATCGGCATCCGCGACAGCTGGAAGCGGGCGCTCGCCGAGGTCGAGGCCGAAGGCGGCAAGCCCTACGCGATCCCGGCCGGCGCCTCGGTGCACAAATACGGCGGGCTCGGCTATGTCGGCTTCGCCGAGGAGGTGCGCAAGCAGGAGGCCGAGATGGGCCTGCGCTTCGACTACGTGGTGGTCTGCACGGTCACGGGCTCGACCCATGCCGGCATGCTGGTGGGCTTCTCCGCCGACGGGCGCGCCCGCAACGTCATCGGCATCGACGCCTCCTGCACCCCGGCCCAGACCAAGGCCCAGGTCCTCGACATCGCGCAGAACACCGCCGCCCTGGTCGGCGCGGGCGACATCGTCGCCGACGACGTGGTGCTCAACGAGGACTACGCCTACCCGGTCTACGGCGTGCCCTCGCAGGAGACCGTGGAAGCGATCCGGCTCTCGGCCCGGCTCGAGGGGATGATCACCGACCCGGTCTACGAGGGGAAGTCGATGCAGGGCATGATCGACCTCGTGAAGAAGGGCTTCTTCCCGAAGGGCTCGAAGGTGCTCTACGCCCATCTCGGCGGCGCCCCGGCCCTGAACGGCTATAGCTACACGTTCCGCAACGGCTGAGCCGGGGCGAACGCGCCTCCCATCCATCGCCTCATCCTGAGGTGACCGCGCAGCGGGCCTCGAAGGAGGGCTCCAGGGATCGCAGCGTCCTCTGGAAGGCTCCTTCGAGGCCTCCGCTGCGCTCCGGCGCCTCGGGATGAGGGGGAGGGTGGAGGCCGCGACTCTGGCCTGCGGTCCCCTATATGGCGGCGCGGGACCCGCACCGGAGAGGGCAGGGATGATCGCACCGGCACGCGCGCTGCTCCTGGCCGCCCTGCTCGCCCTGGGCGGCCCCGCCGCGCGGGCCGCCTCGGGGCCGGCCGTGGAGGCCGAGAACGGGATGGTGGTCTCGTCGCAGCGCCTCGCCTCGCAGGTGGGCGCCGACATCCTCCGGGCCGGCGGCAACGCCGTGGATGCCGCGGTGGCGGTGGCCTATGCCGAGGCGGTGGTGAACCCCTGCTGCGGCAATCTCGGCGGCGGCGGCTTCCTGGTGCTGCACGCCGCCGACGGGCGCAGCCGCTTCGTCAATTTCCGCGAGACCGCCCCGGCCGCCGCGACCCGGGATATGTACCTCGACGCGACCGGCACCGTGGTGAAGGGCGCGAGCCTGCGCGGCTGGAAGGCGGCCGGCGTGCCCGGGACCGTGCTCGGCCTCAACACCGCGCTGGCCGAATACGGCACCCTGCCGCTGGCCCGGGTGATGGCGCCGGCGATCGCGCTCGCCCGGGACGGGTTCGTGCTGACCCGGGGCGACACCGACATCCTCGAATCCGGCACCACGCTGTTCGCAGCCCAGGCCAACGTCGCCCGGATCTTCCTGCGCCCGGACGGCAGCCCCTGGCGCCCCGGGGACCGGCTGGTCCAGGCCGACCTGGCCCGGACCCTCCAGGCCATCGCCGATCACGGCTCGGACGCGTTCTACAAGGGTGCGATCCCCGAGGCCGTCGAGGCGGCCTCACGGGCGGGCGGCGGCCTGCTGACGGCGGCCGACTTCGCCGCCTACACGGTAACGCAATCCGAGCCGCTGACCTGCCGCTACCGGGGCGCCACCGTCCTGTCGGCTCCGCCGCCCTCGTCGGGCGGCACCACGCTCTGCGAGATCCTCGGCATCCTCGACGGCTACGACCTGCGGGCGGCGGGGTTCAACTCCGCGCGAAGCGTGCACCTGATGGTCGAGGCCATGCGGCGCGCCTATGCCGACCGCAACCTGCTGCTCGGCGATCCGGCCTTCGTGGCGAACCCGGTCGACCGGCTCCTGTCGCCGGCCTATGCGGAGACGCTCCGGGCCTCGATCCGCCCGGACCGGGCGACCCCGTCCGCCGAGATCCGCCCGGATCCCGGCCTGGAGACGCGGGAGCGGGCCGAGACCACCCACATCTCGGTGATGGACAAGGCCGGCAACGCGGCCGCGCTGACCTACACGATCAACGGCTATTTCGGCGCCGGGGTGATCGCCGCCGATACGGGGTTCTTCCTCAACGACGAGATGGACGACTTCACCGTCAAGACCGGGGTGCCGAACCTGTTCGGCCTCGTGCAGGGGACGAAGAACGCGATCGAGCCCGGCAAGCGCCCGCTCTCCTCCATGGCGCCCACGATCGTGCTGCGGGACGGCAAGGTCGCGCTGGTGGCGGGCTCGCCGGGGGGCTCGCGGATCATCACGATCACCGCGCAGACGCTGATCAACATGCTGGATTTCGGCATGGCGCCGCAGGAGGCCGTGGACGCCCCGCGCATCCACCACCAGTGGCTGCCCGACACGGTCTACGCCGAGCCCTTCGCGCTCTCGGCGGACACGCAAGCGATCCTGCGGAGCATGGGCCACACGCTCGTCGAGCAGAAGCCCTGGGGGGCGCAGGAGCTGATCGCGGTACGCGCCGCGGCGCCCGCGCTCCCCGAGGCGACGTCCTCGGGCAACGACGCTTCGCGCACGCAGGGGATGCGGCCGGGACTGCTCTACGGCGCCAACGACAACCGGAGGCCCGCCGGCGCGGCGGTTGGAGAATAGGGCGCGGTCGGCTGTATCGGAACAACCCCGTCGTGGCGGAACCGCGCGGCGGAACCCGCTCACCAGCACCCTCGACGGTGCAGGCACGGATCTGCCGGCCGATCCGATGCGGGGCGCGCCTGCGGTGCGCCGGAAAAAGGGGGAGGGCCCGGGCTCGTGCGCCCGCGGACTCTGCCGCTCAGCCCTCTCCGGCCTCCCGTGCCACCGCCCGGAACCCGATGTCGCGCCGGCAGAAACCCTCCGGCCAGTCGATCCGGGCCACCGCCGCGTAGGCGCGACCTTGAGCGTCCGTGACGCTGTCGCCCAAGGCCGTGACCGCCAGGACCCGGCCGCCATCGGCCAGGAGCTGCCCGCCCTCGGCCCGGGTGCCGGCCTGAAAGACGTGAACCCCGTCGCCCTCGGCCCCATCGACGCCGCGGATCACCGATCCCCGGACCACGGCACCCGGATAGCCCGCCGCCGCCATCACCACGGTGAGGGCGGCCCGCTGGGCGTCGAATTCCAGGCTTACGCCGGAGAGGTCGCCCTCGCAGGCCGAGAGCAGGGCCGGCACGAGGTCGGAGGCGAGGCGTGGCATCAGCACCTGCGCCTCGGGGTCGCCGAAGCGGGTGTTGTACTCGATCAGCTTGGGGCCGTCGGCGGTGAGCATCAGGCCGGCATAGAGGATGCCGGTGAACGGGCAGCCCCGCGCCCGCATGCCGGCGAGCGTCGGCGCGATGATCTCGGCCATCACCCGGGCCTCGATCTCCGGAGTGACCACCCGGGCGGGGGAATAGGCGCCCATGCCGCCGGTGTTGGGACCGCGGTCGCCGTCGAAGACCCGCTTGTGGTCCTGGGCGGTGCCGAGGGAGATGGCCCGCGTGCCGTCGCACAGGGCGAAGAAGCTCGCCTCCTCGCCGAACAGGCACTCCTCGACCACCACCTCGGCGCCGGGCTCGGCGAACAGGGCGGTCAGCGCGTCCTCGGCCTGGTCGAGGGTCTCGGCCACGGTGACGCCCTTGCCGGCGGCGAGGCCATCCGCCTTCACGACGATCGGGGCCCCCTGCTGCCGGACATAAGCCAGCGCCGGCTCCAGTTCGGTAAAGCGCGCGAAGGCGGCGGTGGGGATGCCGCAGGCAGCGCACAGGTCCTTGGTGAACCCCTTCGAGCCCTCGAGCCGGGCGGCGTCGCGGGTCGGCCCGAAGGCACGGATCCCGGCAGCCTTCAGGTCGTCCACCAGCCCGGCGACCAGGGGAGCTTCCGGCCCGACCACCACGAGGCCGATCGATTCCGCCGTGCAGAAGGCCGCCACCGCCGCGTGGTCCGTGACGGCCAAGTCCGGCCGGTTCGTCCCATGGCGGGCCGTGCCGGGATTGCCGGGCGCCGTGAACAGGCGCGTGCAGAGGGGGCTCTGGGCCAGCCGCCACGCCAGGGCGTGTTCACGGCCGCCGGAGCCGATCAGGAGAATGTTCATGCGCACGCCACCATGGACCGAGCTTGTGGGCGAAGCCTGCCGGTGGGCAAAGGTTTTTTTCGGGCTGTCCCCGCTCTGCGCGGATATCCCGGCCGCTTAGCAGCCGATGCAGACGCCCGTGTTGACGCCACCGCGCCGCCCACCCCCGTGGCGACCGAGATGACGGCCTCCATGGACTCCCCCCCGGATGCCCCCTCGGATGCCGCGATAGGGCAGGACGGGTCCGAAGGACTCGAATTGGACGTTGCGCTGGATCGTCTGGTTCAGCGTATTGAAGTCCGAGACCCGCTGCTGGTTGAGCGCCCGGATCTGACCCTGCAGGGCGAACGAGGCGTTGGCGGCGTTCGGGTCGTTCTGCTGCACCTGGGCCTGGGCGGCGCCGGCCGGGAGGGCGAGCGCCAGGGCGAGGAGCGCGCGGGATGCGGGGCGCATGGGTCCCTCCGTGCAACGTATCGCGATGTATCGCGTGGTCTTTCGAACTCGACGCGCCAGAATCGGTCCGGGTTCCGGGCCGCGTCAACCCGGCACGACCGGGGATTTCGTCTCCGGAAGGGTCTCGACCAGCTTGGCATCCAGCCCGGTATGCGCCTGGACCAGGGGATGCGGGGTCAGAGCCAGCCACTGGGTCAGGGAGATATCGGCATAGCGCGGGCTCTTGAAGATCTCCAAGAAGGTCAGTGTCGTGTCGCCGGTATTCTCGATGTAATGGCCCATGGCGAAGGGCACGTAGCCCACATCGCCGGCCTGGTAGTCGAAGGTTCGGGCCTTCGATTCCGAGCCGAACACGGTCATCCGGCCCTTGCCCGAGAGGTAGTACTGCCATTCGTCGCCATTCGGGTGCCAGTGCAGCTCGCGCAGGCCCCCGGGCTCGACCTCGACCAGCGCTGCGGCGATCGTCACGGAGGCCGGGAACACCGTGGAATCGGTGATGCGCACGCTGCCGCCCCGGGTGCGGATCGGCTCCTGCGCCAGCATCCGGTGGCTGAACGACTTCGGCACCGGGCCCGAGCCGCCCATCCGGTCGGCCGTGAGCGGGCCGGGCTTCGGCCCGGGGAAGATGTAGAGCTCCTTCTCGGGGATCCGGGCGAAGGCGCTCTCGGGCAGGCCGAAATTCTTCGCGAGCACGTCCTTGGGCGTGTGCGCCAGCCAGTCGGTCAGCAGGAAGGTGGAATCCTCCGAGAAGCCGCCGTCGTCGAACACGAGCAGGAACTCGCAGCCGTCGATCCCGTCGGCGGCGAGCCCCTGGATCGAGTGCGGGATGCCGCCCGGGAAGTACCAGAGATCGCCCGCGCCGACATCGTCCGCGAAGGTGCGGCCGTCTTGGTCGACCGCGGTGATCCGGGCCTTGCCCTTGATCATGTAGGCCCACTCGGCCTCCTTGTGCCAGTGCATCTCGCGGACCGCGCCGGCCTTGAGCCGCATGTTGACCCCCGCCATGGCCTTCGAGACCGGCAGCTCGCGGATCGTGGTCTGGCGCGCCCAGCCTCCCTCCTCCAGTCGCATGTGGCTGTCGCTGAACGACCATTTCAGGTTCGGCATCGTGCCGTGGTCTGTGCCGGGCGGCGCCAGGGTGAACGGCTCCTCGGCGGCCCGGGGCTTATTCTGCGGCCCCAGGATATCGGCGCCCTTGCCCCGGCGCTCGGGGAGGGGCGCGGCCGGCCCGGCGGATTGCGCCGCAGCGGAGGACGCCACCATCGCGCCGCCGACGGCGATGACGGCACGCCTGGAAATCTCGGACATCGCACTCGGTCCCTGCTCTGTCGCAGGGTAACCGGACGCCGGCCGGGAGGATCCGCAACGGGGCACCATCGTGCAGTGCGGCATCTCGCCCGGAGCCTGCGCGCGATCTATATCTTGAATGCACGATCAGACGCGTCCCGATTGGGGGACGAGCGCCCGAGCGGTGCACGGGGCGCGACCCGAGGGCGAGGATGGCGGATCGGGACAGTTCAGCCGCGGGCGAGGCCGGCCGCGCCGCGTCCCACGGCCGCCTGTGGATCGCCCTGCTCGCGCTGGCGGGCGCGGGTCTCCTCGGCTACCGCCACTGGCCGGAACAGTCCCGGGCGGCGAGCTCGGAACCGGCTGCCGCGGCAAAGCCACCGGCTGTGCGGGTCGCCCGGGCCGCCCGGGCCTCCGACACCTTCAGCCTGACCCAGACGGGCACCACCCAAGCCTTCGATACCGCCGGCCTCTATCCACGGGCGACCGGCTACATCGTCGAGCGCAAGGTCGATATCGGCACGCACGTGAAGAAGGGTGACCTGCTGTTCCGAATCAGCGCGCCCGACCTCGACCAGCAGCTGGTCCAGGCGCAGTCGCAGGCGCTTCAGCTCCAGGCGGCGCTGATTCAGGCACGGGCGATGGTCGACCAGGCCGAGGCCAACCGTCACCTCGCCGACGTGACCAACCGGCGGACCGCGACGCTCGCCGGCACCGGGGTCGAGACCCGGCAGAACGCCGACACCTCCCAGGCCGGGGTGCTGGCGCAGACCGCCAATGTCGACGCCGCCAAGGCGGCCGTGAAGGTGGCCGAGGCCAACATCGCCGCGCAGGAGGCGCAGGTCGCCCGGCTCAAGGTCCTGACCGGCTTCGAGGAGATCCGCGCGCCCTTCGACGGGGTGGTGACCACCCGCAACAACGATGTCGGCGACGCGGTGACGGCGGACACGAACACGGGCGCGCCGCTCCTGACCCTGGCGCGGGACGACGTGCTGCGCATGGCGGTGAACGTGCCGCTCTACGCCGCCGACGACGTCCGCGACGGACTCGACGCCAGGGTCGAGGTGGCGCAGATCCCCGGCAGGGTCTTCCCCGGCAAGGTCTCGCGCTCGTCGACGACCCTGCTCTCCACCGCGCGGACGCTGGCGACCCAGGTCGACCTCCCCAATCCGGACGGCACGTTGCGAGCCGGGCTCTACATCACCGTCACTTTGGAGATCCCCCGGTCCTCGCCCGCCGTGACGGTGCCGAACGAGGCCCTGATCTTCGACCAGCACGGGACCCGCGTGGCGATGATCGAGCCGGCCGGGGACGGGACCGGCGTGGTGCGGATGCGCCCGGTCACGATCTTCCGCCAGACGCGCACGCTGCTGGAGTTGCGCGACGGCCTGAACGGCGGCGAGCGCGTCGTCGTGGGGCCGCCGGCCTCATTGCGCGACGGTGACAGGGTCGTCCTGCGTCCGGAGGACAAGGCGGGGGCGTGAACGGCGGCACGCGGTCCAGGGCGATCCGGCCGCCGTAGCCTGCCGCTGCTGCCTGCCGGGCGTCAGGCCCCCCCCTGCAGGCGGGCCTGTCCAGCCTTGGGACATGTCCAGCCTTGGGACAGCCACAACCGGCATAAGCCGTCGGACAGACGGTGCTCCGCCGCGGGGTCGCCCCCCGGCGCCGTCATGTCCGGCTGGCTCAAGGATCAGGTTGATCACCGTGGCACTCGGAACCCTCGCACTATCGATCGCGCTGCTTGGCCTGGCCCTGGCATTCTTCGGGGCGAAGCTGGCCTTCGCGGGGGGATCGTCGTTCTACCTCGCCCTGGGGGTCGGTTTGCTGGCCTCCGGCATCCAGCTGGCCCGGCGCCGCCAGAGCGGCCTCTGGATCTATGCCCTGATTCTGGCGGCGTCCTTCATCTGGACGATCGTCGAGGTCGGGCTCGACAAATGGCAATGGATCCCGCGCGGCGCCCTGATCTTCGCCCTCGGCCTGGTCCTCTGCCTGCCCGTCGTGGTGCATCGCCTGCGGGACGCGCCCGAACGGGCCTGGGCGCCGAGCCTCGGAAACGGCCCGCTCGCCCTCCGGGCCGTCGTCCTGCTCATCGCGGCCGCGAGCACCGCTTCCTGGTTCGTCGATCCGGTCGAGACGCGCGGCATCCTGCCGAAGGTCGCGGAGGCGAGGGCCGCCGTCGATCCGAGCGGCATCCCCTATCCGGCCGACGACTGGGTCGCCTATGGCGGCACCAATCTCGGTCAGCGCTACTCGGCCCTCGAGGACATCACCGTGGGCAATGTCCAGGGCCTCACGGTGGCCTGGGAGCACCATACGGGCGACCTGCGCGGCGACGGCCGGACGGATTCGAAGGAATTCACCTTCGAGGCCACGCCGATCAAGGTGAACGGGCTGCTCTATCTCTGCACGCCTCACAACATCGTGCAGGCCCTGGAACCCGAGACCGGCCGGCTGGTCTGGGCCTTCGACCCGCAGATGGCGCGGGACGGCCAGTACCAGCACCAGACCTGTCGCGGCGTGTCCTACAACGACTCGACCGGCTACGCGCCGCCGGCGGAGGCGGATCCGGCGACGGCCGGCGCCGTCGCGGCGGCGGTCGCCGAATGCCCGCGCCGGATCATCGCCGCCTCGGTCGATGCGCGGCTCTACGCGCTGAATGCCGATACCGGACTCCCGTGCCGGACCTTCGGGGCGGACGGTTTCGTCGATCTGACGGCGCAGATGCCGAACCTCCGGCGTGCCGCCTATCAGCAGACCTCGGCGCCGCTGGTGACCCGGAACCTCGTCGTCCTCGGGAGCGCGATCGCCGACAATTACTACGCGGAGAATCCGTCGGGCGTGATCCGCGCCTTCGACGTGCGCACCGGCGCGATCGTCTGGAAGTTCGACGCCGGCAAGCCCGACGCGACCGAACCGCTGCAGCCCGGTGCGCTCTACGAGCCCAACTCGGCGGTGGCCTGGACGCAGTTTTCGGCCGACGAGGCTCTGGGGCTCGTCTACGTGCCGTTCGGCAACCGGGCGCCCGATCAGGTCGGCGTGTCCCGGTCGAAGGCGGACGAGGCCCTCGTCGACGCCCTGGCGGCTCTCGACCTGGAGACCGGCAGGCTGCGCTGGGCCTTCCGGACCACGTATCACGACCTGTGGGACCGCGATAATCCGTCCCAGCCGGTCCTCCTGACCCTGCCGCAGGGCGACGGGACGGTGCCGGCGATCCTGATCCCCACCAAGGTCGGCAATGTCTGGGTCCTCGACCGCCGCACCGGCGCTCCGATCCGGCCGGTCTCCGAGGTCTCGGTCTCGACCCGGACCGACATCCCGGGAGAGGCGCCGTCTCCGGTCCAGCCGGTCTCGTCGCTCCGCTTCACGCCGGCTCCGCTGAGGGAGGCCGACATGTGGGGCGTCACGCCCTTCGACCAGATCCAGTGCCGGCTCACCTTCCGGTCGAACCGCTACGACGGCAACCCGTTCACGCCGCCGCAGGCGTCAGGCGGCGCGATCATCTGGCCCGGCAATATCGGGGTGTTCAACTGGGGCTCGGTGGCCGTCGATCCGGTGCATCACTGGATGATCGCGACGCCGCAATACCTGCCCTACCTCTACCGCCTGCTCCCGCGCCCGGCGAACGAGCCCGACCGGCGCCTCATCACCACCGATCCGGATTCCGCCCCGGGCAACGAGAATCTCGGCGGCCCCTACGCGGTGTCCATCGCGCACATGCGCTCGGCCCTCGGCGTCCCGTGCAACGCGCCGCCCTGGGGCGTGCGGGTCGGCGTGAACCTCGCGGACGGCACAACCGCCTGGAGGCACCGCAACGGCACCGTCGCCGGGCAGAAGATCGGCGGGGTCGCGGTCCCGATCCCGTTCGCCATGGGTATGCTGGCTCATGGCGGCACCCTGGCCACGGCCGGCGGCGTCGCGTTCACGGCCGCCACGCTCGACGACCGTATCCGCGGCTACGACATGCAGACCGGGGCGGTCCTGTGGTCCATGACGCTGCCGGCCGGCGGTCAGGCCACGCCGATGACCTATCGCGGCAAGGACGGCCGGCAATACGTGGTGATCGCGGCGGGCGGGCACGGCTCGCTCGGCACCACGCCGGGCGATTCGGTCATCGCCTTCCGGCTCCCGTGAGCCGGCGCCCGCGGCGCGAGCCCGGGGATCGCCGGCCTCGCGCCGGAACGGATGGCGCCGGAGGGCCCGGCTCTCCGACCGGGCAGGGGGCGTTCTAGCCCGCGAGCCGCGCCCGCGCGTCGATGCGGGCGAGGCGGGCCAGCAGGTACTCGACCTCGGCCTTCGCCTGCGCGGTGAGCGCCTGCGACGGCTTGCGCTGGGCGTCGGATGAAAAAATTCCCCGGCGCATGAACACGTATTTCCGCACCGCGAGCCCCAGCGGGCCCTGCTGCTGCTCGTAGCGCAGATAGGGGAGGTGGGCGTCGAACAGGTCGTGGGCGGCGTCGCGCTCGCCGGCCCGGCCGAGGCGGACCACGTCGACCAGCATCTCCGGGAAGGCGTAGCCGGTATTGGCCCCGTCGGCGCCGCGCTCGGTCTCGAAATCGAGGAACAGGCCGCCATTCCCCACGAGGATGGAGATGTGGCGCATGGAGCCGTCGCGCTCGAAGCCGCGCAGCGCCGAGATCTTCTCCAGGCCGGGCCAGTCCTCGTGCTTGAGCATCACGCAGGAGGGGTTCTCCGACACGATCCGGCGGATCACCCCCGGGGTCATCTGGACCGAGAAGGTGAGGGGGTAATCCTGCAGCACGAAGGGCACGTCCGGCCCGATCGCCTCGGCGGCGGTGCGGTAATAGCCGACCACCTGATCGTCGGTGCGCAGCGTGTTGGGCGGCGCGATCATCACGCCGGCGGCGCCCAGCTCCATCACCTCCCGGGCGAGGGCCCGCATGGCCGCGAAGCCCGGCGCCGTGACGCCGACGATGACCGGCAGCCGGGTGCGCCCGAGGACGCGCTTGGCCACCGCGAGGCCCTCCGCGTGGTCGAGCTTGCCGGCCTCACCGAGCTGGCCGAGAATCGTCAGGCCGTCGACGGCCGCAGCCCCGAAGAAATCGGTCATCCGGTCGAGGGAGACCTCGTCGATCCGGCCATCCGGATGGAACGGCGTCGGGGCGATCGGCACGACGCCGCGAATGTCGCTGGTGAGAGGCATACCGGTCTCCGTGCTGCTGCGGCGACCGCCGGCCGCCGGTGGGTATGCCCATACTCAAAAATCCCGGGCGCTGCGACGCACCCGGGACGGGATCGGCCTTCGGTCAGGCCGTTCGGTCAGCCCAGCAGCTTGTCCAGGGTGATCGGCATCTCGCGCACCCGAACGCCGGTGGCGTGCCAGACCGCGTTGGCGATGGCCCCCACCGTGCCGGTGATGCCGATCTCGCCGACGCCCTTCACGCCGAGCGCGTTCACCACCGCATCGTCCTCGTGGACCAGGATCGCCTCCATGGCGGGCACGTCGGCGTTCACCGGCACGTGGTACTCGGCGAGATTGTCGTTGAGGAAGCGGCCGGTCCGCGGATCCATCTCGGCCCGCTCGTGCAGGGCGAAGGACAGGCCCCAGATCATCCCGCCGTAATACTGGCTCTGGACGAGGCGCGGGTTGATCACCCGGCCCGCCGCGAAGGCGCCGGTGAGGCGGCTCACCCGGATCTGGCCGAGATCGGGATCGACCTTCACCTCGGCGAAGACCGCGCCGTGGGCGTGCATGGCGTAGGACGCCTGCGCGGCCGGATCGGCCCCGGCCTTGCCCTGGCCCTCGATGCTGGCGCGGCCGGCCCGCTTGAGGATGTCCGTGACGGATTCGCTCCGGCCCGGATCGTCGCGCCGGGTGAGCCGCCCGTCCGCCGCGGTGACGCCGGCATTGCCGGCGCCGTAGAGCGGGGAGGCGGAGTCGTTGGTGGCCAGCTCCGCGAGCTGCCGGATCACGTCGGCGGCGGCCGCGTGGATCGCGCCGCCGGCGGTGGCGGTGTGGCCGGAGCCCCCCGCGATCCCGGCATTCGGCAGGTCAGAGGAGCCCATCCTGAAGGTGAGGGCGTCCATCCCGATCCCGAGCCCGTCGGCGGCGATCTGGGCGAGTGCCGTCCAGGATCCCTGGCCCATGTCGATCGCCCCGAGCTCCACCGTGCCGGTGCCGTCGGCGCGGATCTCGGCCCGGGCCATCCCCTCGAAGATCAGCGCCGGGAAGGTGGCGGTGCCCATGCCGGTGCCGACCAGGAACCCGTCCCTGTCGCGGGTCTGGCGGGGCTGGAGCGGCCGCCCGGCCCAGCCGAAGGCCTCGGCGCCCCGCCGGTAGCAGTCCCGCAGGGCCTTCGAGGAGAACGGCTTGCCGGTGATCGGCTCGACCTCGGCGTAGTTGGCGAGCCGGAACTCCAGCGGGTCCATGCCGAGCGCGAAGGCCATCTCGTCCAGCGCGCTCTCCAGGGCGACGCTGCCGGTGGCCTCGCCGGGGGCGCGCATGAACAGCGGCGTGCCGGTGTCGAGGCGCACCGCCTCGTGCCGGATGGCGATGGCGGGGCTCGCGTAGAGGGTGCTGGTCGCCCGGCCCGCCGGCTCGAAGAAATCGTCGAAGCTCGACGAGGCGGTGCGGATGTGGTGGTCCAGCGCCGTGAGCTTGCCGGCGGCGTCGGCGCCGAGCCGGATCGTCTGCCGGGTCGGGCCGCGATGGCCCATGGGACCGTACATCTGGGTCCGGGTCGGCACGAGCTTCACCGGCCGGCCCACGAGCTTGGCCGCCATGCAGGCGAGCACCTGCGGCCCGGCCGGCACGCCCTTCGAGCCGAAACCGCCGCCGAGATAGGGGCTGTCGATATGGATGTCCTCGGGGCGGATGCCGAACAGGCCGGCGAGCCGGGCCTGCGACATGGCGAGCGCCTGGGTCGGCATCAGGAGCGTCAGCCGGTCCCCGTCCCAGCTGGCCACCGCCGCGTGGGGCTCCATGGCATTGTGGTACTGGGCCGGCGTCTCGTAGGTGGCGGCGATCGTCTTCGACGCGGCCGCGAGCCCGGCCTCGACGTCGCCGTCGGTCTCCACCGGCGGCGCGCCGACGCCGACCGAATCCGGCGTGAAGGCCTCGCCGGAATCGAGCCCGATCCGCGGGGTCTCGGCCGCGTAGGTCGGGGCGAGCAGCCGGGCCCCTTCGGTGGCCGCCTCCAGGGTCTCGGCGATCACCACGGCGATGGGCTGGTTGGCGTAGCGGACCCGGTCGTTCTGCAGGAGGTCGAGGCGGAAGGTGAACGGCCCGTCCTTGGCATCCGGATCCTTGGCGAGCGCCGGGGCGTGCCCCGGCCGCATCACCGCCACGACGCCGGGATGGGCCTCGGCGGCGGCCACGTCGAGGCCGGTGACGCGACCGCGGGCGATCCGGGCGACGCAGAGCGCCGCGTGGAGGGTCCCGGGGGGCAGGTTATCGGCGGAGAAGCGGGCCTGGCCCGTCACCTTGAGGGGGCCGTCGCGCCGGGTCAGCGGCTGGCCGATGCTGGAGCCGTGCCGGATCGCGCCTGCGGGGCGGTTCGAGGCGGGCGTGGAGGTCGCGGTCATGCGGGTCTCCTCAGACGATGCCGAACGGGGAGGCGGGGAGCGCCGGGATCCGGGCGGGCGTCCCGGCGGCGGCCTGGGTCAGCGCGCGGATCGCCACCCGGCGGGCGAGCTCGATCTTGAAGGCGTTGGCCTCGCCGGTGGGCTTGGCGCCGGCCAGCGCCGCGGCGGCGGCCTTCGCGAAGGCCTCGGGGGAGGGTGCCTGTCCGGCGAGCACCGCCTCGGCCTCCGCCACCCGCCAGGGTTTCAGCGCCAGCCCGCCCAGGGCGAGCCGGGCCTGCCCGATCCGGCCGCCGGCCTCCAGGGTGAGGGCGGCCGCCGCCGAGACCACCGCGAAGGCGTAGGATGTGCGGTCGCGGACCTTGAGATAGCGGGCATGGCCCCGGAAGGACGCCGCCTCGGGGGGCAGGCGCAGGCCGGTGATCAACTCGCCCGGCTGCAGCTCCGTCTCCCGCTCCGGATGGTCGCCGGGGAGGTGGTGGAACGCGGTGAGCGGTACCTCCCGGGCGCCGTCCGGCCCGGCGATCTCCACCACCGCGTCGAGGGCGGCGAGCGGCACGCAGAAATCGGACGGGTGGGTGGCGATGCAGTGATCGCTCCAGCCCTGGACCGCGTGGATGCGGGTGGCGTGCCCCAGGGCCGCGCAGCCGGAGCCGGGCGCGCGCTTGTTGCAGGGCGAGACCGCGTCGGTGAAGAAGGGGCAGCGGGTGCGCTGCATCAGGTTGCCGCCGACCGTGGCGGCGTTGCGCAATTGCGCCGAGGCGCCGGCCAGCAGGGCCTCGGCCACCATCGGGTAGGTTTTTTCGAACATCGCGTCGTGGGCGAGGTCGCTGTTGCGCACCAGCGTGCCGATTCGGGTGGCGCCGTCCGGCAGCCGCTCGATCGACGACAGGCCGGGGAGCCGGGTGATGTCGACGACCCGCTCCGGGGTGGCGACGCCGCCCTTCATCAGGTCGACGAGGTTGGTGCCGGCGGCGAGGAAGGCGGTACCCGGAACCTGCCCGGCCGCCACGGCCTCCGGCACGCTCGCCGGGCGGATGTAGTCGAAGGTCCTCACGCCGCGTCCTCCCGGTGCTCCGCTTGGCCGGCCGCATCCTTTACGGCCTCCAGGATGCCCGCGTAGGCGCCGCAGCGGCAGAGATTGCCGCTCATGCCCTCGCGGATGCGCTCCGGATCGGTACCGGCGTGACCCTCGCGGATCAGGCCGACCGCGCTCATGATCTGGCCGGGGGTGCAGAAGCCGCACTGGAAGCCGTCATGGGCGATGAAGGCCGCCTGGACGGGGTGCAGCCGGTCGCCCTCGGTGAGCCCCTCGATGGTCAGCACCTCGGCCCCGTCGAGGCTCGCGGCGAGGGTCAGGCAGCTGTTGATGCGCCGCCCGTCCACCAGCACCGTGCAGGCGCCGCACTGGCCGCGGTCGCAGCCCTTCTTGGCGCCCGTCAGGCCGAGGCGCTCGCGCAGGAGATCGAGGAGGGTGACGCGCGGATCGTCGAGGGCGATCTCGCGCGGCTGCCCGTTCAGGGTGAGCCTGAGGGGAATGGTCATGCGGCGGTCCCGGCTTCGAAGGCTGGAACCGTTACAGATAGCTGCCGCCCCGCTCTCGGCGAGACCTTAAGCAGAAAGCGATGTGCGCAAGATCACGGCACGCACAGGTTGGGCGCTTATGCAGACTTGACCTTAACCTCCGAGACGGATTTCAGCACCGTCTTGCCCTTGGCGGTCTTGATCTCCAAGGCCGGCTCCGCCTTCGAGGCCTCGCGCTTGACCGTGTTGCCCTTGATGGTCTTCTTGACATCCTGGGTGTGGACCTTGGTCACCTCGCCCGAGACGGTGCCCTGGCCCCACTTGTAGGTGACATCGTCCCCGGTCTTCACCTTCGCCTTGGCGGTCATGTGCGTCTCCATCGTGGATGCGGGGAAAGGCGCCCCGGGGCAGGAGCGTTCCCGGGTTTCCACGGCCGGAATGCCGCAGGCGGATCGACCCGTTCCCGGCTCACCGGCCGACCTCCCGGCGCAGGGCCGCGACCATCGTCTCGACCGCCGCCTGCGCGGTCTCGCCGAGGTCGATGTCGGTCTCGCCGGCGGTGACGAGGCCGCGCCCCTCCAACTCCTTGACCCCCTCCGGATCGGCCTCGTGGCCGGCGCCGTCCCGGCGGATCACCGCGGTGACCTTTTCGCCGCTGACGAGGCGGTGATAGGCCGCGAAGGCGAAGATCGAGAGGGCCTTGTCGGAGAGTCCGTTCACGTCGTCGGCCATGCCTGGCGCCTCCTGCGCTCCGCGCGTCGTATCCGATGGGCGAACGCCGGACGGGGCCGGGGGCTCCGGACCCCGGCCGGGGTGCGACGACGGGTGCGCCCGTCCGAGCGGCGACGCTTCGCGCCGGGCCCGCCTTCCTGCTAGTCTCACAGCTCCCATGACAGCGCATACCGACCAGACCGAAGTGGAACCCAGCCCCGAGGCGGCCCGCCCCCCCGCGCCCCCCGATCTCGACTATCGCCTGCGCCAGCAGGCGATCCTGTCCGAGTTCGGCGTCGAGGCTTTGCGCGGCACCGATGTCGACCACCTGCTGCAGCGGGCTGCGGAGCTGTGCGCGCAGGGCATGGGCGCCGAGTTCTGCAAGGCCCTGGAGTACCAGCGCGGCGCCGACACCCTGCTGGTCCGGGCCGGTGTCGGCTGGGGGCCCGACGTGATCGGGCAGGCCCGGATCGGGGCGGACCTCGCCTCCCCGGCGGGCTTCGCCCTCAAGACCGGGCGGCCGGTGATCTCGAACCACCTCGCCGACGAGACCCGGTTCCGGACGCCGCAGCTCATGGCCGATCACGGCATCCGCCGGGCGATCAACGTGCTGATCGAGAACCGGGACGGCGCCTTCGGGGTGCTGGAGGTGGACGACACCCGGGAGGGCATGTTCGAGGAGGCCGACATCGCCTTCATGCAGGGCTTCGCCAACCTGCTCGGCGGCGCCATCGAGCGCCAGCGCACCGAGAGCCTGCTGCGGGCCGCCCTCGCCCGGCAGGACCTGCTCGCCCGCGAGATGAGCCACCGGGTCAAGAACAGCCTCGCCATCGTGGCGAGCCTGCTCGCCCTCCAGGCCCGGGCCGCCGAAGACCCGGCCGTGCAGATGGCCCTCGCGGATGCGCGCAGCCGCGTCGAGGCGATCGCGAGCGTCCACGACCAGCTCTGGCGGCAAGGTGACAAGGACGGCGACAAGGCGGCGGGCGAAGGGGAGGGGGTCCCGGGCGAACTCGACCTCGCGCCCTTCCTGGAGAAGCTGGTGGCCAACCTCGCCAGCGGCGTGCCGGGCCAGCGGCTCGCCTGCACGGCCTGCCCGCAGCGGATCTCGGCCGACCGGGCGATTCCCATCGGCCTCTTGGTCAACGAACTCGTCACCAACGCGCTCAAATACGCCTATCCGCCCGAGACGCACCCGGGAGGCGGCGAGATCCGGATCCGCGCCGAGCGCCAGCCCGGGAGCCTCGTGGTCGAGGTCGCCGATGACGGGATCGGGCTGCCGGCGGAATTCGAGATCGGACGCAACTCGAAGAGCCTCGGCATGCGGGTGGTCGGCAGCCTCACGCGCCAGCTCGGCGGCAGCCTGACGATCCCGGCCCGGGGGAAGGGCGCCTGCTTCCGCCTGGAGGTGCCGCTGGACGGCTGAGCGCGGCGCCCGGCCGGGGCGGGGACGGGAGAAGGGCCCTGCCCCGTCGCGACCGGGGGCGACGGGCTCGGCGAGACAGAGCGCAAGACAGAGCGCGAGACAGAGCGGATGCAGTGACCGGGATCAGGATGACGGGGGCGCCCCTCGCCGAACGGCTCCACGCCTTTCGGAGCCTCGGGGACAATTGCGAGTTCGGCTTCGTGCAGCGCTACGGGGGGGTCGAGCCCTCCGGCCTGCTGCGCTTCTCCTACACGCCGATGGCGGACCTGATCCGCGGCCTGCGCTGCGGCTTCGCGGATTTCGGCGTGCCGGGCGACCTGCGGCTCTCCGTGAGCGCGGGCGGCACCTACTATTGTCACAGCCTGGCCTACAACATCTGGGCGAATACCGGACATCCGGCCGGCTCGATCGCGCCGGAGGTGCTGCTGGAGCGGGAATACGGCCGGCTGGCCCATCTCAAGCGCAAGATGCTGGACGACCTCGCCGACGGCTCGAAGATCCTGGTGCGCAAGGTCGGCCGCGACGAGCCCGAGGCCGACTTCGCCCGCTTGGCCGAGGCGGTCTGGGCGCATGGACCCTCGACGCTGCTGCGCGTGACCGAGGCCGGGCCGGACTGGGCTCCCGAGCCGGCCCGGCGCGTCGCCGACCGCCTGATCGCGGGACGGGTCCGCCGCTTCGCGCCGGCGGAGCAGGCCTGGGAGGTCGACCTCGAACCCTGGATGCACCTCGTGGACAGCACCTACGCGCTGGAGCGCGGCGCGGCGCCGAGCCGCCTCGACGCCGCCGCCTTCCCGGAGGCGCTGCCGCTGCCGGGCCGCCTGCGCCGGCATGTCGGCCGGCACCGGGCGAGGGCGCTCAGCGCCTACACCCGGGCGGTGGATCCCGCCGGCTTTCGCGCCGATGCGGTCCACGTGTTCTCGAGCTGGGTGTGGATTCCGGAGGAGTTTGCCGGGGACCGCATCTTCGCGGCGGCCGGCTATGCGCGGCTGGGCTGGCGCGACGCCGACCTGTCGCGGCGGCGGTGCTGGCAGCGCGTCTGGGCCGCGGGTCGGCTGCGGCCCGACGCGACGCGGGAGCCCGTCGGGCTCGGGATGATCGGCACGTGGCGGGACGGATTCTGGTCCGCCGGGGCGCGCTTCGCCGAGGGGCCGATCCCCGGGGATGAGCCCGCGCCGGACCTGCGGATGCCGCCGTTCCGGTTCCCGGGCCAGGATCTCCTCGGACGGCTGCGGCCGCGGATCCGATAGACCGCCGGGCCCCCCCGGATCCGGGCTCAGCTTTCGCTTCCCAGAGCGCGGAGGAGGGTGCCGAGGTGGCGTCGTCGGTCCCGCATCCGGCCCGATGCGCGTGGCCGCCGGGGCGGAGGCCGAGCCCTGGATGCGGACGGGGATCGGAGACGATCGGGCCGCCCGCGCAGGGAGCCGGTCCCGGGATACCGGTTCGATTCCGGCCGATCCGATACGGCTGCACCATTGCCCGGGCGCGCCCCGCCCGTAAACCGCGCTCCCTTGCACAGAACGGGAGATTCCGGATGCGCAGCAGATCGATGATGACCCTGGGCGGCAGCGTCCTCGCCCTCGCCCTCGCCCTCGCCGGCCCGGCCTGCGCCGACGACACCCCGACCACGGCGGGTGCGGTCGATCGGCTCAAGGGCCTGACCAACGAGGCGATCGGAAGCGCGAAACGCGGGGTCGGCAACCTGACGGAGGACGAGGCCCTCAAGGCGGAGGGCCGTGCGCAGAAGCTCCGTGGACAGGCCGAGCAGGGGCGGGGCAGGGCCAAGGACGTCCGCGAGAACGCCCTCGACCAATAGGGATGCGGCGGGCCCCGGCCGCGCCGGGCGGCCGGGGCCCGCTCCCGTCGGGGTAGAAGCGAGAGGGGCCTACGGGCAGGGATGGCGCAGGCCGTCATAGCCCAGGTAGGTCCCGGAGGCCGGGTCGTAGGAGGCGTAGCGGGCGGCGCAGGACGCCGAGCCGCGCACGACGACCGGGGCGGCGTAGACGGGTGCGGGCGCCCCGTAGACGGCCACGGGCCGCGCCGCGGCGTTGGCCGCCGCCGAGCCGATCACCGCGCCGGCGGTGAAGCCGAGCAGGCCGGCCCCCACGGCCGCCCCCACGCCGGGACCGCGGCGGTCGCCGTAGCCCCAGCGGCCGTACCCGCCGCGGTGCCAGCCTCCCCAACCGGCATGGTGCCAGCCGCCACGGAACTGAGCGTACGCGGTGGGAAGGGCGCCGGCCCGGAGGGCCTCAACCGCCCGTCCGGATGCGGCCTGAACGGGGGCAGCGAGACCCGCCAGCACGGCCAGGGTGGCGACGCCGGTCACGATCCTCATCGGTTCTCTCCATTCTCCAGAGGGGTGGAAATGCCCGCATCAGGCATTCACGAAGCCCAGTAACAATGGATCCGCAGGACCGTTCCAGTCGTGAGAAAGATCATTTTTGTCGCACCGGACGGGTCTGAAACAATCCGATACGAACAAGAGCGACGCGGGCGCGGCGTCGGGCCTCTCTCATCGCTGCCGTTGGCGTTCGGTGCGGGGATCCGCATCAGCCTCGTCTTTCGGTACGGCGCAGATGACCATCGCCCGGGGGCGCGAATACAGGAGCCGGCATCGGGCTGCTTGGACCAGCGCACCTCGGGCGATCCCGTCGACGCCATGGCACCGCATGGCACCGCACGGCACCGCGGGCGCCCGCGGCGATGCGGCGGACAATCGTGCCGCGGGGAGGGGGCCCGAACAGCCCTCCCCGGGTGATCGCCCGGCCCGTCCCGCTGGCCGGTGCGCGGCCTCGGTGCGGCTCTGAAGTCGGACCGGTCAGGCGTCAGGGCGGTCGGCAGACGCACGGAACGCAGGGGCCGGTGCGCGGACGGTGAGAGAAACCGGCACCCGCCGCGGGCACCGTTGCTCAAATGTTCCGCAAAATTCCGCTTTTTGTTCCACGGCCCGCCCGGGACCGGCCATCGCTCTGGTGATATCAAGAGTTCGCATAAGATATATTATGGAACATATGCGTCATCCTCGCTCGGGCGAGGGGGCTTGGCTCGGCTTCCGACCCGGTTTGGCGCTCAGGTTCGGCGTGTCGAGCGGACCGGTTCGTAACCGGGATCCTGTCCGGCTCTGTGGCCGGCGCCGGCGGCGCGACCGGGACCGGTGCCGGGACGGCGCGCCGGGCGAGGGCCGTTCGAGCGCCCTCCCCGGTCCCGCCCCTCGGACGGCCTCCGGACCCGTCGGGGCCGTTGCGGCGCGCCGATGGCGGCGAAGCGATCATCCGGAGACGGCGTCAGCCGGCGGGACCGGGCGTCCGGCGCTCGCCCAGGATCCGGCCTTCGCGGGTGCGACACTCGATCTGCTCCGATACGCGGCCCGGTCGGACACGGACGGCGGCCGGCCGCGCCAGGCTCCCGGCGCCCTCCAGGAAGCCCGCGGCGGTCATCGGCGCGTCGCGCCCGCCGCCGAGACCCCGCCACCAGGACACCGCCTTCTCCCGCTCGTAGCCGCTGCGCTCCGGCCGCAGGCGCACGCGCCAGCCGGCCTCGGCGGCGCCGTCCCGCCAGCCGAGCACGAGGTCGAGTCCGTCCGGCGCGGCTTCCAGGTTCAGGGTCGTGACCGGATGCCAGGCGGCCCCGGACCCGCCGGTCTCCGGCGCGGGGGCAGGGCCGGCCGGTTCGGGATCCGGCAATCCGGGATCCGCCGAGAGGATCGCCAGCTCGTCATCGGCCGCGGCCTCGTGCGGGGCCTCGGCGTCCGCGTCCACCTCCGGCTCGGTCCAGCAGGCCTCGCAGGTGGAGGCGTTCAGCGCGATCAGGGCGCCGCAGCCGGGGCAGGGCTTGGCGCGCGGGGCCCCTGCCCCGCTCAGGCCCTGGGTGGCGCTCCGGACCGTCACGGCGTCCACGGGACCGTGCATCCGCACCAGCCCGGCATAATCGAGGATCAGCGCGTCGGCCTTGCCGGGGGCGCAGCGCAGCGCCCGGCCGACCTGCTGCACGTAGAGCCCGGTGCTGCGGGTCGGGCGCAGCAGCGCCACCAGATCGACCTCGGGGACGTTGAAGCCGGTGCCGAGCACGCCCACCGAGGTCAGGCAGCGGATCTGTCCGGCCCGGAACGCCGCCACGATCCGGTCGCGCTCCCGGCGCGGGGTCTCGCCCGAGACGCTCTCGCAGGCATACCCTTCCGCCCGTACGGCGTCGCGGACGGCGTCCGCATGGGCGAGGCCGGCGCAGAAGGCGAGCCAGGCCCGGCGGGAACCTCCGTATTCCGCGAGTTCGGCGACCGCCGCGCGGGTGATCCAGTCGCGGTTGACCGCCGCCTCCAGCTCGCCCGGGATGTAGTCGCCTCCCCGCCGGCCGACGCCGGAGACGTCGAACTGGGTCAGCGTCGCCTTGGAGACGAGGGGCGCCAGGAAGCCGCGCCGGATCAGCGTGAACGTGTCGGCCTCGTAGGCGATGCCGGAGAACAGCCGGTGCTCGCCCGCGTCGAGGCGGCCCGAATCGAGCCGGTAGGGGGTCGCGGTGAAGCCCGCCACCCGCAGCCCGGGGGTCAGCGCCCGCAGGCCCGCCAGGAACCGGCCGTAGCGGGTGTCGGCGGCGCGGGGGATCAGGTGGGCCTCGTCGACGATCACGAGGTCGCGGGGCCCCACCGCGTCGAGCCGGTCGGCCACCGACTGGATGCCGCAGACCAGCACCTGCGCGTCGGCCTCCCGCCGCCCGAGCCCGGCGGAGAAGATCCCGGCCGGCGCCTCCGGCCAGGCGCGGCTCAGTTCCGAGAAATTCTGGGCGACGAGTTCGCGGCTGTGGGTGACGATCGCCACCCGGGCGAGGGGGTCTTGCTCCAGGGTCTCCCGGGCGAGGGCCGCGATGACCAGCGCCTTGCCGGCCCCGGTGGGCAGCACGATCAGGTGGCCGGGCGCCGCGTCGTCCGCCCCTCCCCGCGCCCAGGCGGCCGAGAGCGCGTCGAGGCTGGCGCGCTGATAGTCCCGCAGGCGCAGCATGGCGGCGGTCTAAGCGGGTTTGCCGGTCCTGTCCGTGGCGGCGCGGTCACGGCGCAGCAGGTAGATGTCCATGATCCAGCCGTGGCGGTCCCGGGCCTCCGCCCGGACCCGGCGGATCGCGTCGCCCGTATCGCCCAGCCGGCCGGAGAGCAGGATCTCGTCCGGGCCGCCGAGATAGGCGCCCCAGTAGATCGTCAGGTCCGGGTCGAGATGGCCGAAGGCCGGGTCGCCGTCGAGCATCACCACGACGCTCTCGGCGTCCGCCGGCCAGCCCGCCGCGAGGCGGCGGCCCGTGGTGATCAGCACCGACCCGCCGATGCCGTTCAGCGGCACGCCGTGACGGGCGGCGAGCACCTGCACGCTCGTCAGGCCGGGGATCACCGTCCGGGTGACGGCGACGCGCCCGCGGTCGGCGATGCGGTCGAGGATGCGGAGCACGCTGTCGTAGAGGGCCGGGTCCCCCCAGGCCAGGATCGCCCCCACCTCCCCCGGCCGGAGATGCGCGGCGAAGGCCGCCTCCAAGCGCTCGGCCCGGGCCGCGTGCCAGGCCGCGACGGTGCCGCCGTAATCGGCCGGGCGGCGCTCCCGGGGCGGGTCCTCCACGGTGACGACCCGATGGGGCTTGGCGATATGGGCCGCGCAGATCCGGCGGCGGATCTCGACGAGGTCGGCGGTCTCGGCGCGCTTGTCGAGGACGAACACCGCGTCGACGTCGGCAAGCGCCCGCACCGCCTGGAGGGTCAGGTGCTCGGGGTCGCCCGTGCCGATGCCGATGACCCGGATCTGCCTGTCCTGCATGCCGTCCGTCCTCCGCCGGGGCGGGGGAGGGCCGGCGCCGGCCTCCCCTACAAGCGCGCGTCGGCTTTGGCGAGGATCGCCCGGGCGATGGTCAGGTCCTGCAGGGCGATGCCGGAGGAGTCGAACACGGTGATCGCCTCCGGATCGGTCCGGCCCCCCTCCCCGGTCCGGAGCACGTCGCCGAGGGCCCGCAGGCCGGCGGAAGCCCCCGCGGAGGCGTGCTGGAACTCCCCGATGGTGCGCGACTGCTCCGGCAGGTCGCAGAACAGCTGCGCCCGCTCCAGCAGGGCCGGGGGCAGTTCCTGCTTGCCCTTCGCGTCCGCCCCCATGGCGGCGACATGCGTGCCGGGGCGGACCCAGTCGGCCTCGAACAGCGGCGCGCGGGCCGGCGTCGCCGTGACGATCACGTCGGCGGCCGCGCAGGCCTCCCGGGGCGCGGCCGCCCGCACGGCGATCCCCGAGGCCCCCTGCCCCGCCAGGCGCTCGGCGAAGCCCGCGACCTTGGCGGCGTCCCGGGCAACCACCAGCACCGTCCGGATCGGCAGGATCCGGGCGAGCGCCGCGCACTCGAACTCCGCCTGGTTCCCCGCCCCGAAAACGGCGAGCACCGCCGAATCCGGCCGGGCGAGGACGCTGGCCGCCACCGCGTCGGCGGCGGCGGTCCGGTAGGCATTGACGCGGCCCGCCTCGATCACCGTGTCGACCCGGCCGACATCTTGGTCGAACAGCAGGATCACCGAATTGTGCCGCGGCAGGCCCCGGTCCGGATTGCCCGGCCAGAACGAGCCGACCTTCAGGCCGGCATAGTCGGCCGTCGAGCCCGACTTGATCGAGAACCGGTTGGTCGGCTCCGAGCCGTGCCCGAGCACCGCCGGGAACAGGGTGGTGCCCGGGGCGACCGCCGCGATCAGCGCCTCCCGGGCCGCCTCGAACGCCATGGCGTGGTCGACCAGGGCCGCGGAGTCCTCTTCCGAGATGAAGCGCATGGATTCGAAGACCTCCAGAGTCCGGGTTTCAAAAGGGCGTGCCCTTCGCGGGTGCAGGGCGGCGCCCTGCGGTCGGGGACGCCCGAGCGTCGGGGCGCCGCCCCGACACCCCGCCGAAGGGCTTCAGCCCTTCGGAATCCCCTACAGGGTCATGCCGCGGGCGGTGACCGGCCAGACGGCCTCGACCCGGCCGTTCCGCACGCCCACGTACCAGTCGTAGACGTTGACCGTCGGGTCGCAATGGCCGGGGATCAGCTTCAGGCGCTCGTTGAGCTTGAGCACGTTGCCGGGATCGCTGATCACCCCGTGCTCGTCCGAGCACTTGATGTACGCCACGTCGTCGCGGCCGAACACCACCGGCAGGCCGCTGTCGATGCTCTGCGCCTTCAGGCCGGCATCGCAGATGGCCACATCCGCCTTCGCCTTGCTCATGATCGCCGTGACGATGAACAGGCTGTTCTCGAATTCCGCGATCGGCCGGCCGTCCGCGTCCTTCACCCGCTGGTAGTCCGCGTCCATGAAGACGTAGGAGCCGCATTGCAGCTCGTTGTAGACGCCGCTGCCGCCCTCCAGGGCGAAGCTGCCGGTGCCGGCCCCCGCGACGATATCGCAGGCGAGCCCCTCGGCCTTCAGCAGGTCGACGGTGCGCCTGGTCTCGTCGATCGCCGTCTGGATCAGGGCCTTGCGCTCGCCGTAGTCGCGCACGTGCTGCGCCTTGCCCTGATAGGCCTGCAGACCCGCGAAGCGCAGGCCCGGCGCCTTCGCGATCGCCCTGGCGATCACCAAGGCGGGCTCGCCCGGGGCGACGCCGCAGCGGCCGGCGCCGACATCGATCTCCACGAGGCATTCGAGGGTGACGCCATACTGGACGGAGGCCGCCGAGAGGTCGTCGACATTGCCGAGGTCGTCGACGCAGACCAGCACCCGCGCCCGTTTGGCGAGCGCCGCCAAGCGCTCGATCTTCTTCGGCGCCACCACTTGGTTGGAGACCAGCACGTCGCGGATGCCGGCGCTCACCAGCGCCTCGGCCTCGCTGACCTTCTGGCAGCAGACGCCGCAGGCCCCGCCCCGCTCGATCTGCACAGTCGCGATGTCGGAGGATTTGTGCGTCTTGGCGTGGGCCCGGTGGCGCAGGCCGTGCTCCTTCATGAAGCGGCCGAGCGTGTCGACGTTGCGCTCGAAGGCGTCGAGATCGACCATCAGGCAGGGGGTGTCGATCTCCTCGACCGGCATGCCGACGCAGGCGGGAATGTTGTTGCGCATGGTCCGTCTCCTCCGGATCGGGGTGTCTTGATCGGGATGTCTTGGTCAGCGGGCCTGGGTCACGGGGCGAGGCCCAGAAGCTCGGCGATGCGCGGCGTCGCCTTGATGCCGGTGCCGGTGAGCACCACCACGGTGGTCTCCCCGGGCCGGATCGCGCCGCTTGCGGTGAGGTCGGAGAGCGCCGCCGCCGCCATGGCGCAGGTCGGCTCGACGTAGAGGCCGGTGCGGGCGAGCTCCATCAGGGCCGCCTCGATGGCCGCCTCGGAGACCGCCACGGTGCCGCCGCCGGACCGGCGGAGCGCCGCCAAGACCTCGCGGCCGCGCACCGGCTGGGCGATCGAGGCGCCCTCGGCCAGCGTCGGGCGCGGGGTCACCGGCACGAGATCGTCGGCGCCCGCCGCGAACCCGGCATGGAGCGGCGCGCAATGGGCCGGCTGGACCGCGTAGAGCCGCGGCAGGCGGGCGATCTCCCCCCGGCGCAGCAGCTCCGAGAAGCCGATGTCGCAGCCGAGGATGTTGCTGCCCGCGCCGCAGGGGATGATGACGGCGTCGGGCGCGGAGAAGCCCAGATCCTCCCACAGCTCGTAGGCCAGCGTCTTGGTGCCCTGGAGGAAATGGGCCTGCCAGTTGTGGCTGGCGTAGAAGATCTCCTCCGCCTGCCGCACGGCGGCGTCGGCGGTGTCCTGGCGGGTGCCGGGCACCAGCTCGACCGCGGCGCCGGCGGCGCGCATCTGCACGGTCTTGGCCGGCGAGGTCGAGGCCGGGACCAGGATCTTGGCCCGCATCCCGGCGGCGGCCGCGTAGGTCGCCACCGCGGCGCCGCCGTTGCCGGAGGAATCCTCCAGCACCGCGTCGATCCCCTGCTGGCGCAGGATCGACAGCATCACGGACGCGCCCCGGTCCTTGAAGCTGCCCGAGGGCGCGAACCATTCGAGCTTGAAATGGGCGTGGCCGTCCCGCCAGGGTCGGTGCACCAGCGGGGTGCAGCCCTCCCCGAGGGAGACCGGGTCGGAGACCGCCACCGGCAGGGCGGCGGCGTAGCGCCAGAGGGAGCGCTTGGCCGTGTCGATCTCCCCGCGTCCGATCCCCGGCAGGTCCGTGATCATCAGCGGACCGCCCGTCTCCGAGCGCCAGCGGGGCGTCTCGATCGGGTAGGTCGCGCCGGTGGCGGGGTCGAGATAGGCGGCAGATGGAGGCATCGCGGCTCGGTTTCCGGGGCGGTTCGGGAAGATAATACAAAATAATCTTGGTCGGCGCGCCTCCCTTCTCGCGGAGACGACGCCGGGCCGAGGCGGGCGGGGCCCGCCTCGTCAGGGCTCCGCCCCAACAACCCGCCAAAGGGCTTCAAGCCCTTTGGAAACCCGGGCCTCTCAGGCCGCGAGCGGCAGGATCGTCCGCTCCGGGGCGTGCTCGGCGGCGATCGCCCCGGCGACGATCTCGGCGGTGGCCCCCGAGAGGGTCCAGCCGAGATGGCCGTGGCCGGTGTTGTAGAAGACCCCGGGCCGGCGGCCGCGACCGACCTTGGGCAGCATGTTCGGCAGCATCGGGCGCAGGCCGCTCCAGGCCACCACCCGGTCGGTGTCGACCAGCGGGAACTGCTCGCGGGTCCAGTCGACCAGCGGCTGGATCCGGTCGTGGCGGATGTCGCGGTTGAAGCCGTTGAACTCGGCGGTGCCGGCGACCCGCAGGCGCTCGTCGCCGAGCCGGCTCGTCACGATCTTGGCCGCCTCGTCGAGGATGCTCACCTCGGGGGCCGCCTTCTGGGCCTCCGGAGTCAGCAGGTTCACGGTGATCGAGTAGCCCTTCACCGGGTAGACGTTGACCCGGTCGCCGAGCATCGCGGCGAAATGCCGGCTGGCGCAGCCCGCGCAGATCACCACCGCGTCGGCCTGCAGGACCTGCGTGTCCCCGGCAGGATGGCCCGCAGCGCGCCAGCCGATGTCATAGCCCCCCTCCCCCGGCGCGATCGTCTCGACGCTGGCGTCCTGGACGAAGCGGACGCCCCTGCGGGCGCAGGCGGAGGCGAGCCCCCGGGTGAACTTGTGGATGTCGCCGGTGGCGTCGGAGGGCGTGAAGAAGCCCCCGTGATAGGTCCCGGCCAGCGTCGGCTCGATCGCCCGGATCTCCTCCGGAGTCACGGCGTAGCGCTCGAGGCCGCCCTCCCGCAGCAGGGCGTTGACTCCGGTCGCCTTCTCGAAGCTCGCCCGGTCCCGGTAGAAATGCAGGATGCCGCGGGTCTTCAGGTCGAAGTCGATCCCCTCGGCCTCGGCCATGGCGAACAGCGCCTCCCGGGCCTTCAGGGCCAGCCGCACGGTCTCCACGGTGTTCTCGCGGTAATGGGCGATCTCGCGGACGAACGCGGCCATCCAGGACAGCTTGTGCCAGGAGGGCTTGGGATTCATCAGCAGCGGCGCGTCCCGGCGCATCATCCAGCGCAGGCCCTGCATCACCGTGGAGAGCTTGTTCCAGACCTCGGCGTTGCAGGCCGAGAGCTGGCCGCCATTGGCGAAGGAGGTCTCCATGGCGGCGTAGCGCTGCCGGTCGAGGACGGTGACGCGGTAGCCGCGCTGGGCGAGCGCATAGGCGGTCGTCACGCCGGTGATGCCGGCGCCGATCACGGCGATGTGGGTCATGGGCTTGGACTCCGGGACGTGGACGCGTGGAGGCCGCCTCAAGCGGTCGGCCGGTTGCGCGCCCCATCTGTCCCGGTGCCTGAGAGCTTGATCCGTCCCGCCCTGGCGCGGCGAAGTACGGACGTCCCCTTCGGCGGGTGCCCACGGGTTCCCCCGCTGCACCTCTCTCCAGATCGCCCTGACGACACGGTTCCGGTGCCTGAGAGTTTCCGGGGCGGTTGCTCCGTCGGCGCCGGGTCCCCTCTGCTGGGAAGATCCCGGTCTCTCCCGCATCGTCACGATGGGCTGTCCCTGGATACGCCGATCGGCCGCAGGGGAGAAGCCCGCCCGTCCCGCCGGCGGCCGATTTCACCGACAGCCGCTGCGCGTTGTCACCGCCACCCACGCTCTCCGCCGGAGCGATCCCGGCCGCCGCCGGTTGACGCTGGATTCTCCGGGAGACACCCCGATGCTGACCAGGACCGCGATCTACGAGGGCAGGGTGCGCGACGCCCGGGAAGAGGAATTCTTCCGTCGGGTCCGGGACGAGCTGGAGCCGTTCTGGCGGCGATTCCCGGGCGTCACCGCCGTGCGGATCCAGCGCGTGGTCTCGAAGGACGCCGACGCGCGGCCGATCGCCATGATCCTGGAGATGGACTTCCCCGATCAGGCGGCGCTGGATGCCTGCCTCGCCTCTCCGATCCGCCCGGAATCGCACGCCGCCACCGAGGCGGTGATGGAGATGTTCGACGGCCGCTTCTACCATCTGGTCAGCACCGGGCGCACCATGTCGCTGGTGGATTAGGACCCGGCCTCGGAAGGTCAATCTCCGATCGAACGCAACGGCAAGTTTACCGCATATAAACCTATACTGACATATTATAATAGCCTGAAGATAAAATATCAGGCCTGAACATCAGTTGATCCAGCACTCTTTAAGGGTCTCGGCGCAGGTTCCGTCCGAGCGACACCCTTCTTGTTCAGGCGGACGGCGCGATGGCGAAATGGATTCCTGGCGCGGCCGTCTTCGGCCTCCTGTGCCTGATGATCATCCCGGCTCCCGGGATCTGGGGCGTCCTGATCGGGGCCGCCTGCGTGCTGGCCATCGTCGGCAGCCTGTGCATGCTCGCCCTCGATCGGGTGGCGAGCGCCATCCTCGTCTGGCGCTCGCGGATGCGGGCGCGACGCCCGAGCCCGAGCCGGAGCCGGAGCCGGGTGGTCCATGCCGGCTCCAGGATGACCCGGAAGGTCTGAGCCTCCGGCGGGGCGCCGGGGGCTGGATTCCCCGCGGCATCGGTGCAAGGTCCCGGCGCCGCGACCACGGCGCCTAAGACCAACCGGGACGGTCCGATGAAGCTCCTCTACTCCCCCGCCTCGCCTTATGCCCGCAAGGTGCTGGTCCTCGCCCACGAGACGGGACTGATCGACCGGATCGCCGTCACCATCGCCGGGGCCTCGCCGACCGGGCCCTCCGCGGAGGTCGCCGCCCACAATCCGCTGGGCAAGATTCCCGCCCTGGTCCTGGAGGACGGCACCGCCCTCTACGACAGCCGGGTGATCTGCGAGTATCTCGACGGCCTCTCGTCCGGGCCGCGCCTGTTCCCCGAAGGCGCCGCCCGCTGGGACGCGCTGACCCGGCAGGCGCTGGCCGACGGGCTGCTCGATGCCGCGCTGCTCGCCCGCTACGAGCGCGTGCTCCGCCCCGAGCCCCAGCGCTGGGACGCCTGGGAGGCCGGCCAGATCGGCAAGATCCGCGCGGCGCTGGACCGGTTCGAGAGCCTGGTCGGCGGGATGCCGGCACTGGATATCGGCACGGTCGCGATGGCCTGCGGGCTCGGCTACCTGGACCTGCGCTTTCCCGATCTCGCGTGGCGGGAGGGCCGTCCGGCGGTCGCGGCCTGGTACGCGCAGTTCGAGCGCCGGCCCTCCATGGCGGCCACCGTGCCGAAGGGCTGAGCTCCCGCCGTGCCGGGCCCCGCTACGGCCGGGCCCGGTCCGCGATCGCGTAGGGATGGGTCGAGCCGAGGGGATCGGCGAGGAAGTCCTGGACCGTCCCGGCGCCCGTGCCGAAGGTGATGAGCAGGAAGCCGCCCGCCAGGGCGAAGTTCTTCAAAAAATCCCAGAACAGCGCGCGGCCCTTGCCCCCCGCCCAGAAATCCCCCGGCACCCAGAACTGCTTCCACAGCAGCGCCGTCACCCCGCAATAGCCGGCGAGCACGAAGGCGGCGGCCCTGTCGGCGACCCCGGTCAGGATGCAGAGCGACATCCCGATCTCGACGCCGAGCCCGATCAGGATCAGCACCGTTGCGAACGCCGTGGCGTGCACGGCCTCCCGCGCCTGCCCGACCGCGCCCCGGAAGTTCAGGATCTTGTCGAGGGCGCTGAACGGCAGGAACAGCAGCACGAGGAGCAGGCGGACGCTGAACGCGATTGCGACGCTGAGGCTGGCCATGCGCTGAACGGTCTCCCGATCCGGCCCGGTTCGGGCCGCCGATCCAAGGCGCTGATCCAAGCCGCGAGCGGCGCAAAGGTTTCGCGCGGCCCCGCCGGCCGCGTGCAGATCCTGGCCCCCGAAGCGCCCCGTGCGGGCCGGCCCCGGCGGTGCGCAGCGCGTCTTCGATCACGGGCGGCATCCCGGCAACGCAGACTCGGACGCCTCATCTGGAATGATAACTCTATAAAATCATAATTGAGCCAGTTACTATTACTAAAAATCGATCTTAGTTCTGGATATGTCGATTGTAGAATTTTTTAAGCACTGAAACGTCGATCTTAAACTCGCATCATTAATCCTTGACACACTGTCCCAGGTAATATTTCACTGTTTCAATGCCTATCGAATTCGATGCACGCCATCAACTGGGTGCGATAAGTTCGAAATTAGACACATAACCCACCATTATATTACACTCATCTCGGGTAAACGATTATGAGAGTTGCCATCATCACTCCATCCCGGATGAAACAATCGACCATGGCTGGAAAATCCGGTCAGTACTTCCTGGAACACGCGGTGGAGAGCGCCAACGCCCAGGAACTCGACAGGCCGGCGACGATCCATTTCTTCGTCGGGACCGACCCCGAGACCGAGATCCCGGCGCGGCTTGCCGCGCATCCGCAGATCACCTTCGTGCACGGCGCGCGCAAGGGGCAGATCCCCGCCTTGAACGCGGCCATCCAGGCCGTCGATGCCAGCTGGGACCTCGTCGGCTTCCTGGAGGACGACGATCGCTGGCTGCCGCAATACCTCGCCGTCGCGCTTCACGCCCTGGACCGCTTCGATTTCGTCTCCTCGACCCAGCTCGAAACGGACGAGGCTGGCGAGGTCGTCCGGATCAACGACTTCCCGACGCCGTCGGGCTGGCTGATGCGCCGGACCACCTTCGCGCAGGTCGGCGCGATCAGCCCCGCCTCGAAATGGCATTACGACAACGAGTGGCTCGGCCGCCTCGCCGAGACCGGCCTGCGCCGCGCCCACCTCGTCGAGGCGACGGCGCCCATCACGCTGCAGCACGCGCGCCTGGTCCGCCCGTGGCTCGCCAACGTCCTTCAGCTCGGCGGGCCCAGCATATGCCTCGCGCGCCACAACTTCGTCCTGCCGCTGGTGTGCCGCCTGGTGCATCCCGGCTCCGGAAGCTCGGATGTCGGCCAGGGCGGGACGTCGAGAGCCGAGAGCGAAGCCGAGTACCGGCGGCTGGTCGACCGCTTCGGCCGCATCCCCTGGTGAGGTCGCGCCACGCGGCGGACGCCCTGCGGGCCGGAAGCGCGCTCGACCGGCGCGGATGTTGGTTCAGACTGGGAGCGCCCCTCGGGACGATGACGCGGAGCCGGTCGTGCAGGTGCGGATCAGCCGCCACACGAAGCCCGCGCACGCCTCAAGTTCGTCCCGGGTGACGTACTCGTCGGCCCGGTGGGCCCGGGCGATGGAGCCCGGTCCGATCACCACGGCGGGCACGCCGCCGAGCCGCTCGAACAGCCCACCCTCCGTGCCGTACGAAACCTTGGCGTGGCCGTTGCGGCCCGCGAGGCGCTTGGCCAGGGTCACGATCTCGGCCTCCGGATCGGTGTCGAGGCCCGGATAATCGATCAGCGGCTCGACATCGACGCCGCAGGCCGGATCGCCGGCCCGCATCAGCGGCGCCAGCGTCCCGGTGGCGTACCCGATCGCCGCGGCCGCCAGCGCCGCGGCATCGTCCGCGCCGATCGCCCGGTACTCGAACGCGACGCTGCAGGTGTCGGGCACGATGTTGAGCGCCGTGCCGCCCCGGACCACGCTCGACAGGCCGGTGGTGTGGGGCACGTCGTAGAGCGGGTCGCGGGCCCCGTCCCGGGCGATGGCCTCCGCGGACAGGCGGACATGCTCGATGAAGCGGGCGGCGTATTCCACCGCGTTGACACCCTGGGGCGCCAGGGCCGAGTGGCTGGCCCTGCCCCGGAAGGTGAGGCGGGCGGCCGACTTGCCCTTGTGGCCGACCACCACATCCATCCCGGTGGGCTCGCCCACGAAACAGCCGAGCGGCCGCGGCACGCGCTCGAGCATCCGGGCGATCAGCGGGCGCACGCCGAGGCACCCCACCTCCTCGTCGTACGAGATCGCGAGGTGGATCGGGGTGGCGAGATCCGCCGCGACCATTTCGGGCAGGAGCGCGAGGCAGACCGCGAGGAACCCCTTCATGTCGGAGGTGCCGCGCCCGTAGAGCCGCCCCCCCGCCTCCCGCAGGGCGAACGGGTCCGACGACCAGGGCTGGCCCTCGGCCGGCACCACGTCGCTGTGGCCGGAGAGCACGTAGCCGGGGCGGGTCTCGAACGGCCCGACGCTGACCAGCAGCGCCGCCTTCCGGCCGGTCGGATCCGGCACCCGCTCCACCGCGGCGCCGTGGCCCCGGCAATAGGCCTCGGCCCAGTCGATCAGCGGCAGGTTCGAGCGGTCGCTCACCGTGTCGAAGGCGACGAGCGTCCCGAGCAGCGCCACCGGATCGGGCGGGCCGGAGGGCGGCGGGACGGTCTGTGCGGGCTCTGTCATGGATGGCGTCCTGCAACCGCGCGCGAATCGGCCCGGATGGGGCGCCCGGATTCCTACGGGGTTTTCGGCGCTTCGGGGATCCCGGGCAACGCCCGGACCGCCCGACCGGTCCCGGGAACCGGTGCGGCGTCCGAGCGTCGCTCTCGGGGGAGGCCGCCGGAGACCGCCCCTGGGAGCCCGAACCATGCGTCGCCGTCCCGCTCCGATCCTCGCCGCCCCGATCCGCGCCGCCCCGATCCTCGCGACCCTGTTGCCGGCGGCCCTGCTGCTGGCCGCCCCGGCCGAGGCCCGGCCACCGGCCGGGACGCCGCGCCATCGCGTCGCGTCCGACATCGACCGGACCCTCGCCCGAAGGGCGGCACGGGACCGGCCGGACTGGCGGGTCTGGCAGCGGCCGCTCGTCCCGGCCTTCGCTCCGGCGACGCGCGAGCGGGTCGCGGCCCCGCCCTTCACGGGCTGGGGCTACGGCGGCACCCTCCCGGGGGCCTGGCCCGGCTTCTGATCCGCCTCGACCCGGGCCCGACCGCCTGCCATGGTGCGGGCGACCGAAGGCCTGAGACGGATGCGATGGTGCTGGAGTTCCGCCTGGACGATCCGACCCCCGCGGATCCGCGCCGCCGCTGGAACGCCCTCGCGCAGGAGGCGCGGGACGCCTGCTACGACAACACCCGCGCGGTGGCCGACAGCGCCGCCCAGGTGGCCGCCCGGAATGCCGCCTCGGCCGCCTACCGGGCCGCGCATCCGGCGGGCCTCGACGTGCCCTACGGCCCGGGCCCCCGCAACGCCCTCGACCTCTACCCGGCCCGGGACGGGGCGGCGCCCTGCCTGGTCTTCATCCATGGCGGCTACTGGCAGCGCGGCGCGCGGGAGCTGTTCGCCTGCTTCGCGCAGGGCCCGAACGCCGCCGGCTGGTCGGTGGCGATGGTCGGCTACACCCTGGCGCCGGAGGCGAGCCTCACCCGGATCGTGGCGGAGATCGGCGCGGCCCTCGACTGGCTCGCCGCCCACGGGGCCGCGCACGGGATCCGCGGCCCCCTGATCCTGTCGGGCTGGTCGGCCGGCGGGCTGCTCACCGCATTGCATCTGGGCCATCCGGCGGTGGCGGCGGGGCTGGCCATCTCCGGCGTCTACGACCTCGCGCCGATCCGCCAGACCGAGCTGGACGCCAAGCTGAGCCTCACCGACGCGGAGGTCGAGACCCTGTCCCCCCTGCGCCGTCCGGCGGTGGCGAAGCCGCTTTGCATCGCCTACGGCTCGCGCGAACTGCCGGCGCTGATCCACGACGCCCGCAACCTGCACGCCCTGCGGGCGGCGGCCCACGCCCCGGGGGCCCTGCTGCCGGTGCCCGATGCCGAGCACTTCTCGGTGCTTGACGCCCTGCGCCGGCCGGGCGGGATCCTGGTCCGGGCGGCCCATGCCCTCCTCGAGGGCTGACGATCTGGGCAATGGGACGATCCGGGGATGGGACGATCCGGGCGTATTTACAACTCCCGATAGAAATTTCGCATCGCCGGAGACCGCTCCCGTCTTGCTGAGGCCCGCGGCGCGTGCTGAGACGGGGGTGCGGGCGCGATCTCCCTCCTCCGGGAGCCGGCCGGATCCGAGGGAGATCGGATGCAAGCGGTCGCGCGATCGGAAACCCCTGCGGCGGCGGCCCGCGCCGATCCCGCGGACCGGGCCGACCGCCGCCGCGGATGGGGCACGCCGCGGCTGCGCGTCGTCCTGGCTTTGGGCTTCGGCACCCTCGGCTTCCTGGCGACCCTGGCGCTCGCCGCCCTTGTGAGCCGGGAGGCGACCCGACGGCTCGAGGCGGAGGTCGGCGGCCAGCTCACCGAGATCGCCGGCCAGATGGCCCGGAACCTCGATATCGGGATGTTCGAGCGCTGGCGCGACATCCAGATCGCCGCCGCCTCGGACAGCCTGCGCGATCCCGGAACCGCGACGGCGGCCAAGCGCGCCGTGATGGAGCGGCTCCAGGCGACCTACCCGGCCTATTCGATCATCGGGCTGGTCGACGCCGACGGGCGCGTATCCGCGACCAGCACGGGCGCCCTGGAGGGCGCGGACGTCTCCGGCCGGGACTATTTCCGCGGCGGCCTCGAGGGACCCTATGTCGGGGACGTGCATCCGGCCAAGCTCCTCCAGAGTCTGATGCCCCCAATCGACACCGGTGCGCGCGGGGCGGCGCGGGAGCCGCTGCGCCTCGTCGATGTCGCGGCCCCGGTCCGGTCGCCGGACGGCCGCGTCCTCGGAGTGCTGGCCGCCCATCTCGACTGGACCTGGGCGCGCGACATGGCGCGCATCCTCGAAGGCGCGCTCCGGGGCCATCGCCAGGGGGCCGAGATCCTGATCCTGTCTCGCGACGGCACCGTGCTCCTCGGTCCGCCCGCCCTGCAGGGCGCCGCCCTGCCCCGGGCGGTCCTGACCGGCGACAGATCCCTCGATCCGCAGGGCACGAGCCGGGTCGGGCCCTGGCCCGACGGCGCCGCGGCATATCTCAGCGCCCACGCGTCCACGACCGGTCACCGGGACTATCCCGGTCTCGGCTGGCAGGTGGTGGTGCGGCAGACGGCCGACCGGGCCCTGACCGCGGTGGCGGCCCTGCGCGGGGACATCCTGGTGGCGGGCAGCGTGGTGGCGCTCGCGGCGGCACTGCTGGCGTGGCTGCTCGCCGGCCTGATCGCCCGCCCGCTGCTGGACCTGGCGGTGGCCGCCGAGACGCTGGGCCGCGACCAGCGGCCGCCGCCGCTGCCCCGCGCCTTCGTGCGCGAAGGCGCGATGATCGCCGACGCCCTGGGCGCGGCGGCGGACGAGCTCGCCCGGCGCGCGGACACCCACCGGCTGCTGATCGATGAACTGAACCACCGGGTGAAGAATACCCTCGCCACCGTGCAGGCGATGGCGGCGCAGAGCCTGAAGAACCTCGGCGGGGACGCCGCGGCCGGGCGCGACGCCTTCGAGGCGCGGCTGCTCGCCCTGTCGCGGGCCCACGACATCCTGACCCGCGAGAGCTGGGCGAGCGCGGACCTGCGCGGCGTCGCGACCCAGGCGATGCGGCCCTTCCTGGGCGCGGAAGTCCCGGGGGGCGCTCGGTCCGGCAACGATCTGGCGAGCCAGACCTCGTCCGGTGCGCTGCCGCCGCGCATCAGCCTGGAAGGTCCCGACCTGCGGCTGCCGCCCGAGGGCGCGCTGGCGCTCACGATGATCCTGCACGAATTGTGCACCAACGCGGTCAAGCATGGCGCCCTGTCGGTTCCGGGCGGTCGCGCGGCGCTGGTCTGGACGGTGGAGGCCGGCCCAGACACCGATACCCTCCGGGTGACATGGTGCGAGTGCGGCGGCCCCCCGGTCGTCCCGCCGACGCGGAAGGGATTCGGCACCCGCCTGCTGGAGCGGGGCTTTGCCGGGAACAGGACCGCCAGCCTCACCTACGAGGCTGCGGGCGTCGTCTACAGGGCGGCCAATCCCCTGCCCGCCCCCGGCCGCGCGGCCGCGCAGCCCACGCCGCGTCTGCAGGCCGGACGGGCCTGATCCCGCTCCGGCCCGATCGGCTCTCCCCCCCGTTCCACCCCGACATCGACCCCGCCTCGCGGCGTCGGGACAGCGGCCGCGCATTCCCTTAGCCCGGCCCCTTAGCCCGACCCCTTAGCCCGGCCCCACGGTCCGGCCCCACGGTCCGACAGAGCCCGATCCGGCGCATCGGAACCAGATCCGGCTTTAATCCCGGCGCTGATTTCGTGACGAGGCAAAGACGTGCGCAAACACACTCTGTAGTACATTGGCGATGGATTAAAGTCTTCATTGATGTGATGTGCTGAGACGCACATGAGATTTGCAAGAGTTTGACTAAGTTCGACTGACCGGCAGGGATTCGGTGTCCCCGGCCACAAGACGAACGCGCGAGGAAACGCCATGCCCCAGTCACGACACGTCCCGATCCGCGGCACCACCGTCGGCCTCGCCCTGGGCCTCCTGGCCGGACTCCTCGGCGCGCCCCTGGCCGCGCAGGCCGGCGAAGGCGGCGGCGGGAGCCGCCAGGCCGCCGGCGGGGGCCACATGAGTTCCTACGTCAGCGATCCCCATCACGACCCGCGCTCCCTGCACTCGCAGCGCGCCGGGACCGGTCAGCTCCTCGGAGCGCCGATGCTCCACGAGAGGGCCGGCACCACGGTGGCGCGCCGCCGCGCGGTCGATCCCCACTGGGCGTCCGGAACCGTAGAGCCCCGCCGGGCCCGACGCTGAGACCGCCCGCCCGGCTCCGGGACGGCTCGCCTTCCTCCCCCCGGCCCGGCCGGGGGCCTTCACCCCGACCCGAACGCTCGGGCCGCACGACCCGCCCCCCCTCGGGACGGGTCGTGCGGCCCGAGCGGTGTGCCCGCCCCGGTTTCTCCCCCGGTTCTCCCAGCGTCAGAGACCCCTTCATGAACAACATCATCCAGGGCATCGCCAGCTTCCAGGGCAACGTCTTTCCCGGACAGCGGCAGATGTACCAGCAGCTCGTGCGCGACGGTCAGCAGCCGAGCGCGCTGATCATCGCCTGCGCGGATTCCCGGGTCTCGCCGGAGCACATCACC
The DNA here is from genome assembly GCF_040545035.1 of Methylobacterium sp. 1973. Classification (NCBI taxonomy): domain Bacteria; kingdom Pseudomonadati; phylum Pseudomonadota; class Alphaproteobacteria; order Hyphomicrobiales; family Methylobacteriaceae; genus Methylobacterium; species Methylobacterium sp. 1973. The sequence goes on from NZ_JBEPLA010000002.1 coordinate 42,677, forward strand.
CAGGCGGGGCCGGGGGACCTGTTCGTCTGCCGCAACGCCGGCAACATCGTGCCCCCGGCCTCCGACGTGGTCGGCGGCGTCTCCTCGGCGATCGAGTATGCCGTGGTGGCGCTGGGCGTGCGCGACATCGTGGTCTGCGGCCATTCCGATTGCGGCGCCATGAAGGGGCTGATGAACCGGGATCTGCTCAAGCGGATGCCCAGCGTCGCGTCCTGGCTGCGCCACGCCGAGGCCGCCGAGCGGATCGTCTGCGAGGCCTATCCCGAGGGGATGGACGCGCAGGCCCGTCACCACGCCCTGGCCCTGGAGAACGTGGTGGTCCAGCTCGCCAACCTGCGCACCCATCCGAGCGTCGCCGCCGCCCTCGCCAAGGGGTCCCTGCGGCTGCACGGCTGGTTCTTCGAGATCGAGACCGGCGCCCTCCTGGCCTATGACGGCGCGAACGGGCGCTTCCGGCCGATCGCCGGGGCCGACATGCCCGTGGCGCAGGATTCCTCCACCGGCAGCCGCCTGCAGGCGGCCTGACCCATGCGGATCCCCAGCAGCCTGACCGCCGCCCTCGCCCCGGGCGGCGCCATCCGGACGAACCTCGCCCGGGACCTGCCCGCCTCCGTTGTGGTCTTCCTGGTGGCGCTGCCCCTATGCATGGGCATCGCCATCGCGTCCGGCGTACCGCCGGAACGCGGTCTCGTCACCGGCATCGTCGGCGGCATCGTGGTCGGCCTCATCGCGGGCTCGCCGCTCCAGGTCAGCGGGCCCGCCGCGGGGCTCGCGGTGATCGTGTACGGGTTCGTGCAGGCGCACGGGCTCGACGCCCTCGGCCCGGTCCTGGTGGTGGCGGGCCTCGTCCAGCTCGCCGCCGGCGCCCTGCGGATCGGCGGCTGGTTCCGGGCGATCTCGCCGGCCGTGGTGCACGGCATGCTGGCCGGCATCGGGATCCTGATCGTCCTGGCCCAGATCCACGTCCTGACCGACGCCCTCCCCCGGGCGAGCGGCCTGGACAACCTCGTGGCGATCCCGGCCGCGTTCTTCGACTTCGTCACCGGCACGGGCGACCGCACCGGCGCCGTGATCGTCGGCGGGTTCACCATCGCGGCGATGATCGCCTGGGAGCGGCTGCGACCGGCGCGGCTCCGGCTCCTGCCCGGGGCGCTCGTCGGCGTGCTGGCGGGCAGCCTGGCGGCCGGCCTCGGTGGCTTCGCCGTCAAGCGCGTGGCGGTGCCGGAGGCGCTCTTCTCCGGACTCGCCCTGCCGGGGGCAGAGGCCTGGGCGCGCCTCGCCGAGGCCGAGATCCTGATCATGGCCCTGGTCATCGCGGTGATCGCCAGCGCCGAGAGCCTGCTCTCGGCGGCCGCTGTCGACCGGATGCACGACGGCCCCCGCACCCGCTTCGACCGGGAGCTCGGCGCCCAGGGCATCGGCAACCTGATCTGCGGACTCCTCGGCGCGCTGCCGATGACCGGGGTGATCGTACGCTCCTCGGCCAACGTCCAGGCGGGGGCGGTGAGCCGGGCCGCCACGGTGATGCACGGGACCTGGATCCTGGCCTTCCTGCTCGCCCTGCCCTGGCTGCTCGCCCTGGTACCGACCGCGAGCCTCGCCGGCATCCTGGTGGTCACCGGCTGGCGACTGGCGAGCCCGGCCCACGCCCTGCACCTGCAGGCCCGCTACGGCTGGCTGACCGCCGCGATCTGGCTGGCCACGATGGCCACCGTGGTGGCGGTGGACCTGCTCTCCGGCGTGCTCACGGGCCTCGCCCTGAGCCTCATCCAGGCCTTGCCGAGCCTGCGGAAGGGCCGGCTCCGGATCGAGCACGCGGCGGCCCCGGAGGTGCCCGGCGTGCCGGAGCTGCGCCTGTCGGGGGCGGCGACCTTCCTGCAGCTTCCGAGCCTCACGGCGGCCCTGGAGCGTACCCCCGAGGGCGGCGAGGTCCGCCTCGCCACCGACAACCTCGCGGCCATCGACCACACCTGCCTGGAGATGATCGGCGACTGGGCGAGCCGGCGCAGCGCCGCCGGCAGCCGGATCGCCGTGGTCGGCGGGTCGGGAGTCCCGCACGACCGGCTCGCCGCCGCGGTGGCGGCCCCGGCCCACTAGGAAGCCCTGTGCCGAAGGGGCAGACCCTTCGGCACAGGGCGCGTCGGAGCAGGCCGTGCGGACGCGGGCCCGAAGCGGACGCGGGGCGGGCGGGGTCCGAAGGCGGGACCGTGGGTCCTGCGGCGGCGCCCCGATGTTTCCACGCGGATCCGAGCGGACGGCGCCCCCGGGCCTGTCCGCGTCGCGGCAGACGGTCGCGGCAACCGGTCGACGGGGCCGCCTTCCGGTCCGTCCCGACGCGGGCCGGGAGCCGCCCGGGTTCGTCGGAACCCGGAATTCCATCGTTTTCACAACCGGTTAATCCTGAATCTTCGCGCCCCCTTAACGGGCGGACCGCCAGACTCGCCGCTACGGCAGGCCCGCTGCGCGGGATCGGCCGCGGAATGGTACTCGTCAGGAGCTTCGTCGATGATCAGGTTCCTCGCGGCTTCGGCCGCATGCCTGGTCCTGTGCGGCGCCGCGGCGGCGCAGGACATGCCCGGCCTTGCGACGCTGCATCCGCCCGATCCCGCCCAGCCGGTGGCGGCGAGCGCCCCCGTCCCGATGCCGGACGGCGGGGTGGCGCCGGGACTGCGCCTGGGATCCGTTCCCGATCCGGACGCGGCCCGTCCCGACCCGGTCCCGACGCCCCCCGGCAGCCTCGCGCTCCGCAGCACCGCGGCCGACGCCGCGCAGACGACCGCCAGCCTGAAGGCCCCGTCCGCCACGCCCAAGCCGTGGTGCGCGCAGGAGCGGCGGGTCGGCACCGGTCTCGGTTTCTGCCTCGTCAATTGAGCGGTCCGCCCGGGCCGTGCCGGGCTCTGCCCCGGACCCGGTCGCCGGCTCAGGAAGCCCCGTAGACTGCGACCGCGTCGAAGGTCTCGCCGTCCTCCGGGGCTTGGTCGCGAGAAGCGACGAGGGAGGCGACGAGGAGAACCAGCACGGCCGCTGCGACGGCCGCGACCGCGAGCGGCCGCGTGATCAGATCCGCATGGGCGCGGGCGGCGTGGATCACCGCGCAGCCGAGAAGGAAGATGCACAGCTGCGCGGCCGGCGTCGCGAAGGCCGCCGTCATCGCGGCGTCCCGGTCGTCCGATGCCGGCCGATCACGCCGATCGGGTCCATGACGGTGTTCATGACCGTGTCCATGGCACGCCCTCCCCGGCTGAGGCTGCCGATGCCCGGCTTGACCCGCAGGCGGTCGGCCGCGCCGGCCGGCGTGCCCGAACATGCGGGCGCGGGCGACCCGGCCGGGCGTCACGTCTGCGTGACCGGGCCCCCTCGGGCGGGTTCCGGATCCGGCGGCGCCAGGGCGTAGGTGGCCTCACCGACCCGGCTCAGGGGCCCGCCCGGCCCGGACCGCTTCCACAGGCGCGTGTTGAGGGCCGCCACCGGATCCCGCCCGGGCAGGGTGAAGCCCTGCCCGGCGAGCACCTCCAGGATCTCGGCCGCGTGCAGCGGCCGGCCCGCGCGCCCGATCGCCGCGCAGGCCGCCTCCACCATGGCCCGGCCGTAGCGGCGGGCGCCGGCGGCATCCTCCGTGAAGGCGATGGCCGGCGGGATGGCTCCGCGGGCGCCGGCGGCATCGGTCCGGACCACGGGACGCGCCTCCGGACGCACTTCCGGACGGGCTTCCGCCCCCCGTCGTCCGCGCGGCGCGCCGGAATCCTCCGCCGCCGGTCCGGACCGATCCCCCGGCACGCCCGGGTCCCCCAGCGCCGGATCGTCGGCCGGGTCTCCGCGAAGGCGCGCCCCCGGCTCGGGGACCGGATCCGATGCCGCCCTCGCCCCGGATCCGGCGGCTCCCAGGCGGCGGCCGAGTTCGAGGTAGAGCACGAGGTCGGCGATCTGCCGGTCGAGGGCCTCGCGCTGGCGCCGCAACGCGGCGAGCCGCGCCTCGATCTCGGATTCCGACAGGCCCACGCGATGGTCCCTCCGACCTGAGGGAACATCTACCCGTTCTCAGCACCGGTGGGAATGCTCTGAGTCGGAATATTTCGTCCCGCCTGAGCGACAGTCGGAATATTCCATCCGGCGAGCCTTATTCCCTTGCCCGCTTCCGCATTCCCTTGGCGGCCGGCCTGGGCGGCACGAGCAGCGTGCTCGGATCGGCCGGATGCAGGGTCAGGCCGCCCTCGTCGAGGACCAGCGGCAGCCGCGGGAAGACCTCGCGCAGATGCGCGAGATCCGCCTTGAACGCCTGCCGGAAGCTGCGGATCGAGGCGTTCTCGGCGCCGAACTGCGCGTGGAGGTTGGCCCAGGTCAGGCGGAGCGGTCGCTGCAGCGACCGCAGGCGGTAGCCGGTCCAGAACAGCAGGTCGAGCTTGCGCGCCGAGCCCGAGAAGGCCCGGGCCGCCCGCACGTCCACCGGCAGGGCGTGCCGGATCAGGGTCTCGTAGAATTCGGGGTCGAAGCGCACCGTGCGCCCCGCCTCGTCGGCCCCCTCGCCGGCGCGGGGGCGCCACAGTTCCAGGCTGCGGAACGGCGGAACGTTGAGGGTGGTGGCGCTGTCGCGCCCGTCCCAGAGGCCGATCTGCATGGAGCAGGCGGCCAGCCGGTTCAGCTGCTCCTTGAACTGGCGGATGGTGCCGCGCTCGCCCCCCGTGACCGCGAAGCCCATCTCGCGCATGAAGCCCGACAGGGTCTCGGCCACCTTCACGGTGGGGCTGCGCTGGCGCACGGCCTCGGTGCAGAGGTGCAGCAAGACCAGCCGGGCCTTCGGGCCGTAGGGCAGCCCCTGGGGCTCGAAGGCGCCCGTCTCCGGATCCTTGATCCGGCCGGCGATCAGGCTGAGGGAGTTGCGCCCGTAGCTGCGGGAGAATTCGCGCACCGGCCCGGGGTCGCGGTAGGGCAGGCCGCACAGCGCCAGGACCGAATGGATGTGCTGGAGGCTCGACGGGAGCGCCGGCTCGCTCTCGATCACGAGGCGCACCGCGTCGCGGCGGCGCTGGTCGCGCGACAGGCCGGCCCGGCGGCTCTCCTCCTCACCCAGGAGGGCGGCCTGGGCATCGCGCTCGCGCTGACGGTGGAGCACGTGCTCCACGATCTGCGCGAACAGGAAGCCGCCGCGCGCCGCCTCGATCTCGGCCTGCAGGTCCGGGTCGTGGATCCCGGCGATCTTCTCCTCGATGCTCATCGCCCCTCGGTCCGCGGCACAGGGGCGCGTTCGTCCGGCGAACGGGAGAACGGCCCGATCCTGCCATGCCACGATTCGGACGCCGCGGACCCGGTTCGATCGGGCTTGTCCCGGCAATCCACGCTTCCCCGCTCCCGGCCCGCCCCCGAATGCAGGCGCATGACCGGGGCCGGGTGACCGCGGCCCCCCTCCATCCCCGCTCCAATCCTGCTTCGATCCCGCTCCGCCCCCGCTCCGCCCCTCTCGGCTCTCCGGGGCCCCTCCGGCCCCGCGCGACGCAGAGTTCGATACGGGGTCCGTCCGCCGCCCGATCCCACGCAGAGTCCGATACGCCCGCCCGCCCGCGTTCCGTCCCCGTTATCCACCGGCGCGGGCCGGAATCCCCGCCGAATCCGATACGCCGCCGCGCAGATTCCGATACGCCACGTCGCCGGTCCGGCGCAGAATCCGATACGCGGCCGCGCAGAGTTCGATGCGCACCCACGCAGAGTCGGATGCGCAAAACCACATCAACCCCATGGCCAGAATGAGGAATTTCGGACTGCATATAACTTGCCGAACTGACTCTCTGAAAGACTCTTCCAGATAATCTTCCTAGTGTCGGAGAGCCTGTTCGTTCTGACGAACGAACCCTGATCGCACCGGAAGCGCACAGGGTACGAAGGGAATGTATGATGGTTTTCCACATTCCCTCGAATTTCCGCCGTCACCGCTTGACGATCCGCAGAGCCTGGATGGCGGCGGGCCGGCCGGCTTCGTCACGGGGACCGTCGCGATCCCCGCGATGGCGGCTTGACGCGGGCGATGCCGCCCGGTTTCTCGGAGCCGTCCCAGAGGGCCCTCAGATGAAGAGCGTGCCGATGCCTCCCTTCCCGATCGAATCCCGATGACGGACCGCCGCGATGACGGCCGTCCGTCCGGCAGTCGCCCCGCCCCGAATCGCCCGCACGGGCCCCGACGTCCGGCTCTGCGGCCCGGCAACCGCCCCGGCAGCCGTCCCGGCGCGGCGGGCCGCCAGCGGGAGGCGGACGGCGACGGGCCGGCCGTGCTCTATGGCTGGCATCCCGTGGTTCAGGCCCTGGGCAATGCGCAGCGCGGCCTGCAGCGGCTGCTCGCCACCGAGAACGCGGCGGCGCGGCTGGAGGCGGAGTTCGGCGGCGCCTTGCGGATCACCCCGGAACTGGTCCGGCCGAGCGAGATCGGCCGCCTGCTCGGACCGGACGCCGTCCACCAGGGACTGTATCTCGAGGCCGAGCCCCTGCCCGCCCCGGGGCTCGACGATCTGCCCGCCGACGCGCTGCTGCTGGCGCTCGACCAGATCACCGACCCGCACAATGTCGGGGCGATCGTCCGCACCGCCGCGGCCTTCGGGGTGGCGGGGATCGTCACCACGGCGCGCCACGCCCCGGGCGCAACCGGGGTCCTGGCGAAATCCGCCTCCGGCGGCCTGGAGCACGTGCCGTTCGTGACCGTCCGGAACCTCGCCGAGGCGCTGATCGCCCTGGGGGAACGCGGCTTCACCCGGGTCGGCCTCGATTCCGACGCGCCGGAAAGCCTCGACGCCGTGACGGTCGCCCGGCCGCTGGTGATCGTGCTGGGCGCCGAGGGCAAGGGGCTGCGCGAGCGCACCCGGAGCTGCTGCGACCTGCTGGCGCGGATCCCCTTCGCGGGGGCGATCCGCAGCCTCAACGTCTCGAACGCCGCCGCCATCACCCTCTACGCCCTCGGCCGGACCGAGACCTGACCGCGACCTGACCGAGGCCTGTCCGCGACGCGGACCGACGGCCCGGTCGAGACACGTTCGGAAACACGGAACCGGCGCCGGAAGCCCCTCTTCCGACTAGGCAGTTTCCGCAACTTCCCGTAGAGTTGCGGATGAGGGGGGCGTAGGCTGGAAGGCTGCGTCCGGATGCTGGACGATGTGATGACCTATGGCGGCTGGGCCGTCGGCCTGGTCGCTGTCGGCGTATGGACTTGGCTCGCGCGGCGTGCCTTTCCGAGTTTCGAATCCTTCGTGAGGGGCTTCGACGACGAGCTGCAGCTGGGCGCCAGCCCGGAGGAGCGCGCGCGCAGCGCGCGCTGGCATCAGGTCCGTCAGGCCGCCGTGGCGCTGACGGCCGTCGCGGCCCTGTGCCTGTCGATCGGGTTCGCGATTCCCGACTGAGCCCGCCGATTCGGCCGCGCCGGATCCGCGCGCTCACCGCCTCGGCCAGATCGATGTGGCGCTCCTGACCTTCCGGCACGGTTCCGGAGGCCGGCGTGCACTGAGGGCGCGGGGCGTCCCGGCGTTGGGCCGCGGCAGGACCCACGACAGATCCCGGATTCGAAGGCGCCGGGACCCTTCGCGGGTGCAGGGGGTGCCCTGCCGTCGGGCATGGCCCGGTGACGCCGGGGCGCCGCCCCGACACCCCGTCCGAGGGCGCGCCCTTCGGAAGCCCCGGCTCAAGCCGCCCGGATCTGGGTGAGGAAGCCCTCCGCGGCCTCCCGCAGGTCGCTCGCTTGGCGGGACAGGTCCCCTGCTGCCCGCAGCACCTGTTCGGAGCCCCGGCTGGCCGCGGCGGCGGCCTCGCCGACGCCCGCCATGTGCCCCGAGACCCCGCGGGTGTCCTGCGAGGTCTGGGCGGTGGTCCGGGCGATCTCCGCGGTGGCCGCGCCCTGCTCCTCGACCATGGCGGCGATCTCGGCCCCGATCCGGGCGAGGTTGCGAATCACCTCGGTGATGCTGCCGATGGACCGGACCGAGGCCTCCGTCGAGCCGGTGATCTCGGCGACCTTGGCGGCGATCTCCTCGGTGGCCCGGCTGGTCTGGGTGGCGAGGTCCTTGACCTCGGCGGCGACCACCGCGAAGCCGCGGCCCGCCTCGCCGGCGCGGGCGGCCTCGATCGTGGCGTTGAGCGCCAGCAGGTTGGTCTGACCGGCGATCTGCGAGATGATCGCGACGATCTCCCCGATGCTCCCGGCCGCCTGGGCGAGACGGTGCACCTCGCCGGCGGTCCCGTCCGCGTCCCGGGTCGCGGCGGCGGCGAGGTCGGCCGAGGCCCCCACCTGTACGCCGATCTCCCGGACCGAGGCGGTGAGTTCCTCGGTGGCCGCCGCCACCGTGTCGGCCGAGCGCGCGGCCGAATCGGCGGATCCGGCCACCGTCCGGCTGAGATCCGTGGTGTCCTGCGCGGTCCGGGCCATGCCGTGCGCGGAGGCCTCCAGCTGGGCGGCCGCCGCCGAGACGGCCGCGACGATGCCGCCGACCTGGCGCTCGAAGCTGTCGGCGAGGCCCAGGGCGGCGGCGCGCTGCGCGGCACTCGCCTCGGCGGCGAGCCGCTCCTGCGCGGCCCGGGCGGCGCGACGCTCGGCGACGCTGTCGCGGAAGGCGACGGCGGCGGCGGCGATCGCCCGGACCTCCCGCGGGCCCCCCGACGGGATCGCCAGATCGGCCGTCCCCTGGTCCCGGCCGATCGCGGTCAGAACCTGCGCCATCCGGGCGAGGGGGCGCGCGATCGCGGTGCCGAGCCAGACCGCGAGGCCGGCCGAGAGGGCGAACAGGGCGAGGCCTCCGGCGATCCAGAGGGTCAGCATCCGGTCCGCCCGGGCGCGCAGGGCGCCGGCGGCGGCCTCCAGATCGGCGGTGAGCCGGTCCTCCACGCCCTTCAGGGCATCGATGCGCTGCGTGGCGAGGCCGAACCAGGAAGGCGCGTCGCGGAAGGCGAGCGGCGTCCCCGGCATCGTCTCCTGGGCGATCCTGCGCAGGCGCGCGACCGCCCGGGCCGGCTCGGTCGCCTCGGCGGCGTCGAGCAGGGTCGTCTGGGCGGCCTCGGCCCCGGCCCGGAACAGGCCCGCATAGGTCGCCTGCTCGGCCGAGAGGGTGGCGAGCCGGCGCGCGGCCGCGAGGTCCAGGTTGCCGGAGGCGAAGACCGCCGAGGCGGCGGCCCGCTCCTGGCCGGCGGCTTCCTTCATGGCCAGGAAGGCCGCGTAGGCGTTCGCCCGGGCGGCGAGGCCGGCCTCGTCGATCGCCCCGCCCATCGCCCGCACGAGCCCGAGCCCCTCGCCGATCAGGCCGGTGTAGTAGCCGGCCGCCTGGGGGACGCCGGCCGTCAGGGCGTCCACCGCCCGCCGCTGGTCGGCGAGCCCGGCGAGCGCCTGGCCGAAACCCGCGCCGCGCGCCGCGAAGGCCGGGCCGTACTGCGTGGCCGCCGCCATCGCCCCGGGAAGGTCTGCGAGCGCCGCGTCGGTGCGCACGCGCTGGGCGGCGAGTTCGGGCCCGAACTGTGCGCCCTTCGCGCCCAGGAACAGGCTGGAGGCGCCGCGCTCGCGCTGGGCCTCATGCACGAAGGCGCTGATCCGCGAGGCGAGGCCGACGAGGCTCTCCACCCGGTCCATCTCGGCGCGCCGCGCCCACTGGTCGGACACCGTCCAGCCGGCGGCCCCCGCGAAGGCGAGGCTGGGGGCGAGCGCCACGACCAGGATCCGGGCGCGAAGCGAGGAGAGGAGGATCATCGGCGGCAGGACATCTCGGAGAACAGAACGGAGCTTGGCCGCAGGTCATAAAGATCTGGTTATGCTGACCTGCCCGGATTCGGTGCAGCTCTGCCTGATCGGATGGCAGTTTCGGTCGGGGCGGCGCTGTCGGTGTGCAGGTTTGCCAGGTCTTCAGCGCGGGGATCATCGGTTCCGGGGATCGCCCGTGCGGGGGCGGGCCGTCTTTCATCAGCGGAGGTACTTCGGCGGAGGCCGTCCGGGGAATTCGCTCCCCCGGTTCTATTGCGGGGCGCGGGATCGTGACCCTGCGCCGGGTCATGCGGGACCGCCGCCGCCGGAGCGCCCTGAACCGCCGGGTCCTCTCCAGCGGAGGGCGACAGCTGCGCCCTTCCGCGCCCCGGCCCGCGTCGTCTCCGCCACCGCCGCCCCCCGGGCCGGGATCGTCGCTCTCGTCACCCCGATCGACGACCCGGAGCGGCTGATTTCCGGCTCCGCAAGCGCCGGAGCCTGTGGCGGTCCCGGGCGTTCCCGTCCCGGCGCGCGATGGGCGGCCCGCAGGATGGGCGGCCCGCAGGATGGGCGGCCCGCAGGACGTCGCCGCCGGGGCGCACGCCTCGACGGGCTGTCTCGCCGCGTTGACGCGGGGCGCCTGCGCACCACCCTGGGTGAGCATGACGGGGGGATCGACCCCGCGAGCCCGCGGCGTGCCCCGGCGCCGATCGAGAGCGGGCGGGCCGAGGACAGGATCGTGCGCGACGGTTTTCGGAGTGAGGAGGACGTGATGTCGGAGGCGGAGGCGATGGCGGACGCGGCGGGGACCGGCATCTTCGACGTGGCGGCGCTGGCGGCGGCGCTGCCCGGCAGCGCCCAGACCCTCCTGGTCGACACCTATCTGACCAACCGGGAGGCCGCGAGCGCCCGGGTGTTCCGGGTCTACCGGCCGACTCCGCCGCACTACCACGCCACCTGCGACGAGTACCTCTACTGCCTGTCGGGCCGGGGCACGGTCTGGCTGGGCGACCCGGCCGCCGCGACCGCATTCGGCCCCGGTCAGCTCCTGGTCTTCGAGAAGGGCACGGTCCACGCCATGCCGGAGATCGATCCCGCGGAACCGGTGGTGTTCCTCGCGATCGACACCCCCCGGCGGGCGCCCACCGACATCGTCTTCGTGAACCCGGAGGACGGCAGCCCCGCCACCTTCATGGCGCGCAACGCCGAGGCGTGAGCCTCACACCGGCAGGGACCGCCCGGCCGCCGCCACGGCGAGGAGCAGGGCCGCCACGAGCAGGAGCGCGGCGGACAGGCCCAAAGCCTGCGCGGCGAAGCCGATCAGCGCCGGGCCCGCCAGCACCCCGGCATAGCCGAGCGTCGTCACCGCCGGCACCGCCACGCGCGCGGGCATCGCGGTCTGGCGGCCGGCCGCCGTGAACAGGACCGGGACGATGTTGGCGCAGCCCGCCCCGACCAGGGCGTAGCCGGCGAGGGCCGCCTCCCAGGCCGGGACCAGGACCGAGAGCGCGAGTCCGGCGGCCGCCAGGAGGCCGCCGAAGACCACCACGGGCCGCCGCCCGAGCCGGGCCACGACCCGATCGCCGGCAAGGCGCCCGGCCGTCATCGTCACCGAGAAGGCCGCGTAGCCGAGCGCCGCCCAGGCCGGATCGAGGCCCCGCTGCTGGATCAGGAACACCGCGCTCCAGTCGAGGGCCGAGCCCTCGGTGAGGAACACCACGAAGCAGAGCAGGCCCAGCACCAGCACGACGCCCCGGGGGCGCGCGAAGGCGGGGCCTCCGCTCCCCCCTGCCCGCTCGGCCGGCAGGATCCCGGGCCAGGCGGCCGCGAACAGGGCCGCGATCCCGGCGACCAGGAGCAGCACGCTCCAGCCCGCGCCGAGCCCGGCCGCCAGCAGGCCGCTGGCGATCAGCGCCCCCAGGATGCAGCCGAGACTGTAGAGGCCGTGGAAGCCCGACATCATCGGGCGCCCGCTGGCGCGCTCCACCACGACGGCCTGCAGGTTCATGACGCAGTCCACCGCCCCCATCCCGGCGCCGAACAGCACCAGCGCCAGGGTGAGCTCCACGAGCCCATCGCCCACGGCCAGCACCGGCAGGGCGAGGCCGATCGCCAGCGTGCCGGCGAGCAGGACCGGCCGGAAACCGAGCCGCGAAGCCGCCGCCCCGGCGCTCGGCATCGCCAGGATCGAGCCGATGCCGAAGGTGAGGAGCAGCAGGCCGAGCCCCGCCGCGTCGAGGCCGGCGCGGTCCTGCACCAGCGGCACCAGGGGCGCCCAGGTGGCGTTGGCGATGCCCACGATCAGGAACAGCAGCCGCGTGGACACGCTCTGTCCGCGGGCCGCATTCCGGTCCCCCGCCCCGCCGAGGGCGACCGGGTCGGTCAGGTCGAGCGCTGGCATCGGCACCTGTCGATGGAGTCGAGTCCGAGGGTGGATCCCGGCGACGTGGGGCCTCGGTTCCCGCGGTGCAACACCGGGCCGTCGTCGCGCGCGCCGTGCCGCGCGCCCGGAGGGGACACCGGCGGCCCCATGCGTCGGCGACTTGCCCGGTTCCTCGCAGGCGCCCTCGCGCGCCCGCTCGGACGACCGGTTGGACGCCCGCTCGGGCGCTGCCGGAACGCTTTGCCGCGCGCGCAAGGGCGGCGGCTCGTTCGCCGAGCGGTTGCCGCCGTACGCGTTTCGTTCTAGCAAGGGCGGCGCATGACGGACCTGCGTCCCGCCGGCCCCACCTTGCCGTCGGCCCCCTCGGGCTCGACATGTGTCGGAGCGGCGGCTGGCCCGCGCGCGAATCCGATCCGGATCCGATCCGACTGCGTCGACGCCTCGAAAGACCGCCGCCCTCATGGCCAAAGCCCAAGCTGGAAGTCGTGCCGCAAGCCGCGCCGGCGCCGCCCAAGCTGCCCCGACAGCCGCCGCGCAGACGGCGTCCAAGGCTCCGAAAGCCGCCACCGCCGCCCCGGCCCCGCAGCCCAAGCCGGCCCGCGCGAAGTCCGAAAAGCCCGCCCGCCCTGGGGCGGCTGCCGAGGCCGCGATCGACGCCAAGCTGGCGGCCCTGTTCGACGCCGCGCCGGCGAGCGCCCATGACCGGCGGGTCATCGCGGTCCGGGGGGCCCGGGAGCACAACCTCAAGAACGTCGACCTGACGATCCCCCGGGACAAGCTCGTGGTGTTCACCGGGCTGTCGGGCTCGGGCAAGTCGTCGCTGGCCTTCGACACGATCTACGCCGAGGGGCAGCGCCGCTACGTCGAGTCGCTCTCGGCCTATGCCCGCCAGTTCCTGGAGATGATGTCGAAGCCCGACGTCGACCAGATCGACGGGCTGTCGCCGGCGATCTCCATCGAGCAGAAGACCACCTCCAAGAACCCCCGCTCCACCGTCGGGACGGTCACCGAGATCTACGACTACATGCGCCTGCTCTGGGCGCGGGTCGGCATCCCCTACTCGCCCGCCACCGGCCTGCCGATCGAGAGCCAGACCGTCCAGCAGATGGTCGACCGGGTGCTGGAATTGCCGGAGAAGACCCGGCTCTACCTGCTGGCGCCCGTGGTCCGCGGACGCAAGGGCGAGTACCGCAAGGAAATCGCCGAGTACCAGAAGAAGGGCTTCCAGCGCCTGCGCGTGAACGGCGAATACTACGCCATCGACGACGTGCCCAAGCTCGACAAGAAGTTCAAGCACGACATCGACGTGGTGGTCGACCGCATCGTGGTCCGGGCCGATATCGGCTCGCGGCTGGCCGAGTCCTTCGAGACGGCCCTGGAGCTGGCCGATGGCATCGCGGAGGTCGTGTTCGCGGATGCCCCCGAGGGCGAGACGCCCCGGACCATCACCTTCTCGTCGCGCTTCGCCTGTCCGGTCTCGGGCTTCACCATCGCGGAGATCGAGCCGCGGCTGTTCTCGTTCAACAACCCGTTCGGTGCCTGCCCGACCTGCAGCGGCATCGGCCACGAGATGCGGATCGATCCCGAGCTGGTGATCTCCGACCCGGCCTTGAGCCTGAAGCGCGGCGCCGTCGGCCCCTGGGCGAAGTCGACCTCGCCCTATTACGGCCAGACCCTGGAGGCGCTGGCCGAGCATTTCGGCTTCAAGACCAGCGTCCCGTGGCAGAGCCTGTCGGAGACGGCCCGTGCCATCGTGCTGTACGGCTCGGGCAAGCAGGCGATCCGCTTCGCCTACGACGACGGGTTGCGCAAATACACGGTCAACAAGCCCTTCGAGGGCGTGATCCCGAACCTGGAGCGCCGCTACAAGGAGAGCGACTCGGACGCCGTCCGGGAGGAGATCGGGCGCTTCATGAGCGAGACGCCCTGCGCCGCCTGCGGCGGCAAGCGGCTGAAGCCCGAGGCGCTCGCCGTGAAGGTCGCCATGGCCGACATTGCCGATGTCACGGCCCTCTCAGTCAGTGAGGCGCATCGCTGGTTCTCGGAGCTGCCGGAGAAGCTGACGGCGAAGCAGAACGCCATCGCGGTCAGAATTCTCAAGGAAATCCGCGACCGGCTGAGCTTCCTGGTGGATGTCGGCCTCGAATACCTGACGCTCGCCCGCGGCTCCGGCTCCCTCTCGGGCGGCGAGAGCCAGCGCATCCGGCTGGCCTCGCAGATCGGCTCCGGCCTCACCGGCGTGCTCTACGTGCTGGACGAGCCGTCGATCGGCCTGCACCAGCGCGACAACGAGCGGCTGCTCGGTACGCTCAAGCGCCTGCGCGACCTCGGCAATTCGGTGATCGTGGTCGAGCATGACGAGGACGCGATCCTGCAGGCCGATTACGTGGTCGATGTCGGCCCGGGCGCCGGTATCCATGGCGGCGAGATCATCGCGCAGGGCACCCCCGCCGAGGTCCTGGCCAACCCGGCCTCGCTCACCGCGAAATACCTCACGGGCGAGATGTCAGTCCGGACGCCCACCGCGCGCCGAAAAGGCCGCAAGGGCAAGCTCGGCCTGTTCGGCGCCCGGGGCAACAATCTGAAGGATGTCGATGTCGAGATCCCGCTCGGCACCTTCACCTGCATCACCGGCGTCTCGGGGGGCGGCAAGTCCACCCTGGTGATCGACACCCTCTACAAGGCGATCGCCAAGAAGCTGAACGGCGCCCTGGAGCACCCGGCCCCCTACGGACGGCTGGAGGGGCTGGAGCACCTCGACAAGGTCATCGACATCGACCAGTCGCCGATCGGCCGCACGCCGCGCTCGAACCCCGCCACCTATATCGGCGCCTTCACGCCGATCCGCGACTGGTTCGCGGGCCTGCCGGAGGCCAAGGCGCGGGGCTACCAGCCCGGCCGCTTCTCGTTCAACGTCAAGGGCGGGCGCTGCGAGGCGTGCTCGGGCGACGGCGTCATCAAGATCGAGATGCACTTCCTGCCCGACGTCTACGTCACCTGCGACGTCTGCAAGGGCAAGCGCTACGACCGCGAGACCCTGGAGGTGAAGTACCGGGCCAAGTCCATCGCCGACGTGCTCGATTCCACCGTCGAGGAGGCGGCCGAGCTGTTCAAGGCGGTGCCGGCGATCCGCGACAAGCTCGAGACCCTGAAGCGGGTCGGCCTGCACTACGTCCATGTCGGTCAGCAGGCCACGACCCTGTCGGGGGGCGAGGCGCAGCGGGTGAAGCTCTCCAAGGAGCTGTCGAAGCGCGCCACGGGGCGCACCCTCTACATCCTCGACGAGCCGACCACCGGCCTGCATTTCCACGACGTCGCCAAGCTCATGGAGGTGCTCCACGAGCTGGTGGACCAGGGCAACACCGTGGTGGTGATCGAGCACAACCTCGAAGTGATCAAGACCGCCGACTGGGTGATCGACATGGGTCCCGAGGGCGGCGACGGCGGCGGCCGGGTCGTGGCGCAGGGCACGCCGGAAGAGATCGCCCGCTCCAAGGCCAGCCATACCGGCCGGTTCCTGCGCGAGGTGCTGGAGCGGCGCCCCGCGGCGCCCGCGCGCCGAGGCCGCGCCGCCGAGTAGCGCGCCAAACCTTCCGGGCCAAACCTTCCGGGTAAGCGGCGGGCGTCGGACGCACCGGCGACAGGGCCGGCCGCGGGCCCTCCCCCACACAGGACGGGCGGGACGCGCGGCCCCGGAGGATCGGCCCCTCCGGGGACGCGCGAATCCGCGAGCCCGACGGGACGAGGCAGGCGGTTCGGACCGGCCCGATCGCAGGCCGGCGCGGCAGTTTCTGCCGGGTGCCGTCCGCATATCCGCCCGGCCGGGCGGTGATTCGAGCCGCGGGGCGCCGGTTCGGGCCAGCTGCGGGCCGGTTCGAAGCCGGATTCCGGTCCGGATCCCGGCCGGGCGGCCCGCCCGGCGGCCTGCCCGATCACCTCCCCGGCCTTGCCGGATTCTCCCGTGCCCCGGCGCGACAACAGCTTGACCATTCAACGATATTTTGCCGGACCCCCCGTTTGGGCCGGGTCTGTGGACAGTGTTGCATCGCCGCAAAAATGCGGCTTTTGCGCAACGGTTCAGCCGGTTGTGGCGTTTCGGCGAGCATTCCACTGTCTTTCCGCAGGTCTCTGTAGAATAGTCGCAGACGTTGAGACGGGCAGGCTCCGTGGGGGCGCTCGGTAGGTCCGAAGCCGGCAGCCGCGATTGGCGAGCAGACCGGCAAGGAAGTGCCGAATGCGGGACGGAAGCCGTGGGACCTTGGGAAGGAATGAGAAAATGATGAAGAACTGGCTCGCGGCCGGCGCGGTCGCGCTCACGGTCGGCATGACCTCGACGATCGCGCAGGCGCAGACCACCACGGTTCCCGGCGAGCAGGTCGGCCTCGCCGTCGGCGCGCCGCTGCCGGAAGGCCTCTACGCGATCAACACGTTCACCTACCGCCGCACCGACGCGCCAAACTCGCCCGACACGGCCGTCAACATCCCGGTCCTGGTCTGGTCGACCCCGTTCGTGCCGTTCGGCGGCCGCGTCGAGCTGCTCGTGGCGCCCCCGACCGTGTTCGCCTTCACCCGCAACCCGGCGGGCGTGCGCAACAAGGACATCTCGATCAACGTCGGCACCTTCGTCGGCGGCATCTGGGCCTTCGACCTCGGCAACAACTTCGGCGTCAGCTTGCTCGGCGGCGCCTACCTGAACGACCTGAACGGCGACCGCGGCTCGATCATCACCGCGAACGGCACGACGGCCACCCCGGTCCTGCCGCAGCTCTCCTCCAACACCTACCGCTTCGGCATCGCCGGCAGCTACACCGGTGACGGCTGGAACATCACCGCCAACCTGACCGCCAACATCTACGACTCGCCCGGCCGCTTCCCCGGCCAGGTCGGCGCCGCCATCGGCCCGATCCGCCTCTCGGACGCCCTGAACTTCGACCTCACCGCGACGAAGAAGTTCGGCAACTTCGAGATCGGCCCGATCGCCTACGGCACCTACAACTTCGACATCAGCCAGGCCAGCGCGGCGGCCGGCAACCGCGGCCGCTTCGCCATCGGCGGCCTCGTCGGCTACGACTTCAAGATCTTCACCGTCCAGGCCTACGTCGCCCGCGACGTCGTGACCGGCGCGCAGTACACCAACGCCTTCGGCCGCACCCGCGACAACTACTCCACCGACGGCTGGATCCGGTTCATCGTGCCGCTCTACTCGCCGGCCCCGGCCGCCTCGCCGGTCCCGGCGGCTCTGGTCCGCAAGTACTGAGACCAACCCGAGACACCGGGCTCCCCGCCGCCGCGCGGCGGGGGCGCCCGGATCTCCGACAGGCCGTCCTCCGGGACGGCGCGCCGCCCGGCACCGCCGGGCGGTTTTTTGTTGTGCCGGCCCCGCCGCGGGCCGCCCCGAACGGGCCCGTTCCATGGGTCGCAACCGACCGCGGGTGACGCGGGCGGCGCTGACATCCTATGGTGTGCCGATGGCGCGGCTCCGGCGCCGACCGGAGCGCAGGCGGACGAGCCGAAGGAAAGTCATGGCGACGCAGGGCGAGTGGAAGATCCCCGCGCAGGCCCAGCCCAGGCCCGCGGATTACGGCTACGACCTCGACCGGGCGCTCTCGGCCGTGCTGGCCCTGTCGGCGCGGATCCCGGAGAGCGCGTTCACCGCCGAGACGCTCGGCACCGAGCGCGCCGGCAACGGCGTGGTGATCCGCGAGGACGGTTTGGTGCTCACCATCGGCTACCTCGTCACCGAGGCCGAGAGCGTCTGGCTCACCACCCGGGACGGCCGCTCGGTGCCCGGCCACGTCCTCGGCTTCGACGCCGCCACGGGCTTCGGCCTGGTCCAGGCGCTCGGCGATCTCGGCGTGCCGGCCCTCCCGCTCGGCCGCTCGGCCGGGCTGAAGACCGGCGACCGGGCCGTGCTGGCGGGGGCGGGCGGGCGCCAGCGCTGCGTCGCCGTCGAGGTCGTGGCCCGGCAGGAATTCGCCGGCTACTGGGAATACGTCCTCGACGAGGCGCTGTTCACCGCCCCCGCGCACCCGCATTGGGGCGGCACCGCGCTGATCGGTCCCCAGGGCGACCTGCTCGGCATCGGCTCGCTGCAGCTGCAGCAGGGCGGCGCCGGCGCGGCGCGGCCGATCAACATGGTGGTGCCCATCGACCTGCTGACGCCGATCCTCGAGGACCTCGCCACGCGCGGGCGGGCCAACCGGCCGCCGCGCCCCTGGCTCGGCCTCTACGCCACCGAGAGCGAGGAGGGCATCGTGGTGATGGGCCTCGCCGACAACGGTCCGGCCGAGACCGGCGGCCTCCAGGCCGGCGACGTGATCGAGGCGGTGGCCGGCGAGCCGGTGGCCGATCTCGCCGCCCTGTTCCGCAGCGTCTGGGCGCTCGGCGAGGCCGGGGTGCGGGTGCCCCTCACGGTCCGCCGCGAGGGGCGCGGCGTGAAGCTCGCCCTCGTCTCCGGAGACCGGGAACGGTTCCTGCGCACGCCCTCGCTGCACTGAGGCCGCCCGGAGCGCGCAGCCGTCGCGCTCCGGGCGGCGTCGCCGCGGGTGCCGTCGTGGGTGCCGTCTTGGGTGCCGTCTTGGGCCTGTACCGGGCACAACTTACGGCTCAGCGACTGTTCAGGTGGCGGCGTCGAATCTGCAACGACCGGCTCCCGATCCGCCGGAAGCGTTGAGGAGATCCAGTCATGACGGTTCTGAGCGCACCGCGCGCGAAGGCGCTCGTGATGGCCGCCGCGATCGCCGGCGGCCTCGGGCTCGCGGGCACCGCCGAGGCGGCCGGGGGCTGCGGCCCCGGCTTCCACCCGAATCCCTGGGGCATCTGCCGGCCGAACTGGGGGCCCCGGCCCTACGGATACTGGCGGCGGCCGATCTACTATGGTGGCTATGGCGGCTATTACCGGCCGCGGCCGTTCTACCGGCCCTACGGCTTCTACGGGCCACGCCCGTTCTACTGAGCCTCGCGCCGGGCGATTCGAACGGCATGACGGGCGTCCCGCCGACCGGCGGGGCGCCCGTCGCGCGTTGTGGGAGGCTTTCCGGGGCCTGCATGCGCACAAAGAATGACCATTTGGAAACCTTGCCGGTTTCTTAAGCCCGGTATGCACTTTCCGCAGGTCTGATGCTTGACCTTGCGACTCCTGCTGCGCTGCGGCGGGATTATATGTGCGTTGCACCAACAAGAGGCAGCGATGCGCAATGAGGCGCCGTCGTCTGCTCGAACAGAGGTCACAGCACACCATGTCCGCCGCCCGTAGCGTCCTGAGCCGCGTCCGCGCCTATCTCCGGTACCGCGACACCGTTTCCCAGCTGTCCCGCCTGTCGGACCGCGACCTGGCCGATCTCGGCATCAACCGCAGCGAGATCCGCGGCGTCGCCCGCGTCTGATCCCAGCGTCCGAGCCGAACGCCGTGAAGGACCGTTGCCCGTTGATCCGGGCGGCGGTCCTTCGCTATTTTCAGGCATGACACAGACCATCCATATCGTCGGCGGCGGCCTCGCCGGATCCGAGGCCGCCTGGCAGGTGGCCGAGGCCGGCCATCGCGCCGTGCTCCACGAGATGCGCCCCGTGCGCGGCACCGAGGCCCATCAGACCGACGGGCTCGCCGAGCTCGTCTGCTCGAATTCCTTCCGGTCGGACGACCCGGAGGGCAACGCGGTCGGGCTGCTGCATCAGGAGATGCGCACGCTCGGCTCGCTGATCATGCGGGCGGCCGACGCCAACCAAGTGCCGGCGGGCGGGGCGCTGGCGGTCGACCGGGAGGGGTTCTCCGCGGCGGTGACCCGGACCCTGGAGCAGCACCCCAACGTGACCCTGGTCCGCGGGGAGGTCGAGGGGCTGCCGCCGGAGGCGTGGGGCCCCTGCATCGTCGCCACCGGCCCGCTCACCGCACCCGCCCTCGCCGAGGGGATCCGGGGGCTCACCGGGGCCGAATCCCTCGCCTTCTTCGACGCCATCGCGCCCATCGTCCACCGCGACTCGATCGACATGGAGGTGGCGTGGTTCCAGTCCCGCTACGACAAGCCGGGGCCGGGCGGCACGGGGGCGGACTATCTCAACTGCCCGATGAACCGGGAGCAGTACGACGCCTTCGTGGCCGCCCTCGTGGCGGGCGAGAAGATCGGGTTCAAGCAATGGGAGGGCACGCCCTATTTCGACGGCTGCCTGCCCGTCGAAGTGATGGCCGAGCGCGGGCCCGAGACCCTGCGCCACGGCCCGATGAAGCCCGTGGGGCTCACCAACCCGCGGGACCCGCTGGTCAAGCCCTGCGCGATCGTGCAGCTGCGCCAGGACAACGCGCTGGGCACCCTCTACAACATGGTCGGCTTCCAGACGAAGCTGACCTATGCCGAGCAGGTCCGGATCTTCCGCACGATCCCCGGCCTGGAGCGGGCCGAGTTCGCCCGCCTCGGGGGCCTGCACCGCAACACCTATCTCGACAGCCCGCGCCTCCTCGACGCCACCCTCCGGCTGAAGGCCCGGCCCGCCTTGCGCTTCGCCGGCCAGATCACCGGCTGCGAGGGCTACGTGGAGAGTGCCGCGGTCGGGCTGATGGCCGGCCGCTTCGCCGTCGCCGAGGCGGCCGGCCGGCCCCTCGCCCCCCTGCCCCAGACGACGGCCCTCGGCGCGCTCATCGCCCACATCACCGGCGGCCACGTCGCGGCGGACGGCGAGGCCAACGCCCCGCGCTCGTTCCAGCCGATGAACGTCAATTTCGGCCTGTTCCCGCCGCTCGCGCAGGCCCCCCGCAACGAGACCGGCCGGCGCCTGCGCGGGCCCGAGAAGGCCGCGCTGAAGAAGCGCGCGCTCACCGACCGGGCCCGGACCGACCTCGCCGCCTGGATGGCGGGGACGCAGCCGGCGGACTGGAGACCTGCGGCGGCGGAATAGGAAGGCGCATGCGGCTTGCAGGGGGCGCCCTCCAGCATCCGGGCCCCGCATGATCGAGATCGACACCCGCGCCTTCCTGGCCGACCTGTACGCCCTGCGCGAGATCGGCCGGTTCCGCACCGGCGTCCACCGGCCGACCTTCTCGCCCGAGGACATGGAATCCCGCCGCTGGCTGATGGCCAAGTTGGAGGCCTGCGGGCTCGCGGCCTCCATCGACGGGATCGGCAACGTGCTGGGGCGCCACCGCGGCCCCGGCCCGCATCTCTTGGTCGGCAGCCATATAGAGACCCAGAACGAGGCCGGCTGGCTCGACGGGGCGCTGGGGGTCGTGGCCGGGGTGGCGCTGGCCCGAGCCGGCCTGCCCGTCGACGTCGTCGCCTTCGCGGACGAGGAGGGGCATTTCTCCGGCGGTTTCCTGGGCAGCCGCTCGGCGATCGGCGACCTGACCGAGGCCGAGATCGACGAAGCCCGCAACCGCACCGACGGCACCCCCCTGCGCGCGGCGCTCGAAGCCGCGGGCCTGGCCGGCCTGCCCCGGATGCGGCTCGATCCGGGCCGCTACCGCGGCTTCCTGGAGATGCATATCGAGCAGGGCACGCAGCTCGAATCCGCCGGCCTGCATCTCGGCGTGGTGAGCGGCATCGTGGCGATCTGGCAGTTCCGGATCGTGTTCGAGGGCAACCAGGACCATGCCGGCGGCACCACCATGGCGGAGCGCCGGGACGCGGGCCTCTCGGCGGTGCGGTTCCTGGCGGCGATCGACCGGGCGTTTCCGAAGGTCTGCGGCCCGCGCAGCACCTGGACCACCGGGCGGATCACCCTGGATCCCGGCGGCTTCAGCATCATCCCGGGCCGGGCGGAGGTGTTCTTCCAGTTCCGCGACGTGGCGATGCCGGTGCTGGAGCGGATGGAGGCCTGCCTGGAGGCGCTGGTGCGCGAATCGAACCGGCGCGAGCGCTGCCCGGCGACGCTGACGGCCCTCTCCAAGGCGATCCCCGCCCCTTGCGACCCGGACCTGATGCGCGCCCTCTCGGAGGCCGCCGAGCGGGTCTGCCCCGGCGGATGGCAGGTGATGCCCTCGGGGGCCGGACACGACGCGCAGAACGTCGCCCGGATCCTGCCGGCCGCGATGCTGTTCGTGCCCTCGATCGGCGGCATCAGCCACCATTGGGCGGAGGATACGAGCGACGCCGACCTCGCCCTCGGGGTGCGGGCGCTCGGGGACGCGGCCGCCCGGGTGCTGGCGGGGTGAGCGTACCGTGCCCCGGGCTCTCTGCCGATCGGCCGGAGGGAACGGGCCGTCGCGGCGCCCCGGACCTCAGGCGCCCGGCAGCAGCGACTGGATCGGGATCAGGTCCGGCCGGTATTCCTGCATCCCGCCGGCGATCCGCTCCTCCACGGCGTCGAGGAATTTCTCCGGGTCGGTGATCGAGCACTGGCGCAGGTCCCAGAAGGCGTAGCGCCACCACTGCACCTTCAGGTAGCGCTCGATCAGCGCGTCGGGGAAGCGCATCTTCACGATCCGGGCCGGGCTGCCGGCCACGATCGCGTAGGGCGGCACGTCCTTGGTCACCACCGCCATGGCGCCGATGATCGCCCCGTCGCCGATCGTGATGTCGGGCATCAGGAAGGCGCCGTGGCCGATATAGACGTCGTTGCCGATGCGCACGCGCTTGGGCCACAGATAGGGGCCGCAGATCTCGTAATCCTCCGCCCGCGGGTCCAGGCGGTCGAACACCGCCGAGTGGTGCGTGTAGAACAGCGGCGAGGTCGAGCCGCAATGGACCGGGTGGCTGCCGCGCCCGACCTGGACGCTCTCGCCGATCGAGCAGTAGCGGGCGATGTCCGCGCCGAAATAGTAGCCGCTCACCGCGTACGAGAAGGCTCCCATGGTGAGGCAGTAATCGATGCCCATCCACTTGATGCTGCACGGTGGCTCGAAGGTGCAGTCCTCCGGCAGTCCGAACGGAGCCGGATGCAGCACCGAGATGCCGCGCCGCAGCATCTCCTGCTTCATGTCCTCGTTGACGGAGATCATGCGGCGTCCTCGTCGATGCGGCGGCGTTCCGTCCCGGCCGGTGCCGGGTCCAGGCCATAATAATCGTGCAGCAGGTCGCCGTAGACGGCGGCCCGGATCGGTCCGGAGAATCGCCCCGCATCCGAGACGTCGAGGGCGAGCAGCCGGTCGTTGAAGGCGGCCGGGTCGGTGACGAGGGCGCAGGGCAGCAGGTGGCCGTTCGAATAGGCGCGCAGCCGCTCGGCCGGTGCGCCGAGGTCGAAGGCCGCCACCGGCAGGCCGGTGCGCAGCGCCAGCGTCAGCGCGTACGAGTAGGTCTCCGGCCAGATCGCCGGCAACAGGACCAGGTCGGCCGAGACCCGCCAGACCAGGTCCAGGGCCTCGTGGTCGCCGGCGTAGCGCCCGGTCTGGGCGACCCCGACCTGCTCCAGGCCGACGGCCAGGGCCGGGTCGGAGAAGCCCACGATCGAGAAGCGCAAAGGCAGCTGCCGGTCCTGCGCGTCGGTGGCCAGCGCCTGCAGGAACAGCCCGCCCTTCGTGGCGCTGATCGCGCCGAGCACAGCGACGCGGCGGACGCGTCCGGGCCGCTTTAGGGCGGTGGAGCGCACGCTGCGCTCCGGCTCGACATGCGGCCGCACCGTGACCGCGAGATCCGGGTACACGTCCCGGATCCGGCCCGCCGTGTCGGCGGACGGCGCGAACACCCGCGAAGCTCCCGCCAGGAACGCCCCGAACGCCGCCCGCCGCTCGCCCGGATCCGGCTCCTCGAACCCGTCCGCGTCCGAAGCCAGACAGGCCCGGCACGCGCTGACCGGCGCCAGCCCGCAATAGCGCCCGTCCGGCTGCACCAGGTGGTTGCGGTGGCAGACCGGCGAGTAGTCGTGCAGCGTCCAGGCGTAGGGCCGGCCCGACCCCGCCACCCGATCCATCAGCGCCCGCGCCGCCGCCCAGCGCAGCCCCGCCAGCGAGTGCACGTGGATCAGGACCGGCGCCAGCTCTGCGATGAAGCCGGCGAGTTCGTCCGCGTCCCGCGGCAGGTACAGGCTGTCGAGGTTGGGCAGGTACAGAAATTCGGGGCTGCGGTAGGCGACGTGGACCTCGAGGTTGCGGGTCCGGTCGATCTGCAGGAGCACGACGCTCAGGCCCTCGGCCCGGGCCTGGGCGACCATGTCGTCGATGTGCCGCTGGATGCCCCCGCCCCAGGAATGGGTCACGTACAGGAGCGCCCGGCCGGCGAAGTGCCGGGCCAGCCGCGCCCGGTCGAGCCGCGCCCGCCCGCGCCGGCCGGGATCGGCCTGGACGAACTGGCCGACCCGGGCCGGGTAGTCGGGGTGCTTGGCCAGCAGGGCCGCCTGGCCCTGGACGTACTCGCCGCCCTCGTCGAGCCCGAACGAGATCTGGCCGGCATGGTAGACGAACACGTCCTCGGCGAGCAGGTGGACGAAGCCCGCCTTGATGGCGCGCAGGCACCAGTCGTTCTCCTCGCCGTAGCCCTTGCCGAAGGCCTCGGCGTCGAGGGTGCCGACGGCGTCGAGCGCGGCGGCGGTCATGTACATGCAGAAGCCGACGCCGGTGGGCACGGGCACGGCGTGGCCGCGGTTGACCTGCGCGGCCATGCGGTCGAGATCGGCGCGGTCGATCTCCAGCGGCATGGTGTTGTTGGCGTTGAAGCGCGGGTAGGAGCAGATCGTGGCGTTGTTGGACAGCGGCGTGACGCTGCCCACGCGCAGCCCCGCCCCGGGTTCGGCCCCGGCTTCGGCCTCGGGTTCGACCTTGGGGTCTGCGTGGGCGACGAGCCGGTCGAGCCAGTCGCCGAAGACCTGCGCGTCGGAATTGAGCAGGACGACGGCGCGGCCCTGGCGCAGGCCGAGGGCGCGGTTGACCGAGCGGACGAAGCCGAGGTTGCGTTCGTTCTCGACGAGGTGGAACAGGCCGCGGCCGGCGAGCCGGGCGAGGTCTGCGGTGAGCTCCGGGTCGGGGGAGCGGTCGTTGACGGCGAGCAGGGTGAAGGGCGTGGCCTGGGGCTGGGACAGGCAGGCGTGGAGGGCGCGCAGGGTCTCGCCGCGGCCCTTGTAGACCGGGACGATCACGACGACCCGGGCCTGGTCGATGGGCAGGGCCCGGGGCAGGCGGTCCCATGCGTCGGGCGCGGGGGCTTCCATGGGCGGGTAGGTGCCGAGATCCTCGGGGGCGGCCATCAGCCCGGCGGCCCGGCCCGTGCGCACGTAGTGCAGGAACGGCGACTCCCCCGCACCCAGGAGATGGCCGTAGGTCTCCCTGTAGAACGCGATGGAGAAGGTCGCGCTCGGATCGCGCCCCTCGTGCTGGCCGTAGGCGACGAAATGAGCGAGCGGTCCGCCGGGGGCGTCGGCGGCGTCGGGGTTGCGCTTGGCGTAGAAGGCGGCGTCGAAGAACGGCGCGATCAGGCGGGCCTCGTCGGCCAGCGCCGCCGCCCGCGAATTCGGCGTGCCGTAGCGGGGGTGGAAGGCACCGGCCGAGATGTCGGCGCCGTGCAGGAGGGCCGTGGCGAGGACGTGAACGAGGGGCGCCACCCCGGTCTCGCGCACCCCGGGATGCGCGTCGCAATAGGCCTGTCCGTCGAAATCCACCCTGGGGTTGCGGCCGTTCCGCCAGCCGGTGTCGCAATAGTCGCGCACGGCGTCGTCCGCCTCGGACAGCCCGTAGCGCGCCCGGTAGAAGCCGTGGTCGAAATGCCCCGCCACCAGCCGCGCCTGCAGGTCCAGGAGCCCGTCCCGGTCGCAGGCCGCCTGCCCGATCGCCCCCAGCCAGCCCGTATCGGCGATCGGCGCCCGCGCCGGGCGCAGGCCGCAGACGCCCAGCAGCGCGGCCAGCGTCGAGCGCCCGGGCCCCGGGTCGCGCAGCTCCCGCCAGCCCGCCTCGGCGAAGTGCAGGTACGGCTCCCGCCCGCCCACGTCCGGGTAGGTCGCCCGGTACCAGTCCGCATCCACCGCCGGCAGGTTCAGCCGGTGCGGCTCGGCGAACGGCGCGCCCCCGGACAGCCGGGTCTCGGCCACGTAGCGGAAGAACGGGTCGTCGCCGACCGCCCGGCTGCCCGCGCGGGCCTGCACGAAGCCGGCCGGGTCGAAGTCCGGCCGCGGGCTGACCCGCGCCCGCCAGCCCTCCGCCACGTAGTGGCGCAGCAGCGCGGCGTCCGAGGCCCCGGCCAGCGCCTCGGCCTGGGGGCCGGGCAGGCGCTGCCGGTAATGGGCGGCGTCGAAGTAGGGGGCGAGGGTCTCCATCCGCAGGGCCAGCGCCGCGTCCGGGTCGGGCCGGGCGGGTCCGCCGTTGCGGACGTAGTGCACCAGCGGGTTCTGGGTGGCGAAGGTGAGGCCGCGGGTGAGGCAGTAGGCCAGGGTGTCGAACTGCGGTGCCGGCTCGCGGCCCTCGCGCCAGCCGGAGGCCATGTAGTGGTCGACCGGATCGACGCCGGCGGCGGCGAGGTCGGGGTTGTTGGCCAGGTAGAAGGCCCCGTCCACGAGGCGGCGGGCGAGGCGCTCGGCCTGGGCCGTGTCGGGCTTGGGCAGGGGCGCGCCGGCTGCCCCGCCCGCAACGCCGGCCTCGCCGCCGGCCCGGGCGCGCCGGCGCGTGAGGGCGTGCAGGAACGGGTTGATGCCGGCCCGGGCGAGGTAGGGGCGGTCGGCGAGGTAGGCGGCGGAGTCGAAGTCGGGGCGCGGGTCGCGCCCCTCGCGCCAGCCGCGGACGAGGTAGTCGCGCACCGGATCGGCCGTGATCCCGTACCAGCTCGCGTAGAAGGCCGCGTCGACATGCGGGGCGAGGGCGCCGATCAGGCGCGCCTCGAGATCCGCACCGGTCGCCGCACCGGCCCAGCGGCGGTGCAGCGCCGCCGGCTTGGCCAGCGGATCGCGCAGCCGGCCGAGGCGGCGCCGCATCCGCGTCAGGGCCGAGATCCGGCCGGTCCCGTCGGAGCCGCGGCGCATCTCAGGACTCTGCGGAGGGGCGTTCGCCGCGGGCCGTCACGAGGCGCGGCATCCATCGGCCGCCCGCCGGGCGGGCGCGGTCGAGGCGCGGGGCTCTGATCGGGTCATGGGCGGCAGCTGGCGGGCAGCGTCGGGGGCGCAAGGCGGCGCGGGAGCGGTCATCCTGTCGGACACCTGTCGCACTAACGGAACCGGCGGAATCCGTAAACCGTGGGTCGCCGGCACCGTCCGCCCAGGATGGCGGCGTCGCGGGTCGGAGGCAGGCGCCTTGCGGGCATCCGGTTTTCGATATATCTTATATTTAGACATATCGAAATCGAGTCGAAAATCATGCACCCACACCGCCCGGATGTCCTCCACGCCGATCCCTTCGATGCCTTCCGCGTCCGCGCCCATCGCGGTCCGATGGGGGCCGATCCCCGCGGGCGGCACGGTCCGCACGGCCACCACGGTCGCGGACCCGGGGAGCGCCGGATGTTCGGCCGGGGCGGCCGGGGCGACCTCGCGCGCTTCTTCGCCCACGGCGACCTGCGCCTCGTCATCCTGCACCTGATCGCCGAGAAGCCGCGCCACGGCTACGAGATCATCAAGGCGATCGAGGAGCGGGTCGGGGGCGCCTACAGCCCGAGCCCCGGGACGGTCTACCCGACGCTCACCCTGCTGGAGGAACTCGGGCACGTCACGGTCACCCCCGGGGAGGGCACCAAGCGGCTGCACACGATCACGCCGGAGGGGCAGTCCGTCCTGGATGGCAACCGCCCGGTCCTCGACGCGATCCTCGCCCGGATGGCGGAGGCCGAGGCCGCCCGGGGCGACGGTCCGCCGCCCTCGGTGGTGCGCGCTCAGGAGGGTCTGAAGCTCGCCCTGCAGATGCGGCTCGCCCGCGGTCCGCTCAGCGCCGAGCAGGCCACCGCCGTCACGGCCGCGCTGGAGGCGGCGACCGCCGCGGTGGAACAGGCGTGAGGGATCGCGATCGCCGCCGGGACGCGACCGGTGCCTGACCCGCGGCTCAGCCGCCTCGTGCTCGGGGTCACCCTGTTCCGGCCGGGTCCGGAACAGGTGGAGCGCGTGTGCGCCCTGGCCTCGGCCGGCTTCGCGGCGGTGATCGCCTTCGACAATGGCGGCCTCCCCGCCGGGGCGGCGGAGCGCCTCGCCCGGGCCGGCGTCACGCTGCTGTCGGAGGGGACGAATCTCGGCATCGCCGAGGCGCTCAACCGGATCGCCGCGGCCGCCCAGGCCGCGGGCGCCGGGGCCCTCCTCCTCCTCGACCAGGATGCCGAACCGCCCGGAGATCTCGCCGCCGCGCTGCTGACGGCCCAGGACCGGCTGCGGGCGGCCGGGATCCCGGCGGCGGTGGTGGGCCCGGCCCCGGCACCGGCGCCGGGCCACAAGGCGCCCGCCTACCCGCCCCGTCCCGGCGCGCCGGGGCATGGCGACCTCGCCCCGGTGCAGTTCCTGGCGACCTCGGGCTCGCTCGTCGACCTCGCCGCCTTCGCCCGGGTCGGGCCCTTCCGCGGCGACTTCTTCATCGACGGGGTCGAGCTCGAATGGTGCTTTCGCGCCTGGAGCCTCGGCTACGGCTGCTACCAGACCCGCGCCGTCGCGATCCCGCACCGCGTCGGCGGCGGGACGATCCGGGCCTTCGGGATCGCGATGCCGCGCCAGCCCCTGTTCCGCATGGGGACCTATCTGCGCAACGCGATCTACGCGTGGCGGCTGCCGCACGTGCCGCTGCGCTGGAAGCTCGCCCAGGCCGCCTACCTGCCGCTCCAGGCCGGGCTGTACTGGGCGGATTCGGGCTGGCGGCCCGCCGTGCTGCTCAGGCTCCTCGCGGCCGCCCGCGACGGCGCCCTCGGGCGCCTCGGGCCGCCCCGGGATCTGCCCAGAGATGAGCCGAGAGATCTGCCGTGACCGACCGCCCTGCCCTCGACGTGGTGATCGTCAACTGGAACGGCGGCGGGCTGCTGCGCGCCTGCCTCGCGAGCCTCGCGGCCGCGCAGGACGCCGCGGCCGTGCAGGTCATCGTGGTGGACAACGCCTCGACGGACGGTTCCACCGAAACCCTGCCCGCCCTGCCCCGCCCGCTCCGGCTGATCCGGAACGCCACGAATCTCGGCTTCGGCCGGGCCTGCGACCAGGGCGCCGCCGCCGGCGACGCCCCCGCGATCCTGTTCCTCAACCCGGACACGCAGGTCGCGCCCGACGCGCTCGGCGTGGCTCTGGCCGCGCTGATGGCCGACCCGCGGACCGGGATCGTCGGCGCGCGCCTCGTCGAACCCGACGGGCGGACCGCGCGCTCCTGCGCCCGGACCCCCTCGGCGCTGGGCCTCCTCGGCCGCGCCCTGGCGCTGGACCGCCTCGGCCTCCTGCGACCGCACTTCCTCCTCGAATGGGACCATGCCGCGGACCGCGCCGTCGACCAGGTGATGGGCGCCTTCCTGATGATCCGCCGCGACCTGTTCCGGACGCTCGGCGGCTTCGACCCGCGCTTCTTCGTCTACTGGGAGGATGCCGACCTCTGCGCCCGAACCCGGGCGGCGGGCTTTTCCGTGCGGCACGTGGCCGGGGCGGTCGCCCGCCATCTCGGCCAGGGCACGACCCGGCAGGTGCGGGCGCGGCGGCTGTTCTACTTCCTGCGCAGCCAGATCCTCTATGCCGGCAAGCACCACGGCGTCGCCGCGGCCCTCGCCCTGACGGCGGCGAGCTTCGGCGCGCAGGTGCCCCTGCGGCTCGCCCTGGCCCTCGCCCGCCGCTCCCCCGGGGAGGCCGCGGAGGTCCTGCGGGCGGCGGGCCTCCTGGCCGCGGCGCTGCCGGGGCTCGTGCCGGACCTCCTGGGGTCCGCGCGCGCGCGGGCCGCCGGCTGAGCGGGCCGGCTGAGCGGGATGGCGATGCCGCACGCGACCCGAAGCGCCCTCCGCGCATCCCCGCTCACATCCGCCGTCACATCCGCCTGCCGCCTCATCGGCCGGGCCGGGGCCGCGGCGCCGCACCGGATGCGGCCGTGAACCTGACCTTCGCCGGCGACGGCCGTTTCTGGGCCTGCGCCTTCCTGGGCCTCGGCCTCCCGGTCTGCCTCGCGCTGGCGTGGGTCGATCTACCCGGCGAGACCCCGTCCGCCCTCGATGCCTTCGTCCGGCTCGCCCGCATCGCCGCGTTCCTGAGCCTGGGTGTCGCCGCCCTGGCCGTGGCGACCCGGGGACGGGCCGCGCTGTTCGCGCTGCTGTGCTGGCCGGCCTCCCTCGCGGCCGCCTCCGGTCCGGACGGGCTCGTCCTCGCGCTGGCGGCCCTCGCCGCCGCGCTGCTCAGCCCCCGGCCGATGACGGGCCGGTACAGGCCGGCGCGCCTCGCCGGAGCGACGCTGGCGATCGCCCTGGTGGTGCTGGCGCGGCCGGCCTGCGCCCCCCTCGCCGGGATGCTGCTGGTGCCGTTCCCGCCGCCGGGACGGCTTGCCCGCACCTGCCGGGAGCGGCTGCCCCTCGCCGCACTCGCCCTCTTGCCGGCCCTTCTGCCGGCCCTCTCGGCTGCGAGCCTCGGGACGCCGCACCCCGCCGGAGCCGGGCACGGGCCCATGGCCCTGCCCGTCCCGCTGCCCGGTTTCCTCTCCGGGCTCTGGGCCGTCGCGCTGCTGGTGCCGCTGGTCGCGCTGCGGCGCGGCCCCCTGCCCCCGCGGGCGGAGCGGCTGTGGCTCTCGGGGGGCGCGCTGCTCGGCCTCTGGCTGATGGTGGGGGCGCAGGCCCTCGCCCCGGCGGGCGGCCCCGGCGGGCTGCAGATCCGAGACCTCCTGCCGCTGGCGCCGATGCCGATTCTGGCCTTCGCCCGGGGGCGGATCGGCACCGCGGCGGCCCTGCGCTGGCCGGCCCTGCTCGTGGTGCTGGCCGCCGCTCTCGACGCGGTGGCGCTGCCGATGATCGCGCTGCGGCTGTAGGAGAAACGCTCAGTCCCGGTCGAGGAAGTCCAAGAGTGCCCGGTTGAACGCCTCGGGCCGGGTGACGCTGTGGGCGTGGCCGCCGTCGGGGGCGAGGGCGAGCCGGGCCTTGGGCAGCGCCGCCGCCAGCCGCTCGGACCGCGTGTAGGGCACCAGCACGTCGTCCCGGGCCGCCATCACCAGGGTCTCGTGGCCGATCGATCCGAGACGCTCCGCCACCGTGAAGCGCTCCAGGGCGGCGATGCGCGCCAGCACGGTCTCGGCGCCGGGGAAATGCGCCAGCGCCTGCGCCTCGTCGTGGGCGACGCGCTCGGCCTGCGCGGAGAGCCAGGGCGCCGGGTACAGGAAGATCGCCTGGGCCCGCACGAAGGCCTCCGGGCCGCCCCCCGCCAGGATCGCCCGGCGGGCCGCGAAGCAGCGGCGCGTGGCCGGGTCCAGGGCGTCCCAGCCGTTGATCACCACGATCCGCCCGACCCGGTCGGGCGCGTCCAGCGCCATCTGGAGGGCGATCAGGCCGCCCAGGGCGTGGCCGACCACGTCCGCCCGATCGATCCCGGCTTCGTCCAGCACCGCGCACGCGTCCCGCGCCATGGCGGGGATGTCGTGGTCCGGCCCGAGGGGGCCGGGCGAGCGCCCGGTGCCGCGATGGTCGTAGGTGACGACCCGGAACCGCGCGGTCAGGGCCGCCATCTGCGGCGCGAAATAGCCGGCCCCGCCGCCGAGCCCCGGCGAGAGCAGCACCGGCCGCCCGTCCGCCGGGCCCGCCACCGCGTGATGGAGGGAGGCCGCCCCCGCCGCGCGCCTGGCCATCAGCGGCCGATATGGGCGACGGAGGCGATCTCCACGCGGGCCTCGGTCTTCACGAGGCCGCACTGAATGCAGTAGCGCGCCGGTTTCTCGCCCGGAAAATACTCCGCGTAGACGGCGTTGATCGCCGCATAGTCGGCCCAGTCCGCCAGGAAGACGTGGTTGAAGGTGACGTCGGCCATCGTGCCGCCCGCGGCCTCCACCACACCCTTGATGGTCTCCAGCACGTGGCGGGTCTGGGCCGCCGCATCGCCGACATGGACCACCTGGGCATCCGCATCCAGCGGCAGCGTGCCCGAGACGTACAGGACCCCGTCGGCCAGCGTGCCCGGCACGTAGGGGGCCAGCGGCTTGCCGGTTCCCGGCGGTATCACGACCTGCTTGGGCATTCCCCTGCGCCTCCCGCACGCGACCTGTCGGCCGGCCCTTGCAGGCTGCGCGGGAGGCCGCAGCGCGGCGGCGTTCGGGCACCCTGCCGGTCACCGGCCGGATGCGCGATGCACTTATCCGGCCAGGTCGACGCCGGCAGCGTCAACCGCAGCGGGTGAAGGCGCCCCGAGGGCCCTCTCGAAGGCGGGGACGTCCGAGACCCAGCCGAAGAAGGTCTCGATATTGGCGAGCGCCGCGTGGTGCAGGCTCTCCGGCCCGGCCTGGTGCGTGGCGTCGGCCAGCACGATCCCGAAATACTCCCGGTGGAACCCGTCCCGCAGGGTCGACTCGACGCAGACGTTGGTGGCGATGCCGGTGAAGACCAGCGTGGTCACGCCCCGGGCCCGCAGGGTGCTGTCGAGGGGCGTGTTGTAGAAACCGCTGTAGCGCGGCTTGCCCATCACGATATCGCCGGGCTCCGGCCTCAGGGCGTCCACCAGCGCGTAGTCCCAGGATCCCTTGGCGAGAAGCTGCGTGTTCGCTTCAGGATTCCGGCGCATCGTCTTGAGGGCGTTGGATTTGTGCCAGTTCGGCGAGCCCGGGCCTCCGGCCTCGACATAGGCCGGGTCCCAGCCGTTCTGGAACCACAGGACCGGGATGCCGGCGGCCCGGGCCGCCGCCACCGCCCGGGCGATCCGGGCGATCACCGGGCCCGTGCCCGACACGTCGAAGCCGGCCCGGTCGAGATAGCCGCCCGGGCTGGCATAGGCGTTCTGGACGTCCACGACGATCAGGACCGTGGTCGCGGGATCGAAGGCGATCGGCTCCGGGCGGGCCGGCAGGATGACGCCGCCGTGGCGGCCGTTCGGGTCGCGATATCCGGCGGGGGCGTCCATCAGGCCACCTCGGGCAGCGGCGCCGCCGTCACGTGCCGGCGCGACCGCATCAGCGGCTGGATCCGCGTCCCGAACGCGTCGAGGCCCTTGAGGAAGTCGTCGAAGACCAGCAGCACGCCCTCCACCCCGTCGATGGTCATGACGGCGTCGAGCATCGCGGCCACGCCGGCGTAGCTGCCCACCAGGGTGCCCATGTTGAGGTTCACCGCCGAGGCCGGGTCGGCGAGCTGGCGCACGTTGGTGTCGCCGCCGGACTTGGTGTCGGCCGCGCCCTGGAGGCCGAGCCACGCGATCGCCTCGGAATCCGCGCCCGCCTTGTAGTGCGCCCAGGTGGCCATCGCCGCCTCGTCGGTCTCGTCGGCGATGATCATGAACAGGGCGAAGGCCGTCACCCGCCGCCCGGTCCGCGCGCTGGCCTCCGCCAGCTTCTCCACCACGGGGGCGAAGGCGGTCGGCGTGTTGAGCCCCTTCCCCAAGCAGAAATTGTAGTCCGCGTACTGGGCCGTGAAGGCCAGGCCGGCGCCGCTCTGGCCGGCGCAGATGATCTTCATGGGGGCCTGCGGACGGGGGCTCAGCCGGCAATCGTTCATCTGGAAGAACGCGCCCTTGCGGTCGCTGACACCCGTCTCCCACAGATCGCGCAGAATCTGAGCATACTCCGCTAAATAGTCGTAACGCTTGGCAAAATACTCATCCCCGGGCCAGAGGCCCATCTGGTCGTATTCCGGCTTCTGCCAGCCGGTGATGAGGTTCAGGCCGAAGCGCCCGTCCGAGATCGAATCGATGGTCGCGGCCATGCGGGCGACGAGGGCGGGCGGCAGGCACAGGGTCGCCGCGGTGGCGAACAGCCGGATCCGGGTGGTGACGGCGGCGAGCCCCGCCATCAGGGTGAAGGATTCGAGGTTGTGGTCCCAGAACTCGGTCTTGCCGCCGAAGCCGCGCAGCTTGATCATCGACAGGGCGAAGTCGAGGCCGTAGCCCTCCGCCTTCAGGGTGACCGCCTTGTTGAGCGCGAAGCTCGGGCGGTACTGCGGGGCGTTCTCCGAGAGCAGCCAGCCGTTGTTGCCGATCGGAATGAACACCCCGACGCTCATGGCCGGCCCGGCTCCGGGCGCCGGCCCCGCTCCGGGCACCGGCCCGGCTCCACGGTCCGGAGCGGCCGCGTCCGGGATCGCGTCCGGGATCGCGTCCAAGGGCGGCCCGGTTCGGGGGCCGGCGCGATCGTCCGCATGGCTCTGCATCATCGTCCCACGCTCCGTCCGGTCGGTTCCGCCGGAACCGAGTCGACGCGCGGAGGCTCGCAAAACCGCGGCGGAGGGTCAAACCCGCGGCGCCCGTTCGGCGCGAAAATGCCTATCTTTCCAGCGGCTTGCACAACCGAGGCGCGATGTCTGCTCAACCCGTGCGCGCGTCCCGTCCGGCCGCGCCGACCCGCCGAGACAAGCTTTCGTGCGGCAAGATTACCGGCGATGTCGGGCATCGATTGCCGTCGACGGAGCGGAGACCATCTTCACACGACAATGATAAATCTCGATCCGACCCTGCCGGAGTGACATCGATGCGCGTGTGGCCCGTCTTGCTCCTCGTCCTCGGCCTCGCGGGACCGGCGGTGGCCGACGAGGCGGCGCGCGCGGCGGCCCGGGCGGTGATCGCCAAGCAGGAGCAGGCGCTGGGCCGCGACGACGCGCAGACCGCCTACGAGCAGGCCGCGCCGGGGATCCGGGACCTGTTCCCGAATGCCGACCTGTTCATCGGCATGGTCCGGAACCAGTATCGTCCGGTCTACCGCCACCGCAGCTTCGTGTTCGGCGAGGCGCGGGACACGGACGAGGCGGGCGTGGTCCAGTCGGTGGCGATCCAGGACGAGTACGGCATCGACTGGACGGCCGAGTACAGCCTCGCCCGGGACGCGGACGGGCAGTGGCGCATCACCGGCTGCCGCCTGGTCAAGGCACCCGGCGCGCGCGCCTGAGGGGTGCCCGCCACCGTCGCGGCGGGCACGGGCCTGTCGGCCTCAGGGCCGGAACGCCGCGAGCCTGTCGAGCATCTGCAGGGCGACGTCGGCGCAGGCCTTCGTCGAATCGTCGTCGGCGCATTTCACGTCGAGGCGCGCGTCGCCGCGCTCCAGCACGATATGGGCGGCCCGCGACGGCGGTGGCGGCGGCGGCGGAGGTGGCGGCGGGGGCCCGTCGGGCCCGGGGCCGCGTCTCGGGTCGCCGGGCGGCGGCGGGGGTGGCGCGCCGGCCTCGGGGCCGGGCCGCGGGCCGCCGGGCGGCGGCGGTGGGGCCTGCGCGAAGGCGGCGGTGCCGCACAGCAGCGCCGCGGCACCCGCGAGGGCGATGAGTCGGGTCATGTCGGCTCTCTCCGAGGCTCGATCCGCCCCGCCGGCTGGGGCGCCGCGGGGTGCGCCGGCTCTAGGGCGTGCCCGGGAAACCGGCCCTGAACCGGCCCGTTCAGCCCCGGTTAAAGGCCGGGCCCCCCGGGCGGACCGGCCGCGTCGTCCGGAGCTTTCGACAGGCCCGCCCGCATCGTGTAGAGGGAGCGCCTTCCCTCGGAGGACCCTGTGCTCCACGTCTCGACTCGCGGCGCGGCCGCGCCGCTCTCCTTCTCGGACGCGCTCCTGGCGGGCTTGGCCCGCGACGGCGGGCTCTACGTGCCGCAGACCTGGCCGCAGATCGGCCGTCCGGAGATCGCCGCCCTGGCGGGCCGCCCCTACGCGGAGGCCGCCAAGTGCGTGCTGCGCCCGCTGATCGACGGCGACGTCGCCGGGCCGGACCTCGACCGGATGATCGACGCGGCCTACGCGACGTTCCGCCACCCGGCGGTCTGCCCGCTGACCCAGCTCGACGACAACCTGTTCCTGCTGGAGCTCTTCCACGGGCCGACGCTCGCCTTCAAGGACGTGGCGATGCAGCTGCTCGGGCGGCTCATGGACCACGTGCTGACCCAGCGCGGCGCCCGTGCCACCATCGTGGGCGCGACCTCGGGCGATACCGGCTCGGCCGCCGTCGAGGCCTTCGGCGGCCTCGACCGGGTCGACGTGTTCATCCTCTACCCGCACGGGCGGGTCTCGGAGGTCCAGCGGCGGCAGATGACCTCGGTGCCGGCGCAGAACGTCCACGCGCTGGCCGTCGACGGCACGTTCGACGATTGCCAGAACCTCGTCAAAGCCCTGTTCCAGCACGCCGATTTCGCCGACGCGGTGCGGCTGTCGGGCGTCAACTCGATCAACTGGGCCCGGGTCGCCGCGCAGGCCGTCTACTACTTCACCAGCGCCGTGGCGCTGGGCTCCCCGCACCGCCCGGTCTCCTTCGCGGTGCCCACCGGCAATTTCGGCGACGTGCTCGCCGGCTGGGTCGCCAAGCAGATGGGCCTGCCGGTCGGGCGGCTGATGATCGGCACCAACGCCAACGACATCCTGGTGCGCACCCTGGAGCACGGCGCCTACGAGCTGCGCGGCGTGGTGCCCACCACCTCGCCCTCCATGGACATCCAGATCTCGTCGAACTTCGAGCGGCTGCTGTTCGAGGCGCTGGGGCGCGATTCCTCCTCCCTGTCGCGGCTGATGGCGGGGCTGAAGCAGTCCGGCGGGTTCTCGCTGAGCCCCGAGGTTCTCGCCACGGTCCGCTCGGACTTCGACGCCGTCGCGGTGCCGGAGCCTGACGTGATGGAAGAAATCGCCCTGACCCAGGCCGCCACCGGGGTGGTGCTTGACCCCCACAGCGCCATCGGCGTGCGGGCCGGGCGGCGGCTCCTGGAGCAGGATCCGGCGACCCCCGTGGTGGCGCTCGCCACCGCGCATCCCGCCAAATTCCCGGATGCGGTCGCCAAGGCCACGGGCGGCCTGCGCCCCGCCCTGCCCCCGCACCTCGCCGACCTGATGGACCGGCCCGAGCGCCTGACCCGGGTGGCCAACGACCAGGCCGCTCTGGAGACGCTCATCCGCGAGCGCGCCCGCATCACGAGGGGGGCGTGAGCGTTGCCCGGGGCGCGCGCCGCGCGCCCTCTCCCGTGCGGGAGAGGGGCGGGGTGAGGGGCGTGCCCGTTCCGGAGGTTTCTCCGCCCTCACCCGGCTCTCTGCGAGCGCAGACCGCTCCCGCACGGGAGAGGCGACCCGCGCCCGATCCGGCCCCCTTCGCGACGAGCCGTCGATGAACCAGCACTTCTCCACGCACGCCGCCTCGCCGTCCCTGCGCACCACGCGGCTCGACAACGGCGTCACGGTGGTCACCGAGCCGATGCCCGGGGTCGCCACCGCCAGCCTCGGCGTCTGGGTCGGGGCCGGCTCGCGCAACGAGCGCGCCGACGAGGCCGGCCTGTCCCACCTCATCGAGCACATGGCGTTCAAGGGGACGCGGACGCGCTCGGCGCAGAAGATCGCCGAGGAGATCGAGAATGTCGGCGGCGAGATCAACGCCGCCACCTCCACGGAGGGGACGAGCTACACCGCCCGGGTCCTGGGCGAGGATGCCGGCCTCGCCCTGGACGTGATCGGCGACATCCTCACCGATTCGGTGTTCGACGCGGGCGAGCTCGCCCGGGAGAAGGGCGTGATCCTGCAGGAATACGCCGCCGTCGAGGACACCCCCGACGACGTGGTCTACGACGCGTTCACGGAGGCCGCCTTCCCGGACCAGCCGGTCGGCCGGCCGATCCTCGGGCGGCCCGAGACGATCCGGAGCTTCGACGAGGCCGGCATCCGCGCCTATCTCGACCGGGAATACACGCCGGACCGCATCGTCGTCGCCGGCGCCGGGGCGGTGACCCACGAGGCGATCGTGGCGGCGGCCGAGCGCCATTTCGGGGGGCGGCCCGCCAAATCCGCCCCCGCCTCCGTGCCGGGCGTCTACGGCGGCGGTGAGCGGCGGATGCCGCGCAAGCTCGAGCAGGCCAACGTGGTGATCGGCCTGCCGGGCCTCTCCTTCCGGGACGACCGCTACTACGCGCTGCACATGTTCGCGCAGGTGCTGGGCGGCGGCCTGACCTCGCGGCTCTGGCAGGAGGTGCGCGAGACCCGCGGCCTCGCCTACGAGATCCAGGCCTTCCACTGGCCCTTCTCGGATTGCGGCCTGTTCGGGATCGGCGCCGGCACCGCCGGGGCGGACCTGCCCGAACTCGTCGACGTGACGCTGGCGGCCACCGCCCGGGCGGCCCGCGACCTCGACGCCGTCGAGATCGCCCGCGCCAAGGCGCAGCTCAAGGTCTCGCTGCTCTCGGCGCTGGAGACGCCGGGCGGGCGCATCGAGCGCAACGCCCGCCAGATCCTGGCCTGGGGCCGGGTGATCCCCGCCGGAGAGGTGATCGACAAGGTCGACGCCGTCACGGTGGCGGATGTCCGGGCCGCGGCGGCCGCGATGCTGCAGGGCACGCCGACGCTGGCGGCGATCGGCCCGATCCGCAAGCTGCCCGCTCTCGACAAGATCGCGGGTGCGCTCCGAGCGGCCTGAGAGGCGGTCGGATCTCCGCGAACAGGGATCCGGCTCCCCCGCATCCCGAGGCGCCCGCCGACGCGGGCACCGCAGGCTGCGGGCGCGCGGGGGATGGACCGGTTCCGAGACGCTCAGAATCCTGCCGCGGAGCCGCCCCCCGCCCCGCCCAACTTGATTTGGCCGCAAAGGGGCGCGATCCGCGGGCGGTGGACCGGCCCCGGGGCGACCTTGCCCCAGGTGAGGCCCACACCTATCGATCAAGGCCGCCCGGGCGGCTGACGCCGAACCTCGCACGGCCGGAAGTCAAGACACCCTTGCGCATCCTCGCCCTCCTCCTGTCCCTGGTCGGCGGTCTCGTCGGTGCCCTCGCGCTGGGGGGGCCGGCCCGGGCCGTGGAAGCGGTCCGCGTCACCCTCGACGCGCCGGTGATCGACCTGACCACCGCGATCGAGCGCTACCGCTCCGACGGCGACCTGATCCAGATCTCCACGGCGCCCGGCAAGGACGGCATCGTCCGCCGCATCGTCGTGAAGGCCCGCGACGCCGGCGCCCGGCCCGACTGGATCGTGTTCGCGCTCACCAACGACACCGACGAGCAGATCGACCGCATCCTCGTCGCCCCGCATTTCCGGCTGGTGGATTCCGGGGTGATCTGGCCCGATCTCGGCGGCTCGCGGATCGCCGCCATCACGGCGAGCCAGGGCATCCGCCCGGAGCGCGACGAGAACCCGGAAGCCGACCAGTTCACCATCACGCTGGATCCCGGCGCCACCGTCACCTACGTGGCCGAACTGCGCGGCTCCAACGTCCCCCAGCTCCGCCTCTGGGACCAGGACGCCTACCGCCGGAAGGCCGCAGGCCTGACCCTCTACAAGGGCATCATCATCGGGATCAGCGGCCTGCTGGCCCTGTTCCTGACCATCGTGTTCGTGGTCAAGGGCGCGATCATCTTCCCGGCCGCCGCCGCGCTCGCGTGGTCGGTGCTCGCCTATGCCTGCATCGATTTCGGCTTCCTGCAGCGGGTCTTCCCGGTCACCGAACTGGCCGAGCGGGTCTACCGGGCCTCCGCGGAGGCGGTGCTCGGGGCGACGCTGCTGGTCTTCCTGTTCGCCTATCTCAACCTCGCCCGCTGGCACGTGCGCTACAGCCATGTGGCGTTCTTCTGGCTCGCCTTCCTGGCCGGCCTCGTGGGGCTCGCGGTGTTCGACCCGCCGGTGGCGGCGGGCGTGGCCCGGATCTCCATCGCGGCGGTGGCCGGCATCGGCCTGCTGCTGATCGTCTACCTCGCCGCCCATAACGGCTACGACCGCGCCATCCTGCTGGTGCCGACCTGGCTGCTCCTCGTCGTCTGGGTGACGGCGGCGGGCTTCGCGGTCACCGGCCAGATCGGCAGCGACCTCGTGCAGCCGGCGCTCATCGGCGGCCTCGTGCTGATCGTGATGCTGATCGGCTTCACGGTGCTCCAGCACGCCTTCGCGGGGGGCGGGCTCAGCCACGCCCTCGTGTCCGACACGGAGCGGCGTGCGCTGGCGCTGACCGGCGCCGGCGACGTGGTGTTCGACTGGGACGTGCCCGCCGACCGGGTCTTCGTGGGCCCCGAGATCGAGGGCCAGCTCGGCCTCGCCCGGGGGACGCTGGAGGGACCGGCCACCAACTGGCTCGGCGCGCTCCACCCCTTCGACGTGGAGCGCTACTCGGCGGCCCTCGACACGGTGATCGAGGAGCGGCGTGGCCGCATCGTCCACGATTTCCGCCTGCGCTCGGAGGCCGGCGCGTTCTTCTGGTACCGGCTGAAGGCGCGGCCCGTGATCGGCGCCGACGGCGAGGTGATTCGGGTGGTCGGCACCATCGCGGACGTCACCGAGGTGAAGACCGCCGAGGAGCGCCTGCTCCACGACGCCGTGCACGACAGCCTCACCGGCCTGCCGAACCGCGAATTGTTCGGCGACCGGCTCGATGCGGCGCTCGCCTTCGCCGGGCAGGACCAGCGCCTCAAGCCCACCGTGATCGTGCTCGACGTCGACCGGTTCAAGGGCATCAACGACGCCATCGGCCTGTCGGCCGGCGATTCGATCCTGCTGACCCTGTCGCGCCGGCTCGGCCGGCTGCTGCGGCCGCAGGACACCCTGGCCCGGGTCGCGGGCGACGAGTTCGCGGTGATCCTCCTGTCGGAGCGCGACCCCGACCGGATCCTGGCCTTCGCCGAGATGATCCGCCGGGCGATCGCCACGCCGATCACCTACGCGGACCGGGAGATCTTTCTGACCGTCTCGATCGGGCTCGCCCTCTACGAGGCCGGCGCCAACCTGAAGCGCGACGAGGTGTTCAAGAGCGCCGAGATCGCCATGATCCAGGCCAAGCGCAACGGCGGCGACCGCATCGAGGTGTTCCGCGCCCATATGCGCACCGACCGCTCCGACCGGCTGATGCTGGAGAGCGACCTGCGCAAGGCGATCGAGCGCAACGAATTGCGGGTGCTGTTCCTGCCGGTGGTCCGCCTCGAGGACCGCACGGTGGCGGGGTTCGAGACCGTCCTGCGCTGGGACCATCCGAAGCTCGGCCGCATCCCGGCCTCGACCTTCATGCCGCTCGCCGAGGAGAGCGGCTTCGTGGTCAATCTCGGCATCTTCGCCCTGGAGCGCACCGCGCTGGAACTCGCCGCCTGGCAGCGCTCCCTGGAGGTCGAGCCGCCGATCTTCGCGGCTTGCAACCTGTCCTCGCGCCAGCTCCTGCGCCACGACCTCCTGCACGACGTGAAGACCGTGCTGGCCCGCTCCGGGGCCCTGCCCGGCTCGCTCAAGCTGGAATTCAGCGAGAGCCTCGTAATGGAGAATCCGGAATACGCCGCGCAGATGCTGGCCCGGATCCACGACCTCGGCGCCGGCCTGTGCCTGTCGGATTTCGGCACCGGCTACTCGGCGCTCTCCTATCTCCAGCGCTTCCCCTTCGACACGATCAAGGTCGACGCGACCTTCGTGCGCCAGATCGGCACCGGGCAGACCGCGATCCTGCGCTCCATCGTCCGCATGGCGAGCGAACTGAACCTCGCCATCGTGGCGGAGGGCTGCGAATCGGAAGCCGACGCCCAGGCGCTGGCCGGGCTCGGCTGCGAATACGCGCTGGGCCCCGCCTTCGGCGAGCCGATGACCATGCTGCAGGCCCGCCAGATCGTCGGCGCGGCGCCTGAGGCGGCCTGAGATCCCTCCTGCGGGGCCGACAGGTGTGCTGCCGGCCACCGACACCATGGCGGCCGGGGATGCGATGACACCGGACCACGTCAGGCTCGTGCGGGACGGCTTTGCGAAGGTGCGGCCCATCGCCGGGACGGCCGACCTGCCCTGAGGCCGCCTGTTCGAGGTCGCCCCGCCGGCGCATCGCATCCCCGCTTCCCCGCGGACAGGACCGAGCAGACGCTGACGCCGACGGCCATGCTCGGGCCGGCGGTGGCCAGCCCGAACCATCCGGAGACCGCGGCGCCGGCGCTCCAGGCTTCGGACGCAAGGCCCGTGGCCGACACGCAGGACGCCCCCTGCGCGCCGGTGGGCGCGGCCCTGCCGTGGCCCCTGGAACAGGACCTCGGCGCGGACTTCACCCCGGAGGTCCGGGAGGCCCGGACCGAGACCGACGCGCTGGCCGCCCGCGCGATACTGCAGGCGGACGCGGCCTGAAGGCCGAAACGGCGAAAGCCGTCGATCGGCTTAAGCCACCCTTAACCATGTTCGACCAAGCTCCTGTGGATGGACGGGCCCTTCAGCGCCCGGGAAGGGGATGGTCGGATGGCCGAGGCGGCACGGCGTTACCAGCAGGCAGGGGGCTCCGACCTCGTGCGCCGCCTGATGGCCCGGCCGGTCCGGCTGGAGCAGCAGGCCCGGACCCGGATGCCGCTCCGCGATCCCCGCCATGCCGATCCATCCCCCGAGGCCTTCGACGATCCGTCGGATGCGCTGGACGAGGCCGACGAGATCGCCCGCCTCGAGACCGAGCTGCAGGTGATGAAGGCGGTGCTCCGGGCCCAGCGGCAGGAGGTCGAGTCGCTGCGGGCGCAGCGCCAGCTCCTCACCGACTCGGCCCCGACCGACGATGTCCGCGCGACCCGCGAGCGCTGGGCGGCCCTGGTCGACTCGCTCCTGATCCGCGCCCGCTGATCCGTCACAAGCGCATGCGGGGGAGAGCCATGGGGGCGCGCTGCTCGCTCGTCGTCAACGGTCGGTCGGTGCGTGTCTCGACCGGCGATACGCCGCTGGAGGCCGCGCTGGCCGAGGGCATGATCGCCCCGCTCCAGGCGCAGCCCGGCAACCTGCTCGCCGGCCAGGGCCTCGCTCAGGGCAGCGCCGCACCGTCCGGTCGCCGTCATCCGGCCCGCCGGGCCAGGGCCGAGGCCCTGCGCCCGGCCCTTCCCGGCGCCCCGATCCAGGGCCAGGAGGCGGCGGCGCCGCCGCCCGTGGCCGTCCGCAAGGGCACGGTCACGGAAATCCGCCGGCTCAGCCCCGGAATCCTCGAGGTCGTCGCGACCCTGACCCGGCGCCCCACCGGCGAGCCGGGCCACCAGGCGCTGGTGACCTTCGCGGGGCTGCCCACCCTGACGCTGTCCCCGACCCTGCGGGTCGACGGCACGACCGAGATCAACGACGTGGTGTTCCACGTCGCCCGCGACCCCGAGGGCGATCCCCTCGACGCGCTCCGCCTCGACCAGCCGGTGCGCCTCAAGGGGCCGGTCGGCCGGGGGCAGTACCGCCCCGGGGGCGGGCGCCTCGTGCTGGTGGCGGCCGGCGCCGGCTTCGGCGCGATCTGGGCGATCGCCCGGGCGGCCCGCTACGTCGAACCCGCCCGCGAGATGGCCCTGGCCGTCGGCGCCCGCGACGCCCTGGACCTCTACATGCGCGAGAGCCTGGACTGGCTGCGCCGCACCGGCGTCGGCCGGATCGTGCTCTGCGCCGATCGCGGCCGCCAGCGGCCGCCGGACGTGCGCTCCGGCCCGCTCAGCGCCCACCTGCCGAGCCTGCGCGCCACCGACGTGGTCCACGTGGCGGGCGACGTCTCGACGGTCGGCGCCGTGCAGGTGCTCGCCGCCGCGGTGGGCGCCCGCTGCTACCCGATCGTGATCGACTGACCGCCGTCGCCTCGACGCGGCGGCGTCCGGCTGCTACCGGCGCCGGGCCGGCCGCACGGGGCCGATCCTGAGCCCGATCCGAGCCCCGATGGTCCGCGTCCTCTGCCTCGGCTACAGCGTCACGGAGCTGCCGGGCTATGTCGAGCGGGCCAACGCCCTGGCCGAGGCCGAGGGGCGTCCGGTCACCTTCCTCCGCAGCGGCTGGGGCGGCCATTCCCTGCCCTCCATCGCCGCCCTGATCGACGAGATCCTGGACGCGCTCCCCTGCGACTGCGTCCTCCTCGAGCTGTTCACCGGCAACGTCCGCTACTTCGACGGCGCGACGATGCGGGCCTATCTCGACGACATCCTCGCGGCGACCGCCCGGCGGGACCTGCCCGTCGCCTTCCTCAACCTCCACCAGGGCGGCGTCGACTACGCGGCCGAGCCCGTCGCCGGCCTGCTGGCGGAGTACCGCGCCCTCTACGGGATCCCCTATCTCGACATCGCCGCCCCGGTGGCGGCCGCGGGCGCGGGCGACATCACCTACCTCCTGACGGATGCAACCCACGTCACGCCGGTGGGCGCCGACCTCTACGGCACCCTGGTCTACAGCTTCCTGCGCGCGCCGCCCCCGGGCCGCGCCTATATCGACCGGTTCCGGACCCTGCCGGGCCGGTTCGAGGCCGTGCCGCTGCGCGCCCTCCCCGGCCTGACCTGCGGGTTCGCCCTGCGCCGCAACGGCATCCCGCTGGACTTCCTGGAGATTCCCGAGGGCACCCGCGTCACCGTCCCCATCGGGCGGCCCCGCGACGTGATCGGTCTCCTCGTGACCTACGGCCCCCAGGCGGGCACGCTGACGGTCCAGGACCCGGCGAAGGGACGGGGGCACGATCTCGTCGCCTACGACGAGTTCTC
Source organism: Methylobacterium sp. 1973 (assembly GCF_040545035.1). NCBI lineage: Bacteria > Pseudomonadati > Pseudomonadota > Alphaproteobacteria > Hyphomicrobiales > Methylobacteriaceae > Methylobacterium > Methylobacterium sp. 1973. The sequence continues at coordinate 87,052 of NZ_JBEPLA010000002.1, forward strand.
CTACTACACGCGCTCGATGTTCCGCAGCGTCACCCTGCCGGCGGCGCGCGCGCTGACGATCGCGCAATCGGCGGAGCGGCCGGACATCGCCCTGCGCAAGGGGGCGCCGGATCCGGGCCCGCGGATCGGGCGCGTGTCGCATGTCGTCTGCCGGCGCAGGCTGAGCCTCGCCCAGCGTGCCGCGCGCCTGCTGCACCGGCTGCGGCGCGGCCTGCGCCGCCTCGGGCCGCGGGTCGGCCTCGTCCGCGGGGCCTGAGATTCCGGCCCGGGCCGGGCGCGAAGGAGACGCCGGGCCTCACAGCGCCCGCCCGCGCCCGCCGGCGAGACCGCTCCATCCCCGACCCGGATCGGCCAGGCGCTCCCGGACGCGCGCCCACACCGCTCGATCGGTTCAATGGCGCTGATGTATTTCTTTGATATTATCAGTATTTATATATGAATAAATATTCGTTTCATTCTTCTGTTGATCTGTCGTCGCCAGATGATCGTGGCAGTGCATGGATCTCTGTCGCGGTTTTATGCTAAGGGATATTTTGAGTTCATGAGGGGATCGGACGATATGCGATTTCTACGGAATGCGAGCCTGCATGTAAAAATGTCGTTGCCCATCGGTTTCTTGGTGATCGTCACTGCGGGGGTCGTATTTTATTCGATTTCAGGTCTCAAATATATGGAGGAAAGGAATAGATATCTGGTAGATTATTATTTCGCCAGGCTCGAGATATTCGCGAAAGTTCGCGAAAAATTCGTCGATGCCGCGCTCATGAATCGCAATTTGATCATCGGCCGACCGGAAGGAGACCTCCCGCTCTTTCGCAGGCGCTTCGACGAGGACGTCAAGGCCGTGGCCGACAGCATCGAGACGCTGGCCGAGGGCTCGCGGCGCGAGGAGATCGCGGCGATGCAGCGCCAGATCGGGGCGATCGCCCGGGACTATTTCGACCTGCTCGACCGCTCCAACTACCTCGCCCTCCGGAACGACCGGTCTGCGGCGATCCAGGTCGGCGTCGTCGCGAGCCGTGAGGTCCGGGCGCAGTTCGACAAGGCGGCCCAGGATTACGAGGCGCAGGCGACGGCCCGCCTCCGCGAGGCGAGGCGCGCGTCCCGGCAGGAAGCCGAGCAGGCGCGTACGGTCCTGATCGGCTCCGCCCTGGCGGGCCTGCTCGCCGCCTTGAGCCTTTCCGCGGTGATCGTCGTCTTCGGCGCGACGCGGCCGCTGCAGCGCCTCGTCGCCGTCCTGCGGCGTATGGCGCAGGGCGACGTCTAGGCCGCGATCGTCGAGGCGCAGCGCGGCGACGAGATCGGGATGGTCGGGCGGGCGGTCGAGGCGATCAGGACCATGGTCGCCCGCAACGCCGCCGCGGAGGCCGAGCGCCGACGGCGGGCGGACGCCGAAGCCGCCGCCGTGCGCAAGGAGGCCACGATGGACCTCGCTCGGACCTTCGAGGAGGCGGTGGCCAGGATCGTCGAGCAGGTCTCGTCGGCCGCGGGAGAACTGGAGGGCACCGCCCACCAGATGACGACGACCGCCCAGGAGACGGCCAGCCAGTCCGGCGCGGTGGCGGCGGCGGCCGAGGCGGCGGCGGCCAACATCAACGCGGTGGCGGCCTCGACCGAGCGGCTCGGCAGCGCCATCCAGGCGATCGGCCATCAGGCGAGCGGCTCGTCCGACCTCGCGCAGCAGGCGGTCGGCGAGGCCGACCAGACCGCCGGCCTCGTGGCCGAACTGCAGCAGGCGGCCTCCGAGATCGGCGACGTGGTGCGGCTGATCGCGTCCGTCGCCGAGCAGACCAACCTGCTCGCGCTCAACGCGACCATCGAGGCGGCGCGCGCCGGCGAGGCCGGGCGCGGCTTCGCGGTCGTGGCGGCCGAGGTGAAGGCCCTGGCCGAGAAGACCGCCAAGGCGACCGACGGGATCGCCGCCCAGATCGGACGGATCCAGGGCGTGACCGGTTCCGCGGTCGGCGCGATCGGCGGGATCATCGACCGGATCCGCGAGATCAACGGCGTGGCGATCGCGATCGCGGCGGCCGTGGAGGAGCAGGGCGCGGCGACCCAGGAGATCGTGCGCAACATCGCCCACGCGACCCGGGGTGCCACGGCGGTGACCGGCACCATCGTCGGGGTGGCCGAGGCGTCGGAGCGCACGGGCGTGGCGGCCGATCACGTGCTCGCGGCCGCCACGGCCCTGTCACGCCAGTCGGAGCGGCTGTCGGCGGAGATGGACCGCTTCCTGGTCGGCGTTCGCGCCGCCTGAGGGCCGGAGCCTTCCGGAGCGGGCAGGCCCCGCGCCGACCCGCTTCCGCATGGGAGCGGGTCGGGCGGCCGACGGCTCAGCCCAGGCGGACCCGCCAGATCTCCTCGGCGTATTCGCGCATCGCCCGGTCGGAGGAGAACCACGCCATGCGGGCGGTGTTGCGGATCGCCTTCGCCCACCAGCCGCGCGGATCGCGCCATGCGGCGTCGATGGCGCGCTGTACCCGCCAGTAATCGTCGAAATCGGCGGTGAGCAGGTACTGGTCGCGCCGGCGCAGGTCGTCGGTGAGCGGCCGGAACCGGCCCGGCTCCTCCGGCGAGAACCGCCCCGCGGCGATCATGTCGAGGGCCGCCGCCAGCCGCGGCGAGGCCTGGATCGCCTTGGCCGCGTAGTCCGGCTCGGCCTGCCGGGCCTTCACCCCGTCGGCCTCCAGGCCGAAGATGAAGATGTTGTCCGCCCCGACATGGTCGCGGATCTCGATGTTGGCGCCGTCGAGGGTGCCCACCGTGAGCGCGCCGTTGAGGGCGAACTTCATGTTGCCGGTGCCCGAGGCCTCCAGCCCAGCGGTGGAGATCTGCTCCGACAGGTCGGCGGCCGGGATGATCGCCTCGGCAAGGCTCACCGAGTAGTTCGGCAGGAACACCACCTTCAGCCGGCCCGCGACCTCGGGATCGTCGTTGACCGCCTTGGCGACGTCGCAGGCGAGCTTGATGATCAGCTTGGCCTGGACGTAGCTCGGCGCCGCCTTGCCGGCGAAGATCTTCACCCGGGGCGTCCAGTCCCGGTGCGGCTCGGCCTTGATCGCCTGATAGAGCGCCACGGTCTCAAGGATGTTGAGAAGCTGGCGCTTGTACTCGTGGATGCGCTTGACCTGCACGTCGAACAGCGCGGCCGGATCGACGTCGATGCCGGTGCGCTCGGCGATGAGGTCGGCCAGGGCCTCCTTGCGCTCCCGGCGCACGGCGGCGTAGCGCGCCACGAAGACCGGGTCCTCGGCATGGGCCTCCAGGCCCCGCAGCAGCTCGGGATTGTCCAGCACGCCGGCGCCCACCGTCTCCACGGCGAGCCGGGTGAGGCCGGGATTGGCGTTGTGGAACCAGCGGCGGAAGGTGATGCCGTTGGTCTTGTTGACGATCTTGTCCGTGTCGAGGGCGTGCAGGTCGGAGAAGACCGTCGAGCGCATCAGGTCGGTGTGGAGCGCCGAGACGCCGTTGACCCGGCGCGCGCCGTGGAAGGCGAGATGCCCCATGCGCACCCGCCGCCCGTGCGACTCGTCGATCAGCGAGATCGAGGCGAGGTAGGCGGCGTTGTCGGAGGCGGTGTCCTGGCGGGCGTGCTTGGCCTGCTCCTCCAGATGCATCCAGTTGATCAGGTAGATGATCTGCATGTGGCGCGGCAGCAGCCGCTCCATCAGCTCCACCGGCCAGGTCTCCAGCGCCTCGGGCAGGAGGGTGTGGTTCGTGTAGTGCAGCGTGTGCGTGGTGACGTGCCACGCATCCTCCCAGGAGAGGCCGTGCGCGTCGATCAGGATGCGCATCAGCTCCGGCACCGCGATGGCCGGGTGCGTGTCGTTGAGCTGGATCGCGGCGTGGTCCGGCAGGGACCGGACGTCGCCGCGCTCGGCCACGTGGCGGGCCACGAGATCCTGGATCGAGGCCGCGGTGAAGAAGTATTCCTGGCGCAGGCGCAACTCCTGGCCCTCGGCCGAGGAATCGCTCGGATAGAGCACCCGGGAGATCGCCTCGGCGCGCATCCGCGCCGCCACCGCGCCGACATGATCGCCGCCGTTGAACCGGGCGAGGTCCACGGGCTCGCCGGCCTCGGCCTTCCACAGGCGCAGGGCGTTGACGTGGCGCCCGCGCCAGCCGACCACCGGCACGTCGTGGGCCACCGCCCGCACGGTCTCGGCCGGCTGCCAGTGCCGCCGGATCACCCCCTCCTCCGCGGAGGACATGGTCACGGTGCCGCCGAAGCCGATGGCATAGGTCGCCTCGGGCCGGGCGAATTCCCAGGGATTGCCCTCGGCGAGCCAGGTCTCCGGCGCCTCGCGCTGCCAGCCGTCCTCGAAGGACTGGCGGAACAGGCCGTGGTCGTAGCGGATCCCGTAGCCCATGGCCGGGATGCCGATGCTCGCCATGCTCTCCATAAAGCAGGCGGCCAGCCGCCCGAGGCCGCCATTGCCCAGAGCCGCGTCGGGCTCGGCTTCCTGCACGGCGTCGAGGTCGACCCCGAGTTCCCGCAGGGCGGCGCGGGTGGTCTCGGTCAGGCCCAGGTTGTTCATCGCGTCCGACATCAGCCGGCCGATGAGGAATTCCAGCGACAGATAGTAGACGCGCTTGTTCGGCACGCTGCGCTCGGCGGCCAGGGCGGCCGCCACGATCCGCTCGCGCAGGGCCAGGGCGGTCGCCGCGAACCAGTCGCGCGGGCGTGCGGTCTCGGGCGTGCGGCCCAGCGCGAAGGTGAGCTTGGCGCGGATCGACTCCCGCAGGTCGACCCCTGCGTCACCACTTGCGGACAGCACCGGGGCGGTCCAGGAGCCTGCGGCCGGTGCCTCGGGAGCGCGCTCGTCGCGCGCGACATCTTGTGGCACAGGCCGGGTCAGAACATCGTTCAACACGTGCGGGTCCCCCAAAGTCGTCGCCCCGGATTCTAGCGCCGGGGGTATCGTGGGCGGATTATCTCTTTTGATGGATTGCCGCCGCATGAACGGACGGACGATCCGTGCCCCGAAGCATCCGACGATGCGGTCGGCTTCCGGCGAAGTCGTGGCAGCGCCGCTCGATCGGAGCCCGCGGGTACGCTGAGAGACATATGGCGCGGCGGCGTGACATTCCAGGCACAGATCTGCGCGGCGGCGCTGCGCGAAGGGCATGCGCGCCGGCGATGCGGCTCACGGTCATGCCCGGGACGCGGTTCTCGACGGGCGCTCCGTGTCGGGCGCGCCGATCCGCGGCCGCCGGCGCCCGCCCGGCGCGCGCCCGGAGCACGCCCGGAGCGCATCCGTCGCCGGTCGCCAGCACGCCGGTCAGCGGTTAAGCGTGGGCCGCCAACGGGAGGGGCAGCATGACCGACACTGTCTGGTGGAAGCGCGGGACCGTCTACCAGGTCTATCCCCGCTCCTTTCACGACACGAACGGCGACGGGGTCGGCGACCTGCCGGGCATCACGGCGCGGCTGGACTACCTCGCCTGGCTCGGGGTCGACGCCGTCTGGATCTCGCCCGTCTACCCCTCGCCCATGGCGGATTTCGGCTACGACGTGGCCGATTACTGCGGGATCGATCCGCTGTTCGGCACGCTGGCCGACTTCGACGCCCTCGTGGCGGAGGCCCATCGGCGCCGGCTGAAGGTGATCCTCGACTTCGTGCCGAACCATTCCTCGATCGCGCATCCGTGGTTCGCCGAGAGCCGGTCGTCGCGCACGAGCCCGAAGCGCGACTGGTACATCTGGCGCGATCCCGCCCCCGACGGCGGGCCGCCCAACAACTGGCTGTCGAATTTCGGCGGCCCGGCCTGGACGCGCGACGAGGCCACCGGCCAGTACTACTACCACGCCTTCCTGGCGGAGCAGCCGGACCTGAACTGGCGCAACCCCGCCGTGCGGGCGGCCATGCACGACGTGCTCCGCTTCTGGCTGGAGCGCGGGGTCGACGGGTTCCGGGTCGACGTGATCTGGCACCTGATGAAGGATGCGGGGTTCCGCGACAACCCGGCCAATCCCGACTACGCGCCGGGTTCCCCGGAGATCAACCGCTTCACCCAGGTCTACTCCGCCGACCGGCCCGAGATCTTCGACGTGATCGCCGGCATGCGGGCGGTGCTGCGCGACTACGGCGAGCGCGTCCTGATCGGGGAGATCTACCTGCCGGTGGAGCGGCTGGTCGCCTATTACGGCCCCGACCTCACCGGCGCCGACCTGCCGTTCAATTTCCAGCTGATCCAGACCCCGTGGCGGGCCGACGCGGTGGCCGAACTCGTGGCCGATTACGAGGCGGCCCTGCCCGAGGGCGGCTGGCCCAACTGGGTGCTGGGCAACCACGACCAGCCGCGCATCGCCGCCCGGGTCGGGCAGGCGCAGGCCCGCATCGCCGCGATGCTGCTGCTGACCCTGCGGGGCACGCCGACCCTCTATTACGGCGACGAGATCGGGCTCGGCCATGTTCCGATCCCGCCGGAGCGCGCCCGCGATCCCTGGGAGTACAACGAGCCCGGGCACGGCCGCGACCCGGCGCGCACCCCGATGCAGTGGGACGACAATCCCCAGGCCGGCTTCTCCACGGCCGAACCCTGGCTGCCGCTGGCGGAGGATTGGGCAGCCTGCAACGTCGAGAGCCAGCGCTCGGATCCGGGCTCGATGCTCACCCTGTACCGGCGGCTGCTCGCCCTGCGCCGCGACCACGCGGCGCTCGCCGTGGGCGGCTACCGGGAGGTGCCGCTGGGGATCGCCGCGGTGTTCGCCTACGAGCGCTTCGCCGACGATGCCGTTCTGCGCGTGCTCCTGAACTTCGGCGCGGCGTCGCAGGATCTGCCGCTGCCCGAGGGCGACTGGACCGTGCTGCTCTCGACCCGTGCGGGGCGGGCGGGCGAGACGGTTGGCCTCACCCTGGCGCTCGGACCCGCCGAGGGGGTGATCCTGCGCCGCGGCGGGTGAGCCGGACCGGATCCGCCCATCCGGGCGCGGCGCCTCGGCGCGGGCGCCGGTCCAACGGCCCGGCGGCGCCTCATGGTCCGAGCCGGGGGCACGACATGGCTTGCGGCCGGAGCCTTTGGCTGCTGCGGCCCTCGACCGTCATCACGCGCGCGCGGCGGTGCGGTGCCTCAGGGCTGCGCGCCGTCGGCCGTCGGGCGCGGGGTGGATGGCCTCGCTCCGCTCGCAGAGACGGCAGGGCCGAAGCCCCCAGCCGGACACGGTCCAGGCGCGCAGAACGTGATTCGGGATAGGGCGGTACCGCTGCAGCGCGGCCCTGTGCATCGACGTCGGGGCGACGCCGCCCCATCCCGGAAGCCGCCCGGCCCGCCGAAATTTGCCGCGCCGCCACGATTTCGTGCTGCGACGCCACATAGGTAAGTGAAGCTTAATTCTCACGGTGGCCTATTTTGTGCGTCGCAGCGGAACCGTCGCGACGGAGGAGTATTAGCCGTGGTTGAGATCGCGACAGCCGTGCCTGCCCGATCGTCTGCCAGACCGGGGCATTCCGCCCGGCCAGGATCAATGCTGATGCTCGATACGCGCCGTGGTGGTTCCTTCGCCGAGTGGTCGTCCGGCGAGGGGGACGGCGTCGTATCCGTACCGGTGCCGGCCCGTCCGGCCTCGCTGCGCCGCCGCATCCTGTACGCCACGCCCGAGATGGCCGACTTCGTGAAGACCGGCGGCCTCGGCGAGGTCTCGGCCGCCCTGCCTCGGGCGCTGGTGCCGCACTACGACATCCGCGTGCTGATCCCGGGCTACCGGCAGGTCCGCGCGGCGTTCCCCGAGATTCCGGTGGTCGCCCGTCTCGAGGGCTTCGCGGGGGTTCCGGCCTGCGACCTCGGCCTGGTCGAGGCGGCCGACGGCCTGCGGATCTACGTGCTGCTCAGTCCCGACCTCTACGAGCGCGACGGCACGCCCTACGGCGACCAGCACGGCGATTTCGGCGACAACGACCTGCGCTTCGCCCGCCTCAGCCTCGCGGCGGCGGACCTCGCCGCCGGCGCCGACCCCGACTGGGCGGCCGACCTCCTGCACCTCAACGACTGGCAGGCGGCCCTGGCCCCGGCCTATCTCGCCTGGCGCGGCCGGCGGGTGCCGAGCGTGCTGACGATCCACAACCTCGCCTATCAGGGCCTGTTCCCCCGGGACGCCCTGCCCCGGCTCGGCGTGCCGGAGGCGGCCTTCCAGGTCGACGGCGCCGAGTTCTACGGGCAGCTGTCCTTCCTGAAGGCCGGCATCTTCTACGCCTCGCAGGTCACCACGGTGAGCGAGACCTACGCGCGGGAGATCCAGACCCCCGAGTTGGGCTGCGGCCTCGACGGGCTGCTGCGCACCCGCGCCGGTCAGGGCCGGCTCGCCGGCATCCTCAACGGCATCGACGAGACCTGGGACCCGAGCACCGACCCGCACCTCGCCACGCGCTTCGAGATCGACGACTGGAAGGGCAAGCGGGCCAATGCCGAGGCGGTACGCCAGCAATTCGGCCTCGCGGTTTCCCGCGGGCCGCTCTTCGCCATCGTGTCGCGCCTCGTCCACCAGAAGGGCATCGACCTGAGCCTGCAGGCCGCCGAGGCGATCGTGGCCGAGGGCGGCCAGCTCGTGGTGATCGGCCAGGGCGAGGGCCGGTTCGAGCAGGCGCTCCGGGGCTTGGCCAAGCGCCATCCCGAGGCGGTCGGCGTGCATGTCGGCTTCGAGGAGGCGCAGGCCCGGCGGATGTTCGCGGGCAGCGACTTCCTGCTGATGCCCTCGCGCTTCGAGCCCTGCGGGCTGGCCCAGATGTACGCGCAGCGCTTCGGCTCCCTGCCGATCGTGCGTCGCACCGGGGGCCTCGCCGACACGGTCGAGGACGGGGTGACGGGCTTCACCTTCGCGGAGGCCTCGGCCGCGTCCTTCGGGGCGGCGGTCCGCCGGGCGCTGGAGGCCTTCGGCCAGAAGAAGCGCCTCAACGCCATGCGGCGGCGGGCCATGGCGGCCCGCTTCGGCTGGGATCAGGCCGCCGACAATTATGCCGGGCTCTACGGCCGGGCCATCGGCAACAGCACCGCGCTGCGCTGGCGGGCCGCGTAGGGCCTTCTCGCGGACGCAGCCGCCTCAACCCCCTCCCCCCAGAGGGGGGAGGGAGTCTCCGCTCACCCTTCCAGCAGGAAGATCATCGTGGCGAGCGGCGGCAGGGTCAGCGACAGGCTCTGCCCCTGGCCGTGGCTTGCCTGATCCTCGGTGCGGCGGCCGCCCTGGTTGCCCAGGTTGGACCCGCCATATACGCCGGCATCCGAGTTGAACGCCTCGCGATAGAACCCCGCCGCGGGCACGCCGATCCGGTAGCCCTCGCGCGGCACGGGCGTGAAGTTCGAGACCACGATCGCCACCTCGCCGGGCTTGGCGCCCTTGCGGGCCCAGGCGATGACGCTGTTGTCCTGATCGTCCGCCACCAGCCACTGGAAGCCGGTATGCTCGACATCACGGCTGTAGAGGGCCGGCGTCGAGACGTAGAGCCGGTTGAGATCGCGCACCACGCTCTGCACGCCCTTGTGCAGCGGGTCGTCGAGGTGGTGCCAGTCCAGGCTGGTGTCGTGGTTCCACTCCCGCTCCTGGCCGAACTCGCCGCCCATGAACAGCAGCTTCTTGCCGGGATGCCCCCACATGAAGCCGTAATAGGCCCGGAGATTCGCGAATTTCTGCCAGCGGTCGCCCGGCATCTTGCCGAGCAGCGAGCCCTTCCCGTGCACGACCTCGTCGTGGGAGAGCGGCAGGACGAAATTCTCCGAGAAGGCGTAGAGCAGCCCGAAGGTCAGGTTGTGGTGGTGGTAGCGGCGGTGGATCGGATCCTCCTGCATGAAATGCAGGGTGTCGTGCATCCAGCCCATGTTCCACTTGAAGCCGAAGCCCAGGCCGCCCGTATAGGTCGGGTGCGACACGCCGGGCCAGGAGGTCGATTCCTCCGCCACCGTGATCGTCCCGGGGGCGTGGCTGTAGGTCGCCTCGTTGGTCTTCCGCAGGAAGTCGATGGCGTCGAGGTTCTCGTTGCCGCCGTAGCGGTTCGGGATCCACTCGCCCTGGCGGCGGGAATAGTCGAGGTAGAGCATCGACGCGACGGCATCCACGCGCAGGCCGTCGAGGTGGTAGTGCTCCAGCCAGAACCGGGCGTTGGCGGCGAGGAACGTCGCGACCTCCGTGCGCCCGAAATTGTAGATGTAGGTGCCCCAGTCCTGGTGGAAGCCCTGGCGGGGATCGGCGTGCTCGTAGAGGTGGGTGCCGTCGAACTGGCCGAGCCCGTGGGCGTCGAGGGGGAAGTGGCCCGGCACCCAGTCGAGCAGCACGCCGATCCCGGCCTCGTGGGCGGCGTCCACGAAGGCGGCGAAATCCTCCGGCGTGCCGAAGCGGCTCGTCGGGGCGAACAGCGAGACCGGCTGATAGCCCCAGGACCCGTCGAACGGGAACTCGGTGATCGGCAGCATCTCGATATGGGTGAAGCCCAGATCCTTGACGTAGGGGATCAGCCGTTCGGCGAGCTCCCGGTAGGTCAGGTAGCGGTTCCCCTCCTCGGGCACCCGCGCCCAGGAGCCGAGATGGACCTCGTAGACCGAGATCGCCGCGTGGCGCGGGTCCTTGGCGCCGCGGGTGCTCATCCAGCCCGAATCGCGCCAGTCGAACTCGCCCGACCCGTGGGTGACCGAGGCGGTCTCCGGCGGGTGCTGAGCCGCGAAGGCGACCGGGTCGGCCTTGAGCGGCACCAGGGCGCCGTCGGGGCCGCGGATCTCAAACTTGTAGCGCACGCCGGCCTTGAGGCCCGGCACGAACAGCTCCCAGATGCCGCCGTCCTGCCAGAGGCGCATCGGGTGGCGGCGCCCGTCCCAGTCATTGAAGTCGCCGACGACGCTGACCTTGCGGGCGTTCGGGGCCCAGACGGCGAAGCGGAAGCCGTCGATGCCGTCGAGCTGGCCCGACTGGGCGCCGAGCATCCGGTACACGAGGTTGGTGCCGACCTCGCGCAGCGTCGCCACGTCGTATTGCTCGATCGAGGAGCCGAAACCGTAGGGGTCGTAGCGGCGGCGCTTCGTGCCGTCCCAGGACTCGACCTCGATCTCGTAGAGCGGCCGGTGCTCGCCCTCGACCCGCGCGACCCAGAATCCGTCCGGATGGCGCTTCTCGAACGGCACGGTGCGGCCGTCCATCACCAGGGTGGCGGCCCGCGCCTCGGGGAGCACGGCGCGCACCTCCCAGGCCTTGGGCCCGACCCGGTGGGGGCCCAGCACCGAGAACGGGTCGCCGTGATTGGCCGCCATCAGGGCCGCGATCGCGTCCGGATGGACGCTCGGCGTCTGCGCGACGCCGGAGCCCGGGACATCCGCGTTCCGCGCCGTCCCCGCTTCCGGGGCGGCCCGTCGTGCGAAGGTCTCGTCGATCGCCGTCATTCCAATGCTCCGGGCTCGTGTCCGTCCGTGTCCAGAATGGTCAGAACCCCACGGGCGGGGATTTCGATCCAGTCCGGCCGGTTGTTGGCCTCGTAATCGACCTCGTACAGGGCCTTGGTCAGCAGGCAGAGGCGCAGCAGCCGCGCCCGGCTTCCCAGGTCGGTCACGGCGGCGCGCGAGCCCTCCACCGCGGACTCGTAGCCGGCGAGGAACGCCGCCTCGATCATGCCGCGCCACGCCGTGGCGGCGTCCCGCGCCCGCCCCTCGGAATCGGCGAACCGGGCGGTGATCTCCCGGATCACCGTCTCGGCGCCGTACGCGAAGGAGCGCATCAGCCCGGCGACGTCCCGCAGGGGCATCGACTTGGCCCGGCGCTCGTCGGCCGGACGCGAGGGCTCGCCCTCGAAGTCGACGATGATCAGGTCGTTCTCGGCGACCAGCACCTGTCCCAGGTGGTAGTCACCGTGGATGCGGGTCTTGTGGGCGCCCCGGACCGGCTCGGCGGTGAGCGCGGCGATCAGGGCCTCGACCTCGCCCCGGCGCTGGCCGAGTTCCGCGCAGGCCGGCTTGCCGGCATCGAGCCCCCGGTCGGCCAGGCCCTTGAGCGCCCGGAAGGCACGCTCCGCCTGGTGGCGGGCGTCGCGCGCCAGCACCGCGAGATCGTCCCCGGTGAACGGCTCGGCCGCGAAGGCCGGATCGTCGGTCTCGATCGCCAGCGCCGCGTGCAACTCGGCGGTGCGCCGCCCGAGCAGATCCGCCCAGGGCCGGTGGGCCTGGAACGCCTCCTCGGGGCTGGCGGCCTCGCTCTCGGGGGTGAGCACGACGGTCTCGAAGTCCCGGCGCAGGCCCTCCAGCATCAGGGTCCAGGCATCGCCCTGGTTCACGACGAATTTCTGAAGGATCGCGAGGGCCGTCCGGGTCCCGTCCTCGGCGACGTGCTCCAGCGTGCCGAGCAGGGCGGGGGTATTGGAGAAACCCGCCTGCTCGGTGAGGAAGCGCCCGACCTCGATCTCGGGATGCAGCCCCGGCTGCAGGCGGCGCAGCAGCTTGAGCATCATCTTGGAGCCGACGGCGATCGAGGTGTTGCTCTGCTCCGCCGACAGCCGGCGGATATCGGCCACGTCGACCGTGACCTCCGGGTCGAAGGCCGAGGTGACGGCGAAGACGAGGCGGCCGCTCTCCGTGGGGATCACACGGCCCTGGCGCATGTCGTCGATGAGGCAGGCGGCGAAGTCGTTGGAGCCGGCCGCGCCGTAGAGCAGCCCGGTCCGCGGGCCGCGGCGCACCCGCGCCACCGCGAAGGGCATCAGCGCCTCGTCCTCGCGGCCCTCCTCGACGCCGACCGGCATGAAGTACTCATGGCTCTCGCCGTTGGCGAGCTGCACCTGCAGCCGCGGCAGCAGGAAGCGCGCGCTCCCGTCGACGTCCTTCAGGGCGGCGCAGTCGACCACCTTCGTGGCCTTGATCCGCGAGCCCTTGGCGCCGAACCAGCGCCGGCTCGTCAGGAACGGCGGCACCACCGTGCGCTCGAAGGCGACGCGCTCGCGCCCGCTCATCAGGGTCTCGATCCCGCCGGTGAGCACCAGGGTGAACAGCTCCGGCGGCTCCTGCTGCGGGCCGACCACCCCGGAGCGCGCGGCGCTCAAGCTGAACCAGTAGAAACCGTAGGACGGCAGGGTCAGCAGGTAGGGCAGATCGCCGATCGGCGGGAACTCGGTGCCGCCGGTGAGCTCGATCGGCACCGCGGTGCGCAGTTCCGACAGGTCGAGCTGCACCGCCTGGGGCGCCCGCGACAGGTTCGCCACGCACAGGATCCGCTCGTCCTCGTGCTCGCGGATCCAGGCCAGGACCTTCCGGTTGCTGGGATAGAGGAACTGGATCGTGCCGCGCCCGAGGGCGACGCTGTTGTTGCGGATCGCGATCATGCGCCGCGTCCAGTTCAGCAGGCTCGTCTGCGCCTGGGTCTGCGCCTCGACGTTGATGGCGTCGAAGCCGTAGATCGGGTCCTGGATCGCCGGCAGGAACAACTTCTGGGGGTTCGCCCGGGAGAAGCCGCCGTTGCGGTCCGGGGACCATTGCATGGGCGTGCGCACGCCGTCGCGGTCGCCCAGATAGATGTTGTCGCCCATGCCGATCTCGTCGCCGTAGTAGAGCACCGGCGTGCCGGGCATCGACAGGACGAGGGACTTCATCAATTCGATCTTGCGCCGGTCGTTCTCGAGGAGCGGCGCGAGGCGGCGGCGGATGCCGAGATTGATCCGGGCGCGGCGCTCTGCGGCGTAGAACGACCAGAGGTAGTCACGCTCCTCGGCGGTGACCATTTCGAGCGTCAGCTCGTCGTGGTTGCGCAGGAAGATCGCCCATTGGCAGCCCTCGGGGATCTCCGGGGTCTGGCGCATGATGTCGGTGATCGGGTGCCGGTCCTCCCGGGCGATCGCCATGTACATCCGCGGCATCAGCGGGAAGTGGAACGCCATGTGGCATTCGTCGCCGTCGCCGAAATACTGGGCGGTCTCCTCCGGCCACTGGTTGGCCTCGGCCAGCAGCATCCGGTCGGGGTAGCTGGCATCGAGGGCGGCGCGGATCTTCTTGATGACGTCGTGGGTCTCGGCGAGGTTCTCGCAGTTCGTGCCGTCGCGCTCGATCAGGTAGGGGATCGCATCGAGGCGCAGGCCGTCGACGCCCATGTCGAGCCAGTAGCGCATCACCTCGATGACGGCCTCGAGCACCGCCGGGTTGTCGAAGTTCAGGTCCGGCTGGTGGCTGTAGAACCGGTGCCAGAAATACTGCTTGGCCACCGGGTCCCAGGTCCAGTTGGACGCCTCGGTATCGAGGAAGATGATCCGCGTGTCCCGGTACGGCTCGTCGGTGTCCGACCAGACGTAGAAGTTGCGCTCCGGCGAGCCGGGGGGCGCCTCGCGGGCGGCCTGGAACCAGGGGTGCTGGTCGCTCGTGTGGTTGATCACGAGTTCGGTGATGACCCGCAGGCCCCGGGCGTGCGCCGCCTCCACGAAGGCCTTGAAGGCCTCCATGGTCCCGTAGGACGGGTTGATGTCCCGGTAATCGGCGATGTCGTAGCCGTCGTCGCGGAGCGGCGAGGGATAGAACGGCATCAGCCAGATCGCCGTGACGCCGAGATCGCGGACGTAGTCGAGGCGCTGGGTCAGGCCCTCGAAGTCGCCGATCCCGTCGTTGTTCGAGTCGAAGAACGACTTGACGTGGATCTGGTAGATGATGGCGTCACGGTACCATTGCGGGTCGCTGCGATCGATCATCGCGTCGCTGCCTCATCGGTCGAATCTGACGGGACCGGCGGTGGGAACCGGCCGGGAGCGGGCGGACGACCGCCGCGCGGATGCAATGGTCGGCGACGGGGAGGCCCGCCGCCGGGGTCAGGTGCCACGGTCAGGTGCCACGCGTGGCCTCAGCCCGCAACCCGCCGCGGCGCCCGCAGGCGCCAGATGACGCAGGATCGCTCGGCCGGATCGAGGGCGATGCGGTGGGATTTGCCGCGCAACTCGAACGTGTAGCCCTGGAGCAGGTCCTCGACCTCGACGGCGCCGTCGTCGGGCAGGCCGAACAGCCAGAGCGGCACCTCGTAGGTGCATTCCTGGCGGTTCTTCGGGTCGAGGTTGACCATGGTGAAGATGCAGTTGTCGCGCTCCGGCGTCGCCTTGGCGTAGGCGATGATCTGGTCGTTGAAGGCCCCGGTGAAGACGACGTTGCGGAAATCCCAGAGGGCGGGGTTCTCGCGCCGGATCGTGTTCAGCTTGACGATGTGCTCGCGGATGTTGCCCGGCCGGTCGTAGTCCCAGGCCTTCAGCTCGTATTTTTCCGAGTTCAGGTACTCCTCCTTGCCCGGATACGGCGCGGCTTCGCACAGCTCGAAGCCGTTGTAGATGCCGTAGACCGACGACAGGGTCGCGGCCAGGGTACCGCGGATGACGAAGCCGGCGCGTCCGCTGGTCTGAAGGAAGTAGGGATTGATGTCGGGCGTATTCGCAAAGAAATTCGGGCGGTAGTACTCGCCCATCTCGCCGGCCAGCTCCAGGGCGTAGTCGGTCAGCTCCTGCTTGGTGTTGCGCCACGTGAAGTAGGTGTAGCTCTGCTGGTAGCCGGCCTTGGCGAGCTTCTTCATCATCTTCGGCCGGGTGAAGGCCTCGGCGAGGAAGATCGCGTCCGGATAGCGCCCGTTGACCTCGCCGATCACCCATTCCCAGAACGGGATCGGCTTGGTGTGGGGGTTGTCGACCCGGAAGATGCGCACGCCCCGGGCGCACCAGCCGAGCAGGATGTCGCGCAGCTCGATCCACAGCCCGGGCAGGGCGCCGCCGTAGAAGTGGACGTTCGAGATGTCCTCGTACTTCTTCGGGGGGTTCTCGGCGAATTTCAGCGTGCCGTCGGGGCGCCACTCGAACCATTCCGGATGGTTCTTGATCCAGGGATGGTCGGGCGAGCACTGGATCGCGAAGTCGAGGGCGATCTCCATCCCGTAGGCGTGGCTCGCCGCGACCAGCCGCTCGAAATCCTGAAGGGTGCCGAGGTCGGGATGCACGGCCTCGTGGCCGCCCTCCGCCGCGCCCACCGCGTAGACCGAGCCGACATCGCCGGGCTCGGCCGTGAGGGTGTTGTTCTTCCCCTTGCGGTTGGTCCGGCCCACGGGGTGGATCGGGGTGAAGTAGAGGACGTCGAAGCCGAGCTCGCGGATCTCGGGCAGGCGCCGGATCACGTCGTCGAAGGTGCCGTGGCGGTTCACGTCCATCGACTGGGAGCGCGGGAAGATCTCGTACCAGGCGGAGAACCGGGCCGCGAGGCGGTCGGCGATCACCGGCAGGGTCACGGGATAGCGGGTGAGGTTCACCCGCTCGGCGTTCCGGCGCACGAGGCGCGACGCCTCGGGGTCGAGGATCCGGTCGAGCTGGGCGGCCGAGCCGGTCTCCTCGGCGGCGAGCGCCGCCACGAGCGCGGCGAGGCGCTCGGCGTCGCGGCCGCCGCGGGTCCGGGCGAGCGACGCCGCGGTCCCGACCAGGGCCACGCCCTCGATCGTCTCCAGGCGGACATCGACGCCGGCGGCGCGCTTCTTCAGGGTGTCGCGCACCCAGGACGAGAAGGCGTCGCGCCACGCGATCAGGGTGAACTCGTAGCGGGCGTTGCGCTCCAGGGGGAAGTGTCCGGCCCAGCGGTCGTTGTCGACGAAGACCATCGGGTCCTCGCGCCACGCGTCGCTGCCGGCGACCCGCGACAGGATCGCGGCGTCGATGATCTCGTGGCCGTCGGAGAAGATGTCGGCCTCGACCCGCAGGGACTCGCCGACGATCCGCTTCACCGGCGAGCGGCCGCCGTCGAGCTCAGGGCTGACCGCCTCGATCACCACCCGCCCCTCCCCGTCCGGGGTGCCGCGCTCGGGGAGCCGGGCGACCTCCTGGGCGCTGGCCGCCAGGATGCGCAGCTCGCCCGGCATCAGGTCGATGGCGCTGCCGGGATGGAACGCGATCGGCTCGGCCTCCGGGGTCCGGTCGACGAAGGTGCCGAGCATGCCGCCGGTGCGGGCGATGAGCGACCCGGCCTCGACCGGCACCGGCTTGTCGGTCGGATTGTAGAGCACGATCAGCCCGTGCCGGGCCGAGGCCGGGTGGCCGGTGTCGAAGCGGGCGAGCGCCACGCAGTCGCTGTCGGGAGACGAGATCCGGATCTGCGCGCCCTCGACATTGGCGGCGGGCAGCTCCGCCCGCAGGGCGTTGACCGCCCGGATGAAGCCGGAGATGTCGATGCCGGTCTCGTGCTCGCGGTCGCCCGGGGTGGTCTCGACCACGTGCAGCGCCCGGCGGTAGCCCCATTCGTAGCCGATGGGCATCAGCACGCCGGCCGAGAAGAAGGCGGCCAGCGCGTAGCGGGTGCGCAGATGGGCCGCCACCGCCTCAGGGCCGCCGCCGATCCCGGCGGCGAGCCGCGTCATGTCGTGGTTCTCCGGGAAGGCGATGGAGGGCGCCAGCACCCGCAGGCGCTCGTACTGCTCCAGGGCCCAGGGCTTCTTCAGGTCCCACCACGCGAAGGAGTTGAACAGGTAGTCGAAGCCGGCGCCCGCCGTGGCCCGGGCCTCCTCGAAGGTGCAGCCCAGGGTCTCGGCGGCGAAGAGACAGGCGGGATCGCGCCCCTTGGCCTCCCCGATCAGGACGCGCCAGGTCTCCGGCGGCACCTTGTAGGCCGCATCACAGCGGAAGCCCGCCACGCCGAGGTCCTGGAGCCGGGCCACGTAGGCGCCCCAGATCCGGGTCAGCTCATCCCGGGCAGCCGGCGTGTGGTAGTCGAGTTCGGCCAGATCGCCCCAGACGGTGCGGATCGACGGATCGTCCGGATCCACCGCCGCCGGGTGCATGATTGAGCCGTCGGACTCCTTCATGAACAGGTCGGGCCGCTCCGTGGCGAGGCGGGCGTTGTCGGCGGTGTGGTTGATCACGAGGTCGGTCATCACCGACAGGCCGAGGGCCTGCGCGGCCGCGCAGAAGCGCTGGATCTGCGCGTCGTCCGGCGTGCCGTCCGGGTCGCGGAACCGCTCGTCGAGCCGCTCGGGATCGGCCACCGCGTAGAGGCTCCGGGAGCCGCCGGTCTGGTGGAACGGGTTCAGGTAGATCCAGTCGAAGCCGAGCGCGGCGATCCGCGGCAGCTCGGCGGTCCAGTCCGCGACGCGCCCGACCAGGAGCGGGAACAGGTTGTAGATCCGCGGCCCCTCGGCCCGGGGCGCCAGCGCGGCCGGCAGGACGGCCTCGGCCCCGGTCGTCGCAGCGGCTTTGGTCGGTGCGTTCATGCTGGCTTCTGGCTCCCGTTCCTGTGTCGTAACGCCCGAACCGCCCGGGCGTGCCTTCGCGTGGGACGGCGGGGATTGTCAGGTCCGCGCCGTCCGCCTCTCAGCAGATTCGCATGACAGGACCGCGAGGGACCTGCCGACATGGTCTTCGTGGCAGGGACGGACCCGCGCACGCTCCCTCCCGCCGCTGCGGGGAAGGGTGGTCCCCGAAGTCCCGTGACGGGGGCGCGACGGTGCCGGAGAAGGCGGCGGCCTTCATGCCGGCTCCGCCCGTTTCGGAAGCCGGGTTCCCCGCTCCCGACCCGGCCTGACGGCCGGCCCATCCTCCCCCGCGGAGGGGGGAAGACGATCCGCGGATCCGGCCGCTCCCCTCACGGCTCCCGCCGCAGGACCGCGTAGGGCAGATCCCGCAGGAGTTCGCCGAGGTCGGCCCCCTCCCCCGCCACGATCCGCCCCGAGGCGAGGTCGCGCCAGCGCGTCCCCGCCCCGAGATCGACCCGGGTCCCATTAAAGGCCTCACCCGGCCAGACCGCCTCCCCGACGAAGCCCGCCACCAGCCGCGGTACCGCCACGAACAGGTCGCCGCCCTCCTGGCCGGGATCGGTCCGACGGTAGGCGATCACGTGCCCGGCCCGCGCGCCGGTGGCCGGGACGGGTTCGTAGGCGGCGCTCGCGTAGAAGTCCGGTCGCTCAGCCCGCTCGGCCAGAAGCGCCGCGAGGGTCGCCTGCTTGACCCGCCCGTCCGGCCAGTGCGCCAGCAGCTCCGCGGGCACGCCGCCCTGGTCCAGCATCCGCCCCAGGGCCGGGTAGTCCACCGGGCGGCGGTTGTCGGGATCGACGAAGGAGAAGTCCCAGATCTCCGTGCCCTGGTAGGTGTCGGGCAGGCCCGGCAGGGTGCATTTCAGGACCGTCCGGCCGAGGCTCGCCAGCATGCCGAGATGGGCGAGCCGCCGGGCGAAGGGCCGGAGCTGCGCCAGGAAGTCCGAGCCCGGGGCGATCAGCGCGGTGAACAGCTTCTTGACCGCGCCCTCGTAGACCGCGTCGACATTGACCCAGCTCGACCGGCGCTTGCCCTCGCGCATGGCCTTCTCGCCGTAGGCGATCAGCCGGTCGCGGAAATCCTCGATCGCCCCGGCCTCGTCCCGCTCCAGCAGCTCCAGCGGCCAGGCGCCCAGAATGGCCTGGAAGAACATCCACTGGTCGTTGGCGTCGGGGGCCGGCTCGCCGTCGATGCGGGCGAGGTGCGGGCCGGCGGTGCGCTGCCACAGGTCCCAGGCCTTGGCCCATTCCTCCGGGATCTCCGAGAGGGCGAGCAGCCGCGTGCGGGCATCCTCGCCCCGCTTGGTGTCGTGGGTCGCCGTGGTGATCATGGCGCTCGGCCAGTCCCGGGCGCGGGCGATCTGGAGGTCGTGGAAGTGCTCCGCGTCGATCCCGTACTCGCCCGGATCGCCCCCGACCTCGTTGAGGCCGAGTAGGCACGCGTAGCGGTAGAACAGCGTGTCCTCCAGGCTCTTGGCCATGACCGGGCCGGTGAGCTGCTGGAACCGGCGGCGGAAGCGCAAGGCAACCCGCGGATCCGGCCGGCCCGCCCCGGCGGTCTCGATCCGGCCGAGCAGGACGTCGGCGGCGAAGTCGTGGACCGAGCGGTCCGGCAGGCTCGACCAGCGCTTGGCCTTGGCGACGGCGCCCTCGATCAGGCGCACGTCCTCGGGCTCGACCTCGCCCTCCTCCAGCTCCGGCGGCAGGTAGCTCCGGTAGGTCGGGAAGCGCGCGATGATCTCGATCAGCGCCCGGCGGAGCGCGTTGACGGTGAAGTCGCGGGTCCGCCGGTCGGAATCGGCGACCTCCTTGAGGTCGGTGGTCAGCACCTCCAGCTCGCTCGCGAAGCTGATCTCCAGGATCTCGGCCTTGGCGGCACGGAGCTGGAAGCCGTAGGGCTCGTCGAAGCCCGTGGCCCAGGTGTAGAGGCGCTCGACCTTGCCGCGCTTCCCCTTGTCGACCAGGATCCCGTCGAGCTGGTTGAGCACGTCGTAGCCCGTGGTCCCGGCCACCGGCCAGGGCCGCAGCCGCTCCCCGGGCTCCAGGATTTTCTCCACGACCACGTAGAAGCCCGGCCCGACCGCCGCCTGGAGCGCCCGTGCGTAGCCCAGCGGGTCGGCCAGCCCGTCGATATGGTCGATGCGCAAGCCGTCGATCCGGCCCTCGCGGATGTGCCGGAACACGGTTTCGTGCGAGCGGTGGAAGATGTCGGACAGCTCGACCCGCAGGCCGGCGAGCGAGTTCACGTCGAAGAAGCGGCGGTAGTTGATGTCGCTCGACGCCACCCGCCAATGGGCGAGCCGGTAGGCCTGCGCTTCCAGCAGCCGGTGCAGCGGCCCGAAACTGTCCGGGCGGCCCTTGAAGCCGTTGAGCAGGGCCAGCGTGCTGGCGGTGGCCTCCTGGATCAGCGGCGAGACGCCGTGGATCTCGGCGAGCCGGCGCTTCAGCCCCTCGGCCTCCTCGGGGAAGCCTTTGCGGCGGGTCTCGTCGGTGTCGATCGCCATGGCCCGCAGGCGCTCGGAGATGGCGAGCAGCTCCGCGGTGGTGTCGTCGTCCACCGCCCCGATGGCGGCGATCACCCGGTTGAGGATGGTCGGGTAGCTCAGCGGCCGGATCGGCAGCTGGTGCTCGTAGTGCCAGACGCTGAAGGCGCCCTTCTCGGGATCGAATTTGAGCACCAGGGTGCCCTGCTCCAGGGCCTCGCCGTAGCGCTCGCCCAGGAACGGGATCACGAGGTTGCGCCCGGCCCCGAGCCGCTGCCAGTCGATGTCGAAGGCGTCGGCGAAGGGCGAGAGCGAGCCCCATTCGAGCACCGAGAGCCACCACGGGTTGTCGGACCCGCCGACGCCCATGTGGTTCGGGACGATGTCGAGGAGCAGCTTGATCCCGTGGGCGTGGAGCGTCTCGGAGAGCTGGACGAAGCCCGCCTCGCCGCCGAGTTCCGGGTTGATCGCCCCGTGATCGACGATGTCGTAGCCGTGGGTCGAGCCGGGCCGTGCCGTCTGGAGCGGCGAGGCGTAGACGTGGCTGATCCCGAGCCGGTGCAGGTAGGGGATGATCTTGCCCGCATCCGCGAAGGTGAAGTCCTTGTGGAACTGCAGCCGGTAGGTCGAGCGCGGCGGCGGCGCGGCGAGCCGCGCGGCCCCCGAGCGCGGTCCCCGTGCCTCCGCCGACAGGGCGGCGGCCAGCTTGGCCAGCGGCCCGCCGGGGGCGGCGATGTCCGCCAGCTCCCGGTCGAGCTTGCGCCGCCAGTTCGGGTAGCCCTCGGTGGAGCCCGGCACGTTGGCCTGGGCGAGTTCGGAGACCACGTCCTCGTACTGCACGGCGGTCAGCATCGAGGGCGCCCGGGCGAGGTAGCGGGCGGCGGCCTCGAAGGGCGCGGCATCCGGGGGCTCGGCCGAGGGGAGCAGCTGCTCGCCGGCCAGCGCCTCGGCGAGGCGGCGGCGCTCGACGACGCGCTCGGCCCGCTCGCCCTCGGCCCGCTCCTGGTCGTAGAGGCCGAGCGACTGGCGGGTGTCGGTGTCGACCCCGCGCCACCAGCCCACGAAGGTCGGCAGGTCGTGGGTGGTGATGGCGGTGAGCGCGTCGCGCGGATAGGCCGACGGCGCCTTGAACTGTCCGTCGCCTTCCCGCTCGAAGGCGAGGATCCGGTAGCTCAGCACCCCGGCCCTCATCAGCGCGTCCGAGAAGCCCTCCGGGGCGGTGCCGAGATCCTCCGCGATGACGAGGCACTTGTTGCGGTGGCTCTCCAGCCGCAGCACCGCCAGCATCGGCTCGAACGGCATGGCCACGTAGGCCCCGGCCTGGGCGCCCGCGCCCAGCGGGATCAGGAACAGGCGGGCGAGCTGGAAGGCGTGGTCGATCCGGATCGCGCCGGCATGGCGCATGTTGGCCTGG
Source organism: Methylobacterium sp. 1973 (assembly GCF_040545035.1). Classification (NCBI taxonomy): domain Bacteria; kingdom Pseudomonadati; phylum Pseudomonadota; class Alphaproteobacteria; order Hyphomicrobiales; family Methylobacteriaceae; genus Methylobacterium; species Methylobacterium sp. 1973. The sequence goes on from NZ_JBEPLA010000002.1 coordinate 109,151, forward strand.
ACCAGGGTCCGGAAGGCGGCGAGCCCGTCGCGCTCCATCTCCAGCGGGTCGAAGGCCGGCAGGCCCCAGTTCTGGCCCTTGGGCGCCAGCAGATCCGGCGGCGCGCCGATCGACACCTTGTCGGCGAAGCGCTCGGGATGGGACCAGATCTCGGAGCCGCCCCGGTCGGCGCCGACCGCGAGGTCGCGGTACAGCCCGACCCGCATGCCGGCGCCCAGCGCCGCCGCGGACGCCTCTTCGAGCTGCCGGTCGGCGAGGTATTGCAGCCAGGCGTGATAGCCGACCGCCTCGGCATGCTCCGCCGCGAAGGCCCGCACCGCCTCCGTGCCGGCCCGGCGGTACGCGTCCGGCCAGTCGCCCAGCCAATGCGCGCCCTGCCCCCGGAAATGCTCCGACAGGGCCTCGAACAGGGCGTGGGATTCGAGATCCTCGCCGCCCGCCTGCCGGAAGCGCGCGAAATCCGCGTCCGTGCCGGCCCGGGCGGGGGAGTCCTCCCAGAGGGCCCGGAGCACCGGGTCGAGCACGTCGTGCACGCCCTGGTGGTCGACCAGCGCCGCCTCGCGGAGCGCCGTGATCGCGTCCGCGCGCGCATCGAGCAGCGCCTCGGCCCGGGAGCCGGCGAGCCCCGGCAGGCTGCGCGGGGCGATGAACAGCGTCTCCAGGAACAGGCGCGAGGAGGGCGAGTAGGGGGAGATCTTGGTCCGGTCGGAACCGAACAGGGCGTGGACCGGGCTGAGCCCTAAGAACGCCGCCCCGCGCAGGGCCGCCTCGCGGGCGGCCTCGCCGGCATCCGCGTAGGTGCCGATGCCGATATTGGTCGCCGAGCGCAGTCCGTAGAGCTGGGCGGCGAGCCCCCAATCGGAGGCCCCCTCATCCGTGTAGGGGCGCGGGCGCCAGCAGCGCTGCGGCGCGGCGATCACCCAGGCCTCGGTGCGGCTCTGGCCGGCCTGCACGATGAGGCGGTGATAGCCCGGGGTCAGCGGCGGCAGCTCGAATCCGGGATCGGACCCTTGCGGGTTGGCCCGTCCCTCCCGGGCGGTGCCGCGCTCGTCGACGAGGCGCCAGACCAGGGTGTGGGGCGCCCCGTCCTGCAGCCGGACCGGAACGCGGGCGGCCCGGCGGGCCTCCACCGGCAGGAGCGGCGGGATCAGGCCGCGGCGCAGGCGCTCGACCTCGGCGAGGCTCCCGGCGATCGACGGCTCGTCCTGGACCGCGAAGCCCAGGGCCGCCAGCAGGCCGCGGCGCACCGCCAGCGGCGTCTCGACGGGCTTGCCGAAGGCGTCGGTGTAGCCGGCGGCGACGCCGACGAGGTCGGCGAGTCTTTCGAGGGGGCTCACGCGTGGGACTCCGTCAGGAACACGCCCGTCCAGGACGGGAGATCGCGTCCGGCCCCGTCGGGGGCGTTGGTCCAGACCGGCCGGGCACCGCCCGGATCGACCGCGAAGGCCTCGGTCCCGACATTGGCGACGAAGCGCAGGGTGCCGGCGCCGAAGCGCCACGTGCAGTCGACCACGTCCGCGCGCGGCATCGTGGCGGCGGCGCCGTCATAGCCGGACTTCGCCAGCGCCACGACCACGTCGCGGCGCAGCCCCAGGAGGCGCGTCGTCTCCGCCAGCACCTCGCGGTGGGGCGAGCGCTCCCGCTCGGACCAGTCGAGCTTCGAGGCCGCGAAGGTCTCGCGCTCGGTCGGGTCGGGGATCTTGGAGGTGTCGTCCGCGAACGCCGCGAAGCTCTTGAACTCCCGGCGGCGGCCGTCGCGGACCGCCTTGTTCAGGTCCTCGTCCGGCGCGAAGTCGACGAAGAACAGGAACGGCGCCGAGGCCGACCATTCCTCGCCCATCCAGAGCATCGGGATCTGCGGCGCCAGCAGGAGCCCGGCCCGGGCGAGATCGAGTTTCTTCGGATCCGCGAGGTGGTTCAACCGCTCGCCCAGCGCCCGGTTGCCGACCTGATCGTGGTTCTGGAGGAAGGTCACGAAGGCCGAGGGCGGCAGGTGCCCGGAGGGCTCGCCGCGCGGATGGTTGTCGAGCGTGGCGAACGGCTCGCCCTGATACGCGAAACCCTCCGCGAGGCAGCGGGCGAGGTGCGCGACCGGTTTGTCGGCAAAGCTTTTATAGTAGCCGGCGTCCTCGCCCGTGAGCAGGACGTGCCAGCAATGGTGCAGGTCGTCGGCCCACTGGGCATCGTGCATCTTCGGGCGCCCGGCGGCGTCCCGCTCCAGCCAGCGGGCCTGGTTGGCCTCGTTCTCCAGCATCAGGTGGATCTGGCGGTCCGGAAAGGTCTTCCGGACCGTCTCGCCGAGCTCGGCCAGGAAATGACGGGGCGAATCGTCGAGGATCGCGTGGACGGCGTCGAAGCGCAGGCCGTCGAAGCGGTATTCCTCCAGCCAGTAGAGGGCGTTCTGGATGAAGAACTGGCGCACGGTGGCGCCGCTCTCCTTGCCGTCGAAGTTGATGCCCGCGCCCCAGGGGGTCTGGTGGCGCTCGGTGAAGAAGGTCTTGGCGTAGGCGTGGAGGTAGTTCCCGGCCGGACCGAAGTGATTGTAGACCGCGTCGAGATAGACCATCAGCCCGAGCCCATGGGCGGCGTCGATCAGGCGCTTGAGGTCGTCCGGGCGGCCATAGGCGCCGTCGGGGGCGTAGGGCTGGACGCCGTCGTAGCCCCAGTTGCGCGCGCCCTTGAAGTCGGCGAGCGGCAGCAGCTCGATGGCGGTGACGCCGAGCGCCTTGAGGTCGGGCAGCCGGGCCTGCAGGCCGGCATAGGTGCCCTCCGGCGTCGCGGTGCCGACATGGCACTCGTAGATCACCGCCTCCTCGAAGGGCCGCCCGGTCCAGTCCGCGTCGGACCACGCGAAGGCCCGCGGGTCGATCACCTCGCTGAGGCCCGAGACGTCGTCCGGCTGGAAGCGGGAGGCGGGATCGGGCACCACGAGGTCGCCGTCGATGCGGAAGCCGTAGCGGGCGCCGGGCTTCACCCCGGGCAGGGCGGTGCGGCGCCAGCCGCCGCCGGATTCCGGCAGCGGGTGATCGGCGCCGTCGACGACGAGCGCGACGCTCTTGGCGGTGGGTGCCCAGAGGGCGAAGCGGACGCCGCCCTCGACCATCTCGGCCCCGAAATCCATGCTGTGGGCGCGCCGCATCGGGCCACCGTCCTCGTCATTGGCCGCGCGCACCGGGATGCAAGCGCGGCAGGATCATCTGTCGTGGGAGAAGGCCCCGGGCCCGATCCGGTTCCCGCAGCGCAGCTATGGCGGAGCGGCCGGGTGGCAATGGGTCGACGACTGGGTCGACGAACGGGTTGGCGCGCGGGGGCGACGGGCGCGCGGAAACTAAGCCGCAGTTCCGTCCGTGCGGGGCGGCCCTATCTTGAGCCGCCGGCATTCGCGTCGGTCTGGGAGCGGACACTGGGTCGGGCGCACATCATCGGCATCCACGGGCTCGCCAACAAGCCGCCCCGGGATGAGAAGGCCGCCTGGTGGCGCGCCGCGATCCGCGAGGGGCTCGACCGCAATCGCGGGCTCCGGGTGGCGGAGGCCGACCTGCCCTTCACCTTCGTCTACTGGGCGGACCTGCGCTACCCGCAGCCGCTCGCGGGCGACCGCAACCGCGAGCCCTACCGCCCCGATCACGGCCTCGGGCCGTTCCCCTCCCCGGCGGGGGAGCCCGACCGCGCCGAGCCGACCCTCACCGACCGGATCTATCGCGGCCTGTCGCACCTGCAGGAGGCCGCCGGGCTGACGCCGGTGGATGACCTGATCCTGGAATACCGTCTCGACGATCTCTGGGGCTACCACGAGGACGCGGCCTTCCGGGCGGCGGCGCGGGCGCGCCTGCGCGACGTCCTGGCGGCGGCCGCGGCGGATACCGTGCTGATCGCCGCGCACTCGATGGGCGGCCTGATCGCCTACGACGTTCTGCGCGCCGCCGAGGCGGAGGGGACGCCGATGCCCCGCTGCGCCCTGGTCACCCTCGGCGCGCCCCTCGGCCTCGCCGAGCTGAAGCTGAAGCTCGCCGACGCGCACGGCGACCTCCGGGTGCCGGCGGCGCTCACCGCCTGGACCAACCTGATGGACCGCCAGGACATCGCCACGGTGGGCGACGACCTCGCGGCCCTCTACGCGCCGAATGCCGCCGGCGTGCGGGTGCGGGACGTGCCGGTGATCAACGCCTACCGGAGGCCGGACGGCGCCGAGAACCGGCACAAATCCTACGGCTACCTGCGGACCCCGGAATTCTCCCGGGTGGTCGCCGCGTTCCTGGAGGCTGCGGACTGAGCGGCGCCGACCTCGGGGATCGGCTCAGAGCCGGCCCGGCACCGCCTCCCGCAGGACGCGCTCGGTGGCGGCGTCCTCGATCTTGTTGATCAGCCGTTTCGCCTCGTGCTCGTCGCGCAGGGTCTTGGCCAGGGTGAAGGTCGTGCCCGTGAGGAACAGCGACGCCATGGCGAGGTAGCCCTTGATCCAGATATCCGCGGGCAGGAAGAAGATGCCGATCGTCAGCATGGCGGCGGCGGCGGCGAAGCTGACCAGCGTGAAGGTCTTCCAGGCGCCGGTATGGGGCATCTGCGGTGTCATGGTGCGGTCTCCTGAGGAAGGATCGGACGGGGGTTCGTGCGGCGCCGGTCAGGCCCCGGCCCTGAGGCGGTCCAGCACCGCCCGCGGGTCCGTGCGGGGGCGGCCGTAGCCCGCCGCCTCGAGATCGGCCTCGATCCCGCCCGCGGTCCCGGCCTCGAGATCGGCCTCGAGCTCGGTCAGCGCGGCGGCGACGTCCGCCTCGGCCGCCTGCCGCTCGCGCAGGCGCGCCAGCGTCCGCTCGGCCTCCACGAGGGCCCCCGCCGACAGGGTCGTGACCCGGCGGCCCTCGAGGCCGGCCCGCCGCAGCGCCTCGGTGGTGCGGGCGGTCTGGAGCCCGCGGTCGAGATCCCGCAGCCGCTCGCCGCCCTGGGCGACGAGGCGCTTCAGCCGCTCGACCTCGGCGGCGAAGCGTTCGGCGGCGGCCCGGCGGTCGGCCCGCTCGTCCTCCAGCGCGGCGATGTGGATCGCCGCCCCGGTCCCGAGATCCTCGCGGCCGTCGGCCAGCGCCCGCCGCGCCCCGTCCGACAGGGTGTCGATGCGGGTCCCGATGGCGTCGAGGGCGCGCATCTCGGCGGCGTGGTAGGCCAGGGCGACGGCCAGTTCCCGCCGGGCGGCCGCCAGGGCTCCGGCGGCCTCCCGGATCTGCTGGCGGAGGATCGTCACGGCATGGGCGTCGTGGATCGCCTGGGCGTTGTCGGCGATCACGCCGCGCATCAGGAAGGAGAGGGTCCTCATCACGGTTCACCTCGCGAAGAACGACGGGCCGGATCGCATCCGTAATTTATTGAACGTCGTTCATGAAACAGGTAAAACACGCGGCGCGCCGCGTCGCAAGGGATAAAATGAACGAGGTTCATAAAAAAGTGCGCGGACGGCCGCGGAAGGAGCCGGGCGACCGCGAGGCGGATCGCCGGGCCCTGATCGAAGCCGCGGTGGCGATCCTGAACGCGGGCGGCGCGGCGGCGCTGACCGCCCGCGGCGTCGCGGAGCGGGCCGGCACGGCGGTGGGCTCGGTCTACACGCAGTTCGACAGCCTGGAAGTGCTGCGGCTGGAGGCCAACGCCGTCACCATGCGGCGGCTCCGGGACGCCCTCACGGAGGCGCTGGCGGCCTGTCCGTCGCGGGGGACGGAGGCGCGGCTCCTATGCCTGGCCGATGCGTATCTCGCCTTCGCGGCGGGGCACCATGCCGCCTGGGCGGCGATCTTCGAGCGCCGCACCGTGGCGGCGCCGGATTCGGTGCAGGCCGACATCGCGGCCCTGTTCGGGATCCTGGAGGGGGTGCTGCGCGACGGCGGCCGCCTCGCCGAGGCGGAGATCCCCGTGATGGCGCGGGCGCTGTGGTCCAGCGTCCACGGCATGACCTATCTCGCCGATCTCGGCAGCCTCGGGCCCCTCGGCGTGGACGACGTGCGGCCGATGATCGACGCGCTGGTGCGGGCGGCGGTCCGGGGCTTCTCGGCGGGCTGAGTGCCCGCGACGGTGGCGGCCCCGGCGCGGGCGCTGCGTCCGGCGGTGCGGAGCCCGCCCGATCGTCGGCCGCGCCGGTCGCGCCGGTCGCGCATCGGGGGACGTTGCCGCGCCGGAATCGGCGGATCGGGGCGGCGGGGCCTTGCGCGCGCCGACCCGAACCTGTCCACTCGCGCCCAACGACACATCCGGATCGGACACGAATCCGCCGGGGTCACAGGGAGATGCGTCATGGTGGGTACGTCGCGGACGGGCGCGTTGCTGCTGGGCTGCCGCCGGCTCCTGCGGGCAGGACCGGCCCTCCTACTGGCCGGGCTGGCGCTCGCCTCCCCCGTCCGGGCCGACGACGCCAAGGTGCGGATCAGCCGGCAGCCGGGCTTCGTCTACCTGCCCGCCGTCCTCGCCGAGCAGCACAAGCTGATCGAGAAGCACGCCAAGGCCGCCGGCCTCGGGGACGTCGCGGTGGAGTGGGTCAACCTGACGAGCGGCGCCGCCGGCAACGACGCGCTGCTCTCGGGCAATATCGACATCGTCGACAGCGGCTCCACCAACATGCTGCTGCTCAACGACCGGACGCGGGGCGACGTGAAGGGCCTGTGCGGCGTCGGCACCACGCCGATGCTGCTGCTCACCCGCAACCCGGACGTGAAGACCCTCGGCGACTTCTCCGGCAAGGACAAGATCGCCCTGCCCTCCGTGAAGGTCTCCTCGCAGGCGGTGCTGCTCCAGATCGCCGCCAAGAAGGCCTTCGGGCCCGAGAACGCCACCAAGCTCGACCCGCTCACCGTCCAGCTCGGCCATCCCGACGCGGTGGCGGCGCTGGCGAGCCCGCACAACGAGATCAACAGCCACTTCTCGCTGCCGCCGTTCCAGCAGCGCGAGCTGCAGGATCCGGCGATCCACACGGTGCTGAACTCCTTCGAACTCGTCGGCGAGCCGGTGAGCAACGCGATCCTCTACGCCCGGACCGGCTGGTACACCCGAAACCCCAAGCTCGCCGCCGCCATCGTGGCTGCGATCGACGAGGCCAATGCCGCGATCGCCCGGGACCCGCTCCAGGCCGCCAAGGATTACGTCGCGGCCACCAACGAGAAGACGCCCCCCGAGACCCTGGTCGCGATCATGAAGGAGCCGGGCACGAACTTCTCCACCACCCCCTACGGGATCATGCTCCAGGCCCGGCACTTCTACGCGATGAAGACCATCAAGGCCGAGCCCAAGGACTGGAAGGACACGTTCTTCCCGATCGTCCACAACCTGCCGGGGAAGTAGCCCCCGGCGTCGCATCGGCCCGTCAATGCGCCTCCACCGGCCCGGCGGCGCGCTGGGGCTTCTTGAGGATCGCCACCACGGCGAGGCTCGCCACGAGGCTCACCCCCACCAGCCAGAACCCGTCCGCGTAGGCCATGACGGTGGCCTCGCGGCGGACCTGTTGCGCCAGCATGCCCAGAGCCGCGCCCTTGGCGGCCAGCGGGTCGGCGATGCGGGCGTGCATCCCGGCGGCGAGCGCCGCGAGCCGGTCCTGGGTGCGGGTCGCGTTGACGGTGATCGCCTCCGCCAGCACCGAGAAGTGGAAGTGCTCACGCCGGTCGATCATGGTCGACAGCAGGGCGATGCCGATCGAGCCGCCGAGGTTGCGCATCATGTTGGACAGCGCCGAGGCGTCGGCGGTGTCGCGCGGGCCGAGGCCCACGGTGGAGAGCTGCGAGAGCGGGATCGTGAAAAGCGGCTGGCCGATGGCCCGCATGAGCTGCGGCAGGATCAGCTGGTCGGCGCCGACATCGTGGGTCAGGCCGACATTGATCCAGCAGCTCGCGATGAAGAACAGCGTCCCGGTGACCACGAGCAGCCGGGCGTCGACGGCGCGCATGAGCAGGGGCATCATCGGGAACAGGACCAGCTGCGGCAGGCCCGACCACATCACCACGGTGCCGATCTGCTCGGCATTGTAGCCCTGGATCTGCGCGCAATAGACCGGGATGATGTAGATCGACCCGAACGACACCGCGCCCAGCACGGTCATCAGCACGCAGGCGCCCCCGACCGAGCGGTTGGCCAGGACCCGCAGGTTGATGAAGGGCTTGGCCGCCGTCAGCTCGCGGACGATGAAGCCGGTGATCCCGGCGACGGCCAGCCAGCTCGCCTCGACGATCACGGGCGAGCCGAACCAGTCCTTGCGCTGCCCCTCCTCCAGCACGAAGGTCAGGGCCGGCAGCCCGGTCGCCATCAGGCCGATGCCGATCCAGTCGCCCTTGAGCAACTCGCCCCAGCGGGCGGGCGCGGCCTCGAAGGCGCCGAGCTGGATCGCCGCGGCGATCGGCCCGAAGATCAGGTTCAGGTAGAAGATATAGTGCCAGGACAGGTTGTCGGTGAGCCAGCCGCCCACCGTCGGGCCAATGGCCGGCGCGAAGGTCGCCGTCAGGCCGAACAGCGCGATGCCCACCGCCTGCTGGCTCTTCGGCAGCCGCGTGCGCACGATCACGATGGCGGTGGGGATCAGCACGCCGCCGGTGAAGCCCTGGCCCGCCCGGAACAGGATCATCTGGCTCAAGCTGGTCGAGAGCGCGCAGGCCAGCGAGAAGGCGGTGAACAGCAGGGTGTTCACCGCGAGGTAGCGGCGCAGGCCGATCACCGAGGACAGCCAGCCGGTGAGCGGGATCACGATGATCTCGGCCATCAGGTAGGCGGTGGAGATCCAGCTCCCCTCCTCGGTGGAGGCGCCGAGCGCCCCCTGGATGTCGGCGAGCGAGGCGTTGGTGATCTGGATGTCGAGGATCGCCGTGAAGGCGCCGAGGATCGCGCCGAACACGGCGAGCCAGTCCCGGGCGCTCGCCTTTGCCTCGGGCCCGGCCACGGCCGGCACGGGGCTCATCGGGGCAGGGCCTCGCTGACCAGCGCCGGGGCGGGCTTCGGCCTGCGGCGGGCGGGATCCACCGGCTCCACCGGGTCGGCGGTGTGGACCGTCGCCTCCACCGACAGGCCGGGGCGCAGGCGGCCGACGAGCGGGTCGGCGGGATCGAGGGCGACGCGCACGGGCACGCGCTGCACCACCTTGGTGAAGTTGCCGGTGGCGTTCTCCGGGGGCAGCAGCGCGAATTGCGAGCCGGTGCCCGGGGAGAAGCTCTCGATCCGGCCCTCGAATGCATGGTCGCCGAAGGCGTCGACCGTGACGGTGACGCGCTGGCCCTCGACCATGTGCCCGGTCTGGGTCTCCTTGAAGTTCGCCACGAGGTAGATGTCGCGGCCCATCGGCACGAGGGTCAGGAGCCCGGTGCCGGGGGAGACCACCTGCCCGATCCGCAGCGCCCGGTCGCCGGCCACGCCGTCGATCGGCGCCAGGATGGTGGCGTAGCTGAGGTCGAGCTTCACCCCCTCGACCTTCGCCCGCGCCCCTTCGAGGCTCGCCCGGGTGCTGGCCTCCAGGGCCTTCAGGCTGTCGATCTGCTTCTGCGCGGCGTCGAGCGCGGCGGCGGCCTTGTCGCGGGCGGCGTGGCGCTGGCGCAGGTCGGCATCCGCCTGCTGCTGGCGCTGCACCGTGCCGGAGCCGGTCTGCAGCAGGTTCTGGTAGCGGGTGTATTCCTGCTGCGCGAAGGTCAGCGCGGCCTCGGCATTGGCGAGGTCGGCCCGCGACGAGGCGACCTGCGCCTGCTGCTGGATGATCGCGGATGCGACGCCCAGGACCTGCGCCTTGTCCTTCTCGACCTCGGCCTCGGCCTGCTTGAGCTGGACCCGGTAGGACCGGTCGTCGAGGCGGGCGATGACGTCCCCGGCCTTGACCGGCTGGTTGTCGCCGACCCGCACCTCCGCGACGGTGCCGGCGATGCGCGGGGCCACCGTCACCTTGTCGGACTGGAGATAGGCGTCGTCGGTCACCTCGAGGAAGCGGCCGACGGTCCACCAGTGCCAGCCGTAGGTTCCGGCGCCGCCCAGCGCGAGAACTCCGAGGAGGGGCAGCACGATCCGCGCGCGGCGGCGACGCGACGCCGATGCGGAGGCCGGCGCAGGGACCTGGGCCGGGGTCTGGGTCTGGGTCTGGGCCGGGACCTGGGCCGGGACCTGGGCCGCGGCGGCGACCGGGGCGGGCGCCGGGGCACCCGCGACCGGGTCGGCACTCTTGAAGCTGTCGCTGCGACGTGCGTCCATCGGGTCTGGCCAGAATCAAAACGGTACGGTATCGTTTTGATAATGCGCGGGACGGCTTCGGGCAAGGAGAATCGCGGGTGACGGTCACGGAGATCGCGGGAGCGGAGGCGGGACAGCGGCGGGGCGGCCGGCCGACGCGCGCGGAGGCGGTCCGGCGCGAGGCGCACCTGATCGCCGTGGCGACCACCCTGTTCCTGGAGCGCGGCTTCGACGCCACCTCCATCGACGCGGTGGCCGAGGCCGCCGGGATGAGCAAGCCGACGGTCTATGCCCGCTACCGCGACAAGCGGGCCCTGTTCGAGGCGGTCCTGCGCGAGCGGATCGCCGCGTGGCTGGCGCCGCTCTCCGCCGCCGCCGAGGCCCAGGCCGCGCAGGGCGGGAGCGACGACGTCGAGACCGCCCTGCAGGATCTCAGCCGCACCCTGCTGGCCCACGGGCAGTCGCCGGGGGCGGCCATGCTCAAGCGCAACCTCGTGGCCCAGGCCCTGCAGTTTCCCGAACTGGCGCGGCTGGCCCACGAGGAGGGCTGGCTGCGGGGCGTGCGCGCCGTGGCGCAGCTGCTCGACGCCTTCGCCCGGCGCGGCCGGATCGCCGTGGCGGATCCCGAGATCGCGGCCGACCTGTTCCTCAGCCTCGTCCTGGGCCGGTCGTCCCAGGCGGCCCTCTACGGCATCGCCACCGATCCGGAGACGCAGGAGCGGCGGCGGCAGGCGGCGGTGCGGCTGTTCCTCGACGGGGTGCGGCCGCGCTGAGGGGCGGCCGGTCGTCCCGGCCCCCGGTGAATCCGCAGGCGGGCTCTCCGAACCGCCGAACCCGTGATTGCGCCCCTCCCCGCCCGGGCCTATAGTGCCTCATCCCCATTCGACAGCGTGAGACGGGACATCCGGATCGGTCATCCGGAGCCCGCGGCCCGATGCCCGGCCCCCGTCCCGCCAGGCCGGAGCACGAGAGACATGTCCCAGGGTCCGCTGATGCCCAAGGCGACCGCCGTCTGGCTGGTCGAGAACACCTCGCTGGCCTTCGAGCAGATCGCCGATTTCTGCAAGCTGCACCCGCTGGAGGTGAAGGGCATCGCCGACGGCGAGGTCGCGGCCGGCATCAAGGGGCTCGACCCGGTCTCCACCGGCCAGCTCACCCGCGACGAGATCGAGAAGGCCCAGAAGGCGCCGCACTACAAGCTGAAGCCGGCCGTCTCGAAGGTGAAGCTGCCGGAGGTGAAGCGCACCACCAAGGGCCCGCGCTACACCCCCCTCTCCCGCCGCCAGGACCGGCCGAACGCCATCCTGTGGCTGCTGCGCAACCACCCGGAGCTGAAGGATTCGCAGATCATCCGGCTGGTGGGCACCACCAAGTCGACGATCCAGCAGATCCGCGAGCGCACCCACTGGAACTCGGGCTCGCTCCAGCCGATGGACCCGGTGACCCTCGGGCTCACCACCCAGATCAACCTCGACTTCGAGGTCCAGCGCGCGGCGGCCGACCGCCCGGCCGCGGTGGCGGCCGAATCCGGCGCCTCGCTGCTGCCGACGGAGGTCTCCACGGCCCGCGAGGCGGACGAGCGGGAGCACGCGGACGATCACGGCGGCCGCGAGGAGCGGCTCGATGCCGATTCGGTCTTCGCCAAGCTCAAGGGCCGGCACCACGACGAGGACGACGAGGACTAGGACCGGCCTCCGCCCTGCCCCCTGGGCCGGGCGGGCCCATGGCGGCCTGTGCAGGATCCGGCCCCCGCTCCACCGGAGTCGGGGGCCGCTTTGCGTCTGGCCGGGCCCGGGACCGCCGGCCGCCGGCGGGGCGGGACCCGGGATCGATCTATTCCGGCAGCGGCCGGCCCCGCGTCTCCGGCATGAACCACGGCACCACGAGGCCGATCACGTAGACGCTCGACAGGGTCAGAGCCGCCGCGGCGACGCCCCCGAAGGCGGTCACGATCTGCCCGGCGAGGATCGGGAAGATCCAGGCGATCAGCCGCGCGCCGTTGAAGACCACGCTCGCCGCCGTCGCCCGCACCGCCGGGGTGAACAGCTCCGCGAGGTAGATCGCCATCCACGAGAAGGCGAAGCCCAGGGTGAAGAACCCGTTCAGGAAGGCGAGCCCCATGAACGGCACCAGCCCGCCGGTCCAGAGGTAGCAGGCGAGCGACGTGACGATGCAGCCGACATAGGTGACGAGCAGGAAGGCGCGGCGGCCGATCGCGTCGGCCACGAAGCCCGAGATCACGTAGGCGGTGATCGCCCCGACATTGTAGATGATGCCCATGCGCGGGCCCCAGAGGTTGGCCGGCTCGCCCGCGGCCTTGGCCAGCCCCTCCGTGTAGGCCGGCAGCCAGGACGAGACCGCCCACCAGCCCACCGTGGTGGCGAACGACATGGCGGTGGCCAGCAGCACCCGCCGCCGGCTCTCCGGCTCCCGAAAGATCTCCGCCAGGGTGAAGGGGCGTTGCGCGGCCCGCGGGGCGTGGCCGGCATCCTCCGCGGTGGCGGCCCAGCGCTGCGCCTTGAGCGCCTGCATCCACTGCTCGGATTCCTCCAGCGCCCGCCGCAGGTACAGGCAGACGAAGGCCGGCAGGGCACCCAGCGCGAACAGGATCCGCCAGGATTCCGGGCCCAGGGGCTCGGTGGCCGCGAGCACAGCCCACACGATGGCGGCCAGCACCGCGCCGCCGCCGAAGCCCGATTGCAGGAAGCCGCAGCCCTTCGGCCGGGCCCGGTTCGGCCAGGTCTCGGCCACCAGGGCGATGCCGGTGGACCATTCCGAGCCGATGGCGAGCCCCGTGATGAACCGCAGGATCGCGAGCTGCGTGAAGCTCCCGGCGAAGGCGGTCAGCCCGGTGAAGACCGCGTAGCCGAGGATCGAGATCATCATCATGCGCTTGCGGCCGATATAGTCGGCCGCGATCCCGCCCATGAGGCCGCCGATCCCCCAGCCGAGCAGCGTGATGCCGATGGCGAGCCCCACGTAGGAGGCCGGCGCCTGAGCCTGCTCGGGGGTGAGGATCGAGGCCAGCGCCGGACGCAGGGCGTAGACCAGGGCCACCGCCTCGTAGCCGTCGAAGATCCAGCCGAGATAGCTGCCCCACAGGATCCGCCAGTGGCGCCGGGTGAGACCCGCGTACCACGGAGCGCTGGCCGCCTCGCGTAAGCCCACCTCGCCCGCGCCCATCGTCCGTTCCTCCCGCCCGGGACGCGTCGGCGGCGCCCGCCCCGCCCTGATAGGTCGGTTGTGGCATCGGGTCGACCACATCCGGGTAGCCGATCCGGCGCCCCGGCGATCACGATCGCATCACGCCTGCACCGCGGGGGCGGACGCGATGCGGGGCTCAGCGCGCGGCGTCGAAGGCCGCGAGGAAGGCCGCGAGGTTGTCCGGCAGGGCCGCGCAGAGGTAGCCGCCCTCCTGCACCAGGGCCGTGGGCAGCCCGGCCCGGGCGATCCGCTCCGCGGCCCCGACGAAACCCGCCCGGGTCACCGCGAGGGCGCCGATCGGGTCGTCCGCGGCGGCGTCGAGGCCCAGCGCCACCACGAGGGCCCGGGGCCGGTGCGCGGCGACAGCCGCGAGACCCGCCTCCAGGGCCTCGAGCCAGGGCGCGTCCCCCGAGCCCGGCGGCAGCGGCAGGTTGCGGTTGAACCCCGCCCCCGCCCCGGTCCCGGTCTCGTCGGCGTAGCCGGCGAAGAACGGGAAGTAGTCGGACGGGTCGGCATGGACCGAGACCGTCAGCACGTCGGCGCGGGCGTAGAAGATCCCCTGCGTGCCGTTGCCGTGATGGACGTCGATGTCGAGGATCGCCACCGGGCCGCCGGTGGCGGCGCGCATCCGCTCGGCCGCGATGGCGCTGTTGTTGAGGAAGCAGAAGCCGCCGGCGGACTCCGCATAGGCGTGGTGGCCGGGCGGGCGGCACAGGGCGTAGGCGTGCCCCGCCGCGAGGGCCGCGTCGGCGGCCGCGACCGCGCATTGCGCCGACCCGTAGACCGCCGCCCAGGTGCCGGCGCGGATCGGCGTCGAGGTGTCGGCGGTGTAGAGGCCCAGCCGCCCGAGGAGGCCGGCGGGCCTCCGGTGCATCTGCGGCCGGGCGAAGGATCCGGTCAGGATCTCGTCGCCGATGTCGGGGATCTCGCCCCGGCGCGCCCAGGCCTCGGCCAGGAACGCCACGTAGTCCGGATCGTGCACCGCCCGGATCGGGTCGAGGCCGTGATCGGCCGGTTCGCCGAGGTCGTGGCCGCCCCGCAGGGCCGCGTCGCGCAGGATCGCGTAGCGGGCGGCCTGCTCGGGATGCGGGATCGGCGTGCCGCGCCGCAGGTAGCGTTCGGGATCGTGCCGGCCTGAATCGGGCGTGTGGAAGATGCGCATGCCGGAAGGTTAGGGGCTTCCGGGGGATGCGTCATCCGCCCGGCCCGCGCTCAGATGAGGTAGACGGTGCCGTCCGCGCGGAACACCTTGGGGCATTTCGCCCCGTCGACCAGGCGCCGGGCCGCGTCCAGGGAGATCCGGCGGGCCAGGGCGATCTCCGGCAGCGTCTTCCAGGTCGTGGTCATGGTGCGGCTCCGTCCGTGATCCGTGCGAGTCCGCGATCAACGGCGCAGACGAGCCCGGGTTCACCGATGGCGTCAGGAGCGCCTCGGGGCTGCTGACGCGCCATCCCGCCGGGGCCGGCGACGGGGCGGCGACCTCGCGGAGCAGGGTCGGCACCCGCGCCCAGGGTTCGGTGACCGGCCCCGCATTCGGCCGCACCCCCGCCCGGTTCTGCCCGCCGGCGACGCGGATGTCCGGGAAGCGCGCGCAGAAGGCCTCCACGCAGGCCGGGTCGAAGTGGCGGCCGCTGTCGGCGCGGATGCAGTCCAGGGCCGCGTCGAAGGGCAGCGCAGCCTTGTAGGGCCGCGCGGTGGTCAGGGCGTCGAACACGTCCGCCACCGCGACGATCCGGGCCGAGAGGGGAATCGCGGCGCCGACGAGCCCGTGCGGGTAGCCGCCGCCGTCCCATTTCTCATGGTGAAACTCGGCGATCTCGGCGGCCAGCCGGATCAGTTCGGAGGCGCTCCCGCCCAGGATGCGCCGGCCGATCGCCGGATGCGTCTTGATCAGGTCGAACTCGTCCCGGTCGAGCCGGCCGGGCTTGAGCAGGACGCCGTCCGGGATGCCGACCTTGCCGACATCGTGCAGGGGCGCCGCGAGATAGAGGTTGCGGCAGACATCCGGCGCCAGCCCGAGCCCCTCGGCGACGATCTGGCTGTAGCGGGCCACCCGCCATGTGTGATCGCCGGTGTCGTTGTCGCGGTACTCGACCGCCAGCGCCAGGCGGAAGATGATCTCCTCCTCGCGCTCGCGCATGTGGCGCAGGGCGGCCTCCACCGCGCCGTCGAGCCAAGCCGCCTGCTCGGCGAGCCGCCGCACCGCCCGGGCGAGCCGGATCATGTTGCGCAGCCGGACGGTGAGTTCGACGCCCTGCATGGACTTGTCGAGGAAATCGGTCGCCCCCGCCTCCAGGGCGGCGAGCCGCACCGCGTCCGAGATGTCGCTCGTGATCATCACGATCGGCACCTGCGCGTAATGCGGGATGGTCCGCATCTGCCGGATGAAGGCGATCCCGTCGATGCCGGGCATGTGGCAGTCGACCAGGACGATATCGAAGGCCCGCATCCGCGCCTCGACCATCGCGGCGACCGGGTCGCCGTAATCGGTGACGGACATGTCGGGCTTGGCCTCCAGCAGGCGGCGGAGGCGCATCCGCATGGTGGCGCTGTCGTCGACGAGGAGCGCGTCCATCAGCGGTGCCCAGACCGGTTCGCGGGCGTATCGGAGCCGGAGCGCCGCAGGCGATCGCGGGACGGCCGGTCGATCCCATGTTCTGACGCAGAAGCCATCGTCGCGAAGCCTTGCAAGACTATTCGATGATCATTGAGACATGCGGCGTTAACGTCCGGTAAATCTGAATTGAAACAGGATTGCTGATATTTGTAGAATTATTGACTTTTGCGGGGGCCATATTTGGATTGTTCCGAAATTGACCCGGATTTTCTAAGTCGATAGACCGGTGAAATCGCGCGCTATACCGTGTCGGATACCTCGGGACTGGTCCGTCTCTGCCCGGGACCGGCGCGCCCGGCCGTTCCTGCAGCGCCCCCTGGGCTCGGGCTCGGGCCGATGCCGGGGCGCGGCCGGTGGGAATTCCTGACAGACGGGCGGCCGCCCGCTACCGTGGCCCGGCGACGGCCGGGGCCGTCGACGCGCGACCGGGCCAGGGCCGGGCCGGGCCAGGCCAGGGCAGGTCCAGGGCCGGTTCCGGGCTGCGCCGGTGCAGATGGCGTGTCGGGAGGCGCCTGCGCGATGATGCGGTTCGATCTCACCGATCTCGGCCTGTTCCGGCACGTGGTCGAGGCCGGTTCGATCACCCACGGGGCCGCGCGGGCGAACCTCGCCCTGGCGGCCGCCTCGACGCGGATCCGGCTGATGGAGGAGTCCCTCGGCGCGGCGCTGCTGACCCGGGGCCGGCAGGGCGTCAGCCCGACCCCGGCCGGGCGCGCCCTCCTCGTCCACGCCCGGGAGGTCCTGGCCGGGGTGGAGCGGTTGCGCGAGGAGATGGCGGCCTTCTCGGGGAGCGCCTTCGGCCAGATCCGGGTGCTGGCCAACACCAACGCGCTGACCGAGTTCCTGCCGGACGCGCTCTCGGCCTTCCTGGCCGATCACCCCGGGATCGGCGTCGAGATCGACGAGCGCACCTCCGAGGAGATCGTCGGGCTGGTGGCCGAGGGGGCGGCCGATCTCGGCATCCTGTCCGGCACGGTGGATACCGGCTCGCTGCGGACCTTCCCGTTCCGGGAGGACCGGTTCGTGCTGGTGGCGGCCCGGGATCACCCCCTGGCGGCGCGCGGGACGATCCCGTTCGCCGAGCTGCTCGGCCACGACCTCGTCGGCCTCGACCGGCGCAGCGCCATCAGCCGGTTCCTCGTCGCCCAGGCGGTGCGGGAGGGGCGGCCGATGCGCCTGCGGGTGCAGCTGCGGGACTTCGACGCCGTCTGCCGGCTCGTCGAGGCACGGGTCGGGCTGGCGGTCCTTCCCGAGAGCGCCGCCGCCCGCGCCGCCCAGGGCCTCGCCCTGGCGGTGGTGCCCCTCGCCGATTCCTGGGCGCGGCGCGACCTGACCCTGTGCCTGCGCGACCTCGACGGGCTGCCGCCGTTCATCCGGGCCTTCGTGGCACAGCTGCGCGCCTGAGCGTCGCCCGGCCTCCGCCCCGGGCCCGAGGCGGGGAGACCGCAGAGCACCGCGATGGTCGCGGACATGATGCGCGTCGTCCGCGGGCTCGATCCGCATAGGGTTTCCGATGGGGCCGCCGTTCCGTCCGGTCATGAGGCGCGACGGGTCGGTGGTGATCGGCGACGCCGTCGAGGCCGCCGGCCTGCGACGCCCGCAGCCTGCGCGCCAGCCTCTACGCCCGCGGCCTCGCGGTGGAGACCGGCGCCCTCTGGCGGGCCCGGCGCCTGCGCAACCGCGTCGCCCGCACGGCGATCCGTCTCGCCGATGCCCCCGGGCCCGCGGCGTCCCTGGCGCTCGGCCTGGGGGAGCGTTTGGCGCGCCCTGACGCGGCGGCGTCAGCGCCAGCGCTCCTCCGTGCAGGCCAGCACGTAGACGACGTGCATGCAGCGGGCCTGGGCGGCCTGCGAGGTCGCGTCGCTCATGCACGCCCGCATCCCGGCGGAGAGCAGCCCGCGATCGACGTCCTGATCCCGGGCGCAGGTGAAGATGGGCTGGAAGCCTTCGAACCGGCTCACCTGCCAGAAGATGACCACGAACGCGAGCAGACAGAACGCGCAGACCAGGAGCCGGTTGTCGTAGAACCAGTGTCTCCGATCGGCCTCTGCGGTGTTGCGCGCGCTCATCCCGTCACCGGGGGCGCCGACAGGATCGCGGTCTGGGCCACCTGTGTCCTCCGCAGCGGATCGCCCGCGCCATCTCGCCGAATCCCTCAGCCGCGCCAGCCGCGCCCACCGGGAGGGAACCGTCAGTCGATCACCTCCACGATGCGGCGCGTGCGCGGCTCGACGAGCACCGGATGGCCGTTGACGATCGTGTAGCTGTACTCCGGCAAAGCGAACTCGCGCGGGACATCGTAATACACGACGCCCTCTTCCGGTAGCACGGTTCCGACCCGAACGGGGCCCGCGAGGGCGACGGACGGGCGGCGCTCGCCGAGGGCGTAGATGCGGAATCGCTCCCGCCGGTCGACGCCGAGGATGCCGTTGGCCGTGCCCACGGCGGCACCGATCGCGCCGCCGACGATCGCCCCGAGGGGGCCCGCCATCTCCTCGCCGCGCGAGGCGCCCTCCTGGGCGCCGCGCTCCAAGCCTTGCGCCTGCGCGATGGCGGGGAGGCCCAGCGTGGCCAGGAGCGCAAGGGGAGCCGCGATCCGCATGGGTGTCGTCCTGGTCGGTGGCATGGACCTTCAGGCCTGCGCCTGAGGGGGCGGGAGCATCCCGGCCACGGCAGGTTACGCCAGAAAGGCTGCCGATCGGTTGCGGCCCGCCGCACGCCGTCCGCAAGGGGGCCGCATCGGGCGCCGGCCCCCTCTTCCGGCCCCCTCTTCACGCTCGGCGTGACGGTTCGGCTCTCGGTCGGCTCTCGGGATGCGGGCGGAGCCGCGGCATTGCCCCGGCCCGCCCATGGTTTAGCCTCCCGCTGATTCCGCCGGAGAGGACAGGGCATGTCGATCGAGACCGTGGAGACCGCCGGCCGGCGCCGGGGCGCCGACCTCCTGGTGGAGGTGCTGCGCTCGGAGGGGGTGCGCTACATCTTCGGCAATCCCGGCACCACCGAATTGCCGCTCATCGACGCGCTCACCGAGGCGCCGGACATCGCCTACATCCTCGCCCTGCAGGAGGCGACCGCGGTGGCGATGGCGGACGGCTACGCGCAGGGCGCCCGGCGGCCCGCCTTCCTCAACCTGCACACGGCGGGCGGCCTCGGCCACGCCATGGGCGGGCTCGTGAATTCCCAGGTCTCCGGCACGCCGCTGGTGGTCACCGCCGGGCAGCAGGATCTCCGCCACGCGCTGACCGACCCGCTGCTGATGGGCGACCTCGTGGCCATCGCCGACCCGGTGATGAAGTGGGCCCGGGAGGTGACGAGCCCGGACCAGATCCCGATCCTGCTGCGCCGGGCCTTCCACGATGCCGCCGCCGCCCCGTCCGGCCCGGTCTTCCTGTCCCTGCCCATGGACGTGATGGAGGCGATGAGCGCCGTACCGGCGGGCGAGACCTCGACCATCGACCAGCGGGCGGTGGCGGGTTCCCTCGACCGGCTGGCGGACAAGCTCGCCGCCATCGCGCCCGGCCGCCTCGCCCTGATCGCCGGCGACGAGATCGACGCCTCGGACGCCTCGGCCCAGATGGTCGCGCTCGCCGACCTGCTGGCGGCGCCTGTCTACGGCTCGTCCTGGCCGGCCCACATCCCCTTTCCCACCGCGCACCCGCTCTGGGCCGGGAACCTGCCGACCCGGGCCGACGCCATCGCCGCCATCCTCGGGCGCTACGACGCGGTGTTCGCGCTGGGCGGCAAGTCGCTGATCACCGTGCTCTACTCGGAGGTCTCGGCGGTGCCGCCGGGGGTGCAGGTCTTCCAGCTCTCGGCCGACGTGCGCGACCTCGGGCGCACCTATGCCACGAGCCTCTCGACCGTGGGCGACATCCGCGCCTCACTGGACGCCCTGCTGCCGCTGCTCCGCCCCCGCCTCGCCGACCGGGCCGAGGCCTTCGCGCAGCTGCGCGCCCAGGCGGTGACCGCCCGGGCCGAGCGGCGGGCGACGCTCGCCGCCGCGGCGGATGCGGCCTTCGAGGATCCGGTGATCGCGCCGCTGGTCGCCGCCCGGGAGGTGGCCCGCGCGGTCGGGGCCGAGACCACCATCGTGGACGAGGCGCCCGCGACGCTCACGCACCTGCGCACCTTCCTCGACAGCCCGTCGGCCCATCAATACGCGGCGATGCGCGGCGGCGTCCTCGGCTGGGGCATGCCGGCCGCGGTGGGGTTTTCCTTGGGGCTCGACCGGGCGCCCGTGGTCTGCGTCGTGGGTGACGGGGCCGCGATGTACTCGCCCCAGGCCCTCTGGACCGCCGCGCACGAAAAACTTCCGGTCACCTTCGTGGTGATCAACAACGCCGAGTACAACATCCTCAAGACCTTCATGAAGGGCCAGGCGCACTACGCCTCGGTGCGGGCCAACCGCTTCATCGCCATGGACCTCACCGACCCGCGCATCGATTTTCCGGCCCTGGCCGCCTCGATGGGGGTCCCCGCGCAGCGCGTGACCCGGGCCGCCGACATCGCCCCGGCGATCGAGGCCGGGATCCGGTCGGGAGGGACCAACCTCGTGGAGGTGGTGGTGCGGGCGACGTGAGGGGCCGCCCCTCCGCCGGCCTCCGAGGGGCGCGGCCTGAGGGCCGTCGCGGCGTTCGGACACAGAGGCTGCCGAGGAACACGGACGTCCGGCCCGGGCTGCCCTAGGGATCGGTTTGACCGGGCGGGATCTCAGCCATGTGGTACCTCTACGGTTTCGCGCTGCTGGCCGGCGTGGCCAACGCCGTCCAGGCCGGACAGAACGGGACGCTGTCGAAGGGGCTGGCCGAATCGCTGGTCGCCGGCCTCGTGGTCGCCGCCGGGACCGCGAGTTGCATCCTCGCGGTGGGGCTCATCTCCGGGAGGCTCGTCTGGCCGACGGCCGCGCAAGCCCTCGGGATGCCCTGGTGGGCGTGGTTCGGCGGGGTCCTGGGCGGAGGCATCATTCTGGCGCAGTTCGTCGTGGCCCGCCAGATCGGGGCCGCCCCGTTCCTGGGCCTCCTCGTCACGGCCGGGGTCGCCACATCGATCGTGCTGGACAATTTCGGGTGGGTCGGCTTCGAGCGCCACCCCGCCAGTCTCTGGCGCATCCTCGGCGGCGTGCTGATGATCGCCGGCGTCGCCCTCGTCGCGCTGTTCTAGGGGCAAAACCGGGCCGGCCGATCACATCGACCGGCCGCCCCGCGGGCTTACCCCAGCCCCGGCACCGGTATCCCGAAGGCCGCCGCCAGCAGGACCATGTTGAGGGCGAGCACCACGGCCGCCCCCGCGACGGCCGCCGCCTGGGTGAGCGGCCCGTTGGCGAAGGGGCCCATCACGCTCCGGCGGCGGGTGAACACCACCAGCGCCACCATCGGCACCGGCAGGGCCAGCGACAGCACCACCTGGGACAGGACCAGCGCCCGGGTCGGATCGACGCCGATCGCCACCACCACGAAGGCGGGCAGCATGGTCACGAGCCGGCGCACGAGGAGCGGGATGCGCCAGCCGGTGAAGCCCTGCATCACCAGCTGGCCGGCGAGCGTCCCCACCACCGAGGAGGAGATCCCGGAGGCGAGCAGCGACACCAGGAAGGCCGCCCCGGCCGCGGGGCCGAGCAGCGGCGTCAGGGTCCGGTAGGCCTCGCCGATCTCGGCGACCCCGCTGTGGCCGGCATGGAAGGCCGCCGCCGCCATGATCACCATCGCCATGTTGACGAGGCCCGCGAGCAGCAGCGCCACCACCACCTCGCGGTTGGAGTAGCGCACCAGAAGGCGCCGGTCGGCCTCGTTCCGCGGGCTGCCGCGCCCCTGGGTCAGGCCGGAATGCAGGAACAGGGCGTGCGGCATCACGGTGGCGCCGATGATCCCCACCGCGATGGTGAGCGCCTCCGCGTCCGGGATCCGCGGGGTGACGAGGCCCTTCGCGGCCTCGCCCCAGGCCACCGGGGCGATCAGCAGCTCGATCGCGTAGCAGAGGCCGATCGTGCCGACCATCGCCCCGATGGCGATCTCCAGGGGCCGGAAGCCCTCGTGCTCCAGGAGCAGGATCGCGTAGGTGACGATCGCGGTGATCGCCATCCCGGCCATCAGCGGCATGCCGGTGAGCAGCGACAGGCCGATGGCGCCGCCGAGGAACTCCGCGAGGTCGGTGGCCATCGCGGCGACCTCGCTGATGCCCCACAGGGTGAGGCGCACCGGCCGCGACGTCGCGTCCCGGCAATGCTCGGCGAGGTTCTTGCCGGTCACGATGCCGAGCTTGGCCGACAGGGCCTGGAACAGCATCGCCGTGAAGTTGGCGAGCAGCACCACCCAGAGCAGCCCGTAGCCGTAGCGGGCGCCGGCCTGGATGTTGGTGGCGAAGTTGCCGGGGTCCATGTAGGCGATCGACGCCGTCACGGCCGGACCCGCGAACAGCAGGAACCGGCCCCGTCCAGCCGCTCGCCCTTCGAGGACGTCGCGGATGGCGCTCTCCGTCCGCCGGCTCATCGCCCCGGGCGGGGCGCCCCCGGGGGCCGTCCCGGCGTTCGGCGCCACCATGCTCACCCTCTCCTCAAAGATATAGCTCGGGCTATATTCAGGGCTGCGGCCGCGGGATTCAAGGGGTTTTCTGCGTGCCGCGTGGGACTCCCCTCCGGCCGCCGGTTTTTGCTAGACAGGGGCGGGGCGGCGTGTGCGTGCCGAGAGGGAGAGCCGATGCAGGAACCGTCCGAGCCGGGCTCGCCCGAGACCGCGCTGGTCGATCCCGAGCGGCACGTGGAGAGCTTCCGGCAGGCCCGCGAGGCGCGGCGGTCCGAGCTGGTCGAGGATTACGTCGAGCTGATCGACGACCTGATCGGCGACGGCGGCGAGGCGCGCCAAGTGGACATCGCGGCCCGCCTCGGCGTGGCGCAGCCCACCGTCGCCAAGATGCTCAAGCGTCTGTGCGAGGACGGGTTCGTCCAGCAGCGGCCCTATCGCGGCGTGTTCCTGACCGAGGCCGGCCGCCGGCTCGCCGCCCAGGCGCGGGAGCGCCACCGGATCGTCGAACGCTTCCTGTGCGCGCTGGGGGTGAGCCCCGAGACCGCCCGGCGGGACGCGGAGGGGATCGAGCACCATGTCAGCGCCGAGACCCTGGCGGCGTTCCGCGCCTTCGCGGAACGTCACGGGGGGACGTGAGGCGCCCGTCCGTCCGCCCTGCCCTCACACCGTCGGCGCAGGCACCTTCTGGCGCAGGCCCAGGATCACCGCCCGGAGCATCTCGGCGCCCGCCTCACCGGCATCCGGCAGGATGCCGGTGCGGGAGGCGTAGATCCGCTCGTGCACGAAGGCGAGCTTGGCGATCACCGTCGGCGTCAGCTTGAACGGGTAGAGCGCCGGCTGGCCCATGCTGTGGGAGAGCGAATTGATCGCGTAGGTCAGCGGCAGCCACGCCGCGATCAGCCGGTCGAGATCCTGGGTGTTGTAGGGGTCGAAGTCGATCACGGTCGGTGCCGCCTGCCCGTGGCGCAGGCGCGGGCGCACGTGCAGCTCGAAGGTCGAGGCGGTCTCCACCGTGTCGACGATGTGCAGGTAATGCGCAAAGGTCTCGGCGAAGTCCTCCCAGGGATGCGCCGTGGCGTAGGCCGACACGTAGGCCTCGTCCCAGTCGGTGGGCGCGCCCCGCGCGTAATGGTTCTGCAGCGCCTGGACGTAGTTCAGGCGCTCGTCGCCGAACAGCGCCCGGAAGGCCCCCATGGTGGGGCTGTTCATCACCAGCAGGTACCAGAAGTAATGCCCGATCTCGTGCCGGAAATGGCCGAGCAGGGTGCGGTAATGCTCGCCGAACAGGATCCGGCGGCGCTCCCGCTCGACATCGTCGGCCTCGGCGATGTTCATGGTGATCAGGCCGTTGATGTGCCCCGTCAGCACCGGCATTCCGCCGGAGAAGCTCTCGGACGGATCGGCCAGGAAGTCGAAGGCCAGCCCGTCCGTGTACTGGGCGCGGGTGGCGAGCGGCAGGTCCAGGCGCAGCAGCGAATAGAACAGCCTGCGCTTGGCGGCCTCGATCTGGCGCCAGCGGGTGAGGTTCCAGGTCTGCGACAGATCCGGCACCACGCGGTTGTGGCGGCAGGCGGTGCAGTAGATGTCGGGGCTGTCCTCCGGCACCAGCCAGTTGCAGGCCTCCGAAACGGCGTTGTTGCACACGCGGTAGCGCCGTCCGGGATCCGCGTAGGCGTGAAAGACCTGCGCGCCGCCCATCAGCGGGTGCGCCGAGGCCCCCTGCGGCTCCAGGGCCGAGACCTCGTGGACCACGCACGTATAGCCCAGCTGCCGCGCGCAGCTCTCGCAGGCGGTCGCCTCGAAGGTGACCGGCTGGTCGCAGGCCTGGCACTGGAAGATCTTCATCGCGCGGTCCCGGGCCGGCACCCGGCCCACCTGCCGGTCAAAGCGGGGCCAGGCGGCAAAGTTCCGGCCAGAGGTTCGGAGGCCTGGGCGCCGCCGCACGGAAATTGCTTGTGTCTCGGTTCGTGTCGCATAACCGCGCGGTGGGGGGCGATGGTCGACCCGCCGTGACGTCCGGAACCGGCGCCGAGGCCGGATTCGATCCTTCAGACGGAGCCATCGTGTCGATCAAAGCCGCCCTGCACCACGTCACGCATTACCGCTACGACCGGCCGATCAGCCTGGGCCCCCAGGTGATCCGCCTGCGCCCGGCCCCGCACGCGCGCACCAAGGTTCCGGCCTACGCGCTCACAGTGACGCCCGCCAACCACTTCCTGAACTGGCAGCAGGATCCGAGCGGCAACTGGCTCGCCCGCCTCGTCTTCCCGGAGAAGACCGACGAGCTGAAGATCGAGGTCGACCTCACCGCCGACCTGGCGGTGATCAACCCGTTCGACTTCTTCGTCGAGGATTACGCCCAGACCCACCCCTTCGCGTACGACCCGGACCTCGCCGAGGAGCTGGCCCCCTACCGCGCGCCGGTGGATGCGGATGGCCCCGAGATGGCGGCGCTGCTCGCCCGGCTCCCCGCGGAACCCAGCACCGTGCAGTTCCTGGTGGCGCTCAACGCCCAGATCGCCCGGGAGACCGCCTACGGCGTGCGCATGGAGCCCGGCGTCCAGACGCCCGCCGAGACCCTGCGCCTCAAGAGCGGCTCCTGCCGGGATTCGGCGTGGCTGCTCGTGCAGGTGCTGCGCCGGATCGGGTTCGCCGCCCGGTTCGTCTCCGGCTACCTGATCCAGCTCGTGCCCGACACCGTCGCGGTCGACGGCCCCACCGGCACCGCGTCGGACTTCACCGACCTGCATGCCTGGGCCGAGGTCTACCTGCCGGGCGCCGGCTGGATCGGCATGGACGCGACCTCGGGTCTGCTCACCGGCGAGGGCCATATCCCGCTCGCGGCGACGCCGCATTACCGCTCGGCCGCGCCGATCTCGGGGGCGGTCGAACCGGCCAAGACCGAGTTCGGCTTCGCAATGAGCATCACCCGCGTCGCCGAGACGCCGCGGATCACCAAGCCGTTCTCGGACGCGGTCTGGGCGTCCATGGACGCGCTCGGCGAGCGGATCGATGCCGACCTCGCCGCGCAGGACGTGCGCCTGACCATGGGCGGCGAGCCGACCTTCGTCTCGGTGGACGATTTCGAATCGCCCGAATGGAACATCGCCGCGGTCGGCCCGACCAAGCGGGGGCTCGCCGACACGCTGATCCGGCGCCTGCGCGACCGGTTCGGCCCGGGGGGGCTGCTGCATTACGGCCAGGGCAAGTGGTATCCCGGCGAGAGCCTGCCCCGCTGGGCCTTCGCCCTGTACTGGCGCAAGGACGGCCAGCCGATCTGGCGGGATCCGGACCTGATCGCCCCCGAGGCGGCCGCAGGCCAGGCGGGCGAAGCCACGATCGCGCAGGCCAAGGCCCTCGCCGACGCGCTGGCCCGCCGCCTCGGCCTCGCCGACTACGTCATCCCGGCCTTCGAGGACAGCGAGGTCTGGGAGAAGAAGGCCGCCGAACTGCCGGTCAACGTCACGCCCGCCGCGGCCCGGTCCGGCTCCGTGGAGTTCGACGCCCGGATCAGGCGGGTCTACGAGCGGGGCTTGGCTGAGGCCGCGGGCTACGTCCTGCCGCTGGCGAGCCTGCCCACCGGCAGGGACGGCGATGCCGACCGGGTCTGGATCTCGGAA
Organism: Methylobacterium sp. 1973; assembly: GCF_040545035.1. Taxonomy (NCBI): domain Bacteria; kingdom Pseudomonadati; phylum Pseudomonadota; class Alphaproteobacteria; order Hyphomicrobiales; family Methylobacteriaceae; genus Methylobacterium; species Methylobacterium sp. 1973. The sequence continues at coordinate 135,274 of NZ_JBEPLA010000002.1, forward strand.
GCCTGGGACTTCCGGCGCGGCGCCGCCTTCCTGGTGCCGGGCGACTCGCCGGTGGGCTTCCGCCTGCCCCTGTCGTCCCTGCCCTACGTGCCGCCGGAGCACTATCCCTACTACCAGCCGCAGGACCCCCTGGAGTCGCGCCCGCCCCTCACCGACGGGCGTCCCGGCGCGACCACCGTCAACGGTTCAGGGATCACCGGCGTCGCGGTGCGCACGGCGCTCTCGATCGAGCCCCGCGACGGGGTGGTGCGGGTGTTCATGCCGCCGGTGCAGCGCGCCGACGAGTATCTCGAACTCGCCGGCCACCTGGAGGCGGCCGCCGCCGAGCTGAACCTGCCGATCCAGCTGGAAGGCTACGAGCCGCCCTACGACCCGCGGATCGGCGTGATCAAGGTCACCCCCGATCCGGGCGTGATCGAGGTCAACGTCCACCCGGCCGCCTCCTGGCGGGAGGCGGTCGCCATCACCACCGACTTGTATGCCGAGGCGAGGCAAACCCGGCTCGGCGCGGAAAAATTCATGACCGACGGGCGCCACACCGGCACCGGCGGCGGCAACCACGTGGTCATGGGCGGCGTCACGCCGGACGATTCGCCGTTCCTGCGCCGGCCCGACCTGCTCAAGAGCCTCGTGCTCTACTGGCAGCGCCACCCGGCGCTCTCGTACCTGTTCTCGGGCCTCTACATCGGCCCGACGAGCCAGGCCCCCCGCATGGACGAGGCGCGCCACGACGGGCTCTACGAACTGGAGATCGCGCTCGCCCAGATCCCCGCTCCCGACGCGCCCAACATCCCGCGCTGGCTCGTCGACCGGGTGTTCCGCAACATCCTCGTGGACGTCACCGGCAACACCCACCGGGCCGAGATCTGCATCGACAAGCTCTACTCGCCGGACGGGCCCACCGGGCGCCTCGGCCTGCTGGAGTTCCGGGCCTTCGAGATGCCGCCGGACGCCCGGATGAGCCTTGCGCAGCAGCTCCTGCTCCGCGCCCTCGTGGCCTGGCTGTGGCGGGAGCCGCAGACCGGCGGCTGTGTCCGCTGGGGCACGAACCTCCACGATCGGTTCATGCTGCCGCATTTCCTCTGGTCCGACTTCCTCTCGGTGCTGGAGGATCTCCGGGCGGCGGGGTACGCTTTCGATCCGGTCGCCTTCGAGGCGCAGGCCCTGTTCCGGTTCCCGGTCTTCGGCACGGTCGAGCAGGGCGGGGTCCGGATGGAGCTGCGCCAGGCGCTGGAGCCCTGGCACGTGATGGGCGAGGAAGGGACCAGCGGGGGCACCGTGCGCTTCGTCGACAGCTCGGTCGAGCGGCTGCAGGTCAAGGTCGAGGGCTTCGTGCCCGAGCGGCACGTTATTGCCTGCAACGGCCGCCGGCTGCCCATGACCGGCACCGGCCGCGGCGGCGAGGCCGTGGCGGGCCTGCGCTTCAAGGCGTGGCAGCCGGCCTCCTCGCTGCATCCGACGATCCCGGCCCACTCGCCGCTCACCTTCGACATCCTCGATGCCTGGAACGGGCGCTCGCTCGGCGGCTGCCGCTACCACGTCGCCCATCCGGGCGGCCGCAACTACGAGACCCATCCGGTGAACGCCTACGAGGCGGAGGGGCGCCGCCTCGCCCGGTTCCAGCCGCACGGCCATACCCCCGGCCGGATCGACATGCCCCGGCCGGAATCGAGCGCCGAGTTCCCCCTCACCCTCGACCTGCGGATGCCGGCCCCGCAATGATCCGCGATGTCCACACATCTGGGTCGGACACGGACGCGGACGACAGAGCGCGACGCGCCCCCTCTCCCGTGCGGGAGAGGGTTGGGGTGAGTGACGAGAGGCTTCAGGGTCGACGCCCCGGCAGGACGCGCCCCTTTCCGGCAGACCCGACCCCTCACCCTGTCCCTCTCCCGCACGGGAGAGGGGACCCGCGCTCCCTTCTGCGGCCGCGTCGCCGTCCACGCTGTGTGGATCCGCAAGCCGCAGTGACCGGGGGGCCGTGATGGAGGCGGCGCTCGCGGGCAGCCGCGGCCGGGCCGAGCGGCCGGAGGGCCCGCGGGAGCGCGTCGCCCGCTGGAGCGCGGGCTACCGCCCCGCCCCCGGCCGGCCGGACGAGTTCCTGGGCCCGGACGGCGCTCCGCGCGGGGCGTGGCCGCGCCTGCTCGACCGTCTCGGCGGCCTCACCGAGCCGGAGATCATGGCCCGCTTCGTCGCGGCGGAGCGGCACATCCGGGACGCGGGCATCTCGTTCCGCATCGCCGGCGACCAGCGGGAGCATCCCTGGCCGCTGGGCTGCCTGCCCCTGGTGATCGAGGGGTCCGAGTGGGCGGCCCTCAGCGCCGGGATCGTCCAGCGCGCGGAGCTGATGGAGGCGATCCTCGCCGACGTCTACGGGGATGGAAGGCTGGTCGCCGAGGGATTGCTGCCCGCCGCGATCGTGGCCGGCACGCCGGAGTTCCTGCACCCGCTCCACGGCGTCACGCCCCCCGGCGGCCATTACCTCAAGCTCTACGCCGCCGATCTCGGCCGGGGCCCGGACGGGCGGTGGCAGGTGCTGGCCGACCGGACGCAGGCCCCCTCGGGCCTCGGCTGGGCGCTGGAGAACCGGATGGTCCTGGCCCGGACCTTCCCGGACTTCTTCCAGGACCTCCACGTCGAGCGCCTGCCGGCCTTCTTCCAGGCCTTTCGCGATGGCCTGGCGCTGGGGGCCGAGCGTGTCGACCCGCGGATCTGCCTGCTGACCTCCGGCCCCTACAGCAGCACCTATGTCGAGCAGGCGGCGCTGGCCCGCTATCTCGGCCTGATGCTGGTGGAGGGCGACGACCTCGTCATGCGGGACGGCCGCCTGCACGTGCGCACCGTCTCGGGCCTGAAGCGGGCCGACGCCCTGTGGCGGCGGATCGACTCCGACTTCCTCGATCCCCTGGAGCTGAATCCGGCTTCGCGGCTCGGCGTGCCCGGGATCCTCGAGGCCCTGCGCAACGGCTCCCTGGTGATGACCAACATGCCGGGCTCGGGCCTCGTCGAGTCGGCCGCGCTCGCCCCCTATCTCGACGGCATCGCCCGGCGCGTTCTCGGCGAGCCCCTGCGGCTCGGCCATCCGCGCACGTGGTGGTGCGGCGACCTGGAGGGCTTGGCGCACGCCCAGGCCAACCTCGACAGCCTGACCCTGCGCCCGGCCGCCACGCCCCAGCGCGGGGCGGGGCGCGACGCGATCCTCGCGGGCCCGGTCCTGGCGGCCGAGCGGGAGCGGGTCGTCGCCGCCCTGCGCGACCGGCCCTTCGACTACGTCGCCCAGGAGGCCGCGCCGCTCTCGACCATGCCGGGCTGGGAGCGCGGGCCGGACGGCCTCGTCCTGGTCCCCCGCCCCTTCGTGGTCCGCGTCTTCGCCACGCGGACGCCGCTCGGCTGGCAGGTCATGCCCGGCGGCTTCTGCCGGGTTTCCGAGCGCGAGGACGTCGACCCGATCGAGCTGCGGCTCGGCATCCGCTCCGCCGATGTCTGGGTGCTGTCCGAGAAGCCGGTCGCCGCGCCCCTGATCGGCACGCAGGCGGCCCCGCGGGTGCGGCGGGTCGGGGGCCATCTCCCCGCCCGGGCCGCCGACGGCCTGTTCTGGCTCGGACGCTACCTGGAGCGCGGCGAGGCGGTGATCCGGCTGGTGCTCGCCCATCTGCGCAGCGTCGGCGACGCCGTCGGGACCGACATCTCGGGCGCCCTCGACACGCCCGCGGCCCTGGCGCTCCGGGCCCTCCTGCACGAATGGGGCGCCATCGGCGCGGCCGACCTGCCCACCGCCCGCCTCGCCCTGGAGGCGCTCGCCGGGCGCGATCGGCCGGGCTCGGCGCGGTCCCACATCCTCGCGGCCCGCCGCAACGCCGCCGCGCTCCGCGCCCGCCTGTCCGGCGAGGCGTGGCGGGTGCTGGCCGACCTGAACGAGTTCCTGTCCCTCAACACCGAGCGGGCCTTCACCGAGTCGCAGCTCGCCGGCCGCGCCGAGCGGGCCCTGAGCCAGCTCGCGGCGCTCGCCGGCCTCACCCACGAGAACATGAGCCGCGCCGAGGGCTGGCACTTCATCGAGCTCGGCCGGCGCATCGAGCGGGCGATCAACACCGGCGCCTTCGCGCTCGCCTTCGCCAACGACGAGGCGACGCCCGGCTGCCTCGGGGTGATGCTGTCGCTGTGCGATTCGCAGATCAGCTACGGGCGGCGCTACCTGCAGGGGGCGGCCCTCGATCCGGTCCGCGACATGGTGCTGCTCGATCCCTACAACCCGCGCTCGATCGCCTTCCAGGCCGAGGCGATCACCCGGCACCTCGCCGACCTGCCGGCGCTGGCCGCGGACGGCATCCCCGAGCCCCATTGCCGCCTCGCCACCCGGATCCTGGCGGAGCTGCGCAGCGGCGAGGCCGCGGATTTCGACGCCGTGCGCCTCACCGCGCTCGCGACCGACCTGGAGCGGCTGGCCGACGGCATCGCGGCCCGCTACTTCCCCACCGGGCCGAACGCGCTGCGCCCCGAGAAGCTGACGGGGCTGGCGTGATCTACACGCTGCGCCACCGCACAACCTACCGCTACGGGCGGCCGGTGCACTTCGCCCGCTGCACCCTGCGGCTCAAGCCGCAGGAGGGCGAGGGCCAGAGCGTGCTGGCGAGCGCCGTCACGATCGACCCGAGCCCGGCCCGCGCGGTGATGCGGCGCGACTATTTCGGGATCGAGGCCGTGGCGATCACCCTGGAGGCGCCGCACACCACCTTCAGCGTCGAGGCGCTCTCCACCGTGCGGGTCGAGCGCCCGGCCCCGCCGCCGCCGGAATCCGGCATGGCCTGGGAGCGGGTCCGCGACGCCGTGGTGGCCGGGCGCGACCTCGCCGGCCGGGCGCCGGTGCATTTCCTGTTCCCGAGCGGCCGGGTGCCGCTGCTGCCCGCGATCACCGACTATGCCCGGCCGAGCTTCTCCGCCGGCCGCAGCGCCTACGGGGCGGCCCACGACCTGATGCTGCGGATCGGCCGGGACTTCCGCTTCGATGCCAAGGCCACCACCGTCTCCACGCCGCTCGCCGAATCCTTCGCGCTCCGGGCCGGGGTCTGCCAGGATTTCGCCCACGTGATGATCGCGGCGCTGCGCGGCATGGGCCTGCCGGCGGCCTATATCAGCGGCTACCTGCGCACCGTGCCGCCGCCGGGCCGCCCGCGCCTGCGCGGGGCGGATGCGAGCCATGCCTGGGTGGCGGTCTGGTGCGGGGACGGCTGGCTCGGCCTCGACCCGACCAACGGCGTGCCGGTGCAGGACGACCACATCGTGGTGGCCCGCGGCCGCGACTACGGCGACGTGGCCCCCGTGGACGGCATCGTCAGCGGCTCGGGCAAGCAGCGCCTCAAGGTCGAGGTCGACGTCATCCCCGATACCGAGACGCAGGATCTCGCTCTGGTGGGGTGAGGGATCCCGGAGCGGCCCGCCGGCTGGTGCCCGAAACGTCCACCCCCCTCGGGATGAGGCAGCGGGTCGGACAGGCCGGCGCCCAGACTCGTCCCTCACCACATCGTCTTGGCCGCCCGCTCCGGCCATTCCGCGTCGTAGCGCTGGCCGCCGACCGCGCCTGCGGTGAGCGCCGCCAGGATCGACCCGGGCGTCGGCAGGCTCGCCGGATCGACGCGGGCATCGGGATCCCACAGCTTGGCCCGGATGATCGCCCGGGCGCACTGGAAGTAGATCTCCGCGACCGTGATCACGATTGCGGTGCGCGGCGCGTGGCCGTCGACCCGGAACGTGGCCAGGAGATCCGGATCGGCCGAGATCACCGCCCGCCCGTTCACCCGGAGCGTCGTGCCCGAGCCCGGGATCAGGAACAGCAGCGCCACCCGCGGATCGCGCACGATGTTGCGGAGCGAGTCGATCCGGTTGTTGCCGCGCCGGTCGGGCAGGATCAGCGTGCGCGGATCGGCGACCCGCACGAAGCCCGGCTGGTCCCCGCGGGGGCTGCAATCGAGCCCTTCCGGGCCGCTCGTCGCCAGCACCGCGAAGGGCGAGGCCTCGATCAGCGCCGCGTAGTCCGGCGTGACCGAATCCGCCACCTTGGCGGTGGAGGCGGCCGCCGGGGGCGCGGTGTAGATCGCCTCCAGGGCGGCGAGGCTGTCGACGACCATCACGCCCTCCTGCGGTCCTTGCTCACGCGACCTTGGCCGTGCCGGCCACGAAGGCTTCGTGCTCGGCCACCAGCGCGCCCGAGAGGGCCGCCTCGATCAGGCTCCGGGTCTCCGCCACGCCGTAGAGGGCCACGAAGGAGCCGAAGCGGGGTCCGCGCGCCTCGCCGAACAGCACGTTGTAGAGGCTCGTGAACCACGCTTGCGACACGCCGGGCCGCCCGTCCGGGCTCTTGGCCTTGCCGGACGTGTCGGGGAAGTGGCGCCGCCCCACCTCGTAGACCGCCGCCTGCAGGGCCTCCGGATCGGTGGAGCCGGCATGGTCCCTGAGGGTCTCCGACAGATCCTCCAGGGCCGCCCGCTCCTCCGGGGTCGGCGCCCGGTAGGTCTTGGCCGGCCGCACGAAATCCGAGAAGTATTTCAGCGCGTGCTTGACCAGCCGGTCGAGGCCCGGATGGGTCTCCGGCCCGGTCTGCGGCGCGTAGCGGCGGATGAAGCCCCACAGCACCGCCGGATCCTCGGTGTTGGCCACCGCGGCGAGGTTGAGCAGCATCGCGAAGGTCAGGCTCGCGCCCTCGACCGTCTCGGGCTCCGGCGGGGTGCCGGCGTGCAGGTGCCAGACCGGGTTGCCGAGGCGGAGCTTCGCGTCCTGGCCGGCATAGCGGTCGAGGAAGCCGATATACTCGTCCACGTGCCGGGGGATCACGTCGAAGAACAGACGCTTGGCCTCGCGCGGCTTGTTATACATGAACAGGGCGAGCGATTCCGGCGTGCCGTACTTGAGCCACTCGTCGATGGTCAGGCCGTTGCCCTTCGACTTCGAGATCTTCTGGCCCTTCTCGTCGAGGAACAGCTCGTAGTTGAAGCCCTCCGGCGGCTCGCCGCCGAGCGCCCGGGCGATCTTGGCGGAGAGCTTGACCGAATCGATCAGGTCCTTGCCGGCCATCTCGTAATCGACGCCCAGTGCCACCCAGCGCATCGCCCAGTCGGGCTTCCATTGCAGCTTGGCGTGGCCGCCGGTCACCGGGGTCTCGTAGCGCTCGCCCGTGGCGGGATCGCGCCACGCGATGGTGCCGCTGCCGGCGTTCACCGCGTCGATCGGCACCTGCATCACGTGGCCGGTGACCGGGTGGAGCGGCAGGAACGGGGAGTAGCTCGCCGAGCGCTCGGCCCGCAGGGACGGCAGCATGATCTCCATGACGGCGTCGTAGCGCTCCAGCACCCGCAGCAGCGTCGCGTCGAACACGCCCGAGCGGTAGCATTCGGTCGCCGATCGGAACTCGTAGGCGAACCCGAAGGCGTCGAGGAAGCGGCGCAGCTCGGCGTTGTTGTGCGCCCCGAAGCTGTCATGGGTGCCGAACGGGTCCGGCACGCGGGTGAGCGGCTGGTTGAGATGGCCGGCCAGCATCTCGCGGTTCGGCACGTTGTCCGGAACCTTGCGCAGCCCGTCCATGTCGTCCGAGAAGGCGATCAGCCGGGTCGGCACCGCGTCGCGGGTGAGCACCCGGAAGGCGTGGCGCACCATGGAGGTGCGGGCGACCTCCCCGAAGGTGCCGATATGCGGCAGGCCCGAGGGGCCGTAGCCGGTCTCGAACAGCACCTCCGTCTTGCCGGATTTCTCCAGCCGCGCCACGAGCTTGCGCGCCTCCTCGAAGGGCCAGGCGGCGGCGTTGGCGGCGGCCTCGATGATGTCGGGGTCGAGGGTCAGGGCTGGGGGGGCGGCTTGCATGTCTTCGGGGATGAACGCGAATTGGGAGCGCGCACCCTAGAGCGGTTCGCATCGGAGCGGAACGCCTGACGGTGCAATGCGGGGTTCCATCGCGCGCCCGCGCTCGTGGCCTGAGCTCGTGGCCTGAGACTGCGGCGCCCGGCTCCGCCGCCCCGTCCGGCATGAACTGGTCGACGGCGGCATCATCGCCCAGGAAGGAAGTCCGTCAGAACGGGCTTACCGGGAAGAACCGCAGGTACAATTCGGTGTACTTGCCGTCGTCCCAGACCCGCTGGAGCGCGTCGTCCAGGGCCCGGGAGAGGGCGGCGTCCTCCGGGCGGGTGATCAGGCCGATCCCCTCCCCGAAATAGCGGTTCTCCAGATAGTCGCCGCCGATGAGCGCGCAGCACGCCTCCGCGTCCTGGCCGCCGACATAGAGGGCGAGGTTCAGGCCGTCGGCGAACAGGTAGTCGATCTCGCCGCGCTTGAGCGCGCCCTCGGCCGCCGCCAGGTCGGTGAAGTCCTTGGCCACGGCCTTCGGGAAGAACGCCTTCAGGTAGGCCGCATGGGCGCTGCCGGCGATGACCCCGACGCTGCGGCCGGCGAGCGCCGCCGCCGAGGGGACGGGCAGGCCCTTGTCGGTCCGGGCGGCGAACCGCGCCGGCCAGCGGAAATACGGCCGCGTCGCCAGGAATTTCTGCCGCAGCGTCGCCGTCAGGGGAATGGCGGCCGCGACCACGTCGCCCTGCCGGCTGTCGAGGGCATCGAGCAGGGTGTCGAAGCGGCGCGCCTGCACCGTGCAGGTGATCGTCAGCTTCTCGCAGACGGCGCGGGCGAGCTCGACCACGAAGCCCGTCGGGTTGCCGTCGGGGCCGGCGAAGTGCAGCGGCGGGAACTCGTCGTCTGTGAGGAAGCGGACCGCCCGGCCGGTCTGGGGCGCCTCGATCCGCTCGCCCCGGCTGCGCGGGTTCCAGAAATCCGGCACCGTGACGGCGGGGGTGGCGGTGACACCTGTGGCCTCGGCGGTGGCACCGGCTGCAGCACCGGCGGGCGCGGCCGGGGCCGCGAGGAGCGCGGCGGCGAGCACGGCCGCCATGCACCGGGATGGGATGTGTGTCCTATCGCCTCTTGACGATCGGGAGGGGGTGGTGCTCCTCTCGGAGCGTGGGGGCGGGGACTGGCTCACCCTCCTCCTCTACCACGTCCTGGGGCCACCGGGGGAGCGCGGCGTGTCGGTCCAGCGCCCGCCCGCGGGGCCGGCGGCCCTGCCGTCGGAGATCGCCTTCCTGCTGGCCGAGGGCGTCGACGGCCGGCTGCTGGTCCGGGCGGCCGCCGCGGCGGCCGCGGCCGGGACCGACGCGGCGACCGCTCTGCTGAATGCCGGCCTGATCGCCGAATCGGCCTATTACGAAGCCCTGGCCCGGGCGCTCGGCGCCCCCTACCTCGACGGCCCGATCCCGTTCGGCCTGGGCCTGCGCTTCCCCGACAGCCTGGTGGCCGGTCTCGCGCCGCTGGCGCCGGGATCGGTGTCGCCCTGGGTGCTGGCGCCCCGGGGCCGGGCGATCGCGGACCTCCTCGACGCCCCGGGCCGCGCTCCGTGCCGCGCCGCCATGCCGGCGATCACCAGCCCCACGCGCCTGCGCGAGGCCGTGTTCGCGGCCATCCCCGAGCAGGTGGCGGATCATGCGGCGCACGACCTGCGGCGGCGCGCGCCCGAGCGGGCGACGGCCCCCGAGCCCGCCCTCCGCTGGCTGCTGGTCCTCGCCCTCGCGGTCACCGCCGCGCTCTGCCTGTGCGCGGCGCTGCCGCCCCCGCTGACGCGCGCGGTGGTGATCGCCGGGCAGATCCTGTTCCTGGCCATGGCGGCCCTCCGGATCGCGGCCCTCGCCATCGCGGCCCCGGTGGAGCCGGAGGCGGTGGCGCCCCTCGCCGAGGCCGACCTGCCGGTCTACACGGTCCTCGTCCCCCTCCACCGCGAGGCGGCGGTGGTGCCGGACCTGCTCAGGGCACTCTCCGCCCTCGATTATCCGGCCGCCAAGCTCGACATCAAGCTGCTGCTCGAGGCGGACGACGCGGAGACCGCTTCCGCCCTTCCCCGGGACACCCTGCCGGCCCGGTTCGAGGTGATCGCGGTGCCCCCGGGCGGCCCGCGCACCAAGCCCCGGGCGCTCAACGCCGCGCTGCCTTTGGCCCGCGGCGCCCTGCTCACGGTCTACGACGCCGAGGACGTGCCCGATCCCGGACAGCTGCGGCTGGCGGCCGCCCTGTTCGCGCGCCTGCCCGCGCGCACCGCCTGCCTCCAGGGGCGGCTCGTGATCGACAATGCCGGCGATTCGTATCTCGCCCGCGTCTTCGCCCTCGAATATGCCGGCCTGTTCGACGTGCTGAACCCGGCCTTCGCCCGCTGCGGCCTGCCGGTCCCCCTCGGCGGCACCTCGATGCACCTGCGCACCGCGGTGGTGCGGGCGCTGCACGGCTGGGATGCCCACAACGTCACCGAGGATGCGGATCTCGGCCTGCGGCTGGCGCTCGCGGGCTACACCGTCGGCGACCTGCCCAGCCCCACCTTCGAGGAGGCCCCCGCCCGTCTGGGACCCTGGCTCGGCCAGCGCACCCGCTGGCTCAAAGGTCTGGTCCAGACCAGCCTCACCCACGGGCGGCGCCCCCTCGACACCGCACGCAGCCTCGGCGGCCTGGAGACGCTCTGCGCCGTCGCGCTGGTCCCGGGGACGGTGGCCTCGGCGCTCGCCTACCCGGTCTGCCTCGTCGCGGCGGCGTGGTCCTTCCTGGTCCTGGAGATCCCGGCCGCGCCCGCCTTCCTGGACAACCTGCCCACCGGGCTCGCCATCACCCTGTTCGGGACGGGGCTCGCCGCCCTGGTCCTGCCCGCCCTCGCCGGCTGCGCCCGGCGCGGCTGGGGGGACCTCGCCCAGTCGGTCCCGTGGATGCCGGTCTACTTCCTGCTGGTCAGCCTGGCCGCGTGGCTGGCGCTGATCGAGCTGGTCCGCGCCCCGCTGCGCTGGAACAAGACCCGGCACGGCCTCGCGCGGACCTCCCGCAGCGGGCGGCGGGCCCGGCGCGGGCGGCCTGCGACACCCTGCGACACGGCGCGCGGGCCGGACGGCGGCGCATGCGCCTCCGCTTGATCTGGATCAGTCGCGCCGACCGGCGGCACCGCTCACGTCGGCGCCCGGCTCGTGCCCGCGCCCCGGGCGGCCGGTGATTCGCCTCGCGGCGGCCCAAGCGATGCCGGCCTTCTGCCTCCGACACACCCTCGAGCATGCGGACGGCCGCTGCGGCCTCGCTTTCGCCAGCGACCACCTGGAGGCGGACGGCGTGGAGGCGGCGATCCGTGGTGCCCGGGAGCTGGGCCGGACCGCCAGCCCCATGCTCCTGACCGGGGCGCGGTGCTGACGGATTCGGTCGGCCGGATCCTCTGGTCGTTCACCCTGGCGCTGGCCCGGGAGCCGCTCTGCGTCCGGGCGACGCGCTGACGGCCGCCGGAGTCGGATGCCCCCGGGGCCCGCGCGTCGATGGCCCGCTGGCGCGGCCGGACCTGCATCGCGATCCCGAGGGGCACGCCGGCGGGCGGATTTCCCTGCGCCGCGCCATGCTCTAACGCCATCCGCATGAGCGAGACACGCGATGCGGGCCGGCCTGGGCCGGGCGGGGCGAAGGCGGCGGGTGCTGCGGAGGAGGCGCCTCTGAGCCGGCTCCTGCGCCTGATGGCGACCCTGCGCGATCCCGTCGCCGGCTGCCCCTGGGACGTGGCGCAGAGCTTCGCCACCATCGTGCCCTACACGATCGAGGAGGCCTACGAGGTCGCCGACGCGGTGGCGCGGGGGGATCTGCGCGACCTGCGGGACGAACTCGGCGACCTGCTGCTCCAAGTGGTGTTCCACGCCCGCATGGCCGAGGAGCAGGGCGCCTTCGCCTTCGACGACGTGGCCCGCGCCATCGGCGACAAGCTGGTCCGGCGCCACCCCCACGTCTTCACCCCGGACGGCACGCCCCTGCCCGCCGGCTCGCCCCTGCGCGATCCGGCCCAGGTCGAGGCCCAGTGGGCGGCGATCAAGGCGCAGGAACGGGCGGCCCGGCAGAAAGAGCGGCAGGAAGAGCGGCAAGAGGCGCGGCAAGAGGCGCGGCAGGACACAGGCGCCGCGCCGGATCCGGCGCCGGACTTGCTCGGCGGCGTCGCCCGGGCGCTGCCGGCCCTCGCCCGGGCGGAGAAGATCTCCCGGCGGGCGGCCGCCTACGGCTTCGACTGGGACGAGGCCGCCCAGGTCGTCGACAAGGTCCGCGAGGAGACCGACGAGGTCGCCGAGGCCCTGGCGGCGGGCGACCCGCAGGCCCTGTCCGAGGAGATCGGCGATCTCCTGTTCTCGGTGGCCAACCTCGCCCGGCACGCCGGGATCGACCCGGAGACCGCCCTGCGCGACGGGACCGCCAAGTTCGAGCGCCGCTTCGCCGCCATGGCGCGGCACCTCGCGGCCTCCGGGGGCGCCCTCGGCCGCTCCGACCTCGCCGCCATGGAGGCGGCGTGGCAGGCGGCCAAGCGCGACGAGGCGGGGGGTGGGCCGTAGCGGCGCGTGGCCCGGATCCGAATCGGGCGACCGCCTCGCGAGATCCGCGACCGGGACCTTCGTCTGTCCGCGTTCGAGCGGCGCTGTCAGGCCGCGCCGCTCGAACGCCCGCGGCCCGATCTGCGGGCTCGTCGCGGCGGATCCGCCGGGCTCCGCAACGGTGATCCGACGCGTTGGCGTTCCGGCCGCCGGGCGTTAAACCCGCGCCATGTTCGATGATGCAGCCGCTCAGCGCTATCTCGCGGGACTGGCTCCCGTGGCGGCGGGATCGGTGCGCTGGCTCATCTACGATCACGACCGGCAATGGGTCTCGGTCGTTGACGGCAATCTCGTGTCCCTGCGGCAGGATTGCCTGCATGTCCTCGGCGCCTCCGCGGAGGCGGACGCCACCGCGTCCCTCGTCGATGCGATCCGCGACTTCCTCGCCGAAGGGACGGATCGCACCCCGCAGATCGTCGCCCTCTCGTGCGCCGTGCTGATGCAGAGCGTCGGGGATCTCGACGCGGTGTTCGATCGGATCCGGTCCGGCGTCATGGCAACCCTCGTCTATGCCGAGGACGTCGTGGTCAGGCCCGTCGCCGCGTAGGGCAAATCGGCACTGCCCGTCCTCGCCGCCCGGCACTCCGGCGACGGCGGCCTTCGCGGCAGCCGGGGGCGGCTTGATCCCGCGAGGCACCCGCGCTCTCGACAAGGGGCTTCCGGGCGCGCGTCGGCGGACCGCCGACGCCGGGATTCCCGCTCCGGACGCGCCGGCTCGGATTGAAGGAACCTCCCCCGTCCAGGTTCCGAGGCCGAGCGGTGCCACGTTCCTGATCGACCGCGCCGCGATCCGCGCCGGGGTTACCCGCGGCGATCCTCCGCGGCTCCCCGGCGCGCCGAGGGCTCGACACGGGGCGGTCCGCGGATATGTTCCGCGCATGCGCTTCGCCCTGCCCGTCCTCGCCGCCCTCGCCGTCACCGCCGCCCTGTCCCGGCCCGCCGCGGCCGAGACGGTCGTCCAGGAGCGGTTCGGCTGCCACAGCCAGGAGGTCACCGACCGCCTGTTCAAGCTGGTCATGGCGGGCGACGAATCCGGGTTCGGGCAGTTGCTGAAGGGCAGCCTCGCCAGCGGCGAGTGCCGGTCCTTCAAGCCCGGCGAGGAAGTCCGGCTCGAGTCCCGGACGATGAGCTACGGCTGCCTCGCCCTGAAGGACGCGCAGGATCGCTGCTACTGGACGCCGCTCAGCGCCATCGAGAAGGCGAACTGAGCCGGGCCCGGCCGGAGGGCGGCCCCGCTGTCCGGCACCCGCGAGGGGCGCCGGGCCCCGTGGGCGATCAGGCGCCCTTCTTGCCCTTGCCCTTCGCCGGTTCCGCCTCGCCCTCCCCGGCATCGGCCGCCGCGTTGATCGTCCCGGCGATCCGGGAGAGCAGCGCGTCGGTGGTCTTCTCCTCCTGCAGGGTCTCGTCCAGGAGCTTGGCGGCATCCGCGTAGCCGAGCTGCGCGGCCCAGGTCTTCAGGGTGCCGTAGCGGGCGATCTCGTAATGCTCCACCGCCTGGGCGCAGGCGGCCAGAACCGCGTCGGCGGCCGGGCTGCCCGCGAAGTCGTCGAGGTCCTCCTCCATCTCGGAGACGATCCCCTGCATCGCCTCGCAGGTCTTGGCCCGGGCCGGCTTGCCGATGATCTCGAAGACCTGCGTCAGGCGCTCCACCTGCTGGGCGCTCTCCTCCGCATGGGTCTCGAAGGCTTGGCGCAACGCGTCGTGCTCCGCCGCCTTGGCGGACTTCTTGAGCGCCTTCACCGACTGCTTTTCGGCATAGTAGACGTCCTTCAGGGTCTCATAGAAGGCGTCCTGCAGCGTCTTCTGCTTGGCCATGGCGGTCTGTCTCCGTTGAAGGGCCACCGTCGGTGTCGGCGGCCTCCTCGGTGAACCCCGGTCCGGCCGGCTGTATCCGGGCGATATCTTCGGCCTGTGGAGGAACCTTTCGGGGTTTCGAAGGCGCCCCCCACCGCGTCGGGCAGAGACGGGCGGGCCCGGGTCGCGACGCGTCGGCCTGTCGTCCGCCGTTCGGGGCCGGGGGGCGGTCTTCCGGGCCGCCTGGCGGCCGGTCCATCGCCCGGGATCCTGTGATCAGGGCCTGCCGGGATCCGGGGATCCGGGGATCCTGTGATCAGGGATCCCGGATGGGGGCCTGCGCGTCCCGTCCCGGTGGCGTCGGCGGGCGCTGCGGAGCGCGGGCGGTCCGGGGCGCGCCGCCGGCGGATCCGCGGTCCCCGACGAACGGCCAGTCGATCAGCCCGCCGGCCCAGAGCGCCGCCCAGACGAAGACCGGCTGAAACGCCAGGCGCGGGCCGTGGTACCACCAGGAATCCGGGATGCCGGCGATGGCGATGTGGTCGAAGGCGTGCTTGAGGTTCGCCGGGTAGACGCAGACCGCGTAGAGGGCGAGGCCGAGCGCGGCCGCCCGGCGGAACCGGCCCGTCAGCAGGCCGACGGCGCCGGCGATCTCGCACAGGCCGGTCGCCAGGATGACGAGCCGCGGCTGCGGCACCCAGTCGGGCATCAGCGGCAGCATCGCGTCGGTCGCCACGAGATGCACCACCCCGATGAAGGCGTAGAGGGCCGCGAGCCCGTAGCGGAGCCGGCGGCGGCCCGTCTCGACCGCTTGCCCGGTCACGCGACGGACTCCTCCGCCACCCCGCAGGCGCGGGCCACCGACTCGCGGAGCGCCGCCCTGAGGCGGACAACCGCCGGGTGCCCGAGGCTGGCGAAGGCCGTCTCGCCCACCGCCGTCACGGGGGCGAGGAGCCGCAGGGAATTGGTCAGGAACACGGCCTCGGCGCCCATCAGGTCGGGCAGGCTCAGCGACCGCTCCTCCGCCCGGAGCCCGCATCCGGCGGCGAGCGCCAGGATCTCCGCCCGCACGATCCCGGCGAGGACGCCGTCGGTCAGCGGCGGCGTCACCAGGATCTCCCCGAACAGGCCGAACAGGTTGCCGGTGCCCGCGCATGCGACGCGTCCCCGGGTGTTGCAGAACAGCGCCTCGTCGAACCCCGCCGCGGCGGCGTCGCGGGCGGCCAGCACCGCGTCGCCGTAGCCCAAGGTCTTCAGCCGGGCGGCCGGGGACGTGTCGTTGCGGGCGATCGAAGTCGGCCACAGGCGCAGGGGCGCGAAGGCCGCGCTGCGGGCGCTCGGCGCCGCGGTGGCGAACAGGGTCGGGCTCGGATCCTCCGGCGGCTTCAGGCCGCGTGGGCCGGAACCGCGGGTGAGGGTGGTGCGGATCGCGAGTCGCTCCCCGGTCCTGCTCCTCGCGCCGGCCAGCGCCCGCATGGCCTCCCGGATCCGGTCCGGCGCGGCGGGGATCCCCAGCGCGTCCGCGGAGGTCACGAGCCGGGCGATGTGGGCCTCCGCGAAGGCGACCCGGCCGCCCAGCGCCAGCGCCGTGTCGAACAGGCCGTCGCCCAGCGTCAGGCCGCGGTCGGTGAGGTCCAGCGGCGCGGTCGTCCCCGCGACGAGGGCGCCGTCACGCCACAGCATCGCGCTGTCCCTCCCGCCAGGCCCGGGCCAGCCCCAGAAAATTGGCGAACAGGGCGTGGCCGCCCTCGGTCAGGACCGATTCCGGGTGGAACTGGATGCCGTAGGTCGGGTGGGTCCGGTGCGACAGGGCCATCACCTCGCCCTCCTGCGAGACCGCGTCGACGGAGAGGTGCTTCTCCATCTCGGGGCCGGGGGTCACCACGAGCGAGTGGTAGCGCCCCACCGGCATCGGCGCCGGCAGCCCGGAAAACAGCCGCTCGCCCGTATGGGCGATCGGCGTCATCTGCCCGTGCAGGGGCCGCTGCGCCCGCGCCACCGTGCCGCCGAAGGCCGCGCCGATCGCCTGGTGGCCGAGGCAGACGCCGAGGATCGGCACCGCCCCCGACAGCTCCCGGATCGCCGGCAGGGAGATGCCGGCCTCCGCCGGGGTGCAGGGGCCGGGCGAGACCACCAGGGCCTCGGGGGCCAGCGCCCGGATGCCGGCGACGTCCAGGGCGTCGTTGCGCACGACCCGGACCTCCTCGCCCAGCTCCTCCAGGTAGCGGACGACGTTGAAGACGAAGGAATCGTAGTTGTCGAGGACGAGGATCATGCGAAGGCCTCGAAGACGCGGGCGGCCTTGGCGAGGGTCTCGTCGTATTCCGGGCCGGGCTCCGACAGCAGGGTCACCCCGCCCCCGGCCTGCAGGACCGCCTGTCGGTCGTCCATGAACACCGTGCGGATCGCGATCGCGGTATCGAGCGCCCCGTCGAAGCCGATCCGGCCGATGGCGCCGCAATAGAGTTCCCGGGCGTCGCCCTCGATCTCGGTGATGATGTCCATGGCGCGGATCTTCGGGGCGCCGGTGATCGAGCCCCCCGGGAAGGTCCCTTCCAGGAGGTCGAGGGCGTCGAGCCCGTCGCGGAGCTCTCCGGTCACCACCGACACCAGATGGTGGACGTTGGCGTAGGTCTCCAGGCCGCAGAGCGTCGGCACGGCGACGCTGCCCGGCGCGCAGACCCGGGACAGATCGTTGCGCAGCAGGTCGACGATCATGACGTTCTCGGCCCGCTCCTTCACGCTGGCCTGGAGCGCCTCGGCCGCCGCCCGGTCGGCCGCCGGGTCGTCCGAGGGGTTATCCGCGCGGCGGGCGGTGCCCTTGATCGGCCGGGTCTCCACGTGACGGCCGTCGAGGCGGATGAACCGCTCGGGCGAGGACGAGGCGACGGTCAGGCCCTCCAGCTCCAGATAGGCGCCGAAGGTCGCCGGGTTGGTGGCGCGCAGCCGCCGGTAGAGGGCGAACGGATCGAAGCCGGCCGGGAGATCGGCGGTGAAACGCTGGGCGATGTTGGCTTGGTAGATGTCGCCCGCCCGGATGTATGCGCGGACCTTTTCGACGGCCTTTTCATAGGTTTGTCGGTCGAAGTTCGAGCGCCATGTGAGCGGCTCCGGCGCTCCGGCGGCAGCCGCGCTCGGGATCTCCGCGCCGCCGAGCCGGTCGGCGAATCGGGCGAGCCGCGCCTCCGCGCGGGCCTGCCGCTGGGCCGGTGCGGTCTCCGGGAACCCCGTGGCGACGAGCCGGCAGGTGCCCGCGGCGTGATCGATCACCAGGGCCGTGTCGTAGAAGTTCAGGGCGATGTCGTCGGTGAGCCCCGCCCGCCGGGCCGGCGGCGCCACCCGTTCCAGCGATGCCCCGAGGTCATAGGCCAGATAGCCGATCGCCCCGCCGGGGAAGGGTTCTTCGGCGTCCGGTTCGATCCGGTACGGCGCGAGGCACGCCCGCAGAGCCGCGAAGGGACCGCCCGGCACCGGATTTCCGTCGAGGGTCGCGTGCCCATCGCGGTAGCGGAAGCGTGCGAACGGCTCGGCGGCCACGATCGAATGGCGACCCAGGGAGTCGTGCCGCATGGCACTGTCGAGGAAGGCGAGCCCGGGCAGGGCGCGCAGCCGGGCCGCCGCCGCGACGGGATCGATGAAGGGGATCTCTCGGGTCCACATGACCGGGTTCGGGCTGTTGTCCTGGGCGAGGGCGGGGCAGATCCTGTCACGCTGCCGTCGCACAGGCGATGCCGCGGGGGAAGCGGCAGTTGCACGCAGGGACCGCCCCGGGGGGCAGACAGGGCGTGCTTCCGACGCAGACCGCGTCCCCGCGGCTTCATGTGGGATGTCAGGGCAGGCGCGCAAAGTCTTGGTCAAACAGCCAAGTTTCCGGTTCTGCGTCAGCGGCGCGCGCCGGTCCGGTCACCCCTGCGGCGGCCGGTCTCGCGCGGCGGCGCGGGAGCTTGTATAGGAACCGCGATCCCGAATTCCCGTCCTCGCGCTTCGGGCGACCGATCCTCGGTTGCCCGCGCCGGGCCTGTCCGACCCGAATGCCATGACCGCCACGCCTGCTCCCCGCGGCCCCGCTTCCGGAGCCGAATCCAAAATCACGGCCCCCAAGATCTCGTTCGTGTCGCTGGGCTGCCCCAAGGCGCTGGTCGATTCCGAGCGGATCCTCACCCACCTGCGCGCCGAGGGCTACGAGCTGGCCCGGCGGCACGACGGCGCCGACGTGGTGATCGTCAACACCTGCGGCTTCCTCGATTCGGCCAAGGCGGAGTCGCTCTCGGCCATCGGCGAGGCCATGGCGGAGAACGGCCGGGTGATCGTCACCGGCTGCATGGGCGCGCAGCCGGAGGAAATCCGCGAGAAGTATCCGGATCTCCTGGCGGTGACCGGGCCCCAGGCCTACGAGTCGGTGGTGGCCGCCGTCCACGAGGCGGTGCCGCCGGCCCACGACCCGTTCCTCGACCTCGTGCCGCCGCAGGGGATCAAGCTCACCCCGCGCCACTACGCCTACCTGAAGATCTCGGAGGGGTGCAGCAACCGCTGCAGCTTCTGCATCATCCCGTCCCTGCGCGGGAACCTCGTGAGCCGCCCCGCCGCCGACGTGCTGCGCGAGGCCGAGAAGCTGGTGAAGGCCGGCGTGAAGGAGCTGCTCGTCGTCTCGCAGGACACCAGCGCCTACGGCGTCGACATCCGCTACGCCGAGAGCCCGTGGCGCGACCGGCAGGTCCGGGCCAAGTTCTACGACCTGACCAAGGAGCTCGGCGAGCTCGGGGCCTGGGTGCGGCTCCACTACGTCTACCCCTACCCGCACGTGGACGAGGTCATCCCGCTGATGGCCGAGGGCAAGGTGCTCCCATACCTCGACATGCCGCTCCAGCATGCGAGCCCCTCGGTGCTCAAGCGGATGCGCCGCCCCGGCAACCAGGAGCGCCAGCTCGACCGGATCCGGAGCTGGCGGCAGATCTGCCCGGACCTCGCGATCCGCTCGACCTTCATCGTCGGCTTCCCCGGCGAGACCGAGGCCGAGTTTGAGGAGCTGCTGGCCTGGCTGCAGGAGGCCAAGCTCGATCGGGTCGGCTGCTTCGAGTACGAGCCGGTGGCGGGCGCCACCGCCAACGCGCTCGGCGACCTCGTGCCGCCGGAGGTCAAGGCCGAGCGCAAGCGCCGGTTCATGGAGACGCAGAACGGGATCGCGCTGCGGCTCCAGCGGGCCAAGGTCGGCAAGCGGCTGCCGATCATCGTCGATGCCGTCGAGGGCGGGGTCGCGCGGGGCCGGTCCAAGGCCGACGCGCCGGAGATCGACGGCACTGTCCACGCCGCCTTCCGGCGCCCGGTGCGGGTCGGCGATATCGTCACCGTGAAGATCGACCGGGCCGAGGCCTACGATCTCTACGGCAGCGTGGCCTGAGGCGGCGCGCCGTAGCGACTTTCCAAACCGCGCCCTCATCCTGAGGTGCCGGAGCGCAGCGGAGGCCTCAAAGGAGGTCTCCAGAAGGCACGGCGATCCCTGGAGCCCTCCTTCGAGGCCCGCTGCGCTCCGGCACCTCAGGATGAGGGCGCGGGTGGGACATCTCTGTTGACGCAATGTCCAGCGCGGCTTGACCCCGCCGGCCCGCCGCGCTTTTTCGGAACAGAGTAGGAACCCACGGCGGATCTCCGAGGCGGCGATGGATCCGGAGGTCGCGCTCCGAAAAATCATCCACATCGACATGGACGCGTTCTACGCCTCCGTGGAGCAGCGCGACGACCCGTCCTTGCGCGGCCTGCCCCTGGCGGTGGGCGGCTCGCGGGAGCGGGGCGTCGTTGCGGCGGCGAGCTACGAGGCGCGCAAGTTCGGCGTGCGCTCGGCCATGCCGTCGGCCACGGCCCGGCGGCTCTGCCCGGACCTGCTGTTCGTGAAGCCGCGCTTCGAGGTCTACCGGGCGGTCTCGGAAGAGATCCGCGCGGTCTTCGCCCGGCACACGCCGCTCATCGAGCCGGTGGCCCTCGACGAGGCCTATCTCGACGTCACCGAGAACCTCCTCGGTCTCCCGACGGCGACGGCCGTGGCGAAGGCGATCCGGGCCGAGATCCTGGAGCGCACCGGGCTCGTCGCCTCGGCGGGGGTCTCGTACAACAAGTTCCTCGCCAAGGTGGCGTCCGACCACAGGAAGCCGAATGCCCTGTTCGTCATCACCCCCGCCATGGGGCCGGACTTCGTGGCCGAACTGCCGATCGGCCGGTTCCACGGCGTCGGTCCGGTCACCGAGGCGAAGATGAAGCGGCTCGGGATCGAGACCGGGGCGGATCTCCGCGCTTGGTCGCCCGAGCGCCTGCGCGAGACCTTCGGATCGGCGGGCGCCTACTACCACGCGGTCGCCCGCGGGATCGACGCGCGGCCGGTCCGCGCCCACCGGGTGCGCAAGTCGATCGGGGCGGAGACCACCTTCTCGGAGGACACGGCCGCCTTCGAGGTTCTGGCCGCCCGGCTGGCGCCGCTGTTCGACAAGGTCTGGACCGGGGCCGACGCCAAGGGCATGCGCGCCCGGACCGTGACCCTGAAGCTGAAATTCTCGGATTTCGCCCAGGTCACCCGGGCGAAATCGCTCACCGTTCCCGTGGCCGACCGGGCCAATCTGGAGCGGATCGGCCTCGACCTGCTCGCCGGCCTGTTCCCCCTGCGGCGCAGCGCGCGGCTGATCGGGGTGTCGCTGTCGGGCTTCGCGCAGGACGCGCCCGAGGCGCCGCTCCAGCTCGGGCTGGCGCTCTGACGGGGCACCCCGTCGCGGGGCGGCGCCCCGTCGCGGGGCCCTGTCGCGGAGCGCCGTCGCGCGGCCCGCGCTGATGCGACGCGGGATCGTCGTGCGGTCGCGCACGCCGGGCCCGCGCGGCCGCCCCCACATGGGATCCATCCGGCGCGGACCGGCATTCCCCGGGACCGCGCGCACCGAAGGGTCCGTCCCATGTCGAAGCCCGCCGTCCTGGCCCTGTCCGCCGCGCTCCTGCTGACCGTCCCGGTGGACGCCGCCCGCGCCGACGGCACCGCCGCCTTCGGGGCCGCCAACGCGGCGCAGCTCCTGGGCTACACCGCGAGCCCCGCCCAGCTCTACGTCCCGGCGAGCGGCCCATCCGCCGGGTTCGCGACCGGCCCGGCGCCCCAGCGGCCGAAGCCGCCGGCCCGCGCCCGCTGACCGGGATCGCCCGGGCCGGGCCGGCCCGGGCGTGCCGTCACCCCGGCTCGGTCAGGCGTTCTTGCGCGGCCGGTGGTCCGGGTCGACGCCGCCGTCGCGCTTCGTCTCGTTGTCGACGTCGCCCTCGAAGGTCGAATCCGCCTGCAGATCCGCGGGGTCGGCGCCGCTCATCCCCTTCGACGTGCCGATCCCGGGATTGCCCTTGAGGTCGGCGTCCGTCGGCGTGTCGGTCTTCGGGTGCTTGCCTGACATGCTGGCTCCTGACTGGCATCCTGCCGGATGCCGATGTCGGGCCAACGCGTCGGGGCGGGGGCGGTCTCCCGCGCGGCATGCGGCGGTTCGCCTCCCGCGCCCCGCGGCGCTCAGCCGATCTGCGCCGCCGCGATCCGGCGGACGCCCGCCGCCTCCATCCGCGCCCAGGCCTGCGCCAGCGACCCGTCCACGTCGATCCCGCGCACCGCATCCTCCACCACGAGGACCTCGAAGCCGGCGTCGCGGGCGTCGAGCGCGCTCCAGGCGACGCAGAAATCGGTGGCGAGGCCGCACACGGCGACGCGGGTGATGCCGCGCTCCCTGAGCGCCCCCGCGAGGCCCGTGCGCGTGGCCCGGTCGGCTTCGAGGAAGGCCGAGTAGCTGTCGACCCGGGGATCGAGCCCCTTGCGCACCACTAGGCTCGCCCGGTCGGTGGCAAGCCCCGGCGCGAAGGTGGCGCCTCGGCTGCCCTGGACGCAGTGCCGGGGCCACAGCACCTGCGGCCCGTAGGGCAGCACGATGGTCTCGAACGGCGCCCGACCGGGATGGGTCTCGGCGAAGGAGACGTGATCCGCCGGGTGCCAGTCCTGCATCAGCACCACATGCCGGAAGCGGTGCTGGAGCGCGTTGATCGGCTCGACCACCGCGTCGCCCCCCGGGACGGGGAGCGCCCCGCCCGGCAGGAAATCGACCTGCACGTCGACGACGAGGAGCAGGTCGGCGTTGCCGGGCGTCACGGTCGCGGGCCTCAGGGCAGCATCACGATCGAGCCGGTGGTCTCCCGGCCCGCGAGGTCGCGGTGGACCTGCTGCGCCTCGGCCAGCGGGTAGGTGGCGTTCACCGCGATCTTCACCGCGCCGTCGCGCACCACCTTGAACAGGCGGGCGGCCGCCTCCTCCAGGGTGGCGCGGTCCGACGTGAAGGTCGCCAGCGTCGGGCGGGTCACGTAGAGCGAGCCGCGCGGGGCCAGCAGGCCGAGGTCGAGCCCGGTGATCGCCCCCGAGGCCGAGCCGAAGCTCGCCAGGAGGCCGAGCGGCGCGAGGCTGTCCAGCGAGCCCATCAGGGTCGCCTGCCCGACGCCGTCATAGACCACCGGCACGCCCTTGCCGCCGGTGATCTCGCGCACGCGCTTGGCGACATCCTCCTCGCGGTAGAGGATGACGTGGTCGCAGCCGTTCTGCTTGGCGAGTTCCGCCTTCTCGGGGCTGCCGGCGGTGCCGATCACGGTGGCGCCGAGGTGCTTGGCCCACTGGCAGGCGATCAGGCCGACGCCGCCGGCGGCCGCCTGCCACAGGATCGTGTCGCCGGGCTTCACCGCGTAGGTCCGGTGCAGCAGGTACTCGACGGTCAGGCCCTTGAGCATCATGGCGGCGGCGGTCTTCTCGTCGACCCCCTCGGGGATCGGCACGGCCGCGGAGGCCGGGATCACCGGCTCCTCGGCGTAGCAGCCGTCCGCCACCGAGCCGTAGGCGACCCGGTCGCCGGGCTTGAACTGCGAGACCCCCTCGCCCACCGCCGTGACGGTGCCGGCGCCCTCCTTGCCGGGGGTGTAGGGCATGTGCGGGGACTTGTAGGCGCCGGTGCGGAAGTAGATGTCGATGAAGTTGACGCCGATGGCGGCCTGCTTGACGCGGATCTGCCCGGGGCCGGGCTCGGCCAGGGGCACGTCCTCGAAGCGCATCACCTCGGGGCCGCCGTACTCGTAGACCCGGATCGCCTTCGGCATCGTCCTGCTCCCGCTCGCCGCCCCGTCCGGGGCGTTGCAGCCCGAGATAACGGAGCGCCCGCCGGAGGCAATTCGTTTTTGGGCCCCCGTACGCCGCCCGTGCGCCGGTTGTAACCCGCCCAGGGGCGCCGCCGTTCTGGATCCGCCGGTCCCGGGCGCCTATCTAGCCCTCGTCCCTGCTCCTGCCCTTCCTCAGCCGAGGTCCGAGATCCATGTCCGGCACCACCCGCACGAGCGCCGACCTCGATCCGCGCCGCCGCCGCCTCCTCTACCGCGCCTGGCACCGGGGCATCCGCGAGATGGACCTGATCATGGGCCGCTTCGCCGATGCCGAGATCGGCGACCTGTCGGAGGCGGAGCTCGACCAGTTCGAGGCGCTGATCGAGGTGCCGGACCGCGACCTGTTCAAGTGGCTCACCGGCGAGGTCGAGACGCCGTCGAACTACGACACGTCGGTCTGGCGGCGGGTGCGGGCGTTCCACCGGCACGACGCGCCGATCCATTCCTGAGAGCGACCGGTCGAGAGTGCCCGCGATGGACGAACCCAAGCCCAACTACGATCACCCGGCCCGGTCGATCGCCACCGAGCTGGTGGTGCGGATCATGCTGGAGATGATGGAGCGCTCCGATCCGGCGCTCCGCGCCGAGATTCTGCGGCAGGCGACGGTGCGCGCCGGGGCGATGACCGAGCACATGCCCAACGCGGATTTCTTCCGCGGCCGGGTCGAGGCGGCGCTGGCGGAGATCGTCGGGCCGGACGCCTGAGGGGCGTGCGCCGGGGTATCCCCGGCCCCGACGCGGCGCGGGTCTCCTCTCCCATGCTGGAGAGGGGACCCGCGCGCCATCCTGGGCCCGGCTCACCGACGATCGGCCGCCCATCGGCGCAGGGCCGTTCCCTGCCGCGACGGAGCGTCCATATAGGCTCTGTCCCGCCGCCCGGCCGCCGCCGCCATGCTTTATCGCGGCGGCCCGATCGGCTAACGCCACCCGACCTCTACCCCTGACGCGCCCGGCGGGATTTCCCGCGAAAGACCCGATGGCCAAGCCTCAGCCGAAGCCCCCCGCCCCCGCCGCCAAGCCGCAGGTCGCGCGCTTCGCCCTGCCGAAATCCTCGGCGCTCGCCCGGGCGATCGACGCCCTGAAGCGCGGCGACAGCCCGGTCCTGGCGAACGCCCCGGAGGGCTTCGACGCGCTGGCGCTCGCCGACCTCGCCCGCGCCCTGGCGCCCACCGTCGACGCGCCGGCCGTGCTGGTCCACGTGGCGCGGGATTCCGGACGCTCGGCCTCGTTCCAGGCGGCGCTCGGCTTCGTCGCGCCCGAGATGGACGTGATGAGCCTGCCGGCCTGGGACTGCCAGCCCTACGACCGGGTCTCGCCGACCACGGCCACGGCCGCCGCCCGGATGACGGCGCTCGCCCGCCTCGCCCGCACCCGCTCCGCCGAGGACCGCCCGCGGATCCTCTGCACCACGGTCAACGCCCTGGTGCAGCGGGTTCCGCCCCGCACCCACATCGCCAAGGAGGCGTTCTCGGCGGCGATCGGCAACGTCGTGTCCATGGACGACGTGGTCGCCTGGGTCGAGGCCAACGGCTTCCTGCGCACCGGCACCGTGCGCGACACCGGCGAGTATGCGGTGCGCGGCGGCATCCTCGACCTGTCGCCGCCGGGCTTAGCCGCGCCGATCCGCCTCGACTTCTTCGGCGACACGCTGGAATCGATCCGCGCCTTCGATCCGGAGACGCAGCGCACCACCGGGCAGCTCCGCTCGCTGGACCTGATGCCGATGAGCGAGGTCCAGCTCACCACCGAGACGATCCGGCGCTTCCGCCAGGGCTACATCCAGAGCTTCGGCGCGGCGACCCGGGACGACCGGCTCTACGAGACCGTGAGCGAGGGGCGCCGCTACGCCGGCCTCGAGCACTGGATGCCGCTGTTCTACGACCACCTCGACACGCTGTTCGACTATCTCGGCGGCGTGCCGCTGGTCTTCGACCCGCAGGTCGAGGACGCCGCCGCCGAGCGGATCAGCCTCGTCCAGGATTATTACCAGGCCCGCGAGGGCGCGATGAAGACGCCGCAGGCCGGCGTCGCTCCCTACAAGCCGCTGCCGCCCCGGGCCCTCTACCTGACGCCGAACGAGTTGAAGGAGCGGATCGCCACCGACACGGTGGCGCGGCTGACGCCCTTCGCGCAGCCCGAATCCGCGGAGCGCGCCGTGATCGATTGCGGCGCCAAGGCCGGGCGGAGCTTCGCCCCCGAGCGGGCCGACGAGAATGCCAGCGTGTTCGACGCCGCGGTGGCGCATATCCGCGACCTCCAGGGATCCGGTCATCACGTGATCCTGGGCGCCTGGTCCGACGGATCCCGCGACCGGCTCTGCGGCGTGCTCACCGACCACGGCCTCAAGAAGCCGGTGGCGATCACCCGGCTCACCGACGTCTACGCGCTGAAGCGCGGCACCGACGCGGCAGTGGCCGTCTGGGGCCTGGAGGCGGGCTTCATCGCGGGCGAGCTAGCCGTCGTCTCCGAGGGCGACATCCTGGGCGACCGGCTGGTCCGCCAGAAGCGCAAGGCCAAGAGACCCCAGGACGTGATCCTGGAGGTGCAGGCGCTCCAGCCCGGCGACCTCGTGGTCCATGCCGACCACGGCATCGGCCGGTTCGTCGGCCTCAAGACGATCCACGCCGCGGGTGCCCCGCACGATTGCCTGGAGCTGCAGTACACCGGCGGCCTGCTGCTGCTGCCGGTGGAGAATATCGAGCTCCTGACCCGCTACGGCTCGGAGGATTCCGAGGTCGCCCTCGACCGGCTCGGTGGCGGCGCGTGGCAGGCCCGCAAGGCCAAGATGAAGCGCCGCATCCTCGAGATGGCGGGCGAATTGATCAAGGTCGCGGCCCAGCGCTTCGTCCGGAAGGCCCCCGCCCTCAAGGCGCCGGAGGGGCTCTACGGGGAATTCGCCGCCCGCTTCCCGTTCGAGGAGACCGAGGACCAGGCCAACGCCATCGACGCGGTGCTGGACGACCTCAATGCCGGCCGGCCGATGGACCGGCTGGTCTGCGGCGATGTCGGCTTCGGCAAGACCGAGGTGGCTTTGCGCGCCGCCTTCGCGGCGGCGATCTCCGGCAAGCAGGTGGCGGTGATCGTCCCCACGACGCTGCTGGCCCGCCAGCACTACCGGACCTTCGCGGAGCGCTTCAAAGGATTGCCGGTCCAGGTGGCGCAGCTCTCCCGCTTCGCCTCCGCCGGGGAGATGAAGCAGACGCGGGCGGGGCTCATCGCCGGCACGGTCGACATCGTGGTCGGCACCCACGCCCTCTTGGCCAAGAACATCGCCTTCAAGGATCTCGGCCTGATCATCGTGGACGAGGAGCAGCATTTCGGCGTCGCCCACAAGGAGCGGCTGAAGGCGCTCCAGGCCGACGTCCACGTGCTGACGCTGTCGGCGACGCCGATCCCGCGCACGCTCCAGCTCGCCATGACGGGGGTGCGCGAGCTCTCGATCATCGCGACGCCGCCGGTGGACCGGCTGGTGGTGCGCACCTTCGTGACACCCTTCGACCCGCTGACCATCCGGGAGGCCCTGCTGCGCGAACGCTACCGCGGCGGCCAGTCCTTCTACGTGGTTCCCAGGATCGAGGATCTGGCCGAGGTCAAGAAATTCCTCGACGCCGAGATGCCCGAGATCAAGGTCGCGGTGGCCCACGGCCAGATGGCGGCGGGCCAGCTCGAGGACGTGATGACGGCCTTCTACGAGGGCAAGTTCGACGTGCTGCTCTCGACCACGATCGTGGAATCGGGCCTCGACATCCCCACCGCCAACACGCTGATCGTCCACCGGGCCGACATGTTCGGGCTGGCCCAGCTCTACCAGCTGCGCGGCCGGGTCGGGCGCTCGAAGGCCCGGGCCTACGCGCTGTTCACGACCCCGGCGAACCGCCAGCTCACCGCCCAGGCCGAGCAGCGCCTCAAGGTGCTCCAGAGCCTCGACACCCTGGGCGCGGGCTTCCAGCTCGCGAGCCACGATCTCGACATCCGCGGCGCCGGCAACCTGCTCGGCGACGCGCAGTCCGGCCACATCAAGGAGGTCGGCTACGAACTCTACCAGCAGATGCTGGAGGACGCGGTGACGGCGCTCAAGGCCGGCATCGAGGACGTGCCCGAGGAGGCGTGGTCGCCGACCATCGCGCTGGGCGCCCCGGTGACCATCCCGGAGACCTATGTGGAGGATCTCGGCGCGCGGCTCGCGCTCTACCGGCGCCTCGCCACCCTCCAGGACGATGCCGAGATGGAGAGCTTCGGCGCCGAACTCATCGACCGGTTCGGGCCGCTGCCGCCGGAGGTGGAGCAACTCCTCAAGATCGGCACGATCAAGATCCTCTGCCTCAAGGCGAATGTCGAGAAGGTCGAGGCCGGGCCGAAGGGCGTGGTGGTCCATTTCCGCGACCGCTCCTACGCCAACCCGCAGGGGCTCGTCGCCTACGTGGCCGAGCAGGCCTCCTTCGCGAAGGTGCGGCCCGACATGAGCGTCGTGTTCGTGCGCGAGCTGAATACGGTCCCGGCCCGGCTCAAGACCGCCACCGAGGTGCTGCGCAGCCTCGTGAAGATCGCCGAGCGGGGGAAGAAGGCGGCGTAACGATCCGCCCGATAGACTCCCTCATCCTGAGGTGCCCGCGTCAGCGGGCCTCGGCACCTCAGGATGAGGGGGCAGGTTGGAAAGCCGTGTGTGTTGCACCGCCCGCCCATCTCTGCTCTCTCCGTCGCGAATCCCAGGAGACGCGTGGATGGCAAACCCGGCCGCAGCCAGCGCCCCGTCCGATCCGGCAAGATCCGAGAAAAACGCCTTCCTCACGCCCCTGTTCACCGACCGGCGCGTCGCCGCGGTGCTCGGGCTCGGCTTCGCGCAGGGCATCCCGTTCCTGCTCGTCTACGCGACCCAGTCGGCGTGGCTCGTCCAGGCGCAGGTGCCGCTCGCCACGATCGGGCTGATGAGCGAGCTGACCATCGCCTACAAGCTCAAGTTCCTCTGGGCCCCCTTCCTCGACCGCCACGACGCGCCGCTCATCGGCCGCTGGCTCGGGCGGCGCCGGGGCTGGATCGTCGCCACGCAGATCCTGGTGGCCCTGGCGCTGGCCGGCGTCGCCTTCGGCGATCCGGCCCACTGGCTCGCCTGGACGGTGGCGTTCTCCCTGGCGCTCGGCGTGGCCGGCGCCACCCAGGACGTGGTGATCGACGGCTGGCGCATCACCGCCGCGCCCCCGGAGCGGCAGGCGCTGATGTCGTCGTGGTCGGAGATCGGCTACCGGATCGGCAACCTCGCGGCGGGGGCGGGCGCCCTCTACCTGTCCGACGCCTATGGCTGGCGCGCCGCCTACCTGTGCATGGCGGCCCTGATGGCCCCTGGCACGATCGCGGCCCTGCTCGCCCCCGAGCCCCCCGCCCCCGAGACGCCCGCCACCGGCGGCTTCGTCGAGACCGTCTGGGCGCCGATCCGCGACCTCCTCGCCCGGCTCGGGCCGCTGGCCGTGCCGGTGCTCGCCCTGGTGGCGGGCTTCCGGATGCCCGGCTACGTCTCGAACGCCATGGCGATCCCGCTGTTCAAGACGCTGGGCTACTCCAACACCGACATCGCCACCGTGACGAAGCTGTTCGGCTTCTGGATCGCGCTGGGCGGCACCTTCCTGGCGAGCGCCATCATCCCGCGGATCGGCATGATGGCGAGCCTGCTCATCGGCACCGTGACGGCCTCGGCCTCGCACCTCGCGCTGGCCTATCTCGCGTGGCACGGCGGCCATGGCGGGGCGGCGTTCTGGACCTTCGCGCTGACCGTGGGGATCGACGGCTTCGCCTACGCCTTCGCGTCGATCGTGCTGATCACCTACATGTCGCGGCTCTCGGCGACCGCGCACGCGGCGAGCCAGTACGCCCTGCTCACCTCGCTCTGCGCCCTGCCGGGCAGCCTGCTCGCCGGGTTCTCGGGCTTCGTGATCGAGCGGACCGGGTTCACGTGGTTCTTCGTCGGCACGTCCCTGATCGGCGTGCCGGTGGCCCTGCTCTGCCTGCTGGTCGCGCGCCGCCACGGGCCCATGGACACGCCCGGACAGGCGATCTGAGGCTGTGTCCCAACACGGGAACGCGCGCGGAAACTGTCTCTTTAGCGGGGATTAACCACAGCACGGCTTAATGGGGTGGACGGTTGATGTCCTCCCCAGACGGGCGACCCAGGCCACGTGCGCGGAAACAAGCTTTCGCGGGCGAACGGCGGCGGCTGCCCACGGGGAAGCGCGTACGCGAGTTCCCCGAATGGCCCAGGCTGCGTTGTCCCAAGCCGCGTTCCAGACCGCGTATCCGAGCGCGGCGCCCCTGCGCCGGGCGCCGCCGCGCATCACCTACGTCGAGACCGTCTACGATCCCGTCATCCGCACCCGGGCGCCCTACCCGAGCGCCATGCGGCGCGCCCGCCGCCGCGCCCGGCTGACGGCGCTCATCTCCCTGACGGGCATAACCCTGGCCGGCTGGGCCGTGTTCAGCCAGCCGCAGGGGCCGGCCCGGATCGACCAGCAGACCGTCGCCGCGACCGGGGCGATGTCCGGGCTCCCGCCGGTCGCCGCCCCGGTCCGGCACGCCGCTCGCAACGTCGCGCCGAAGCCGAGCATCGCCTGGATGCTCGATCCGAGCCCGGCGCTGGGCTCCGGTTCCGCGACGGCCTTCGGCGAGGCCCCGCCGACCGCCACCTTCCAGATCGCCCGTGCCGAGCCGTCCCCGGCGGTCCGCGAGATCGCCCGGCAGGTTGCCCGGGCCGAGCAGTCCAAGGCCGCGCAGACGGCCGAGCAGGCCCAGATCCGGATGCCCCAGAGCCGGATCGCCCAGGCCAAGATGGGCGAGACGACCACGGAGGCGCCGGCCGCCCCGGTCCGGATCGCCGCGGCCGAGCCCACGCCCGCCGCCCTCGCGCCCGCCTCCGTCCTCGTGCCGCTGCCGGTGTCGCGTCCGCCCGAGCTGCGGCGTGCGCCCGCGGTCCCGGCCACGCGGGTGGCGACCCGCGCCCTGCCCCGGACCCGCGACGTGTTCCGCGCCGCGATGGCCGAGGAGCCGTCCTTCTTCGAGAAGCTGTTCGGGGTCGGTGCCGCGGCCCCGTCACAGGACAGCCGCCAGGAGCCCCGTCAGGCGCTGGCCTATGCCAGCCCGGACGCCCTGCCGCAGGAGGCGCCGCGCACCCGGATCAGCCCGGAGCCCGATTCGGTGGCCGGCACGGCCGTCTACGACATCACCGCCCGCACGGTGACGCTGCCCTCCGGCGAGGTGCTGGAGGCCCATTCCGGCCTCGGCGAGGCCATGGACAACCCGCGCTACGTCCACCTGCGCATGCGCGGCTCAACGCCGCCCGGCACCTACACGCTGACCGAGCGCGAGCGCCTGTTCCACGGGGTCCGGGCGATCCGCCTCAACCCGGTGGGCGGCAGCGCCGCGATCCACGGCCGCGACGGCCTGCTGGCCCACACCTACATGCTGCGGCAGCCCGGCGCCTCGAACGGCTGCGTCTCCTTCCGCGACTACAACCGCTTCCTGCAGGCCTTCCTGCGGGGCGAGGTCCGGCGCCTCGTGGTGGTGGCCGGCAGCGAGGCCGGCGGCATCCTCAACCGGATCGGCCTGGCCGGGCGCCGCGGCAGCCGGGGCTGAAGCGCGACAGGGTTGACGACCGTCTGAGCCGAAAGATCGAGACCACTTCGGCGCGGCGCGGCTTTACGCGCCCGCCCCAGCTGCCTTAACGGGGCTCAGACGCCAGCCCTGACAAGAGGCACCCGATGAAACTGCCCCGCCGCTTCTTCCAGCCCCTCGCCACCGGCGCGCCGGCCCCGTTCCGCGAGCTGCCCGTGCGGCTGGAGCGGATGATCCACTTCGTGCCGCCCCACAACGACAAGGTCCGCGCCCGGGTGCCGGAGCTCGCCGGCACGGTCGACGTGGTGCTGGGCAACCTGGAGGACGCGGTCCCGGCCGACCAGAAGGAGGCGGCCCGCAAGGGCTTCGTGGCGATGGCCCAGGCCACCGACTTCGCCGCCACCGGCACCGGCCTCTGGACCCGGATCAACGCCCTCAACTCGCCCTGGATTCTCGACGACCTGTTCACGATCGTGGCCGAGGTCGGCGACAAGCTCGACGTGGTGATGGTGCCCAAGGTCGAGGGGCCGTGGGACATCCACTACATCGACCAGCTCCTCGCCCAGCTCGAGGCGCGCCACGGCGTGACGAAGCCGATCCTGGTCCACGCGATCCTGGAGACCGCCGAGGGCGTCGCCAACGTCGACGCTATCGCGTCCGCCTCGCCGCGGATGCACGGGATGAGCCTCGGGCCGGCGGATCTCGCGGCGTCCCGCGGCATGAAGACCACCCGGGTCGGCGGCGGCCACCCGGATTACCGGGTGATCGCGGACCCGGCGGGCGACGCGCCCCGGGCCAGCGCCCAGCAGGATCTCTGGCACTACACCATCGCCAAGATGGTCGATGCCTGCATGGCCAACGGCATCAAGGCGTTCTACGGCCCGTTCGGCGACTTCTCCGACGGCGCGGCCTGCGAGGCGCAGTTCCGCAACGCCTTCCTGATGGGCTGCGCGGGCGCCTGGACGCTGCATCCGAGCCAGGTGGCGATCGCCAAGCGGGTCTTCGCGCCGGACCCGGCCGAGGTGGCCTTCGCGGCCCGGATCGTCGAGGCCATGCCGGACGGCACCGGCGCCGTGATGCTCGACGGCAAGATGCAGGACGACGCCACTTGGAAGCAGGCCAAGGTCATCGTGGATCTCGCCAAGCTGGTGGCCGCGAAGGATCCGGAGCTGGCGGCGGTCTACAAGCTGGGGTGAGCGGCTGCCGGATTCGGGCGTCGTGTGTGGCGCCGCGGTGACGGGACGAAACGCGGGTCCCCTCTCCCGTGCGGGAGAGGGACAGGGTGAGGGATCAGGTCTGTCCGGAAGAGGCGCGCCCTGTCGGCGCGTCGATCACGTGCTTGATCCTGAGCGTTCTCGCCCCTCACCCCAACCCTCTCCCGCACGGGAGAGGGGGCGCGTCGCGCCGGTCTGGACCGGTGCCGTCGCGGACCCGAGCGCTTCTTCGGGTCAGGCCCGCGCAAGCGAGGCCTCCGTATTATCCGCCGGATCCGCGATCGCCCTGCCGGAACCGAGCGGTGACCAAATCGATCCCGCGCGCCCGCACGCTGCGGCGCGCTCAGACGTCGGCTGAAGCTAAGCTCTGGCGCGTTCTGCGAAACCGCGCCCTGAACGGCTGGAAATTCCGCCGCCAGCACCCGATCGACCGATACATCGTCGATTTTGCCTGCATAGAGGCCAAATTCATCGTCGAAGTGGACGGGGCAACGCATTCCACCGATGCCGAGCTCGTCCGAGACGCCATGCGGACCGAAATCCTCGAATCTTTCGGCTTCGCCCTGCTCCGCATCCCGAACGCGGACATCCACGACCATCGCGACGGCGTGCGCGAGACGATCCTGGCGGCCCTTGAGCGCCGCGACACGGTCTAGTCCCCCCTCACCCGCCGAACCGCGCCCGATACGCCTGCGGCGTCGCCGCGACGTGCCGCAGGAAGCTGCGCCGCAGCGTCTCCTCGGAGCCGAAGCCGCAGGTCCGGGCGATGCGCTTCACCGGCTGCGCCGTCTCGGCGAGCGCCCGCCGGGCCGCCTCCACCCGCAGGCGCTCCACGGCCTTGGCGGGGGTGAGGCCGGTCGCCTCCAGATAGTGCCGGCTCAGGCTGCGCGCGCTCATCCCGGCCGCCGCGGCCAGCGCCGGCAGCGACAGGTCGCCGGACAGGTTGTCCGCCATGAAGGCGTGGAGCCGCCCGAACCGCTCCTCGCCCGCCTGCAGGGCCAGCGCCGCGCTGAACTGCGCCTGCCCGCCGGGGCGCTTGAGGAACATCACGAGGTGGCGCGCCACCGCCAGGGCGGTCGCGCGGCCGAGATCCTCCTCGACCAGCGCCAGGGCCAGGTCGATGCCCGCCGTGACCCCCGCCGAGGACCAGACCGGGCCGTCGCGCACGAAGATCGGGTCGGGCTCGATCCGGGCGCGCCGGTAGCGCGCGGCGAGCGCGCCGCAATGCTTCCAATGGGTCACGGCCCGCCGCCCGTCGAGGAGCCCCGCCGCTCCGAGCAGGAACGCGCCGGTGCAGACCGAGGCGACCCGGCGGGCCCGGCCCGCCCGGGCCCGCACCCAGGCCACCAGGGCGGCGTCGTCGCAGGCCGCGACGACGCCGGGGCCGCCCGCGATCACCAGCGTGTCCACCGGCGCCGCGAGATCCGGCAGCGGGTCGGCCACCAGCCGCAGGCCCGCCGAGGCGGTGAGCCCCGGGTCGCCGGCCGCGATCACCCGCGGCGCGTATGGGGTCCCGGCGCCGCCGTGC
Organism: Methylobacterium sp. 1973; assembly: GCF_040545035.1. NCBI lineage: Bacteria > Pseudomonadati > Pseudomonadota > Alphaproteobacteria > Hyphomicrobiales > Methylobacteriaceae > Methylobacterium > Methylobacterium sp. 1973. The sequence goes on from NZ_JBEPLA010000002.1 coordinate 169,056, forward strand.
TCGTTGGCGGTGGCGAAGACCTGGAGCGGCCCGGCCACGTCGAGGAGCTGCACCGACGGGAAGGCCAGCACCTCGACCGGTCGCGGTTGATCTGGCGAGAAACGAGGGCTCTTTGGCATTTCGGCCAGATCCTGACGCGGTAGGGTGTCCCTGTCCACCACGGAGGCCCGGCATGATCCCGCCCGACACCCATCTGCAGATCGGCTCGCTCCTGTTCGAGGGGCTGGACCAGATCGACCTCACCGGCCCGTTCGAGGTCCTGTCCCGGGTGCCCAACAGCACCTACCGGGTCTACGCGCCGAGCCTGGACCCCGTCCGCGACGTCCGCGGCCTCCGGATCCTGCCGGATGCCACCCTGGCGGAGGCCCCGCGGCTCGACGTGCTGCACGTTCCGGGCGGCCAGGGCCAGGAGGCCCTGATGCGGGACGCGGCCGTGCTCGGCTGGATCCGCGACCAGGCGGCCGGGGCCGGCCACGTCCTCTCGGTCTGCACCGGCGCGCTCCTCCTCGGTGCGGCCGGTCTGCTGGTGGGGCGGCGGGCCACGACCTACTGGAACGCCGTCCACCTGCTCCCGTTCTTCGGGGCCGAGCCGGTGGATGAGCGCGTCGTGATCGACCGCGACGCGGACGGCCGCACCTGGGTGTTCGCGGCCGGGGTCACCGCGGGCATCGACGGGGCGCTGCGGCTCGCCGCCGCGCTGCGCGGCGACGAGGCCGCGCAGGCGATCCAGCTCGGCATGCAATACGCCCCCGAGCCGCCCTTCGACAGCGGCACGCCCCGGACGGCCCCGCCGGCCATCGTGGCGCGGGCGCGGGCGGCCGCCGCCGACCTCACCGCTCGGCGCGAGGCCACCGCCCGGGCGATCGCGGCCGAACGCGGCATCCGGCCTCCCGAACCGGCGTCCGTCACCCGATGACGCGCAGGCCGGTGCGCGCCGTTACCGGTCGGCGGCACCGACCCGGTGACAGGCCCCGTCAACGGACCTATCTGTCCGTTCTGGACGGACTGAACCATGACGGACGTAACACTGAGAACCGCGAAATTCGCGATCGGCGCCGTGGTGCGCCACCGGATCTACCCGTTCCGCGGCGTCGTGTTCGACGTCGACCCGGTGTTCGACAACACCGAGGAATGGTGGCTGGCGATCCCCGAGGAGGTCCGGCCGCGCAAGGACCAGCCGTTCTACCACCTGCTCGCCGAGAACGCCGAGACCGAGTACGTGGCCTACGTGTCGGAACAGAACCTCCTGCCCGACACGTCGGGCGAAGCCCTGCGCCATGCCGGCATCGCCGAGATGTTCGAGCGCGACGCCGCCGGCGCATACCGGATGCGGGACCGCCCCACGAACTGAGCGGGCCGGGACTCGTCAAGATCCTGGCAACGCCGCCGCGATAGCCTTCCGTGACGGCCCGTGCCGTCGCACGGGCCCGACACCATGATCCGACCTGTCGCCGCCGCGCTTCTGGCCGCCGGCCTTCTCTCGATCCAGGCCCGCGCCAACGATAGCGCCGCCGAACTCGATGCCGGCGGGCTGGTCCTGAGGCGCGAGCCCGGAATCGCGCTGGCGAGCGAGGACCTGTCGATCGCCAGCGACCGGATCGGCGTGTCCTACCTGTTCCGCAATCAGGGGCAGGAGCCCCGCACGGTGCGGATCGCCTTCCCGCTGCCGCCCATCGACGGGCGCGAACTCAGCTTCTCGGCCCTCGCGCTGCCGCAGCCCGAAAGCCCGAACTTCGTTGGCTTCACCGTGACGGTGGACGGAAAGCCGCTCGCACCGGAGCTGGAGGAGCGGGCCTTCGTGGGCGAGCGCGAGGTGACGGACCTCCTCCGCCGCCACGACCTGCCCCTGAACCCGCTGCGCTTCGACGCGATCAAGGCGGCCGAGAAGCGGATCGGCACCGCCGCGTGGGCCGAACTGGTCAAGGCCGGCCTGTTCCCCGAATCCGAGGGGATGACCGATCGCATGACCGAGGGCCTGTGGCGCAGCGAGGCGAAGTTCCACTGGCTCCAGACCTTCCCGCCCGGGCAGGATGTCCGCATCGCGCACAGCTACGCGCCGGTGAACGGCTTCCATTTCCTCGACCTCAAGGACGCCTCCCGCGAGGGCTACCGGGCGACCTACTGCCTGGACGAGGCCGGGCTCACGGCGATCCGGCGCCTGCAGGCGAAGGCGGCGGATCCCAGCGGCTACCTGCGCGCCACCGTGGTGCCCTACATCGTCACCACGGCGCGCAACTGGGCCGCGCCGATCGGGCGCTTCACCCTCACGGTCGACAAGGGCAGCCCGGAGGCGGTGGTGAGCTTCTGCCGCACGGGCATCCGGAAGACCGGGCCGACCACGTTCCGCTGGGAGGCCCGGGACTACGTTCCCGACCAGGATCTGCGCGTGCTGATCGTCCAGCCGGGTTCGGGCCCGGCGGGGACCCGGTAGATCCCGGCGCCGGGCGCCTCAAACGCGAAGGGCCGGACCTCGCGGTCCGGCCCCCGATACGGACCCGCCGCGCGGCGGGTCGATGGCGCTCGCGGTCCCGGAGGACCGCGGACGAGAAGCCCTTACTTGGCGGCGGGGGCCGGCGCCGCGGCACCGGCGGCCGGAGCGGAGCCCTGCTGCTGCTCCAGCTTCTTGCGCATGTCCTCGGAGCGCTTCTCCAGCTCGGCCTGGAGCTTCTTCTGCTGCTCCTCGAGGACCTTCGGGTCGATGGCCGGGCCGTCGAAGGCCTTGCCGAAGCCGGTCAGCGGCACCGCGAAGGTGACCTCGCGCTGGGTCTGGTTCTGGACCGAGACGTTGAGGGTCGTGCCCTTCTTCATCGCGGCGATCACGCCGGCATCGACGCCGCCGGCCTCGGCGAAGCAGCCGTTCGGGAAGCAGACCGCGAAGCGACCGGCGGTCGCTGCCTGGCCGTCGACGCTGAAGCGGATGCCCGGCTGCAGCAGCAGGCCGAGCGGCAGCAGGTAGCGCACCACGCGCACCTCCTGCTTCTGGGCGGCGTTCTTCATCTCGTAGACCGCCACCGCCAGCACGGGCTGGCCCTGGTCGGACACGAAGTCGCGGGTCGTGTAGCAGATGTCGGTGCCCGAGCCCTGATCCTTGCCGCAGACCTTGGTCCAGTCGGCCTGGCTCGGCTCGGACTTCACGGCGACGATCTGCGGGCCGGTCTGGGCGGCCGGGGTGTTGGCCGCCGGGGTGCCCGGGGCGGTCGGCGCCGGCGCGGCCGGCGCGGGAGCGGCGGGCTTCTTCGGCTGCGCCAGGGCCGGCGCGGCCGCGAGACCGAGGCCCGCGAGGCCGAAAAGAGCGGCGCGCGCGAGCGTCGCGGTGCGGGTGAAGGACATCGGCTCTGACCCCTTGGAAGAGACGTGGTGTGGCTGGCAGGATGCGGAGCCGGCCTGGCGGCAGGTCCGCCGGACCGTCCGGATGCCCGCCGCGTTGGCGTGCCGCCCGGAACTCCGGATGAATCGGTCCGGCCATCGGGCGGGACGGGCGCCCGTCTGCGCGCATCCCTCACCCCGGCGACCGGGCGGCCTGCCTTTCCCCTTGAATGAGGCGAAGGCATGACACCGCGGCCGGGGAGGCTGTCGGAACCGTCCTGGCCGCGCCCGGCCCCCGATAGGCCCCCATACGCCCGGCCGCAAGCACGACGTTGCGCGGGCGCGAGGCACGAGCGCGTGATCGGGCCGCACCGTCGGCCGCCGGCGGCCGCCCTCCGGCGGCGGCCCCCTTAGCGGTCGGTTAACCCTGCCGGGCCGAGATGATAGGAGTTCTGCAGGATCGGCGGGGGCGGCGGGTGTGAGCGCGTTGGCGGTGGCGGAGTGGGCGGCCGACGCCGCACTGGACGCGTCCGCGCGATCCGAGGACGCGCCCGAAGGCCTGTCCGAAAGCTTCTTCGGCGGCCTGTCCGAGGGTCTCGCGGCCCGCCTCTTCGCGGCGGCTCTGACGGGCCCCCAGCGCACGGTCCTGCGTGATTCGGGTGACCGCGTCGCTTGGTGCGGGCGCCCGGCCATCACCTGGACCTACGCGGCCGCCGCCGAGATCGTCGGGCGGCTCGCCCGCGGGATCGGCGCGTGGCGGCTTCCCGCCGGCAGCCGGATCGGCCTGTGGTTCTCGGGGGGCGCCGAATCGACCCTCGCCCATCTCGCCGTCGAGGCGGCGGGCCACCTCCCCTGCGCGATGCCGGCCGTCTGGGATTGCGCCGAGCTCTCCGCCGGGATCGAGTCCGCCGGCCTCGTGGCCGTTCTGACGGAGGGCCGCCGCGGCGCGCGTCGGCCCGCGGAGGACCTCACCCGCGCGGCCATGCGCCATTTCGGCCTGCGCTACCTCGCGGCCTTCGGTCCGAGCGTGCCGGACGGCGTGATCAGCCTCGACGCGATGGCCCTGGAGCGGGGCGTGGTCGAACCGGCGCCGAGCCGCGGCCTCGTCACCTTCGCGGGCGGCGATCCCGGCCGGCCCGTCTACCGCAGCGCCGCGGCGCTCGCGGCGGCGATCGCCGCCCATCTCGACGCGCTGCCCCTGTCCGCGGACGAGCGGGTCCTGACGCTCCTGCCCGGCCACGACCTGCGCGGCCTCGTGACCGGCCTCGGCGCCGCCCTGGCGGCGGGCGCCGGCCTGGAGACCGTGCTGCCCTTCGACGAGGCCGGGTTCCGCGCCGCCCTCCTGCGGCCGGTGCCCACCCGGCTCGTGGTCCCGGCCCTGGTCGAATCGGCCATTGCCGCTCTGCCGCTGCCCTGGACCGTCCGCGTCCTCGACGTGGTCCATCGCGCGCCCGCGCGGCTGACCCGGCGGAGCGCCGGGCTCGCGGGCCCGCAGCGCCTCGATTCGCTGGTCCTGGGCGAGGCGCTGGTGCTCACGCGTCCCGGCCTGGAGGACCTCGCCGCGACCCTGGCCCATCCGGAGGACGCGCTCCTGCCGCGCGCGCTCCTGGACGTCGGCCACGGGCCCGCGGGCGGCCTCGGCTGTCGTGGGCCAGCCTGCGCCGCACAGGCGCTTCCCCGGAGCGGAAACCCGGAGACGGATCCGCGCGCGTGGCGGGATTCGGGCTACCGCCTGCTCCTGTCGGGCGGGACGGCCGTGGCGGTCGCGGCGACCTGAACGGCGGCGCCGCGCCGGTTCATCCGGCGCTCAGGCGGCGCAGATAATCTCGCATCTGCACACGGACCCACGGGATCCGAACCGCCTGTTGGCGGGTTCTGCATCGGATTGTCGTGACGGCTATCTTTCCAAGTCGTCCGGGATGGAGTACCGCTCAAGCTTATGGGTGCGCTGCAACAAGTGCTCGTGGTCGACGACGGCGTCCGCGCCGTGGACCGGTCCCTCTCGGGCGAGCTGGCCAGCCTCGGCTATGCGAGCGTGACCGCCTCGATGGAGGCGGCGGACGACGTGCTGGCCGTGATCGCCCGGCCGGCCGCGGTGCTGCTCCAGGCGCCCACCCGCCGCGATCCCTCCTATGCCCGCCGCGCCGCCCGCCTCCGCGGCCATCTCCGCGACCGCGGCATCCCGGTGATCCTCATCAATGATCCGGGCGGGGCCCGGGCGGGCGGCCCGGTGGACCTCGCGACCCGCCTCGGCGCCTACGTGGCCGCCCAGCCGGATCTCTGAAGCCGCAGGCCCCCGTACCGCCTTGACGGGCGTCCCTGAACCGTCTCGTCCGCGCAGGCGCAGCGATCTCAGGGCCGCGTGCGCCGTCGGGCGCCGAAATGCCCCGGGATTGCGGCGCGCGCGAAGACGCCGGCTGTCGCGGCGCCCGCGGTTCAGCGGGCCGCCCGCATCAGCTCCGGGGCGCCGAGCCGGGGCAGCACGCCTTCCCGCATCACGAGCCGGCGCAGCGGTCCGAGCTGCGTCATCGCCAGCAGGCCGAGGCCGCGGAGCGCGTCCATCGGCAGCAGGCCGGTGAGCAGGCTGCGGTTGAGGAGATCCACCGCGGCGGTGCGCGCCGCCGTGTCGACCCGGCGCGCCCGCGCATAGGTGTCGAGCACCGGGCGGCTGCCGGGATCGCGGCGGTCCCGGGCGGCGACCAGCAGGGTATCGCGCAGGGTCGCTGCGTCGCGCAGGCCGAGATTGAGCCCCTGGGCGCCGATGGGTGGGAAGACGTGGGCCGCCTCCCCGATCAGAACCAGCCGATTCGCCACCGGCTGGGTCACCGCGAGGCCGCGCATGGGCACGAGGCCGCGGGGGCCGTCGACCCGCATGGCGCCGAGCATCGCCCGGGCCTGCCGCTCCACGGCTTGGCCCAGAGCGGCGTCGTCGAGGGCTGCGAGACGCCGGGCCGCGCCCTCCCCGGTTACCCAGACCAGACTGGACCGGTGACCGCCCGGCAGCGGCACCAGGGTGAAGGGACCGGACCGGGTGTGGAACTCGGTGGAGACGTCCCGGTGCGGGCGCGCATGGGCCAGGATCGTGGTGATCGCGCTCTGTGGGTAGGTCCAGTCGCGCACGCGGACGCCGCTGGCGGTCCGCAGCGGCGAGCGCGCGCCGTCGGCGGCCACCACCAGCCGGGCCTCGACCGCGGCGCCATCGGCCAGGGCGATGCGTGCCGTCGCTTCGCCGGGCACGGCGCCGGCGGCGTCCGCCTCGACCAGGGTGAGGTTGTCCTGCGCCCGGGCGCGGGCGCGCAGGCTCTCGACCAGCCGGGCGCTCTCGACGTTCCAGCCGAAGGCGTCGAGGCCGATCTCGGCGGCGCGGAAGCGTGCCGGCGGCGGCCGGAACAGGCTGCCGGTGTCGTCGACGATCTGGAGTTCGCAGAGGGGACTCGCGTGCGGCGCCACCGCCTCCCAGGCGCCGAGCGCCTCCAGAAAGCGCACGGACCCATCGAGGAGCGCGACGGTCCGCCCGTCCGCCACGGGGGCGTGGCGGCCGACCAGCGCCGTGGGGATCCCCTCCCGGGCGACCGCCAGCGCCGCGGCGAGACCCGCGGCCCCGGCCCCGACCACGGCGACCTCGAACGGCGTCGCGGCGCCTCCGACCTGGCCCGCTCCGACCTTGGCTCCTTCGGACATGTTGCCCCGCACGCGCTCCGCTCGTTCCTGGGTCGGCCGGGCTCCGCGCCCCCCGCCCGGGAGATGGCCGCCGCCACGGTCTCCCGTCGGCGCGGCCCTTGCCCGTATCTGAGCATTCCGCTCTCTCTGCCAAGCCCGATCCGCGCAGGCCACAGCGCCGCACGCCCGGAGATCCGCATGCCGTCGCGATTCGATCCGACCTCCCGCCACGCGCCGGATACCGGAGGTGCGCCGCCCCGCCTGCTGCGGCCGGCCGATCGCCGCCACACTGCCACCGGAGACCGGCGGATCCGCGTCGCGGGCCGCGGCACCGGGCCGATGTCCCTGCCCCTCGTCGCAGGGGGCTACGCGGTGGCGGGATACGGCATCGCGGTGGCGCAGGTGCGCCGGGCCCGGACCGCCCTCTCCGCGATGGCCGAGGTCCGGGCCCTGGCCGCGACGGAGGCCTGGGCGGCAGCCGAGCCCGGCGGTCTCGACCGGGGCGAGACCCTGTCGGCCCACCTCGCGGTCGATCTGCTCCGGGCGGCTGACCGCCGTCAGCCCAGGAACGCCGTCAGCTCCGAGACGACCGCGTCCGGCCGCTCCTCCTGGAGGGTGTGGCCGCAATCCAGCGCCCGGCCCGAGACGGTGGTGGCCTTCTCGCGCCAGGTCGCCAGCACGTCGTAGGTCTGGCCGACGACGCCCTTCGCGCCCCAGAGCGCCAACAGGGGCGCCGCGACGCGCGCCTCCGCATCGGCGGCGTCGTGCTCCAGGTCGATCCCGGCCGCCGCCCGGTAATCCTCGCAGATCGCGTGGCGGCAGGCGGGGTCGGCGTAGCAGCGCAGATACTCGGCGAAGAGGTCCGGCGGGGTGGAGCCGGGCGTCTTGGACTGGCCCTCGACGTGGTGGCGGAGGAAGTATTCCGGATCGGCCCCGATCAGCGTCTCCGGCAGGGGATGGGGCTGGATGAAGAAGAACCACCAGAAGTACCGGGTGGCGAAATCCTTGTCGGTGCGCGCGTACATGGTCGCGGTCGGCGCGATGTCGAACAGGGCGATCCGCTCGACCGCGGCGGGATGGTCCAGGGCGAGGCGGTGGGCGACGCGCCCGCCCCGGTCGTGCCCGACCACGGCGAAGCGGTCGTGGCCGAGCGCCCGCATCACCGCGACCGCGTCGGCCGCCATGGCGCGCTTGGCGTAATTGGTATGCCGGTCCCCGCCCGGGGGCTTCGACGAATCCCCGTAGCCGCGCAGGTCCATCGCCACCACGCTGTGGCGCTCCGCGAGTTGCGGGGCGACGTGGAGCCACGTGGAGAGGGTCTGCGGATGGCCGTGCAGCAGCAGCACCGGCGGGCCCGAGCCGGCCGAGCGGGCATGGATCGTCACGCCCGGTGCTGTCTCGATCCGGTGCCGGTCGAAGCCCGGCAGGAAGTCGCTGGCCATGGGATCGGTCTCTGGGCTCGGTCTTCATCGGCCGCACTGGCGCGCCGGGATGCACCGGATGATAAGGCGCCTCCGGCACCATGTCCGCCGAACCGCCATGACAGATGCACGCGCGACTCAGGACCCGGCCTTGAAGGACCCCGACGCGGCCGAGTCGTCCGAGGGCGAGGTCGCCCGTGCGCGTCCCGCCGCATCGGCCGACGCACCCGCCCTGCGCCCGAGCATTCTCGACGCCCTGTTCGCGCCGGCCCGCGCCCTGCCGGGCATCGGCCCGAAGATGGCGCCCCTCATCGAGAAGCTGCTCGGCACCCCCGAGCGCGAGGCCCGGGTCGTGGACCTGCTGTTCCACCTGCCCCAGGGCGGCGTGGCGCGGAAGCTCATGGGCTCGATCAGCGACGCGCCCGTCGGCGAGCCGGTGACGATCGGCGTCACCGTGGTGGCGCATCGGCCGGCCCAGATCGGTTCGGGCCGGCGCCCGCACCGGGTTCTGGTGGAGGATGCCACCGGCGACATCTCCCTGGTCTTCTTCGGCATGCCCCGCGCCCGGGTGGAGAAGATGCTGCCGCTCGGGGCGCACCGCTACATCACCGGCCGGATCGACCTCTGGGACGGCACCCGCCAGATGGTCCACCCGTCCCGGATCGTGGACGAGGCGGGACTCGCCGAGCTGCCCGCCGTCGAGCCGGTCTACGGCGCCACGGAGGGGCTGACCTCGCGGGCGATCAACAAGCTTGCGGTGGCGGCCCTCGACCGGCTGCCGGTCCTGCCGGAATGGCAGGACCCGGCCTGGCTGGAGAGGAACCGCCTGCCCGCCTTCGCGGATGCGCTCCGCCTCGAGCACCGCCCCGAGGAGGCGCCCCCGAAGGCCGAGGATCCGCTCCAGCCGCCGCCCGCGACGCCGTCCCGGAAGCGGCTGGCCTACGACGAGCTGCTCGCCTCGCAACTGGCCTTGGCCCTCCTGCGCGCCCGCCAGCGACGCAAGGCCGGCCGGGTCAATGCCGGCGACGGCGCCCTGAGCGCCCGCATCGAGGCCGCCCTCCCCTTCGCGCTGACCGGCGCCCAGGCGCGCGCGGTGGCGGAGATCCGCGCCGATCTCGCCGCGCCCCGCCGGATGCTGCGCCTGCTCCAGGGCGATGTCGGCTCGGGCAAGACCGCGGTGGCGCTGCTGGCCATGGCCTCGGCGGTGGAGGCCGGCCGTCAGGCCGCCCTGATGGCCCCCACCGAGATCCTCGCCCGGCAGCATTTCGAGCGGCTCAAGCCCCTGGCCGGCGGTCTGCGCCTGCGCCTGATGACCGGCCGCGACCGGGCCGCGGAGCGCAAGAGCACGCTCGCCGCCCTCGCCGCGGGCGAGATCGACATCCTGGTCGGCACCCATGCCCTATTCCAGGAGGCGGTCACCTTCCGCGATCTCGGCCTCGCGGTGGTGGACGAGCAGCACCGGTTCGGCGTCCATCAGCGCCTCGCGCTGGGCGCCAAGGGCGAGGCGGTGGACTTCCTGGTCATGACCGCGACGCCGATCCCCCGCACCCTGGCGCTGACCTTCTTCGGCGACATGGACGTCTCGATCCTCGACGAGAAGCCCGCCGGCCGCCAGCCGATCCGCACGATCACCCTGCCCACCGAGCGGATCGACGAGGTGGTGGCCGGCCTCGCCCGGGCCATCGCGGGCGGCGAGCGGGTCTACTGGATCTGCCCGCTGGTGGAGGAATCGGAATTCGTCGACCTTGCCGCCGCGGCCGAGCGCTTCGACGACCTGCGGCAGCATTTCGGCGATGCGGTCGGGCTGATCCACGGCAAGATGCCCGGCCCCGAGAAGGATGCCGCCATGGCCCGGTTCGCCGCCGGGGAGACCAAGCTCCTCGTCTCGACCACCGTGGTGGAGGTGGGCGTCGACGTGCCCGAGGCGACCATCATGGTGATCGAGCACGCGGAGCGGTTCGGGCTGGCGCAGCTGCACCAGCTCCGCGGCCGGGTCGGGCGCGGCTCGAAGGCCTCGTCCTGCCTGCTGCTCTACCGGGGCCCGCTCGGGCAGGTGTCGCGGGCGCGGCTCGAGATGATGCGCGCGAGCGAGGACGGGTTCCGCATCGCCGAGGCCGACCTGAAGCTCCGCGGCGAGGGGGAAGTGCTGGGCACCCGGCAATCCGGCATGGCCGCGTTCCGGCTCGCCCGCCTGGAGAGCGATGCCGCCCTGCTGGAAGCCGCCCGCGACGATGCCCGCATGATCGTCGAGCGCGACCCCGGACTGAAGAGCCCCCGCGGGCAGGCGCTGCGGGTGCTGCTCTACCTGTTCGAGCGCGAGGCTGCGATCCGCTTGATCGGCGCCGGATGAACGGTTTCGTTCAGGAAAGTCCGGTGTTCCTGAACGGTGGGGGCGGGAATCGCCCTCGCTCGGCCAAGCCGGGAGGCCGATGCCGCAATGTCACAGGCTCTCGGGAAAGACCAATCTTATCAAGAACTTGTTGGGATTAGGCGGAAGCTTGGCCGCGTCTTGGCGGCGGCCCGGCAGGCTCCGGACAGGCCTCGCGATCTTGCATCAGCCATATTCTTCCCTTAACTGGAGATGAACGAATGGCCCGGTAAGCCGGGACATCACGGACGAATCTGGAGGACGGACATGTCGAACGGACTGTTCCAAAACCTGCCGGGCTCCCACGAGATGGCCGGTATCCAAGCCCTGCCGACCGAGCCCTGGCTGCTGCCGATCTCGGATCGCGCCGCCGAGGCGGCCGGCAAGACCGCGGACGAGTTGCAGGCCGCCGTGCGGCGGGCCGCCCGCCCCTTCTGGCTGGCCGCCAACGGGCTGTGCATCGCGCTGGGTCTCGCCCTGACGCTCCAATGCGCCGCCGGCTGGGGGCCGACGCCCCCCCGCAGCGCCGTGACGGTCGCGCAGGCGACCCCGCCGACCATCGCTCCGCAGACGGCTTCGCTGCAGCGCTGAGCCGCCGCGGAACGGACGGGATTTCCAAGGCATTCCAGGCCGGTCCGCACCTGTGCGGGCCGGCCTTTTTCGTCCGCCCTGCAGGCGGCATCGGCCCCGCCTTCAGGGGCTTTGCGAGGGAGACGACGCAATCCGGCGGCGCGTCACGCCGCGCGGGCGGCCGCGACCGGGTCGCCGTGTTGCGCGCGCGGTGACGGGTCGGTCTCGGAGCCGGGCGGGCGCCGCGCCCGAAGCGAGCCTGGCCCGGAAGCGCGGCCTCACGCGTCCTGCGGCTCCCGACGCGACACCGTTCCGCCGGCCTGCTGGGCCGTCCGCAGGGTCGCCGCCATGGCGTTGAGGCGCCCCTGCGGATCCTCGGGCTGGATCACCCCGGCCGACATCACCAGCTTGGCGGCGTCGTCGACGCTGATGGCGAGTTCCACCACCTCGGCGCGGGGCAGGTAGAAGAAGAAGCCCGTGGTCGGATTGGGGGCGCAGGGCAGGAAGACGCCGACGAGTTCGTCGGCGGGGGCGCCCCGGGCGCGCAGCGCGCCCTCGACCTCGTGGCCGGCGGGAGCCGACAGGAAGACCACGGACCATGTGCCCTTCACGGGGAACTCCACCAGCCCCACCGTGCGGAACGACGTGCCGTTGGCCGAGAACAGGGTCTCGAAGATCTGCCGCAGGCCCTTGTAGAGGCCGGAGATCACCGGCGTCCGCGCCAGCAGGACTTCGCCGAACTCGATCACCGAACGGCCGACGAGGTTGGCCGTGAGGAAGCCGAGCAGCGTGACCGCCAGGAAGGCGATCACGAGGCCGAGGCCCGGGATCGAGAACGGCAGGTAATGGTCCGGCAGGTAGCTCGCCGGCACCAGCGGCTTCACGAACGAATCGATCAGCGCGATGAACCACCACGTGATGTAGGCGGTGATGGCGAGGGGGCCGGCGACGATGATCCCGGTGAGGAAGTAGGTGCGCAGCCGGCCGCGCGCGCTGACCCGCGTCTTCGGGGCGCCGCCGCCCGCGGCGGCGTCGGGCTCGGGAATCTGGATCGGCGGGGGAATCGGCGGGGGACTCGGCGCCACGGGTGCCCTCTCGGCCGCACCACGCGCGGCGATGAAGCTGCGGGGATCGTCCCCCGGGAGCAGAGGTAGCGGTTGCGCCTGTCCGCCTCAAGGGCGGCCCCCGGTCCCGGCGACCCTCAGGCCTCCGGAGCGGGCTGCCGGACGGCGGGTGCCGGCATCGCGTCCCGGGGAATCACGGCGCCGCGATGCCCGATCACCGCCCCGGCGAGGCGATGGGCCTCGCCGGCGGCGGCCTCCGGTGTCAGCCCGGCGATGCGCGCGGCGAGATAGCCGGCCGCGAAACTGTCGCCCGCGGCCGTGGTGTCGACGACCCGCACCGCCGGCTTGGCCGGCACGGCGGTGTCGGCCGCCCCGTGCAGCACCCGGGCGACGGGCCCGGATCCGCTGGAGGCCTTGAGCACGATCTCGGCCCGACCGCGTTGGCGCAGCACCTCGTCCGCCCCCGCCGCGCCGAAGAGCCAGTCCAGATCCTCCGCCGAGGCGAAGATTAGGTCGGCCAGCGCCAGGGCCGCGCGGAAGGCCGCCCGGGCCTCGTCGTGGTCGGGCCAGCCGCGGGGCCGGTAATTGGTGTCGAAGGCCACCCGACCGCCTCGGTCCCGCAGGCGCGCCAGCGTCCCGAACAGGGTGGCGCGCCCGGTCTCGCCGTAGAGCGAGAGGCTGATGCCGGACAGGTAGACGAGGTCGTAGCGGACCAATGCCGCCTCGGTCTCGGCGGCGCCGGGCCCGGTGAAGAGGTCCCGGGCCGCGGCGCGATCACGCCAGTAGTGGAAGCTGCGCTCGCCCGCGGCATCCGTGCGGATGATGTAGAGCCCCGGCATCCGGCCCGGCAGCCGCCGGACCCGGTCGAGGCCGATGCCCTCGCGGCCCCAGGCTGCCGCCATCGCGTCGCTCCAGACATCGTCGCCCAGCGCCGTCACGTAATCGACCCTGACGCCGAGACGCGCGAGATAGAGCGCGGTGTTCAGCGTGTCGCCGCCGAAGCCCTGGACGAGGGTCCCGTCCGGGCGTTCGGACAGCTCGACCATGCACTCGCCGATGCAGGCGACCCTCATGCGGTTCCTCCCGGTGTGCGGCCCACCTCCCCGCATTGTTCGGCCCGACCTGTCAACCGTCCGCCGGCGCGGCCGCACCGGATCCCGGATCCGCGCCCCTCCGTGCGGACCGGCGACCGATTGAACACGCGACCATGGCCGCCGGCGCGAGGTGATGAGAATAAATATTTGCTCCGTAATATTTACGAAATCGTCTTGTGGCCCGGCGTATTAAAATATCTTTGTTACGAATATGGATCGCGATTTATCCAATATTCAGTGAATAGCTCGGGGAAATATGGTGCCGCCAAGCCTCTTGCTCGGAATAGATCCAATGTTATCGCGGATGATCATTGTTTTGAAACATGCGTGAGCGAGACACGGTGCCAACTTTTGCGGGTGCACTGATCGAGAGCCGGTCGCGATGCGGTTCAGGCGGCGCGCCGCGGGGGCGGATGAGGGTTCCGCAGGCGGAATGTCCGTGTAGCGGAGCGTGGCAGGCGCAAGCCCGCAGGTCATGGGCTGCATCACGATGATCTGGGTCGGATTGGATGGGAATGCTGTATTGTAAAATAGATTCCGCAAAACATTTTACATTATTGCTTGAACATTGAGCTTAATTATGAATTAATCGCAATAAAAATCCCTTGTTCGGATGTGTGGAACGATGATATGGTCCGCGCGGTGCTGAGATGTTCCATACTGCTTTAAGCGCTCTGACATTTTCTTCGGGAGAGTTCCTGACTCTCACGGAAAGTCGTGGGATGAGCGGTGCGTGGAGCTGGGTCTTCGCGGGTGGGGAGCAGATCTGGTCTCCGGGATTCTACCGGTTGCTCGGTCTGGTGCCGAATGCCGCGAAGGCGCGCTATGACCTGCTGCTCAGTCTGATCCACCCGGAGGATCGGCACCTGATGCCGGCGCTGACCGATATCCGGCAGGGGCATGTCCCGCGCGAGGTCATCGTGCGGGTGATCCGGCCGAACGGCACGGTTCGCACCCTGTCGCTGACGATGGAGATCCGGTTCTCGACGGAGGGGCGCCCCGTCGCCCTCAACGGCACGGCGCTCGACGTGAGCGACCGGGAGCAGCTGGCGCGCCTGCGGCAGGAGGAGCGGCGGCGCCAGGGCGCGCTCTATCTCACGGAGCACATCACGACCTTCTCGATGGGCCTCGATCGCATCCGCGAAATCCCGTTCGCGGTCGCCCAGGTCCACGGCCTCCCCCTCGAGGAGATCTGCGCCGATCCGTATCTCCTGATCGTTCCGGAGGAGCGGAGCGCCTTCCAGGCGGCGGCCGCGGAGCGGATCGAGCGGCGGGCGTTCTTCCAGGGCACGGCCCACGAGCGTCTCGCCAACGGCGAGCTCTGGCATTTCCGGATTCTCACGATGCCGATCTGGGACCTGGACGGGACCTATCTCGGGCGTGGCGGCCTCAAGTACCCTGTCCGCAGCCATGCCCCCGTGCCGGTCGGCGCGCACGAGGGCCTGGAGCACTCCGTCACCGGGCACCATCTACGCGCCGCCCGGGCCCTGCTCGACTGGTCGATGATGGATCTCGCCCAGGCGAGCGGCCTGTCGCATTCCACGGTGCGGCGCCTGGAGGAGGACAGCGAGCATCGGGGGAGCCGGTCCCGCCTGCACGCGGTCGATGCGTTGCGCCGGGCGGGCGTCCGCTTCGTTCCCATCGATGACGGGACCCTGGCCGTCGCCCGGGTCTGAGCCGCGCCCGCGCGCGGCGGGCCCCAACGGGGCAATCCTGCCGCGCCGGCCCGCAGCCCGGATCCGCGCCCGCCCGTCTCGGCACCCGTCTCGGCGCCCGGATGGGGCGTCGAGGGGCGGTGCGGACCGGGTTTCGCTCAGGCCGCCTTGTGGCCCAGCTGGATCGCCTTGGCGATCTCCGAGCGCTTGGCGGCGTAACCCGGGGCGACCATCGGGTAGTCGGCCGGCAGGCCGTACTTGGCCCGGTAGCGCTCGGGCGTCAGGCCGTGCGCGGTCAGGTGGCGCTTCAGGGTCTTGTAGGACCGGCCGTCGATGAAGCTGATCAGGCCATCCTGCTGGATCGAGGATTCGATCTGTGCGGCGGTCGGGCCGGTCCAGCCCGCACCGGATCCCGAGGCGCTCCCCTGCAGGACCGTTATGGCCGTATGCACCTGATCGATCAGAACCGGCAGGTCCCCCACCCCCACCGCGTTCCGGGACACGTAAGCTGCAACCAGTGAAGCCGTGCACTTGATCAGATCTGTGTTCAGATCTGAGGCCTTTTCGTTCAATTCGATCGTATTCATGTATCCCCCAGTGCATAGAAACGAAGCTTGAGCATCGGCGCACCGACAAATCCGAACTCTTGATCGTGATTTACCGCCCGATCATGCGCCGAATTACTTCGAGTCTGCCAAGATTGGCGCGTAACAATACAAAAACTGTGCGATTTGTCTACGGTTTATCTTAAGATGTGCTTTGAACACATTCTGTTCTTGCGAGGCAACATGAGGTTGCCATCTCGGGAGGCTTCGCAAATATTGCGCAGTGGCGGCGTTTGCTGCGGCGGCCTGCGGCCGATGACTGCGAATGGTCGCGCGATGACAGGCTGTCAGCGGCCGAATCAGTCGCGGAGACGTGGGACAATCCGGGATGCCGCCGGGCCGCGGGAGGCGCGGGCGAGGCGGCGGCACGGTCGTCGTCCCGGCCATCCGCGACCGGCGCGGGGGCCCGTGCGAGGCCGCGATTAACAAAGTCCTCAGGCAAGTTGTGGATCGTCGTCTCGATCGTGCGCCTCGCGCGCTCCTCAGACCTCGTGCGTGTCGGGAGCCTCGCTCCGGCCGTGACGGCATGGCGGGATCTGTGCGAGAGGCTCGTTGACGCGCGCTTTCGAGGGCGACCCCTATGTCCGGACCGTGTTCGACCTCCATCCCGCGTGCGCTCTCGGCGCTCGACGCGCCCGGACCGGGCGGCGCGGACGCCGCCGGCGGCCGGATGGCGCCCCTCTGGATGCTCCTCGTCGGGCGGGCCGCGGTCCGCCGCCACTGGCACCTGATCGTCGCCACGGGCCTGCTGTGGTCGTCGCTCGGCATCCTCGTGGCGATCGATTCCCTGGACGGGGCGCTCCACGTTCCGGACCGGTGGTTCGGCCTGATCCTGCTGGCGGAGGGCGTGAGTTCCCTCGCCGCCGGCCTGTCCGCGCTCGGCGCCGCCCGCCGGCTGCGCCTGTTCAAGGGCGTGCTGCTGTCGGTCATGGCGGTGCTGATCATGATGGCCACCCGGCACAGCACCTTCCTGCTCGCCATGATCTTCGGCATCGCCTTCACGGTGGACGGCGTGGTCCGGATCACGATCGCGAGCCTGCTGAAGTTTTCCGGCTGGCGGATGTCGGTGGCCCTGGGCGGCCTCAGCATCGCCTTCGGCCTGTTCCATCTCCAGCCCTGGCCGACCTGGTATGCCGGCACGGTGGGCTACTGCATCGGGATGTTCCTAATCCTGAACGGGGCCAACCTCGCGCTGGCCGGGCTGCGCACCCGGCGCCTGGGCACAGCCGAGCCGGCCGCCTCCGTCGGCAACGCCGAGCCCGGCAGCCTGACGGTCTATGTCTGGACCCCCACCGGGCAGGCGACGACCCCCGCCGGCCAGCGGCTGATCCGGCGCTACGTCGCCTCCGTCGACAAGGCGGGGCGGTTCTCCACCGGCCACGCCGCCCTGCAGCAGGGCGACGACCTCTACATCAGCCACTATCCCGCGGTGGAGATCGACCGTTCGCCTGCCAACCTGCGGTCGAGCCTGCGGGCCGGCCCCGAGAACGACGTGCCCGGACGCTTTCTGCCCTCCCACGAGGCGGAGGTGGCGGATTGGTGCCCGGCGACGGTGGCGGTGACGCTCAACGGCATCGACGCCGCCCGGTTGCGGGCGTTCTGGGCGTACTACAGCGCCGACACCACCTACAATTTCATCAGTCGCAACTGCTCCACCACGGTGGCCCAGGCCTTGGACATCGCGGTCGAGGGCGCGTTCAGCCGCGGCGGTCATCCCTGGCGGCAGCTCGCTGCGGCGCTGACCACGCCGGAATTCTGGGCGGCGGCCTTCCTGCGCAACGGGGCGCGGTCGATGACCTGGACCCCGGGCCTCGTGCTCGACTACACGCGGGCTCTCAGCGCCCTCGTCGATCCGGCCTCGCCGGTCCCGTCGATCGCGTGGCGGCGGGTCGGATGGCGTCTCCTGCGCAACTGGCGGGCACGGGGTCTGACGCCGCTGAGCCCGCTCACCCAGCAATCCTCCGTGCGGGGGGGCGGACCGACCGAGGCCTGACCGGGCCTCGACCGGAGCCTTGTTGGCCAAAGCCTTCTCGGTGGAAGCCTTCTCGGTGGAAGCCTTCTCGGTCGAAGCCTTGGCCGCGGCGCCCCGCTCAGGGATCCTTGCGTGAAGCGGGGGGGCGACCGGCGGCGAGATCGGCCGCGATGGTCTGCATCACCGCGAGCGTGTCGATCTCGTCCTGCTCGGCGCCGTGATCGCTGAGCTTGACGATCACCGTGCCGGTCTCGCGGTTCACGTAGATGTACTGGCCGTAGACGCCGATCGCCGAGATGTCGTCGTCCTCGCCCCCCGGGGCGTGCCACCACTGGGCCGAGTACTGCCAGCCATCGACATCGCGCCGGGCCGGCGTCATGATCCGCTCGATCCAGCGGGCCGGGACGATGCGGTTGGCGTTCAGTCGGCCCTGGTCGGCCACCAGCAGGCCGAGGCGGGCGAAGTCGCGGGCCGTCGCGTTGATGCAGCAGAACGCCTTCTCGACGCCGCCGGGCCGGTCGAGGTTCCAAGTGGCGTCGGCCTGGGCACCCATCGGCTTCCAGATCCGCTCCGAGAGGATGTCGGCCAGGGGCTTGCCCTCGACCCGGGCGAGGATCAGGCCGAGCAGCTCTGTGTCGATGCTGCGGTAGCGGCCCTTGCTTCCGGGCTTGAACGCCAGATGCGCGTTGTCGCGCACGAAGGCCGTGATGTCGCGCGTCAGGTACATCCCGGCGGTACCGGTCAGGGGATGCCGGGGATCGTAGTTCTCCGGCACCGCGATCCCGCTCGCCATGTCGAGGAGGTTGCGCACGGTGATCTGACCGAACACCGCGCCGTTCTTCAATTCGGGCAGGAGGGCGGAGACCCGGTCGGTCTCGGCGAGCTGGCCCCGCGCCACCGCGGCGCCGACCAGCAGCGAGACGATGGACTTCGCCACCGACCACGAGGGAAACAGCGTCTCCGGTCCGGTTCCCGCGCGCTGCCATTCGTGGATCAGCACCCCGTCCTGCACCACCAGGAAGGCGTTGGTGTGGGTCGCCGCCAGCACATCCATCAGCGGGACGGTCTTCCCCTTCCAGGGGACGCGGTCGAGGATCGGGCGCGGCCGGGCCGGCAGATCGCTCGCCCGCGCGGGGGCCTGGACGATCCGGCTCGGGAACCACGTGCCCACCGACGACGGCTCGATGACCGCGAGGGCCGTCAGGGTGACGGGGTCGGGGACGTTGATCAGCGCGGCGGCGGTCCAGGCGCAACCCAGAACGGCGGCGCCGCCCGCCGCCGCGATCACGCCCCAGCGGCGGCCCCGGCGCGTGCGGGCCGGAGAGTCCGGGATCGCCAAGGACGCGGTCATGCTGGGTCTGTGTCGCTCTGGATCATCGCTGTCGCGCGGCCGCCATCGCGGCGGTGGGCCGGCGCGCAGCCACCATGCGCAGGAGGGCTTAACGAAAGCCCCAATCGGCCCACGCCCGGCCGCAGAACCGGGCGCGGTGCGCCTGGCTCAGCGCCCGCGAAGGTCCGGGACGCTGGTTCGGAAATGTTCATGGATCTGTGGCCTTGTGTCGGGCGGCGGCCGCCGATGTCCTGCGGCCGATTCGAAGCAGACTTGGGCCGGCCCTGCGCTCCTCCGTCTGCTCGGGCGTCCGATTCCAAACAGGTTCTACACGCCTCGACCGCCCGATTCACGCAGCCTGTGCAGCCCGAAAGTTCGCCGTGCCATGAATCCGTTCCTGATCCTCGGGCTCGCCATCGGCGCTGAGGTCACCGCCACCCTGGCGCTGAAGGCCGCCGAAGGCTTCACGCGTCCGGGACCGACGGTGATCGTGGCCCTCGGATACGGGACCGCCCTGTGGCTGATGTCGACCAGCATGGACCTGCTGCCGATCGGCGTCGTCTACGCGATCTGGTCGGGGATCGGCATGATCGGCGCGGCGCTCGGCGGCGCGTGGCTGTACGGCGAGGCGATCAACCCGACGATGCTGGCGGGCATCGCGGTGATCGCCGTGGGCGTGACCATCCTGGCCGCCGGCCAGGGCCAGCACTGAGGCCCGGGTTCAGGGCCGGCCCCGAGGCGGGGACGCCCTCGCCACATCCTCGCCGCGAACGTGCCGTCAAGCTTGGCCTTCGCCTGGTCGGAGCGGAACACCGCCCGACGCGGCAGGCTGGGGGGAGCACGGAGCGCACATGCATGCAGGGTAGCGAGAGGACGAAGGTCGGTCCTGCACTGATTGTCCTGGCGGTAGCCGGAGGCCTGGGGGCCTGCAACACCGCTTCGCCGGTTCTCACGACGGGGTCGATCCCCGACCGCAAGCCGCCGATGGTCGTCAGCGATGCCGAGCGCGATTGTCTCGGCCGCGCCATGTATTTCGAATCGAACCGGAGCGACAGCGACGGGCTGGTCGCCGTCGGGACGGTGGTCATGAACCGGCTCGAGAATGCGGTCTTCCCGGGGGGCATCTGCGCGGTTGTCGGCCAGCCGGGACAGTTCGCGCCGGGCGTGCTCACCAAGCCGATGCAGGAGAAGGACCTGCTGAAGGTTGCCGATGCCGCCGATGCCGTCCTGGCCGGCGAGCGCCACCCGAAGGTCGGGAAGGCGATGTATTTCCACACCGCCGGCCACCGGTTCCCCTACACCAACATGCACTACGTGGCCGTCGCCGGGGGCAATGCCTTCTACGAGAAGCGCGACAAGCGCATGGCAAAGCAGGACAAGCCGGATCCGCAGGACAAGCCGGCCGCACCGGCGGCGCCCGCCCTCCCCGCGACGGTCCTGACCTTCGCGGCCGTACCCGCGCCCCCGTCCGCGAGCCATTGACAGCGCACGCGCGACCCGGCCGCCGCAGCCTCTGAAGGCGGCTGCGCGGCCGGGCTTCGATCAGCCGGCCGCCGCGTCCGTCGCGCCGGTCGCGCGCAGGTTCCGGGCCTCCTGACGAGCGGCCGCCAGGACCCGTTGCCGGCTCCGCGGCTCCCGCAAGGCATGCCACAAGCGGAGCAGCTCCAGGGTCGGCATCGGGTCGCAGTCCGATCCGGACGCGCCTCCGGCTTCGGAGCCGGATTCCTGGAAGAAGATCTCGACCGGACTTTCGAGTGCCTCGGCCAATCTCCTCAGCAGAACGTCGGCTTGGCCGGGCGGGATCATGGGGCCTCCTGTTTCTGCGCGGGCGATCGAACTCGATCCATACCTTTAAGTTGTATGCTCGGCATTCAACCAGGTTACCGCCCCGCCATGTCCGACGAAGACGGTTTTGACCGCATGGTGGAGACGGCCATCGCGGCCCATCAACTCCTGGCCCTACACGGCACGTCGACGATGCAGCTCCTGTCCCGGCTGCTGCTGATGGAAATCGGCACGGAGATCGCGGCGCGGCGCGATGCCGAAGCGGCCGCCAACGACAATCCAGATGTCCCGGAGGCGTAGAGCCCGTTTCGCCGGCCGCGGAAGCCGGGTGGCCGTCCTCGGCGAGACCGGCTTGACCCGTAATCACGCGCGCCGTGAAATGGAACGAGCGGGCAAATCTGTTGATCGGCCTCTCCGCCCGAGCAGGCGGCATTTACACCGACGGGTAAAGGCCTAGCTTGTGGGTAGAAACTACCCACGAATCACGGATCCCTAGCCGATGATCGCGAAACGGGTAGCGCTCGCCGGTGCGCTTCTCCTGCTGAGCATCACGCCGTCCGCCTCCCAGCTGCGCCGTCCGATGACGTGTACGGAGGAGGCGTCCGTCGGTCTCGATGCCGCCACGCCGGAGGGGGCGAAGCCGCAGCCCCAGAAGGCCCGGACGTTCTCGCTGGTCACCAGCGGCGGCCTGCTGACCGTGATCTCGGCAGGACGCTCCGACTATTACGAGTGTCAGACCGCCTCGCCGCGTCTGAATGAGCGCACGCCGCGCAACGCGATCAAATGCCAGAACGGCGTCTATTTCCTGCTGATCGACCTGAACAAGCTGAACTTCGTCGAGGCGCAGCTCAATCCCGAGGAGCGCAATGCGATCAAGGTCAGCTACGGGAGCTGTCGAATCCTGTAGCGACGGAGCGGGATCGTCCGTCGGCGCGGCGACGGCCGGACTAATCCATACGGATCAGGACATAGGCGGCGGCGGCGACGGCCGCGAGAGTGAGGGCCACCAGCAGGGCCATCTTCCCGGATGGTGCTTCCGGCGGCTCTGGGGCGTCGGTCATGCGGCTCCTCCAGGCCGGTGAACGGACGATGACCGCCGTCCTGCCCGGTGATCGTCAGGTGTCGGGTGGCCTCTGGCGAAAGACCCCGGTTCTTCCCTTGGTTCCATGGACGCTTCCGGACTGCCTTCCGGCTCTCACTGGCAGAAGCGCGTGGCGGCGGGCGTCCACTGGCCGAAACCCGTCACCACCATGTTCGCCACGACCCGGCAGATATAGATCTTCTGCGCCGCGTTGTTGTGCGGGCCGGCATGATAGCGCGCCACGGCCATCGTCCAGCTGCCTTCCCGCTTCTTCAGGTCCCGGAGGAATTGCGTCGCGTAGTCCACGTTCGCGTGCGGGTCGATCATGGCCTCGACCGAGCCGAACTTGCCGCCGTGATAATGGTGATTGATCTGCATGCAGCCGAGATCGATCAGGCGCGCGCCCCGGCGGCGCGCCTCGGTGAAGTGGGCGAGCACGTCCTGGGGCCCGGTCGCGAAATAGGCCGTTCCTTCGATATTCATGGCATAGGGCTGGAGCGAGCCGCGTTTGCCCGTCTCCGTGAGGCCGACGGCGTAGAGGACGCCGAGAGGCACGCCGTAACGGGCCGAGGCGCGGCCCATCTCGGCCTCACACACGTTTGCGGCGGCCGGAACCGCGCTACAGATAAATGCCGCCGTCGCGAGGACGTATCGTCTCATCGATCCGCTCTCCGTCGCGCCGGCCGGTGGCCGAACGATGCGCCGCCTGTCGTTGCCCATCCTCCCCGTGACCCGGTCGAGCTCCCCCGTTCGCGAAGGAGGACTGACCCTGCGACGGAGCCCCTTCAGCAGAGCCTCCCGCATCGGCCGGTCGCGCTTGAGCGACGGTGACATCGGCTTGGTGGTGCGCCTGCTTGAGGAGGTCCGTGAGGATGGCCGCATCCCGCTGCAGGAGCGCGGCGGTTTCCGGCCGCGAGGCGCGCAGGTGCGTCTCGAGCTGGCCATTCGCCAGTCGCAGCTCCACGGTGACGGTTCCCAGCTCTTCCGGCCTCAGCTGGATCCTGAGCACCCGCAGCGGTCCGTCGGGCGCGGTCCCGGTCGCCGGGTCGGCGTGATTGCCGACCGCATCCGGACGGGCCGGCACCGCACG
The DNA here is from genome assembly GCF_040545035.1 of Methylobacterium sp. 1973. NCBI lineage: Bacteria > Pseudomonadati > Pseudomonadota > Alphaproteobacteria > Hyphomicrobiales > Methylobacteriaceae > Methylobacterium > Methylobacterium sp. 1973. The sequence goes on from NZ_JBEPLA010000002.1 coordinate 192,057, forward strand.
CGCGATCTCATCCTCGATGGCAGCGGCGATCATCGGCAGGGTGATGGCGGGCAGGCCCGTCTCTGTCCCGACGCTGTCCCTGGGGGTCGGGACGGAACTGCCGGCCCGGCTCTGATGGCCTGCGGCCGCGAGGATCGTACGGGCGATTCCGGGGACCGCATGGCTGTCCGCAGGCACGCTCAGGTCGGACGTGCCGGGCGGGGCGATGGCCGCGCGCACCGCCGTGTCTGCGGGATCCTGGGGCGCGAGACCGGTCGCGGCCCGAAGCGTCCGCGCCGTGGTGGCGATGATGTCGCCCAGTCCCGGCCGGGCGAGGTTCTGTCCGGCCACAAAGGTAGCCCCGGAGGCCGCCGGCGCAGCTTCGGCGGGCATCGCCGTGTCTGCCGGACCCTGGGACGCGAGATCGGTCGCGGCCTGAAGCGTCCGCGCCGCGGTGGCGATGACGTCGCTCAGTCCCGTCCGGGCGAGGTTCTGTCCGGCCACGGTTGGTGCCCCGGAGGCCGCTGGCGCAGCTTCGGCGGCCCCGGACTCGGGTAGCGCTGCCGGGGGTAGCACGGGTTTGAAATGGACCGCGCGGTCGAGCACCGTGACGTCCGGCTTGGGTCCTGATCCGGCGAGCAGCCCCTGCGCGGATCCTGCTCCGCGCACCAATGCGGGTGCAGAACGGGCTGCGGCGTCGGGGGCTGTCATGCGCGGCCCCGGAGAGCCGCCGGTCGCGGGGGCGTCGGAGGCGGCCGCCGGATGGGCGGTGTTCAGGACGTTGGCCAGCACCGTCGCGGCGGCGCTTGCCGGATCGGCGGGGGAGAGCGCGGGTGTCACGGTCGCCTCGTCGGGGCGGCCCTTCGCGACAGGTCCCCGCGGCTCCGCGGCATCATCCCGGTCCTCGTCGGACGAGGGCGTGGAGGGGGGCTCCGCGATCTCGCGCAGGACATCCCCGAAGGCGCCGGGCCGGCCCCTGTCCGGCGGGGTCCGGAGGTCGGTCTCCGGATGGGACCGCGCCATCTCGCGATCGGACTTCGGCGCGGGTCTCTGAACCGTGGCGGCGATCAGGGTCACGGAGTTGCCTTCTGGAGGAGCAGATCGATCTGGTCGATCGTGGCTTGGGCCTTGGGAATCAGTCTGGCCGCGCCATCGGTGGAATCCGCCGCGGCCTGCGCCTGTCGCGATGGCGCCGTGTCGGCCACCGGCCCCACGCGCGTGCCGACGAGACCGCGCCCGATCTCCTCGGCCGTCGCAAGCGCCGTCTTGAGGAGGGGGATGTCGCGGGCGGGAAGCTTGGATCGGTCGAGGGCCTGCAAGGTCCGCAGCCCGGGCTCGAAGGTCGCCAGGTCCACGATCTCGGCCGCCGCCCGGTAAAGGCGTCCCTGGGCCGCCTCCGGACTCTCGGGCCCGCAGAGCGCCAGGGCCTTGTCGGCGGCCAGGCGCGCCGAGGCCGTCTTGCCCTCCTGGATCGCCGTACGGGCGATCAGCAGGTACAGATCGCGCCGGCTCCCGGCAGCCAGTTCGTTGACGATCCTGTTGAGGGCCCCGAAGCGCGCCTCGTCCCGGCCGACATCGAACTGGGTCAACTGGTAGGCGAGGCGCTGCCTGAAATTGCCAGCGTAGACCGAATGCGGAAAGCGGCGCAGATACTGAATCGCCAGGGCTTCGAACCTGTGCAGATCGCCGATCTGCCCGAGGGCGAAGACCTCGCGGCGCAGGGCTCCTTCTTCGCTGAGGGTCCCCGGCAGCAACAGCCGCACGCGATCGAGCAGGGCGATCGCCCGGACCGGATTCTCGGTCACGATGAGCGAGGCCTGCGCGAGGCCGACCGCACCGGCGAGCGTCGGCGGCAGACCCGCCGTGTCGAAATCCCTGAGGAGGCGGTTCGCGTCCGCATCCCGCCCCTCGATAAAGGCTAGAGCGCCGCGGGCCAGCGTCGCCTCCCGCTCGCCCAGCCCGTCCAGCGCAGTCAGGCGACGCAGGATCGCCGGCCCCCCGCCGCTCAGGGAGAAGACGATGGCGGCTCTGACATGATGCCCGTCGGCCCAGACTTCCGGTGCCGCAGCGAGAAGATCCGCGTTGATCCGGGCGATCAACCGCGGCTGACCCTCGTGGGCGGCGACCGAGCCGGACGCGACCCGGTCCTGCAGCAATTGCAGCGTCCGCACCGCGGCAACGGGACCGGCCCTCAAGCCCTGGGAGTCCAGGGCCGCCGGTGCCGGCACGGACTCCGGAAGCGCGGGACGGTCCGCCTGCGGAACCGCCGTGGGTGCCGGTTCCGCGACGGCTGGATCCACGAGCCCTGTGACGAGCGCACCGAGGGCACCCAGCAGGATCCGCCTCATCCCGGAATTCCTTGGAGAAGGATCTCGATCCGCCGGTTCTCCGGCGCCTTGGGATCTGGCGCGTTGCGCGGCATCCGGTCGGCCGCCCCCTCAACGCGCCAGATCCGCGCCTCCTCGATGCCCGCTCGGATGAGCATGTAGGACGCCATGTGGGCGCGCGCCGTCGAGAGCCGCCAATTGTCGTAGACGTCCGAGCGGAACGGCCGACTGTCGGTATGGCCGCGGATGATGAGCCGGCCCGGGCGCGAGGCCAGCGCCTTCGCGAGGCGCTCCATGGCCCGCACCATCTCGGGACGGGGCTCGGCCGAACCCACCGCGAACATGCTGAAATTCAGGTCGTCCGTCACGTTGATCAAGAGCCCCTCCGACGTCCCCTGAACCTCGACGCGGGGGCCGGGGGCGGAGGGCGGGAAGATCTTGGCGATCTCCGCTTGCAGCGCAGCCTGGGCCGCAGCGGTCGCCGCCGGGATCGGGGCCGACCCCGCGATGGGAGCCTCCGCCGCCTTGGCGCCGGTGTCCCTGATCTCCGCCACCTTGTTTGCCGTCGCCGTGTGTCCTGTGGCCGTCTGTCCTGCTGCCTTGGCCTCGGGGGCCTTCGCCTCCGCCGCTTGGCGATCTTGGCGATCTTGGCGATCAGACACCGGCGGTTCAGCCTCCGTGCTGCCCGCGTCTCCGGCTCCGCGCGCATCGGGCCTGGCCTGGGCCGGCGGGGGTGTGATCCCGGTTGGGGCGGGCCGGTCGGTCTTCGCCGGCGACAGGGTGGTCACCTGCCAGTACAGCGGATCGAACGGATCCCGGGCCACGTCGCCCCCCCGCCGACCCGCTTCGCCGAGATCGCCGATCGTGGTGCTCTGGGGCTTGTCCGGATCGGACTCGGTCGCGAGGTGCGCCAGGACGGAATAGGGATCCTGGAACAGTTCCCGCTCCCGCCCCGCCGATCCGGGCGGCAGGGTGCCGGATCTGTCCCGCGTGACGGCCGCGGCCGCCGTGTCGCTCGCCTTGTTTCCCTCCTTCGAATCCGTCGAACCCGGCTGAGGATCGCTGAGCCCCTTCCGAAGCGGGAGAGGCTGGGAAAGGCTGATCGGATTGAAGTAATTCGCTATGCTGGTCTTGGTCTCATCGTTCGTGACCTTGGTCAGCCAAAGGACCAAGAACAGCGCCATCAGCGTCGTCATAAAGTCGGCAAATGCGATCTTCCAGACGCCGCCATGATGTTCGTTGTCGTCCTGCGGGGGCCGGCGGACGATAATGATCTCGGGGTGATCGTTGGCCATGCTCAGCGGTCCTCGATGAGGGCGGCGATACGGTCACCCCATGCCTGGAGCCGGGTCTCAATGACCGTCCAGTTCGTCTGAATGCGCAGGTCAGGTCTGCTGTCCGGCGACAAGGCGAGTCGGCCAGGCGGCAGATTCAGGCGTTGGGCCAGCGCCTCCACGAGATCCGGCGGGCCGCTCAGGGTGAGCGTGCCCGTCTGACTGTCCGCCACAAGAGTCGACACGGTCGCCTGCAACTCGCGGATCGCCTCCTGCCGCAGGGCTTCCGCCAAGAAGGGCTGGAGGACCCGCGTCAGGCTTCCGGCCAGACGGGCTTCCAGCATCTGAATCTGCTCGGCGAAGCCGTTCGCCAGGACAGCGGCTTCCGTTTCGACCCAGCGCTGCCGTGTCTCCGCCAGGGTGGTAGCCGCCGCGGCGCGTTCCGCCGCCGCGGCGGCCTCAGCCGCCCGAGCGGCCAGCGCCTCGCCCTCTCGGCGGCCTTCCGCGCGCGCCTCAGCCGCGATGGCTTCGGCGTCCTGCGGGGGGGCGGTCGCGTCGGCCGGATCCCGTTTGGCGATCAGGGCCGCAAGGGTGTGGGACGATCGCTGACCCGCATCCGAAAATACGGTCCAGATCGGAGGTGCATCCACCATTACGCGGCCTCGTCGCGCGTGAGCCATTGTTTCAGGATGTTGGCGACCTGCTCCTCGTCGAGTTCCACCAGCTGCTCGAGCTTGCGGATCGGCGAGCGCGCGACGTGCTCATTCAAATCCTCGATCAGGCTGGGATCCGAGGATGCCCCGACCTGCTCCGCTTGCGGCACGCCGAGCGCCGCCGCGAGGTCCATTGGGGCGACGGTGAGTTCGGTTCCGACCTCCGAGGGGCGGGCGAGGATGGCATTGACCGCTGGACGCAAGCCGAACCAGATGAGCAGGCATCCGACAATCAGGATCGTGGCCGCGTTGATCAGGGTTCCGGACTGCCGCATCAGGACGTCGCCGACACCCAGGGCCGGCGTGGGGGCGAGAGGCTGACCTTCGTCGATGAAACTGACGGCCGCCACCTTGATCTGGTCGCCCCGGCCCTTGTTGAAGCCGGCCGCTGACGCGACCAGTTGCTCGATCTCTGAAATCTGCGGCTCCAGATCGACCTTGGCCCCGTCTTTGACGCTGCCCGCGAGCGCCTCGAGGCGGGACCGGTTCACCAGAACGGCGACGGACAGGTTCTTCACGGAATAGCCGTCGCTGACGGTCTGGACCGTCTTCGAGGAGATCTCGAAGTTGGACAATTCCTCGCGGCGCTGGCTTTCGGAGCTCGACGCATCGGTCCCCTCGGAACGGACGCGCTGATCGGGCAGGTTCTGCTGAGCGGTGGTCGGCTTCTGGGGGGCGCGGTTCTGCGAACTCTCCGATTCCTTGATTGTCCGCAGCGAGCGCTCGACCTTCTGGTCAGGATTGAAGATTGTCTCGTCCGTCTTGGTCTTGTCCGTGTTGAGCCGGGCAACAACGCTGATTTCGAAATTGTTTGGCCCCAGATAAGGGGTAAGCGTGCGGCGGACGTTGTCCTGGATCTCCCGGGTGACGGTTTGCTCGAGGCTCGTCAGCCGGCCGGCCGGCGCCGTGGTGGCGTCGTCGCCGGCGAGCAGGACCGTCCCATCGGTATTCAGCACGGTCACCTTTTCCGGCTTCATGCCGGGAATGGCGGCGGCGACGAGCTGCCGGATCGCCGGCGCGGTCGAGGCATCGTTGGCGGGCTCGGTGCGCACGACCACTGAGGCCGAGGCGGGCTGCTGCTCGCGGCGGAACGAGCCGGGATCGGGCATCACGATATGGACCCGGGCTGCCTTGACGCCCTTGAGCGTCTGGATGGTGCGGGCGATCTCGCCCTCCAGGGCCCGGACCCGGGTGATGTCCTGCATGAACGAGGTCAGGCCCAGCGAGCCCAGGTCGTTGAACAGTTCGTAGCCGGCCTTGCCGCTCTGGGGCAGGCCCTTCTCGGCCAGGAGCATGCGGGCCTGCGCGGTCTGCCCGTAGCTGACCAGAACCGATGTGCCGTCCGCACTGACGTCGAAGGGAATCCCGGCGTCCTTGAGCGCCACGCCCATGCGACTCACGTCGTCACGGCTCAAGCCGGAATAGAGGGTCTCCCGGAGCGGGCGGCTCAGGTAATAGGCCCCCAGGCCTATGGCGAGGAACACGGTCAGTCCCACCAGTCCGAGGGCGATCAAGCGCCGGGGCCCGAGCTCCAGGATATTGTTCCACAGCTTCTCAATGTGTTCGCGACCGGGCATCGGCAGGACTCGGTATCCACCACAGTGGCTCTGCCTCCGCATGGCGGATCAACCTTGCGCGAAGGTGGCGTAACGCGCGGCTTTGGCAAAAGAAAAAGCCGCGCATCCGAAGATGCGCGGCCTGAATCAGATCGGCGATCTGGTCGTGATATTGATCAGGTGGGCCGGATCAGTTCCGGAACAGGCTGAGGATCTGCTGCGTGTTCTGGTTGGCGATCGTGAGCGACTGGATACCGAGCTGCTGCTGGACCTGAAGGGCCTTCAGCTTCGTCGACTCTTCTTCCATGTTGCCGTCCACCAGGATGCCGATGGAGGTGTCGTTGGCCTTGGACAGCACTTCCGTGTAGTTCTGGAACGACTGCATCTGCGACTTGAGCGCACCGAGGTTGGCCGCCACTTCGGTCATCGCGGAGGAGATCCGGTCGACCATCGAGATGTAGGCGTTGATCTTCGACAGGTCGTTCGGAAGGACCGTCGAGATGTCCATCGTGTCGAATTTCAGGTTGTAGGCCTTGAGGAAGCCGTTGTTGTCCGCGCCGAGCACGGAGTATTCCTTGTTGAGGATGCCGCCGGTGCCATCCTTGCCCACCTTGGCTTTTCCGTTCTCCGTCGTCCGATCGCCCTCGAATTTCGCCTTGGCGGTATCGTAAGCGCCCTTCGCGGTCGTGTAGGCGGTCACGTCCGCGGTGGTCTTGCCGCTGCTGGTGTAGGCCGCGTAGGCGGCGTCGTACGTGGCTTGCGCCGTCGTCCAGGCCGCCAGCGGCGTGGTCGAGGCGCTCGTGCCGGCGGTCCCGTTGGCCGTGCTCTTATCGTACAGCTTGAGCCTGTTCGTGTCGATGTCGGTCGTCGTCAGGATCGGCTGGCCCAGCACCCGGGTGAAGCCCGAGACGACCTTCCGGATCGGCGAGTAGGTGGGCTGGCTCGAGTCGACCGACAGCCAGGCTTCGCCGGCCTGCGACGCATCCGCAGCATAGGCGCGGAAGCGGGAGAGGGTCGCGTTGAGATCGTCCTGGATCAGCATGCGGTCGACGCCGACGCCCGACGCCGTGGTCAGCTTCCTTTTGACCTCCTTGAGCTCGTCGACCATCGTGTTGAGGGCCTGGTACGTGATGTTGACGACGCCCAGGCCCTGGCCGATCGAGTCCTTCACGGCGCCGAGCGAGGCGTTGTCCTGGCGGATCTGCGTGGCGATCGCCCAGTAGGCGGCGTTGTCCGAGGCGCCAGCGATCTTCAGGCCCGTCGAGATGACGTCGTTGGTCTTGTCCAGGTTCTGGCCGATGAGCTTCAGCGTCAGCTGCGCCGTCATCGCGGCGTTGTTCGTAAACAGGCTCGACATAACGATGTCCCTTGGAAGACGTTGTTTCTGGGACATGCCGGATTCTCGCCGGCATAGCAGGGCGGCTTCATGCCTTTGAGATCGACCATCCGGTCCAGATCTCAACCTGCTATCAATGCTGTACAGAGCGGATCGTAAACTTTGCGTCCGACCGATCCATTTGCAGCCTGGATGTGATGGACTGGCTGTCTTCTCAAGTCAACGTCAAAATCGATCCGTCGTGGAAAAATTTATGACGACTCGACCTTAGAATTGTTTCGGGTCTGATTAGAAGTACGATTTCACAAGACCGCTGATCAGCATGTTCCATCCGTCGATCAGTACGAAGAACAGGATCTTGAAAGGCAGCGAAATCACCGTCGGCGGCAGCATCATCATACCCATGGACATGACCAGCACCGCGATGACCATGTCGATGACGAGGAAGGGAAGCGCGATCAGGAAGCCGATCTCGAAACCGCGCCGCAGCTCGGAGATCATGAAGGCCGGGATCAGGATCCTCAGGTCGGATCTGCCGCCATCCGGCGCCTTGGACGCATTGGCCGCGGCCATCTCCGCGAAGGTGTCGAGATCCTTCGGTCGGACATGGGCCAGCATGAAGTCCCGGAACGGCGCGGTCACCTTGGCGAAGGCTTCCTCCTCGCTGATCCTGTTCTCGGTGAGCGGGCGGACGCCGTCCTGCCAGGCACGATCGAAGGTCGGCCCCATGACATAGAAGGTCATGAACAGCGACAGGCTGATCAGCACGAGATTCGCCGGGGCGCTCTGGAGGCCCAGCCCCGAGCGGAGGAACGAGAGTGCGACGACGAATCGGGTGAAGCTCGTCACCATGACAAGGAGACCCGGCGCGATCGACAGGACGGTCATCAGCGCGATGAGCTGGATCATCCGCCCGCTGATCGAGCCGTTTCCTGGGGGCAGAACCTGGTCGAGGCTGAAATTCTGCGCGTGCGCCGCCGTGGCGACAAGGAGGAGCGAGCTCGCGATCCAGACGCGACGCAGCATGGTGTGACTGATCCTGATGATTGTCGGCCGGGGTCGAAGAGGTGGCCGACGGAGCGCCCTACTGGACGACGAGTGTTTCGATGAAGAAGTCTTGGACTTGGCCATTGCTTCGGATCTGGACGCGTTCGGTCAGATCCTCGCGCAAGTGGCTCAGGCCGCTCGGTCCCTCGATCTGCGCGACGGTCAGGGTGCGCAGGTAGCCGACGATGTCCTGGCGGATCTCCGCGGCGATCGCCTTGGGGTTGCCGAGGGCCCCACCCTTGACGACGATGGACGATTCCAGACGGACCCAGACATCGCCGGGGCCGGCGAGGTTCGTCACCACGGTGCCGAGACTCGCGACAGTCGCGTTCGCATCGTAGGGGGCCACCCGCTGGACGCGCTCCTCCTCAGCCTTCTTCCGCTCGTCGACGGCCTTCTCGATCCGTGTGGCCATGTAGAGGCCGCTCGCTCCCCCGACCCCGACCGCCAGGACCGTGAGCATCGCGAGGAGGAGCAGCCAGCGGAGCTTGGAGCGGCGGGATGCGGAATCGGAAGCCATGGATCTCGCCAGCCTCGGGTTCAGAACGGCGTGGCCAGGTCGTAGACCTGCTGGACGACGGCGGGCTGCTGCACCTCCATCAGGCGCCCCCGACCGCCGTAGGAGACGCGCGCCTCCGCGATCTTGTCGTAGTCGATCGTGTTCCGGCGCGAGATGTCGCGCGGACGGACAATGCCGGCGATGTTCAGGACACGGACCTCGTAATTGACCCGCACTTCCTGCGAGCCGCTGATCAGCAGGTTGCCGTTGGGAAACAGATGCGTGACGACGGCCGCCACGGAGAGCCGGAGCTGCTCTTTGCGGTCGATGGTGCCCTGCCCCTTCGTCGAGGAATTGCCATTGACCTCGTAATGGTTCTTCGACTCCGGCGTGAGACCGAACAGGTCGAACTGGAGATCCAGGCTCGACTTGGCGCGCGAATCGCGCGACCGGTCGGTGGCATTGTCGAACTGGGCCTTGTCGTTCATCGCGATGAGAACGGTCAGCACGTCGCCGACATTCTTGGCGCGCGGATCCTGAAACAGGTCCGCGCTCTGCTGGGCCCAGGTCGAATGGTACCCCTGACCCTGCGTCGCCACATAGAGCGGCGGCACGCTGTCGTGGTTCGGATCGATGCCGAGGCCCACCGGGCTCAAGGCCGGCGCGCGGCCGATCTCTTGGATGGGCGTCGCGCAAGCCCCGAGGGCCGTGAGCGCCGCGATGGCGGCCAAGCGCTTCATCCTGATGTCTCGCTGTCCTGCGGATGGCGGTCCCCCTCGTCCATACGCGGCTGGGGCTGCGCCTTGACGGCCTCGCCGGGCCTCTGGGGCGTCGGCTTCTTCGGCGGGGTGTTCGTGATGACGTTGGCCAGGCGCGCGGCCCGACCCGGTTCCATCTCGTTCAGGATCGCGCTGGCGATGCGCGCGTCGAGCCGAGTCAGGATCGCGGCTGCCGCCTCGCTGTCCATGGCGGTCAGCTGCTGCGCCGCTGCCTCGGGCCGCATCCGGGCGTAGATCGCCGTGACGCTCTCGTCCGCCTTGGCGAGGAAGGCTTGCCGGCGCTTCAGCCATTCCTCGTACTCGGCACGCTTGGCCTCGAGCTGGCTGATCCGGTTCTCGATATCCTTGGACAGCGCGGTGAGCGCCTCCTTCTGCCAAGCGAAGCGGGCATCGGCGGCGGCGTTCGCGATGCCGGCGCAGTACTGCGCGGGACGGGACTCCTCAGTCTTGCCCGGCTCGCCCGGCTTCTGCTGGGCGGCCGCCTGCGTTGCCGACAGCGCGACGGCTGAGGTCAGGAAAAGGCCGCGCCAGCTCCGTACGGAGGCCTGACCGATGCGGCGCATGCGGATTGGACCGGTCATTGGATCACCAGCTCCGCCTGCAGGGCCCCCGCCGTCTTCACGGCCTGGAGGATGGCGATCACGTCCGTCGGCTTCATCCCGACATTGTTCAGGCCCCGGATCAGGGTCTGCAGGTCGGGCCCCGAGACGATCGCGAGGCGTGCCATCCGCTCGCCCGCCTCGATGTCGGTCCGCGGCACGACGGTCGTCTGCCCGTCGGAGAACGGAGCGGGCTGGGACACCTGCGGGGTCTCGGTGATGCGCACGGTGAGGTCGCCGTGCGTCACCGCCACGGTGGAGACCTGGACGTTCCGGCCGATCACCACGGTGCCGGTCCGCTGGTCGATCACCACCTTCGCGGGAATATCCGGCTGGACCTGCAATTCGCCGATCTCGGCCATGAATCGGGTCCGACCCACATGGCCGGGCCGGGACAGGACGACGGTTCGGTAGTCGCGCGGGCTCGCAGCACGCTTCCCGTACTTCTGGAGCGTGTAGGCGTTGATGGCGTCGGAGATCAGGACGGCCGTGCGGAAATCCGGGTTCTTCAGTTCGAGCGCCATGCCCGGCAACTCGTTGAACGTGCCGGCGACGGCGCGCTCCACCAGCGCGCCGTTGGGGATCCGGGCGGCCGTCGCCACCCCGGAGACCAGGGACTCCGCCTGCCCGGTGGCGCTGAACCCGGAGACGACGAGGGCGCCCTGGGCGACCGCATAGACTTGCCCGTCTCCGCCCGAGAGCGGTGTCATCAGCAGGGTGCCGCCGCGCAGGGAGGTGGCGTCGCCCATGGAGTTCACGGAGACGTCGACGCGCGAGCCCGGCTCCACGTAGGCCGGAAGGTTGGCGGTGACCATGACCGCCGCGACGTTGCGGGTTCGCAGCCGCTGGTCGCGCACGTTGATGCCCAGGCGATCGAGCATCGATTGCAGGGATTGTTCCGTGAACTGCGCGTTGCGCAGGGTATCGCCGGTGCTCTGCAGGCCGGTGACGAGCCCGTAGCCGACGATCTGATTGTCGCGCACGCCCTGGAGCGACGCGATGTCCTTGATCCGCGTCGCCGCTGCAGGCGCCGGCCAGAGAGCGAGGGCGGTCAGGAGAAGGGACAGCAGCCGGCGCATCACGGCTGCCCCGTCCGGACGTGGCCATCGGGCTGGACGATGCCCTGGACGACCCGTCCCGTCGCCAAGTTCCGCACGCTGACCGCCTCGTTCACGGCGGCGTTCGCCAGGGCCTGGCCGACGGTGGTGATCACCACCCCGTGCTCCTCGAAGACGATCACGGTCGGGGTGCCCCGGGTCACGAGCTTTGCCTCTTCGAGGGCGGTCGACGGGATCGTCTCGCCGGGCAGGAGGGTCCGCCGGGCGATCCGTCCGACCGCATGCGCCACCGAGTCGACGACCGGCAGACGCGGCCGGTAGCTTTCCGGATAGGCCTGCTCGCGCAGCATCGTCGGCTTGATCACGTCGCCCGCGTAGATCGTGGCGACCGGCACCGGCAGGACCTGTTCCGCGGCGACGGCCGGCACGGACGCGAGGCCGAGCGTGCAGGCCGCGCCCAGCGCTATCCGTGCCACGATCTCGACGGGGCGAGCTGCATGGGCCATGGTTTTAGCGGATGCCCTTCGAGATCGTGCCGGCCATCTCGTCCGCGGCCTGGATCACCTTCGAGTTCATCTCGAAGGCCCGCTGCGCCGAGATCAGACTGGTGATCTCCCGGACCGGGTCGACGTTGGAGGTCTCCAGATAGCCCTGGTGGATCTTGCCGAAGCCGGGATCGCCGGCGAATCCGGTGACCGGAAGTCCCGAGGCAGCGGTCTCGCGGTACAGGCCGTTGCCCAGGGGCTCGAGCCCGGCATCGTTGGTGAAGTTGGCGATCTGGAGCTGGCCGATCGTCTGCGGCAATTGCTGTCCGTCGACCTTGACCATCACTTGGCCGGTCTCGTTGATCACCACGTCGACGGCGTTCTGCGGGATGATGATCGCCGGATCGACGCTGTAGCCCTCCGCGGTGACCAGGCGCCCGTCGGCGTTCTTGTTGAAGGAGCCGGCGCGGGTGTAGTTGATCTCGCCGTTGGGCATCGTCACCTGGAACCAGCCCCGGCCGTTGAGCGCGAGATCGAGGGGATTGGTCGTGTTGTTGAGCGGGCCCTGCCGGTGCAGGTTCCGGATCGCGGTGTTGCGCACGCCGAGGCCGAGCATGGCGCCTTCGGGGATCGCCGACTCGCCGGCCTGGATCGGGACGCCCGCCGGCCGTTCGGCCTGATAGATGAGGTCCTTGAATTCCGCGCGGGCCGCCTTGAACGCTGTCGTGTTCAGGTTCGCGATGTTGTTGGCGATGACTTCCACGTTCAATTGCTGGGCATTCATGCCCGTGGCCGCGATGGCGAGCGCTCTCATGACCGGATCCTTGCGCGGGAGGAATGGGTGACGGTGTTCGGGTAGGGGCCGAGCGCCGCCCCGGGGCGGCGCCGTCGTGGCGGGCGGACGCGTCAGATCGCCATGCGGACGATTTCCAGGTAGGCGGCGACGACCTTGTCCCGGATGGCGACCGCCGTCTGGAGGGTCTGCTCGGCGGACATCACCGCCTCCACCACGGCCTGGGTGGATGTCTTGCCCTGAATCCCGGAGATGGCGGCCGCCTCGCCGGTCTTCACCGTGTCGCGCATCTGACCCGCGATCTGGGTCAGGAGGTCGCCGAAATTCGATGCGGGTCCCGCAGGGGCCGCCTGCCGGATCCCGGGCGTCGTGAGCCCGAGGTCGGCCGCGCCGAAGACGGCGTTCGTGTCGGTGACGCTTGTGAGGGCGGCGAGGGACTGGATCATCACGGCCTCAGGAGTTCGATGATGCTGGCGATCATCGAGCGGGTCTGCTTGATCATCTGAAGGTTGGCCTCGTAGGAGCGGTTGGCCTCCCGCATATCGGCCATCTCAATCAGCATGTTCACGTTCGGCAGCTTGACGTTCCCGTTTGTGTCCGCCGCCGGGTTCCCGGGATCGTACTCGACCCGGAACGGCGCCGTGTCCTGCCCGATCTGGCGGACCGCGACGGCCGCCGTCCCGGAGGCCCGGTCGAGGGCCGTCCGGAACGTGATCGTCTTGCGCGTATAGGGATTGGCTCCCGCGGTGAGGCCCGTGGATTGCGCGTTCGCGATGTTCTCCGAGATGACGCGCATGCGCTCGGACTGCGCCTCCATGCCGGAGCCGGCGATCCGCGATGAGGCGGCGAGCGGATCGATCATTGGCCGGCCTTCACGCTCAGGGCCAGCATCCGGTTGAACGCCTTCACCACGCCGCTGTTGAGGGCTTGGTCGCGGCTGACTTCGCCGGACTTCATCATCTGTTCCTCGATGCTGACCGAGTTGCCGGAATGGACGACGTCCCAGCCGGCCGATGACGTCGCGCGCGCCGGTCGCGTGCCGGCACCGTTGGCCTCAAGGTGGCCCGTATGGGTCGCCGCCATCGTCAGAGCCGTCTTGTCCATCAGGTCCCGGAACGGGGTCAGGTCCCGGGCGCGATAGCCAGGCGTGTTGGCATTCGCGATATTGCCAGCGATCACGGCTTGGCGTGCCGCAAGATGTTGCAGCTGACGGGATGCGATGTTGAACAGAAAGATCGGGTTCATGACCTGTCGGCTTTCTGACGGGATAAGTCAGGAGGCGGGAAAATCCCGCTTGCGAGGGGCGTATCCTGGGCCGCAACGTTCGTTGTACGGCGAAACATTGTTCTGCAGGCGGATCTTTCCTCGATCTGTCTTGTCCGAAGCTTGTGGCGGCCTCCCGCCGCGCTCTCGGGGGGGGGCGCGTGTCCGGTCCGGCCGTTCCGCGGGTTGATCCCCGTGCGGTCTGGGAGGCGCGGAGCCGGCGTCCGGCACGCCCAGGCTGCGGCCGGATCATCTCCGCGCTGCCTCTCATGCCGGACATGCGGGCCACCGGACGATGGACGTCCGGCCGCCTGTCCGCGACGGGCCGGCCAGGAGACCGGCCCTTGTGATGAGCGGATTCCCGCAGAACTCGGATAGAGAGATCAATTCACGAAGGCATACCCGAGATAACGCCGTACTTCGATAGGATCGAAACTCAGCTTCTGCCGGAGTTTCTTGCGAAGTTTACTGATGTGGCCCTCGATCACGCTTTCGTCCACGTCGCTCGTGAAGGCGCCGTAGACCGCATTGAACACCTGCTCCTTGGTCATCCGGCGCCCGCGATTGCGGACCAGAAATTCGAGGATCTGGCGTTCGCGGCGCGGCAGGGGCATTTTTTCCCCATCGACGTCGGGGTCGCGGCCGTCGAAGTACACCCTCAGCCGCGCGGTCCGGTCCGCCACGACGCTGTCGCTGGCCCTCTCGCGCTGCGAGCGCCGCCATACGGCCTCGGTCCGGGCGAGGATCTCGCGGACATGGACCGGTTTGCGGACGACGTCGTCGATGCCGGCTCTGAACAGATCCAGCGTCTCGGTCAGGCAGCGGGTCTCGATCATCGCGATGATGGGTGCGCGGGACCGCTTCTGAATCATCTCCGGCAGATCGGGCCGCTGCTCACAATTGCCCAGGAGGAAGCCCTGGACGGCGTCCAGATCCGTCTCGGGGGCGGACTGAATCCAGCCTTCGAAATCATCGGCCACTAATCCAACCGATGTCACGCCCTCACGATTGAAGTTGGCCACGTAACCATCGGTAACCATCGGCCGCTCATCGACAATGACGTACATTGCCAAAAGTCTCCGTCGACATTTTTGCGTGAAAGATCAAAACTTGTCTTTTCTTTGTCTATGATTCCCCAATTTTCTCAATGGATCAAACATGAGACAGCGTCAACATCCTGTTATGAAGTTCTATCGAAGAAAATTTGTAGACATTTTTAGCAAAAATCGAGACATTAGAGCCAAGAATAAAGGAATCATTGTAAAGTTTATCGAATTTTGTGGCGTTTGCGGAATGGTGCGTCCTATATTGCAGGATCCGCTAGGATGATCGCACGCGCCCAGCGACGCTTCGATCCTGCGAGATCTGCTTGAGCCGATGTCCGAACGACACACCTTCACGCCTGACTCGGCGCGACCGGACGCGGGCGCTGCACAGGCGCCCGATGCGAGCCATGCGGTTGGCAACAGGAATCGCTGGTCGCGGGTCGTCTTCGCGTTCGAGCGTTTGATCGGCGACCGCTGGTATGAGTTCAACGCATACATGATCTGCGCTGCTGCCGAGGGATGTCCGGGCGTCCGGGACTTCGCGGCGATCGGTGTCGCATTCCGCGCGCAGGATCAGTCCGAGATCGATTTCGGCCGCATCCCGGGATTGGCGCGGACCTCGATCGACGCGCACGGAGACTGGATCGCCGGACCGATGTCGGAGGGCGGCGCGGGCTCGATCGGCGCTCCCATCCGCTGCCGCTTCTATCTCCCGGCGCCCGCCGCCCAAGTCGGCGTGACCATCAGGAGCTGGCGCAACACGCACCCGTTCCGGATCGTGCAGCCGGAGATCCGGCAGGCCGTTCCGGACGCGGCCCACCCTGAGGACGGGGGCCCCGAATCGGCGCGGGGCTGGTTCGGCCAGGACAGCCGGATCGTCCTCGGTCCCCGGCCCGCCTGGTTGCGGCACGGGCTGGTTCCCGGGCGTGCCCTCGTGTTCAAGGGGCAGGTCATCGCGCAGGGCCAGTCGGACGGTGCCCTGGCTCAGGTGTCCTTCCGCGACGCGCGGGGCAACCCGATCCCGCCGCCCTACCCCGGTACCCTGGCCACCCTGTCGATCCCCGCCTTCCTCGACATCCCGGTCCACCGGGAGGCCTACCGCTTCACCCTGAAGGTCTCGCCGCCCCCCCAGGCGGCGACGGTGGAGATCGGCTTCGCCACCTGGGATCCGGATGCGCGCCTTGCACTGGCCGCCGCACCGGACATGTTCCTGGACGACGAGTTGCGCTTGGCCAATCTTGCGGAGGAAGCCGGCCCGGACGCCGAAGCCGTCCTGGCGCATCTGCTCGGCCGCCTCGGCGCCCCGCGGCCAACCCAGGGCGCCGCCGCGGGGTCGATCCTGCCCTATCTCGACCCCGCCCTTCTGGAGGAAGCGCCGTCGCCGTTGCGCAGCGTCGCGCTCCTGCGGGACGGGCCGGACGCCGCGGCCTGGGCTGACGGTTCCGTCAGTCTCGCGTCTTGCCCGGCCTGGGCGCTCCCGGAGGTGCCGGACTGGGGGAGCGATCCGTTCCGGTCGCATGCGTGGCGCCTTGCGTTCCAGTCCCTCTCCTGGACCTGTGCGGCCGCTGGAAATCCTGAGCGCGCGGTTCGGGACCGGGCGGTCGCTGTCGCCCTGGCCTGGTCCCGCGCGAATCCCTGGGGCCGGCCGGCCGACACGCTGAGCCTGCATCCCGCCTGCATGGCGATGCGCCTGGAGGCGATGCTGTGCCTGCTGGGCGCAGCGATGCGGGATGGCGATGCGGCGGACCGTTCGGCCGTCGAGCGTCTGGGTGCCGAGATCGTCCGGCATGCCGCGGCCCTGGCGGAGATCCTGGCCCAGCACACGGTGGCGGGGTCGTTGCTGGAGGCGCAGGTGGCGGCGTCCCTGATGGCGGCCGGCGTCACCCTGCCGGCCTTTCCGATGGCGCGGCACTGGACCGACCTCGCGATGATCGCCCTGCGCAGCGGCTTCGAGGCGATGATCGATCCCGAGGGGGCGGTCACGGAGCCATCCTACCACCGCAGACTCGAGATCCTCACGCTCGCCCTGGTCCTGATGCCGGTCCTGAAGGGCCGGCCGGATCTGGCCCCCCTGGCGGACATCCTCGACCTCCGCCTCGCGAGGGCCTGGGGCGGGCTGATCGCGCTGCTCGAGCCGGACGGCGCCCTGCCGCCTTTCGACGATGCGCCTGGGCATACGGACCGGTATCGCTGGATGGGGCGCGTTGCGGCCGCCCATCGCCACCCCTGGATGACCGGTCCGGCGGTGGGGCCGACGAGCGGCGGATGGCCCCTCCCCGGCGCCCCGATTCCGTCCGGAACCATTCTCCTGCGCCGGACGGACGCCGCCGCAGGCTGGTCCGCCTTCACGGCGGATTTCTCCGAGCAGATCCACCCGCAGGATCACCGGGACTGCACCTCCTTCACGTTCGCCACGGGCGGTCTGCGGTGGATCACGGAACGGGGCGGCTCGCAGGCCGAGCCCTTCGGTCCGCGCGGCCTGCATCCGGCGGCGGCGCGCGCCCACAACATCGCCATCCCGGAGGGCCGCGAGCCGGGTGCGGGCGTCGGAACGGCCCGGGCGACCCTCACCCTCGGCGAGGCCGCTGTGCATCTCATCGAGACGAGCGTCCACGGGCCGGACTACCGCCATATCCGGGCCTTCGTGCTGCTGAACGACCTCGCCGGGATGGCCGTCTTCGACCGGTTCCTGACGGGCGACCGTCCCCTCTCGGTCGAAGGGTTCCTGCACTTCGACCCCAGCGTGGTGGTCGCCCTGGATCCATCGCATCGGATCTTCGGCCTTCGGGGCGAGCGACGGCTGCACATCGTACCCCACGGCCTCGCCGGCCGGATCGACGATATCGGGGTGCATCGCCCATGGGCGGAACCGCCGGCGCCGGTTCCGCATCCGCGCGCGGCGGCGCATCACCGGGCGCGGCCCGGTCCCTGCCTCCGCTACACGCTATCGGGCGTGCGATGCGTGGCCGGCGGCCTTCTCATCGCCGGCGCCTCGGACGGCATCGCGCGGCTGATGCGCGCGGTCGATGCGGCGGGGCTCCGGCGTCGCCTCACGGAATGAGGATCGTGCGCCGGCAGGGCCGGGTCCGTCCCCGGGTCCCTGCGGTCGCCCGAGGCGTCCTGACAGGTGGGTTCGGCCGGCTCCCCGACGCCGATGCCCGCGGCATCCCGAGGAATCGCCTCCTCGGCCCGGGACGGAGGCGTCGAACGGGCCTTCGGGATCCGTCGTAGGATCGCAAGAGCCGGGTGCAGGCGGCTGCCGAGGCGCGCGGCCGTGCCGTCGCCCGCCGCATCGCGCCAGGACAGGGTCGTGCGCTGCCGCGCGCGCTCCCCTCGATCGATCGCGTCCCGGGCGTGCGGTGGCCGGCCGCGGTTCTTCGGCCCGGGCCTCCGCAAGCCCATCAGGAGGACGGCGGCCCGGCCGGCGAGCCCGAAGACGGGCGCGGCGAACAGCCCGCCCTCTGCCCCGCGTGAAACGCCCATGGCCGCAGCGGGGTCGAGCGGCTCCGGCGCGCTTCATGCCGGTACGGGCGGAGGCCCCACGCTGCGAGAAAACCGCCGGCCGCCTCACCGGCTTCCGCCGCCTCGCCGCGGCTTGCGGCTGAATCCCGTGACGCCGGGCCTCAGCTCCGGATGTCCTTCTTGGTGATGAAGTTGAAGTTCTCAACCATCACATCCTTGACGATCTCGGAGCCAAGACGCTCGTTGACACGTCGTTTGATCTCGTCCAGGCGCCTGTTGATGTCGTACTTCTTGAGATTGCGGAAATCGAGGTCGCCGTCGCTGTAGATCTGGCGGAACGACTCGTCCATCACGAACGGCTCCGGGGTCACGCCCAGGCCCTTGATCAGGTGCGAGTCGGCCGTGAAGATGATCGTGGCCAGGATGTAGCCCTGGACGTTCCCATCCGCGATGATCGGAATGTTGAGGGGGCGCAGCTTCTGATAGGTCAGCCCCTCCAGATACTCCTCGGCTTTGGGTTTCGGCAAAGCCGGCATCCAGGAGATCACCGCGTAGCTGGACAGCACCGTGATGGCGCAGATCCACAATCCGGTGATGACGATGCGAGTCACGCGGTCACTCCTGGTAGCGCAGGACGGCCGAGTAGGTGCCGTCGGATTCCGCGCTCTGGATCATGGTGGAGACGAGATCCGAGACCTCCTGCATGGCACGCAAGTGGATGCCCAGGAGTTCGTGGTTGCGTCGCAGCTTGGCGCGGACCCGCTCCAGCCCCTCGATCTCGGGCGGGCTCAGCCGGTCCGCGCTGATCGTCCGTCCGAGACGAGCCAGTTCTACGAGGCTCTGACTCTTGCGGCGGTTGAAATCGTCCTGATCCCGCAGGTCGTGCACCGTCAGAGAGGTGGTCTCGGCGTCGATGGTCGCTTCGAGGCGGGCCAGGGATGATAGCAGCATGATCCGTGTCCGGGGTGTCGGTGGTGCGGAGCGGGGTTGCGTCAGACCGCCGGGATCCGGGACGCGGGGGCCGGGGCTCTGGTGTCCGGGTGTGACGCCTCGATCATCCGGGCGATGCCGATGCCGCCGGCCTTGGCCAGCTGGGCGCCGAGCTGCTCGGCCAGCATCGACTTCCAGATCGCCCCGGCATTGCCCTTGCCGTAGACCGCCGATGCGCCCTGCGGGAGCATCGATTCGACGAAGGTCTGAAGGACGAAGGCCTCGAATTGCTGGGCGGGGGTTCCCTTCGTCCGGGGCGACGGCAGGGTTGCGGCCGTGCGGAACCGCGTCAGCACGGAATCGGCGCTCGGCTGCGGCGCTACGGCGAACCCGGTCCGGTTGCCCGAGGCCGTTCCCAGGGCGTCCGCGAAGGTTCCGGGCGCGCCTTGGGTGAGCTTGGTGACCGCGGCCTGATAGCGGGCGGGATCCGCCGCGCGCGCAACGTCGAGGACAATATCGGAGGGAGGCTGGACGCTCACGGCGTACTCGTATCCGGATTGTTGCGATCGCGACGAGCCCAGCCGTCAAGGCCGGACACATCCGCCGGGCCCACGGGAGACCTTGGCTCGTCCTGCAGGTTAACCGGCTTGGCTGACCGGAGGCTTGCCTCCGTGGTGAGGCCCAGATGGTCGAGGCGCTCCGCCCAATCCCGCTTCTCCGCGTGCTGGCGCTGGGCGGTCTCCAGGCGTCCGACCCACAGCTCGGTCCGCTTGTGCTGCGTGGAGCGTTCCATCAGCCTCAGTGCAGAGATGTCGCGTTCCGCGCGCAGCTCCTGGGCCTCAACCGCCAGGCGCCTCAGCCGCCCGACCGCCGTGGCGCGCAGCGGCTCGTGAAACGCAGACGCTTCGTTGAGGGCGCGAATCAGATCCGCCTGCGCCATGTCGGCCGCCTGAACCCGGCGGTCCAGTGCGGCAAGGTCCCGCTCGGCGAGCTGGTGCATGCGGTCCTGCAGGCGCAGCAGCCGCATCGCCCGGCTCAGGCGTGTCCGCATGTCAGCCTCTCTTCAGCCAATGCCCGTACTCGAGGGCGAACTGCCCGAGCAGATCCGTGGACAGGACCATCAGCAGCAGGAGGCCGCCGAACAGGATGAACGGTGTCGCGATGAAGAACACCGGAATCTGTGGTGTGAGCTTGTTGGCGAGCCCCAGGGCGAGATTGACCAGCACGGAGTAAATGATGAACGGGCTCGTCACACGAACGGCCATGACGAAGGCCGCCGTGATCCGGTCGACGTAGCCGGCCAGCATGGGCCGCGCGCCGAACGGGTTCCCGGCCGGGATGCGGTCGTAGGAGGCGACCAATCCGCGGAACAGTTCCCAGTGCAGGTCCATGCTGAACACCAGCACCGTCGCCGCCATCATGATCAGCGAGCCGGCGAGGGAGGCCGCCTCGTGTTCGGCGACGGGATTCCCCGGGATGCCTCCCAGACCGATCATCGTCGCCAGGGCGCTGCCCATGGTTTCGAGCGCGAAATAGAAGGATCGGCCGAAGAAGCCGATGGCGAGCCCGGTGAGCGTCTCGCATCCGACCCACCAGAGAATCTCGGCCGGCCCTGCACCCCTCAGGCCCAAACCGAGTTTCGGCAGAAGCATGGGGGCCACCGCCAAGGTCACGGTCAGGGCGATGAACAGGCGGATGTGCGGGGCCACCCGCGCACTGGACAGGCCCGGCGCCACCAGCAGGCACCCGCCGACACGACAGAAGATCACGAAGACGCCGAGGATCGTATCCGGGATCATCGGGGGTCAGGAGATCGTACCGAGGGACTTGATCTCAACGCCGCGGGCGATCTCGACATGCGACAGCACGGGGACCGTCGGAAACAGGCGCTCGATGATCATCCGCACGTAGCTGCGCACCTCCGGCGCCGTGACCAGGGCGAATTTGTGCGACGTCTTCAAATGGGCGCGGATGGCCTCGGAGGCCTCGACGCCGAATTGCTCGATCAGCCGCGGATCGAGATCGACCTCGACCACATCGCCCTTGGCGTCGCGCTTGAGGCCTTGATGGAAGGTGAGATCCCAGCGGCTGCCGAGTCGCAGGACGTTGAGGGCGCCGTTCTCGGCAAGATCGCCGCAGATCTGCTGCGCGATCCGCAGCCGGACATGCTCGGCGATCTGCTCCGCCCGGCGGGCATGGGGGACGATCTCGGCGATGGCCTCGATGATCAGGTGCAGGTTCCGGATCGAGACCCGCTCGGCGAGGAGCAGCTTGAGCACGGCCTGCAGGCCTGAGTACGATATTTGCGACGGACAGATGTCGTCGACCAGCCGCTTGTATTCCGAATCGAGCCGCTCGATCAGCATCCTCAAGTCCTTGTAGGAGAGGAGCTGGGGCAGGTTATTGCGGATCACCTCGCTGACATGAGTCAGCATCACGGAGTGCCAGTCGATCGGACTGAAGCCCTCGCGCCGGGCCTCCTGGGCGTAGGCATCCGGCACCCAGACGGCCCGCATGCCGAAGGCCGGCTCGCGCACCTCCTCGCCGGCGATGCTGGGCAGCGGACCGTCACCCACGACGATCATGGTCTCGCCGGGGCGCATCTGCTGGGCGGCGATGACGGTTCCGTGGATCGCGATCTCATAGCTCTTGCTCGGGACCGTCAGGGATTCGACCAGCTTGATGTCCGGAACCACGAATCCGTATTGCTGCGCGAACTTCCGGCGCATCCGGCCGGCCCGGTGGGCCAGTTCGTTCTGCGCGCCCTGCATCTGCACCGCGAGGTGCTTGCCCAGCCGCAACTCGATCTCGGCGGTTTTCAGCGAGTCCTTCACGGCCTCGCTCTCCTGGTGCTCCAGGAGACGCTGCTGCTCCTTGGCCTTCACCGCGGCATCGACCTTCGATTGCGCCTCCGCGAGGCGGCGCGGGATCAGATAGGCGATGGTGCCCATCAAGACGCTCAGGACGGCGAAGGGCAGGAACGGCATCCCGGGCAGGATCGCGAAGACCAGCATCAGACCCGAGGCGACGAACAGCGCCCGCGGATAGGCGCCGAGCTGGCCGAGGACGGCCTGCTCGGCAGTTCCGCGCGTCCCCCCCTTGGACACGAGAAGGCCCGCGGCCAGGGACACGATGAGGGCCGGAATCTGCGAGAC
Organism: Methylobacterium sp. 1973; assembly: GCF_040545035.1. Taxonomy (NCBI): domain Bacteria; kingdom Pseudomonadati; phylum Pseudomonadota; class Alphaproteobacteria; order Hyphomicrobiales; family Methylobacteriaceae; genus Methylobacterium; species Methylobacterium sp. 1973. The sequence goes on from NZ_JBEPLA010000002.1 coordinate 214,358, forward strand.
GAGTCCGTCACCGACCGAGAGCTTGGTGAAGACGTCGGCGGCCTTGCCCAGCGGCAGGCTGTGACGGGTGACGCCGATGATGATGCCGCCGAAGATGTTGACCGCGATGACGATCAGGCTGGCGATGGCTTCGCCGCGCACGAACTTCGAGGCGCCGTCCATGGATCCGAAGAACGCGCTCTCCTCCTCCAGCTCGCGCCGACGCCGCTGCGCCTCCTTGTCGTCGATGAGGCCGGCTGAGAGATCGGCGTCGATCGCCATCTGCTTGCCGGGGATCGCGTCCAGGGTGAAGCGCGCGCCGACCTCCGCGATGCGCGTGGCGCCCTTGGTGATCACGAGGAAGTTGACCGTGATCAGAATGGCGAACACCACGAGCCCGATCACGAAGTCGCCGCTCATCACGAACTGCGAGAAGCCCTGGATGACGTGGCCGGCCGCGTCGACGCCCGCATCCCCGTTGGACAGGATCAGCCGCGTCGTCGCGATCCCGAGGGCCAGACGCAGCAGCGTCGCGATCAGCAGGATCGTGGGAAAGGACGAGAATTCCAGCGGTTTGTGGATCCAGAGCGCGACCATGAGGATCAGCACCGAGATGGCGATCGAGAGCGCTAGCCCGATATCGATCAGCACGGCCGGAACGGGCAGGAACAGGATCGCGAGGATGGCGATGATGCCGATCGCGAACCAGACATCCCGCCGGATTCTTCTGTCCGGCGCGAGCGCTTGTACGGCCGATGCCACGCTCTCACCCCCTCGTGTCGTGATGGGACTTCTGGATCATCAAGCTTGCGCCTGCATGGCGTCGGTCCGCGCACCCGGCTCCGATGCCCGCGCGGCGCGCCTTGCGCGCCGCCGCGTCCGACGTGCCGCGCGCAGACCCCCCTCCGCCTTCGACGCCGCTCATTCCGACACCGCGCGGAAGCCCGTCACGATCCGGCCGTAGACCATCTCGGTGAAGGCGTAGATCTGGCCGCCCACGAAGGAGCCGCTGACGATCATCACCAGCAGGACGACCACGATCTTCGGGACGAAGGTGAGGGTGACCTCCTGAATCTGGGTCAGCGCCTGGAACAGGGCGATCAGGATCCCCACCACCATCGCGGCTCCGACCGCCGGCCCCGAGGCGACGATGATCGTCCAGATGGCGGCGCGGACGAGTTCAAGGGCGTCGATCTCGTTCATGGGGCCGGACGGGGATTCTCACAGGGGCATTCGAGAGAGGCGGACGTTCGCCGGAAACCGTCTGGCCGGCAGACGGGCTCGACTCGGTCTGATGGGGTGAGTTCGGTCTGCGCCGACGGTCCGGCGTCATCGCCTCCGCGAGCACTTGCGGATGTCGGATCGGAGGCCTGCCGGGATCGCAGCGGCCCGCGCGCGCCATCGATTCCCGTCCAAGCCGCGCCCTGCTGGGCCGCGGCCGGCGGTTCAGTTCGGCGTGTCGACTGCGATCGCCGCGGACGTTGCGATGACGCGGATGCCGGCTCGTCGAACGATCGCGCATGCCGTGGCATTGGGGCCGCCGACCGGCTGCCGTCAGGCCGGGGACGGTTCTAGGACACGGTCAGGCCGGATTCGTAGGGGACATCCTGGCCGCTATCGAGATGTACGATCAGGCCGTCCTTCGTCACCCGCGCGGACGTGACTGTTCCCGTGACCGATCCGTCCGCGGAGGTGACGGTGTGCCCGATGAGATTGCTGGCCTGGGACAGACTCGAGGAGGTGAGCAAGGCGTCGAGCTTGCTATTCATGTTCACGCTCTGCTCAACCTGCGAGAATGTCGCGAGCTGGCCCATGTAATCCGTCGATTTCATCGGCGCCGTGGGATCCTGGTTCTTCATCTGCGCCATGAGGAGCCTGAGGAAGGTGTCGTAGTTCAGAGTCGACGGCTTCGCGGCCGGGGCCGTTCGGGCCGCGACATTCGCGGTTGACGGGTTCGTAGATTGGGTTGCCGGTATGGACATGGATCGACCTCCGTCTGGTTTCGGCGCCTATGCCCTGACGGTTCGTCAGGCGACCTGATGAGTGAGACTGTTCGAGTTCGGTCGGGATGGCGCGTCTTCCGGTTCGAAGACCCCGCGCAGCATCCGCAGGACCTCGAACGGCCGACCCCTGTTGAGGAGGTCGCGCGCCGCTGCGAGCGCCGCAACGACGGCGCGATCAGGAGTCTGAGCCAGGATCGCCTGCTCGACTTTATCGTAAGCCTGTCGGACTTGGCCGGCATTGCTGGGATCGATCAACATGGCCTGGGCGATGAAGTAGAGCTGGCGCAGCGGCGTCTTCGCCTGCTCGACCTGCAGCACATGGGCTTCGAGAAGAAAGGTCGCGTCGTTGAGCAGCTCGATCGTGACCTTGCGGTCCACTCTGAGAACGGCCCCGTTGATGAAGATGCGCTCCTGGCCTCGCAGGCTGAGATTGATCGAGCGGCTCATTGGAGACCATCGCGGATCAGCGTATTGACGTAGATGAGAGCCTCGAACCCCGTCGCATCGCCGCGGAGGATCTGGTCGGTCTGGCTCAAGTTCCACAATCCGATGGAGATCAGGTCCGCCCGTAATTGCGCCGGCAGCGCGTTCTCGGGATTGGCGAGATCATCGATGAGCATGCTCCAGAGGCGCTGCAGGAAGCTGATGGCCTCCTGACGCAGTTCCGCCGATGCAGGGGCGGCCTCGGCCTCCTTCATCAGAGCGATGGCCCGATCGAAGGCCGCCCGTTCCCGCTCCCGGGCGAGGGTGGGTGAATCGTCCAAGACTTCCGTGTAGGCTTCCGCGTAGGACGCGCCGTACATTGCCGATCTGCCTATCGAATTGAAGCGTTGCCGCAGTGATGTGCCGTCGCTTGGCGTGTCGCCCGGCGGTCAAAACCGTATCCGAAACTGTCAGACGTAATCGATCAGACTGATCCGTCTCATCTCGCTCGTCAGACTGTACGAGACCTGAAGGTCGGCTTTCAGGTTTTCCTGGCGTGTCCTGAGTTCTGCGAGATCGACGCTCTCGAGATTGCTGTATCCGAGGGTCAGGAACTTTATCTTGGAATCGAGCAGGTTGTCGGCGGCTTTCATTCTGGATTGAACGATGCCGACGCTGGCTTGGATCTGCGTCAGGTTGAACGCGGCATGGCTCGCCAAGTCCCGCATCTTGTCGTACACGATCGACTGCGTCGACGGGGCGAGGCTGGTCAGCCCGATTTCGGAACCGACCGTATACAGCATTGCGAGCTGTCGAACGGCCTGAACGTTGGTATTGACGGATGTCTCCGCCGTTTCGCCGCCAGCGAGTTCACTGCGGATGTTGACGTTCGACGCACCGGACCATGTCGCACCCCATTGAGGGTCGGCGAAAAGCGCGGATGCGGGGCCGTCGAGGAAGGCCTGCATCTGTGTCGCCGTGATGTTGGTCGCGGCCGGCAGCGTTCCGGGCGCGAAGCCGAAGGCGGTTTGGAACGCCTGCGCGAAGGCTAGCTTGGCAGCCGCCGGCGGCACGGATTGCGTATCCGCGATCGGGCGTCGGTCGGTATCGATTCCGGAGAACAGGAATTGACCCGCGACGGCGGAGTTCAGATGCGCGATCAGCGCCGAGAGTCGCGATGACGCCTCCTTCACCGTCTCGGCCCCGTTGCTGCTGAACAGCTTTCCAGGGGTGACGAGGGCGAGGAAAGACTCGCTGTCCGTCCGGATCTGGGTCAGCGCATCGTAGGTGCCGCTGACCCGGAGCCCGGTTATGTTGTTGCGGCTCTGTTGCGCCTTGAGGTCGTCGACCTCCTGTCTCAGATTGATGTCTGTTCCGGTCCTGTGGCCGAGCTCAAGGCCGACATCGGCGTATCGGCCGCCCTGCACCATTTCGGCATTCGCCTTCGCGATCTCCGCCTCCAGCCGGGCGGCGCCGGCGCGGGGCGAGTTCCAGAGCGTGGCGGTAGAGATGTAGCTCGTTTTCATGACGCTACCTCACGGCATCAAGGAGAGACTGGATCATCGCATTGACGGTCGCGATAAGCTTGGCGGACGCCGCGTAGGATTTCTCGAGCTGCAGCATCGAGGCGACTTCCTCGTCGCGGTTCACGCCGGTCGTGTTCGAGAGCGCGGTCGATGCGCTGTCCAGCACCGCTGATTCTTTGTCGACCTGGAGGGACGCAGCCTTGCGGGCGGCTTCGAGCCAGCTCGCCGACGCCGCCGCGGCGGTTTGCAGGGATGCCGAGGCCGGCAGTTCCGAGGCCGCCGCAAAGGGCCGCTCCGCGCCGAGGGCGGCGCGCAAGGCGTTCAAGTGATCGGAGAAGGCGGCGGCCTGCGTGTCGTTGTACAGATATTGCACCCCCGCATTCATGCCGCCGTCGCGCAGCGTGAACGGGTTGCCGCCCTGCTCGGGATCGGCTGCGGCGTTGACGCGGATGGTGTGGGCGAGCCCCGTAATGCCTGCCCCGGGAAGCGCCGGGCCGCCGGGATAGGTGAACAGGCCGGCCCGGGCCGCACCGATCGCGGACGTCTTGTCCGTCTCCGACAGGGCGTTGATCAATCCGGCGGCGATGGCGTCGAGCTGCTTCTGATACGTGACCGTGACTTCGTCGCGGATCGTCATCTGTCCCACGATCCGGCCGGATTGGAGCGGCATCAGGGAGCCGTTGCCGGTCACGCGCATCCCGTCGATGAACACCGCCTTGCCGGTCGTCCCGGCCGCGAAGGCGGATGTCGGTTCGAAGGTGACCGTCCGAGGCTGCCTTTCGAACAGGGGCGAGCCGTTATCGGCGTAGATCGCCATGTCGTTGTTCTCACGGATGACCGTGCTGATGCCGATCTCCTGGGACAACTGGGTGAGGATCTTGTCCCTGTTGTCGAGCGCATCGCTGATATCGTCCCCGCGCGCTGTCCCGAGGACGACGGCCTTATTGGCCGCGTCGAACTTTCCGAGCAGGTCGTTGATCGTGGCGACGGACTCGGCGATCTCCTGGTCGGCGCTCAGCCGGGCGGCCTGCACCGTGTCGCTCGCTTGGTTCAGCGCGCGCGCGAGGTCCCGCGCGGCCGCAACGGCGGCCTTCGCCAGATTCACGTCGTTCGGCTGGTTGGCGGCATCGCCCAGTGCCGAGTTCAGGATACCGACCTTTGCGGCGATGGAGCGCTGCGCGTCCGTATCGCCGACCGTACCCTCCAGCGTGGTGAGCCCGGTCAGGATCGCCTCATAGCCGGCGAGTTCCGACGTGCTGCTCATCATCCGATCGAACAACGCCGTGTTGCTGGCGCGGTTGATGACGACCCGGACCGGCCCGTCCGTCGTGACGAGCGATGCGATCTTTCGCGAATAGGCCGGATCGTGGGCCCCGGCGATGTTCCGCGACACGACGTCGGTCTGGGTCGCGTTGGCGAGCAGGGATCCGCGCGCGGCGTTCAGTGCAACGGAAAGGCCCATGTGGAACGTCCTCTATTCCAGCTCAGCGCTTCAGGTTCACGAGGAGTTCGAGCATTTCGGCGCCGGTCTGAAACACTTTGGAATTGGCGCCGTAGCTGGTCTGCGATTGGATCATCGTCGCCAGCTCGGTTCCGAGATCGACGTTCGATTCTTCGAGCATGCCCTTCAGGATCTGCCCGCGGCCGCCGACGGTGGCGAAGCCGATCTGGGGCGTGCCCGAACTGGGGGTGGTATCGAAGACATTGCCGGCCTGCGGACTCAGATTGTCCGGGCTCTCGACAGTGGCGAGCGGGACCTTGAAGGCCGCCGCCTTCTTGCCGTCCTGATAGACGGCGTACACCGTCCCGTCCCGGTCGATGTCCGTTCCCACGACGCTCATCGGGGCGCTTCCGTTGGCGCCCCCCGTGATCGTGTATTCGCCTGCCAGAGCCGTCATGTTGGCCATGTCGATAGACATGGGCTGACCCTTTGGAACGGTAAAATTCAGTTTCGGCAGGCCTTGAATTTTGCCATTGCTGTCGAACGTCAGATTTGTCTGTCCGAGCGGTGATCCGGGAAAGTTCGCGGGTTTGCTGGAATCGTAGGCCGAGACCTGCCACGTGTTGGATGCCGTCTTCGAGAAGTACAGATCGACGACAACGGCGTGGCCGAGATTGTCATAGGTGGTTATGCTGGTCGCCTTCGTGAAATTCGCCCCGCCCGTGACGATCGCCGCGTCGGCAGGAAGGTTGCCGCTGATCGTTCCGATGGTGGAGGGGCGGGCCTGCATGGACAGGCTGGCCGTGTTGACGGGCACGAGCCCGTCATAGCTGTTCAGCGAGACCTTCGGATCGCCCGAGGCCAGGCTGTAGCCCATCAGGTGCATGCCGGCTGCATTCACGAGATCCTTGGTTGTCGCGTCTTCGATGAAATTCCCGGCTCGGGTCAGGTAAGTCCTGCCGCCGGGATCCTTGACGACGAAGAATCCGTTGCCGTTGACGGCGAGGTCGGTGGCGGACGTCGTCGCGGATCTCGTGCCCTGGCTCGTGATCGCGTGTCGCACGATCGTATCGACCGATCCGGACTCGTAGGATCCCGGGTTCGGGTCGATCAGGAGCGACGAGAACTCGGTTGATGCGCGCTTGTACCCGGTTGTATTCTGATTCTGGATATTGTCAGCAACCGTTCCAAGTCGATTGGTTTGGGCGTTCATTCCGGAGACGCCGCTGTTCAGCACACCATAAAGTCCCATGACGAACGTCCCCGTTGTTTGATCATGTTCGGCCGACTCTGATCAGAGATCGCTTGCGCGAAGCTTTCCGAGCGGCTTTTCTGAACCCGCGCCGGCGAGCGACGCGGTTTCTCGTGACGCCCTGCCATCGGCACGGGCGATCGACCCTCCCCCTCGGATCCGGGTCCGCCCCGTGCCTCCGTTGATCAGGTTCGCAACGCGTTCGCGAGGTCCAGGAAGGCGTCGAGGCTGCGCGGCTCGGTGGGATCCTGCCGGAGGGCCGCATAGATCTTCGGGACCAAGACGACGGCTTGGTCGAGTTCCGGATCCGCTCCGGCCTGGTATCCCCCCATCTGGCGCAGGTCCCGGGAATCCTCGAAGCGCGCGACCAGGCTCTTGAGCATGCGGACGAGTTCGCGCTGCTGCGGGGTCCACACGACGTCAGCCAGGCGTGAGATCGAGCCGAGCAGGTTGATCGCCGGATAGCGGCCCTGATCGGCGATCGCCCGGTCGAGGACGATATGGCCGTCGAGGGTGCCGCGGATGCTGTCTGCTACCGGGTCGTTGTGGTCGTCTCCGTCGATCAGGACCGAGAAGATGCCGGTGATCGTGCCGCCGCCCTCGGTCCCCGGCCCGGCCCGTTCCAGCAGACGCGGCAGATCGCCGAACACGCTCGGCGGATAGCCCCGTGCCACTGGCGGTTCGCCGGCCGCGAGGGCCACCTCCCGGGCGGCATGCGCAAAGCGCGTGACCGAATCGAGGATGAGCAGGACCGATTGGCCCTGATCGCGAAAATACTCGGCGACGGCGAACGCGAGCTTCGGCGCCTGCCGGCGCATCATCGGGCTCTCGTCGCCCGTGGCGACCACGACCACCGACCGGGACCGGCTGTCCTGGACAGGGCCCTCGAGGAACTCCCGAACCTCGCGCCCGCGCTCGCCGACCAGGGCGACGACCACGGCGTCGAATCCGGAGCAGCGGGCCAGCATGGACAGCAGCGTGGTCTTCCCGACCCCGGAGCCCGCGAAGATGCCGATGCGCTGCGCCGCGCAGAGCGGCGTGAACAGGTCCATGGCCCGCACGCCGGTCGGAAGCGGCCGGTTCACCCGGGACCGCAGCATCGCGGGCGGAGGATCGGCATCCAGCGGCATCGCCCGGGCGCCCTTGGCCAACGGCCCCTTTCCGTCGATGGGCTGCCCCAGGGCGTTGATGACGCGATCCTTCCAGTCCTCGCAGGGTCGGGGATCCGAGGTCGGCACGCGATAGGCGGGCGATCCGAGGCCGGCGCCGATCCGGCTCTCGAACGGCTTGAGGATCGCCCCGTCTTCGTCGATCCGCACGACCTCGCCGTCGAGATTCCGCCCGCCGGTCTCGATCTGCATCCGATCGCCGAGCCTCAGCAGGGGGGTGTTGATGCGGATGCGGCAATGGCCGAACCCGATCTCCCGGACGACTCCCCCGACTCTGACGAGGGGATGATCGTCCCGGTCCTCCAGCGCGCGGGCGAGCCGGTCGAGGGCGTTCATGCTCATCTCAGCACGCGGCAGCCTTGTGGAGTCCACGATGGCGGTCGCTTACGCGCTGGGGCCGAGGCCGCGGATCGCGTCCTGCAGCGAGGATTCGGTTTCGGCCACCGCGGCGGCCGCATTCTGGAAGGTGCGCGTGATCTCGATGAGCCGGGACATCTCCATCACCGGATTGACGTTGGCCCCCTCTTGGAATCCCTGCTGAACCCGGACCGTGGTCGCGTCGCGCTGATTGAAGTCCAGGATCGGCTGGCCCGGCCTGTCCGACGCGACGGCACCGCCGGCGACACGGGTGAGTTTCGCGGCCGGGTCCAGACGGAACACGCCGAGTGCGCCGATCTGATTGGTGCCCTGGGATATGATCCCGTCCTGTCCGATCGTGATCGGGGGTCCTTCCGGATCGACGGTCAGGGGCGAACCGCCGGGGTCCAGGATCGGGCGCCCGCTCAGATCCTGCAGGTCGCCGGCCGCCGTGACCTGCATCCGGCCGTCGCGGGTATAGACCGGACCTCCTGGACCCCGCACGGCCAGCCAGCCGTCCCCCTGCACGCCGACGTCGAGGGGCGAATCCGTCTTGATGAGCGGTCCGGCCTTGCGCGACAGGAAGGTCTCGCCCGGCGTCGTGAACGCGACCTCGCGCCCGCCCGCCTCGGACAGGATCGTCTCGAACTTGACCTCCTCCGCACGATAGCCGGCGGTCCCGAGATTGGCGACGTTGGTCGCCACGGTGTTCAGGCGCTGTTCGAGCGCCATCTGGGCGGACAGCGTGACGTAAAGCGACGCCTGCATGTCAGTGCCCCCCCAGCCGGATGGATTGCAGCTTGAGGAGGAGCCCGGTGTCGAAGCCCGAATCGGACCCGCCGAAGAGCGACAGCGTCGGCGTCGACGCCGTATCGTTCTTCTGATCCCACATGATCGTGAAGCGCTTAATGAATTTGTCGAGTTTTTCCGGATCTTTGAAACTCGCGATGTCGAGCTTCCGGTTTATCAGGGCGGCCTGAGCATCAAGGTTGCTCATCGCCATCTCGGGAGGAAGTCCAAGGGCTGTTCGAACGACTTCCGCCAAAGCCTTGTCGGCCAGGATGCCGAACGCGGACTTGATCGTTCCCGCCTGGCGCTTGAAGTACAGGGCCAGGCGTGTGCCCTCGTCTTGCTGGCCGGCATCGCTCTCGAGCTTCTGGCGGACATAAGAAGCGATCGGTGCCTGCCTGGCCTCGGGACGCTGCGTTGTGTTGGCGCCGTGGGTTTGGAAGTCGAAGGCGTTCGCAAATTCTCGAAATCGCGCATCTTGAATGCGATCGACCAAGCGCATTCCGTTCGCGTCAGGCGGCCCTGCCAGGATCTTTCTCATGAATCCCTTGGCGTAAGCCATGTGATCTAAGCCGAAGGCTTGCATGGCGAAATTGAAGATGCGCGCATTGCCGATGAAATCATCGACTGATTTTATTTCGGAAATATGATCAGAGTAATATTTTATCTCTCGAGAATTTGCCTTTTCCGACGCTTTTTCGCTCAGAGTTTTTGTAATATCTCTAGATATAAGCTTGTAATTAAGATAAGTTGATGTCATGTCCGGGTTCCTGATCTTGTTGGATCGGGTTCAGAACGAATTAATAAGAATTCGGATCGCCGATATATCGAACGCTGCAGATGTACAGGCCGCGGATGATGGGCGTCAGCCCTAGGGCCGGGAGCTTGTCTGGGCCTTGCACGGTCGATCTCGAAACGTGTTGCGTTTGAGCGCCGCGAGATCGCTCCAGCCCGACGCAAGCATGACCGTCTACGGCCCGGTGTAGCGATCCATACGACGTCGAGGCGCTACGTGGGTGTTATCATCGGCTTGCTGACCGCGATGGTCTGTGTCGCGGGCGGCTTCTGGGCCATGGGCGGCCACCTCATGGTGGTCTGGCAGCCTTTCGAATTCATCATTGTCGGGGGCGCCGCGATCGGTGCGTTCATCGTCGCCAACCCGGCGCGGGTGGTGATGGACACCGCCGGTGCGGTCCGGGATGCTCTGTTCGCACGGGAGCCGAGACAGGAGGATTACCTTTCCTTGCTCGGCCTTTTGTTCGCGCTGACACGGGAACTTCGGTCAAAGCCGCGCAACGAGGTCGAAAGTCACTTGGACAGACCGGATGAGTCCGAGATCTTCAAAGCCTATCCGCGCGTGGCCCGCGACCAGGAACTGACGCTGTTCATCTGCGACTATGTCCGTCTCCTTCTGGTCGGCAATGCGCGGCCCTACGAGATCGAGGCGCTGATGGAGGAGGAGATCGCGACGCACCGCGGCGACAAGCTGAAGGTCTACTTCGCGCTGATGAACATGGCCGACGGCTTGCCGGCCCTGGGGATCGTGGCGGCGATCCTCGGTATCGTGAAGGCGATGGGGGCGCTCGACCAATCCCCCGCCCTGCTGGGAAGCCTGATCGGGTCCGCTCTGGTGGGCACCTTCACCGGCATTCTCGTCTCCTACAGCGTCGTGGCGCCGCTCGCCAACAAGGTGAAGACGACCCGCGAGGCGCAGGCCCGGGTCTTCATCATCGTCAAGCAGACTCTGCTGGCCTTCATGAACGGCGCGCTGCCGCAGATCGCCGTCGAGCATGGCCGCAAGGCCATCACGGCGGCCTACCGGCCGACGATCGACGAGGTGGAGAACGCGACGATCACGGGCGCGCCGCGCAGCGAGAGCGCCCTGCGTGAGGCGGCTTGATCATGGACAAACAACCGGTCGCCAACGACATCCGGGATCGGCTCCTGGACGCCGCAGGGCTCTCCCTCGATCGCCTCCCGATGCTGCACGTGATCCTCGACCGAGCCGCGACGTTCTGCGCGGAGCAGCTCCGCCACCTCGCGGCCTCCCCGGTCTACTTCTCGCTGAGCAATGTCGAGAGCCAGCGGTTCGGAGACATCCTGGAGCCCTACGAGGCGAACGCGGTCGCCGGAATCTTCAAGGCGCCCGAATGGGACAGTCACATCCTGGTCGGTTTCGACCGCGACTTCATCTTCACGATGGTGGAGGCGCTCCTCGGTGCCGACGGCTCCGAACCGCCGCTCGACGAGGAACGATCCTTCTCGAATATCGAGATGCGGATCGCGCAGCGCCTCTTCGAGCAGATCGGCAAGGCGATGCAGTCCGCATTCGCGCTGGTGGCGGACACGCCGTTCAAGCTCGAGCGGACGGAGCTGCGAATGGATTTCGCCGTCATCGGCCGCCGGAACAACCAAGCGGTGGCGGCGAAATTCGTCCTGCAGGCGCTCAATCGCGGCGGAGAGATGTTCATCGTCATCCCGCAATCCGTCCTGAATCCGATGCGGCAGAGCCTGGCGCGGATCCTGGTGGGTGAGACCTCCGCCCGGGACTCCCGGTGGACGAAGCAGATCGCCGGCGAGGTGCAGAAGACGCCGGTGACCCTCAAGGCGATCCTGGAGGAGAAGCAGCTGACGCTCGGCGAGATCGCCGAGCTCAGCGTGGGCCAGGTGCTAGAACTGCGGGCGACCCCGCGCAGCCGTGTCAAGCTGGTCGGCAACGACCGCGATCTGTTCTGGTGCGATGTCGGGCAGGAGGAGGGCGGCGTCGTCCTGCGCGTGGACCGCTTCATCGATCAGGATCAGGAATTTATCGATGATGTTCTCTCTCGCTGAGGCCCTGCTGTTCGCGGCCCTGGTCGCGACGACCGCCTGCCTCGTACCGATGTACATGCGTCTGAAGCGGCTCGACCGGTATCATGCCCAGTACCGCGACATGGTCGATTGGAGCGCGTCCGCCCTCGTCGGCGCGAGCAACGCCGTCCAGTCCTTCGCCCAGGACGGGCGTGTCGTCCTCGAAGATCTGAGCCGCGAGATCGAGTGCGCCAAGGTGGCCCTGGCGGAGCTGAAGGCGGAGCGGATCAGGCTGGCGAACGCGGCGCAGCCCGGCGATGCGAGCCCTGAACCTGCCGTCGGCGGCAACCTGACGAGCGCCTGATGCCGGCTCAGCCGACGTGGCCACCCTCCCCCGCGACCGCCGGTCCCGGTGCGGCTCGGCCGCGAGTCGTCCCATCCTTGAGGAGCGTTTGATGTCATCCCCCGCAGACCACGTGAATGTCGAGTCCGGGACCGGGAGTGGGCATAGCGACAGCCTGTTCGCCAAGATCGAGGCGCATGCCGACGGCCAGCGGGCGCAGGACGAGCGCTTGGGCCATGGCCGGAATCTCGATTCCATCCTCCGGATTCCGGTCTTGATGCAGGTGGTCCTCGGATCGGCCACGATGCCGGTCGCCAACCTGATGAAGCTGGGCCGAGGAGCGATCGTTCCCCTGGACCATCGCGTGGGCGAACCGGTCGACGTCGTCGTGAACGGCCGCGTCATCGCCCGGGGCGAAGTCGTCGTGGTCGAGGACGACAATTCCCGCTTCGGCGTGTCCCTCACCGAAATCGTCGGTCCCGCAGCGGCCGATTCCAACGGCTGAGAGGAAGCAGCGCCATGGCCGCAGGTTCCATGACCAAAGTCGGTCGAAGAGTGCTGACCCCTGCCGAGGAGGTCGCGGCCGTCCTCATCGCGATGAAGAAGACGACGGCCAGCCGGCTCGTCAAGTATTTCGACCAGGCCGAACTGAAGCAGATCACGCGCGCCGTCTCGCAGCTCGGGCCCGTCCCCAAGCCGCAGCTCGAGACGATCGTCGAGCAGCTGGCGGCCTTCTTCGCCGACGGGGCGAACCTGATCGGGACGGCCCGCGAGATGGAGAAGCTGCTGGAGGGGGTCCTGCCTCCGGAGCAGATCGCCGAGATCATGGCCGATGTGCTCGGCGGGGGGGAGCGGTCGATCTGGGACCGGATCTCGAACGGCTCGGAGACGGCTCTTGCCGCCTACCTGATCAAGGAACATCCGCAGACCGCGGCCCTGATCCTGTCGAAGGTCAAGCCGGCCTGTGCCGCCAAGGTGATGGCCCAGCTCCCGGCGCCGATGCGCAACGCGGTCATGCGGCGGATGCTGACGTTCAAGCCGATCGTCGAGACCACGATGAAGATGATCGAACAGACCATCCACGAGGACTTCATGATCAATCTGGCGCGCAACGCCGCGGCGGATACCCATTCGCGCATGGCCGACATCATCAACAAGATGGAGCGCCAGAGCATGGAGGAGGTCCTGGACAACCTCACGCAGTCGCGCCCGAAATCGGCGGAGATCCTGAAGAGCCTGCTCTTCACCTTCGACGACATCATCAACCTGACACCGCGGGCCCGCACGACCCTGTTCGACCAGATCCCCCACGAGAAGGTCATCCTGGCGCTCAAGGGCACGAGCGGACAGCTGCGCAACGTCGTGCTCAGTGCCCTGACGGCCCGCGCGCGGCGCCTGGTGGAGCACGAACTCGAGGGTGGCGAGCCCGCCTCGCAGCGGGATGTGCACGAGGCCCGCCGCGCGATCACCGATCAGGCGCTCGAGATGGCTGCCCGAGGCGAGATCGAACTCAGCTCGGCGGATTCGGATGAGACCTACATCCGCTGAGCGGGACTGCCGCGATGTCGGATGACAAGGAGAGCAAAACCGAGGCGGCCAGCGAGAAGAAGATCAGCGACGCGGTCGCGCAGGGCAATACCCCCTTCTCGCGCGAGGCCCCGGTCTTCGCCTCGATCATGGGCCTGCTGGTCTTCCTCGTGTTCGTGGTGCGGGATCAGGGGGCTGCATTCGTGCGGCGGCTCACCCTGCTCCTCGAGCAGCCGCGCAACTTCAGCGTGGAGACCAGCCCGGACGCCACGCGCCTCGTTCACGCCCTGGCCCTGGAAATGGGCCGGTTCCTGTTGCCGGTTCTGGTGATCCTGCTCGTCGCCGGGATCGCCGCCTCGATCTTTCAGAACGCACCCCGCATGGTGTTTGATCGCATCCAGCCCCAATGGTCTCGCATCTCGCCCGCGAGCGGCTGGAAGCGGATCTTCAGTACGCAGGGGTTCGTCGAGTTCGGGAAGAGTCTCTTCAAGTTTCTGGCGATCGGCGGCATGTCCTTCATGGTTCTGCGCGCAGACCGGTACGAGATCGTGGACGCCATGTTTGTGGATCCGATCGGCCTGCCCGAGTTCCTGCTGACCCTGTCGGTCCGCCTCATCTCGGCCGTCAGCGTGGCGACCATCGCGCTGGTGGCGGGCGATCTGGTCTGGTCCCGCCTGCGCTGGCAGCGTGACCTGCGGATGTCGCGACAGGAGCTGAAGGACGAGTTCAAGCAGCTCGAGGGTGATCCGCTTGTGAAGGCCAGGCTGCGCTCGCTGGCGCAGGACCGGCTGCGCAAGCAGATGATGGCGGCGGTGCCCCGCGCCACGATGATCCTGGCGAACCCGACGCACTACGCCATCGCGCTGCGCTACGATCAGAGCGAGAGCGACGCCCCGGTGGTGCTGGCCAAGGGGGCGGACCTGATCGCCCTGCGCATCCGCGAGATCGCCGAGAGGAACCGGATCGAGGTGGTCGTCGACAAGGCCCTGACCCGGGCGATGTACGACCACGTGGAGATCAATCAGGCAATCCCGGCGGAATTCTACCGGGCGGTGGCGAATCTCCTCGTCTACGTGATGACGCGCAAGCGCCGCTGAGCGGCCGCGGGTGACCGGCCCGCGGATCGGGGAACCCGGCCTGGCCGGCCGCGCCCCCCGGCGGGCGGCGGCCCTCGGAAATGCGGGAGGGCGCGCCGCGGGGCGACGATCGCTTGTGGAACCCAGCCCCTGATCCTGGCGCCCGCGCTCCCCGGCCTCAGGCCGCCCGACCGTCGGCCTGCCGGCGCTTCGCCTCCCGGCGGAACCGGTGCAGCACGAACTCGGTGTAGCCGTTGGGCTGGCGCGCGCCCTCGAACACCAGGGCCTCCGCGGCCCGGAAGGCCGGGCCGTCGAAGCCCGGAGCCATCGGCCGGTAGGCCGGATCGCCCGCGTTCTGGCGGTCGACCACCGCCGCCATCCGCCGCAACGCCGCGTCGACCTGCGCCCGGTCCACGATCCCGTGGCGCAGCCAGTTGGCGATGTGCTGGCTGGAGATCCGCAGGGTGGCGCGGTCCTCCATCAGGCCGACCTCGTGGATGTCCGGCACCTTCGAGCAGCCGACGCCCTGGTCGATCCAGCGGACCACGTAGCCCAGGATCCCCTGGCAGTTGTTGTCGAGCTCCTCCCGGATCGCCTCCGGCGCAAAGGCGCCCTCGGCGAGGGGCAGGATCAGCATGGCGTCCCGGGTGGCGGGCGCCCGGCCGGCCAGGTCCGCCTGGCGGGCACGGACATCCGTCCGGTGGTAGTGCAGCGCGTGGAGCGTGGCCGCCGTCGGCGACGGCACCCAGGCGGTGTTGGCGCCGGCTTCCGGGTGGGCGCCCTTCGCCTCCAGCATCGCCGCCATCTGGTCGGGGGCGGCCCACATGCCCTTGCCGATCTGCGCGTGGCCCGGCAGGCCGCAGGCGAGGCCGGCATCGACGTTCCCGTCCTCGTAGGCCTTGATCCAGGCGGTCGCCTTCATCGTGTCCTTGCGGACCACCGGACCGGCCTCCAGGGAGGTGTGGATCTCGTCCCCGGTCCGGTCGAGGAAGCCGGTGTTGATGAAGAACAGCCGGTCCGCGGCGGCGGCGATCGCCGCCTTCAGGTTGAGCGTCGTGCGCCGCTCCTCGTCCATCACGCCGATCTTGAGCGTCCGCGGCGCGAGCCCGACGAGGGCCTCGACCCGCCCGAACAGCTCCACCGCGAAGGCGACCTCGTCGGGGCCGTGCAGCTTCGGCTTGACCATGTAGACCGAGCCCGTCCGGCTGTTGCGCAAGGAGCCGGTCCCGTTCAGGTCGTGCAGGGCGATCAGCGCGGTCACCGCCGCGTCGAGGAGCGTCTCGGGGATCTCGGCGCCGTCGAGGGTCACGGCGTCGGTGTACATGTGATGGCCGACATGCCGGACCAGCATCAGCGACCGCCCCGGCAGGGTCAGGCTTCTCCCGTCGGGCGCCGTGTAGGTGCGGTCCGCGGCAAGCCGCCGCTCGACGGTGCGGCCGCCCTTGGACAGGGTGGCCACGAGGTCGCCGCGCATCAGGCCGAGCCAGCTGCGATAGACCGCGACCTTGTCGGCCGCGTCCACGGCGGCGACCGAATCCTCCATGTCCATGATGGTCGAAAGGGCGGATTCCAGCACCACGTCGGCGATGCCGGCGGGGTCGGTGCGGCCGATCGGGCTCGTCCGGTCGATGACGATCTCGACGTGCAGGCCGTTGTGGCGCAGCAGGAGCGCGGTCGGCGCCTCGGGGGCGCCGGTATAGCCCGCGAAGTCCGCCGTGCCGGTCAGGCCGGCGCTCCGTCCGGCGCCGAGAGCGACGGCGAGGCGGCCGCCCGTCACCGAGAAGCCCACCGCATCCGCCCAGGAGCCGACGCTGAGCGGGGCGGTCGCGTCGAGGAGGGCCTTGGTCTTGGCCACCACGGCGGCGCCCCGGGCCGGGTTGAACCCGGTGCCGGGGGCGAGGTCGCCGTCCTGCGGGATCGCGTCGGTGCCGTAGAGGGCGTCGTAGAGGCTGCCCCAGCGGGCATTGGCGGCGTTGAGCGCGTAGCGGGCGTTCGAGATCGGCACGACGAGCTGGGGCCCGGCGATCTGCGCGATCTCCGCGTCCACGTTCTCGGTGGTCACCCGCACAGCGTCGGGCTCCGGCTGCAGGTAGCCGATCTGCGTGAGGTAGGTCGCGTAGGCGGCCGGATCATGCGGCAGGCCGCGATGGTCGCGGTGCCAGGAATCGATGTCGGCCTGGAGGCCGTCGCGCCGGTCGAGCAGCGCCCGATTGTGCGGTGCGAGGTCGCGGACGATCGCCGCGAAGCCCGACCAGAACCGGTCGGCCGAGAGGCCGGTTCCAGGCAGCGCCTCCTCGGACAGGAAGGTGCGGAGATCCTCGGCGACGACGAGATTCGACATGCGATCCTCTGAGAAATGGGGCGCCGTGCGTCAGAAAAAGTCGAACGGCCCGTGAAATTTTTTTGATCTCACAGCGATAGACCGCTTGGCACCCGCCGAAAAGGCGGCAAAAGGGATTTGATTTTTTCCGCAGCGTTGAGAATGAACGACCAGAGCGACCTGGAGATCTTCGCCCGGGTGGTGCGGACCGGCAGCCTGACCCGGGCCGGGTCGGAACTCGGCCTGTCGGTGGCGGTGGTCTCGAAGCGGCTGAAGCGGCTGGAGGAGCGGCTCGCCGTGCGCCTGCTGCACCGCACCACGCGGCGGCTGGCGCCGACCGATATCGGCGCGGCGTTCTTCGAGCGGATCGCCCCGATCGTCGACGCCATCGCGGAGGCCGAAAGCCTCGTCTCGCAGAACGCCACGCGGGCACGGGGGACGCTCCGGGTGACGGCGCCGAGTTCCTTCGGGCGCCTGCACATCGTCCCGCATCTGGGGGCCTTCTTCGCCCTCCACCCCGACCTCGTGCTGAACCTGGAGCTGAGCGACGATTTCGAGTCCATCATCGAGCGCGGCTACGACCTCGCCATCCGGGTGGGCGCGCTGGAGAGTTCCGGACTGACGGCGGTGCGCCTCGCGCCGGTGCGGCGGGTTCTGTGCGCGCGGCCGAGCTACCTCGATGCGGCGGGGCGACCGCAGACCCTGGACGATCTGCGCGGCCATGTGTGCCTCGCCACCGAGAACCAGAACCCCTGGCGGCTCATCGGACCGGAAGGACCCTGCACGGTCACCGCGTCGGGCCCCCTGCGCACCCATTCCAACGAGGTGGTGCGCGAGGCGGTGATCGGCGGCCTCGGAATCGCGCTCCGCTCCACCTGGGACGTGCACGCGGAGCTGCGCGGCGGGCTCCTGGAGGTGGTGCTGCCCGCCTACACGGCCGCGGCCTCGGCGGGCATCTTCGCGGTCTATCCGAGCCGCGCCTTCGTGCCCGCCAAGACCCGGGCCTTCATCGCGTTCCTGAAGCAGACCTACCGGTCGAGCGGGGCCTGGACGGAGTGGTGAGGGGTGGGCCGAGGGGCGACGCGTCCCCCTCCCCCGCAGAGGCGACCGACGTCACACGGCCGGCGCCGCGCGCTTCGCCTCACGAGGGATAGGGGACAGGCACTCGTCGCTCACGACTTTGATGGCTGGCGGAAGACGGGTGAAACCGCCCGCCCGGAAGCGGGGGCGCGGATCCCACCCGATCGACGTCGCGCCTCACCCCGCCGCGAAGACATCGGGATCGGTCCGCGCCAGCATCCGCTTGAACGCCGCCCATTCGTTGTCGGGCGCTCCCTGGACGACGACGCGGTCGTAGCCGGCGGCGTATTGCCCGGCGGTCTTGGTTGCAATGGCGGCGGAGGGCCGGATCACCGGCGCGCCGGCCGCCTGGATCGCCAACTGCGCCCGGCACGAGCGCTCCATGTTGTGCATCAGCCGGAACGCCTCGCCGACCGTGCGCCCGCAGGTCAGCAGGCCGTGGTTGCGCAGCACCATCACGGGCTTGTCGCCGAGATCGGCCACCAGCCGCTGCCGCTCGTCGAGATCGAGGGCGATGCCCTCGTAGGCGTGGTAGGCGACGCGCCCCGTGAACTGCATCGACCACTGGTTCAGGGGCAGCAGCCCCTCCTCCTGACAGGAGACCGCGACCCCCGCCACCGTGTGGGTGTGCAGCACGCAGATCGCGTCGGCGCGGGCGGCGTGGATGGCGCTGTGGATCGTGAACCCGGCCGGATTGATGCCGAGCCCCATCGGGTCCGCGAGCACGTGACCGTCGATATCGACGGTGACGAGGTTCTCCGGCGTCACCTCCTCGAAGCGCATCCCGTAGGGATTGATCAGGAACCGGTGCCCGTCCCCCGGCAGCCGCGCCGAGATGTGGGTGTAGATGCTGTCGTCGAGGCCCAGCCGATGGATCAGCCGGTAGGCGGCCGCCAGATCGACGCGCATCGCCCGGACCGCCTCCTGAATCCCTCCGCCGGACCCGGCGTCCCGGTCCGCGACGATCGACGGCGTGGCTGCGCTCATGCGACGGCTCCCTGCCGGTCGGCCTGATCGGGATCACCCCCCGGCGCGGGCGGTCCCGGTCTCCCGGCGCGGCCGAGCCCCGGAGGACGCGGTTCGGGCCGGGATCGCCGCCAGGGTGCACGATGGGACGCCATCCGGCAATGCGCGGGACCGGGCCGGCCGGCGCCGCGGCCCGAGGCGTTCGGAGCCCGCTCCTCCCCACGCCCGCCGCGATGCACCGTGACGCGCCTCGGGGCGTCGGTCCGGTCAGCCGCCGGGTCGGCGGCGGCGGGGCGCGGCCTGCGTCTGCCGTCGGCTGCGGCAGCCTCGGGCGCGGGACTCGACGGCCCCCGGCTCGGGCCGGGCGGCGGCCGGCGGAGGAAATGCCCCGGTCGTTCAAGCCAGAGGCCGACCCTGTCCTGGGCGGTGCGGAGGTCTACGGCGCCCTTCACTAGGAGAGGGCGTGCGACGAAGGCTCGCTCGGAAGCCCCCGGGGTGCCGCAGGGCAACCCGCAGGACTTAGCGTAGATTCGAGCCCCCCGCGTGACGGACACCGGATGCAGGATCGGACGCAGGGGTCGAGGCCGGCCCCGGCGTCCCGCGTCACACCGGCGGCGTGAGGTTTGGGCCATGCCCCCGGCGGCGCAGCGCGCGGGGCCGCGATAGTGTGTCCGGATGCGGGGGCGCTCCCGATGGACGGTGGCCGTCTTTGCGAGCGCAGCGAAGCAATCCAGGGTCGCGCCACGTCCACCGAGGTCACGCTGCCCTGGGTCGCTTCGCTGCGCTCGCGATGACGGGAGCGGCGCGGAGCCCCCTACCCCGCCAGCGCCGCCTCGATGCCGGCGCCGAGGGCCAGGAGGCGGCGGTCCTGCCCGTGGCGGGCGAGCAGCATCAGCCCCGCCGGCCGGGCGAGATCCGGCATCGGCAGCGACAGGCCGGTGAGATCGAAAAAATTGCCGAACGCCGTGTTGCGCAGCATCAGGCGATTGGCGTTCAGGAACGCCGCGTCGTCCGCCTCCAGCGGGGCGGTGAGCGGCGCCGTGGTGGCGGTCGCCGGGAGGGCCAGCACGTCGAGGGGGGCGAGAACCCGGTCGAAGGTGGTGATCAGTTCGGCCCGCCGGCGCATCGTCCGGACGTAGCGCGCCGCCGTCGCGGTCCGGCCGGCCAGGATGCGGCGGTGGACCCGCGGGTCGTAGCGGGACGCCGCGCTGTCCAGCCAGTCGGCATGGACCGCCGCGGCCTCGATCGCCGCGATAGAGCCGTCCGGCATGGCCGCGTCCATCGCGGCGAGGAGATCGTCGATCGGGTGGTCGACGATTCGGGCGCCAGCCCGGGACAGGCAGGCCAGCGCGCGCTCGAAGGCCTCGGCCACGAGCGGCTCCGTCTCGGTGAACAGCAGGCCCCGCGGCACGCCGACGCGCAGGCCCGCGACGGGGAACGCCTCCAACGGCACGGGCTCCGCGCCCGCCATCACGGCGTCGGCGGCCGCGCATTCCGCCACCGTCCGGGCGAGCGGACCCAGCGAATCGAGGGCGTAGGAGAGCGGGAAGGCCCCGTCCAGCGGCACGCGGCAGGCGGTCGGCTTGAAGCCCACGACGCCGTTCAGCGCGGCGGGGATCCGGACGGAGCCCCCCGTATCCGACCCGATCGCGATGTCGCTGGTCCCCTGCCCCACCGAGACCCCGGCGCCCGAGGACGAGCCCCCCGGGATGCGCGCCGGATCGGCAGCGTTGCCGGGGGTGCCGTAATGCGGGTTGAGGCCGAGCCCCGAGAAGGCGAACTCGGACATGTTGGTCTTGCCCAGGATCACCGCGCCGGCCCGGCGCAGGCGGGCGACCACCGGGGCATCGGCCCGCGCCGGCGCCGCGTCGGCCAGCAGGATCGAGCCGGCGCGCGTCGTCTCGCCCGCCACGTCGAACAGGTCCTTGATCGAGACCATCGCGCCGTCGAGGGGGCCGAGGGAGATCCCGTCCCGGCGGCGGGCGTCGGCGGCGTCCGCCGCCGCGCGGGCCTCGGCGGCGTAGAGCCGGGTGAAGACCGCCTCGTCCCCCTCCCCGATGCGGGCCAGCCGCGCCTCGACGGTCTCGCGTACGCTCATGATCCTCACCGCGCGATGTTGCGGGCCGTCGATGCAAGCGGAGGGCCCGGTCGGGCCCCCGCCCGTCAGAACGTGCCGGGATAGGCGCCGCCGTCCATCAGCAGGTTCTGGCCGGTGATGAACCCCGCCTGCCGGCTGCACAGGAACGCGCAGGCGGCGCCGAACTCGTCGGGGTGCCCGAACCGGCCGGCGGGGTTGGCGCGCGCCCGCGCCTCCAGGAACGCCTCCACGGTGGTGCCCGCCTTGGCGGCGCCGGCTGCGGCGTTGCTGCGGATCCGGTCCGTGTCGAAGGGGCCGGGCAGCAGGTTGTTGATGGTCACCCCGTGCCGCACCGTCTGCCGGGCGAGGCCGGCCACGAAGCCCGTCAGCCCCGATCGGGCGCCGTTCGACAGGCCGAGATGCTCGATCGGCGCCTTCACGGCGCCGGATGTGATGTTGACGATCCGGCCGAACTTGCGGGCGATCATCCCGTCGACGGTCGCCTGGATCAGGGCGATCGGCGCCAGCATGTTGGCGTCGAGCGCCCGGATCCAGGCGTCGCGGTCCCAGTCGCGGAAGTCGCCGGGGGGCGGCCCGCCGGCATTGTTGATCAGGATGTCGGGCTCGGGGCAGGCGGCGAGCGCCGCGGCCCGGCCGGCCTCGGTGGCGATGTCGCCCGCGACGGCGGTGACGGTGACCCCGGTCTCGCTGCGGATCTCCCCGGCGGTCCGCTCCAGGAGCTCCGCGTTGCGGGCCGTGATCGTCACCGCGACGCCCTCGCGGGCCAGCGCCAGGGCGCAGCCCCTGCCCAGTCCCTTGCTCGCCGCGCAGACGAGCGCCCGGCGCCCGCTCAAGCCGAGATCCATGGGGAGCCTCCGTGACCGGCCCTCGCCGCGAGGGCATCCGCCGCGTCATAGCCCGCCGGACGCCCCCCGCGGAAGCGATCCGGGACGGGGCCGCGGGCCTCTCAGGCGGTGTTCGGCCGGCGCCCGCCGCTCACCACGTGCGCAGGTCGCGGGCGCCGGGCCCGTCGGGACGCTCCTCCCGCTCCGGGGCGACGAACCCGGCCCACAACAGGGCCACCGCCCCGGTGAGAAGCGGAAGGGACGTGCTGAGGACGAGGCTGAGGGTCACGGCGATCCTGCCAGGCGGACGAGGTCGAGACGACGAGGTCAGGCTCTTTTGGTCCGAAAGTTGTTTTCGTGAGCTTAAGGTTGCCGGTCATATTGAAGAGGCCGCGCCAAAATCTGCATGCGCTGCACCGCTCCAGTCACCGACTGCGCGGTCGGGCCTCCCCGTCCGGGCGGAATCTGCGGCCGTGGCGCTCCGCATCGGGATGTCGCACGGCTGTTCGAGGACGGATCCGCGGAGCGACGGACCGGAGGCCGGCTCACGACTGCATCAACCCGCGCGATCCCCAGGCCGACGCGATCCCCAGGCCGACGCGATCCCCAAGCCGGGCAGGCCACGTTCGCGCGCTCCGTCGCGGGGCGGCCTCTCCCCGAGATCTCACCCGTCGTGGATCGCGCCGGAGACGGCCTGTCGCCGCGCCTGTCCGACGCCTGCGTCCGAGATCTACAACCGGACATCGCCGTGTCTCACGGCCGGATGGTGCCTAGGGCTGGGCGCAGCCTGCGGTCGGTGTCACGGCCCTGCCGGCAACCGCGTCGTCCGGCCCGCGCCTGTCGAGCCCGCCGGGGACGCCGGGGGGGCCGCTGCGCGCCGGCTCACGGCTGATCCGCGGCCTCGGACAGGGCGCCGAATTCGCTGACCATGCACTCGTGCATCCGGCGCAGCCACCCCCGCGCTTCCGTCCGCTCGGCCTCGGCCCGTTCGGCCCGTTCGGCCGCCGCACGGGCCTGCGCCTCGGCCTGCTCGGCCCGCTCGAGTGCCGCCCGCAGCAGCGATTCAGCGTGGCGGGCCCGGTCCTCCGCGGCGCGGCGTGCCGTCTCGGCCGCGCGCACCGAATGCTGCGCCTCCCGGACGGACTCGCGGGCGCTCGCCTGCAGGCCGCGGACCCGCGCTGCGACGCCGCGCACGGCGGTCAGGGAGGCCGACCAGTCATCCGCCTCCGCTTCGGCCGCGGGCCCGGCCGAAGCGGCGCCGGAGAACAGGGCGACGACCCGGTCGATCGGCGCGGCGTCGCCGTTGCGAGGCCCGACCGGGTAGGTCAGGGGATGGGACTCCATCGTCTCGGCCCGCGCCCGGGCGGCGCCGCTCATGCCGCCTCCTGATCGGTGAGGTCCGAGAACTCGGACAGGATCGCCTGCTGGACGCGTTCCAGCCATTCCTCGGCCTGCCGCGCCCGGTCCTCGGCGGCGCGGACGCGGGCCTCGGCGGCCCTGGCGCGTTCCTCCGCGGCGAGGACCTGGGCCTCGGCGCGCACCTGTGCCTCGCGGGCCTGCATCTCCGCCGTCCGGGCGCGCTCGTTGGAGGCGTGGATCTCCTCACGCACCTGATCCAGCACCTGTTCGATGCGCGCCTCCCGCTCACGGGCCTGCGCCTCGATCTCGCGGGCCTGGCGGGCTGCGGCCTGGACCCGGAGGATGAGGGCGTCCCAATCCTGCGGCGAGGCCGGCGGCTTCTGAAGCTCGGCCCGTGCGTGCAGCGACGAGACGACGCGCAGGACGTTGCCGAGGTTGGTTTCGGGCCCGGCGCCGGAGTCGCGCTGGGTCTTGTCTGCGGGTCGAAACCGAGGGTCGTTCAGAAGCCTCTGCAGCTCGCTCACGGATCCTCTGCTCCCTCTCGATCCAATTCCGATCCGCCTAGACTGTTTAGAATAGTTAACAAACAATTAAATGCGCTGCTGGCCGATTGTAGAATGTTAACACGATGGGCTCCGCCGCCCCGTGGGATCCGGCCCTGGCGATCGAGGCCCCCGCCGCAGGCTCGACCGCGCGGGACGCGCCGGGCCCGGATCCGCGCGGCCGGGTGCCGTCGAACGGACCCGGTGGGCCTGCGCCCCGAGGCCGCTGCCGCGCTGCCGGATGTGACGTTTGATACCGAAATCGCGCGGGGAATGAACGCGAATACAGATCGTCGCAGGACGCGATGGCTGGTTCGTCAGGAGGTCACGATGGCCGAGGAGCGCTTGGACGAGCCCTGGAGGCCTGCCTTCAAGACCGGGCAGATCTTCTTCGGGCGCCCGCTGGAATGCTGCGATTGTCTCATCTGGGAGCTCAGGGCATCCGGTGCGATGATCGAGCTTCATCCGGAGGCGATGCCGCCGCACACCCTGCGCCTGATCTCGATCGCCCTGCTCCTGAATCAGCCGTGCGAAGTCGTCGGGCGCGATGGCCGGAGGATCGAGTTGAGGTTCTCCTCGGGTTTGGACCGCCTGCTCCTGGGGGCGCGATGACGCGGGCGCCTGTCCGGCCTGCGGGCGACCCCGCTCCGCCACGGCCCGTGCTCATCCGACGCCGAAGCCTCCGCCGCAGCCTCCGCCGTGGCCATCCGGGCCCATCGTCAGCGCGATGCACCCGCGCAGGTGCGCCATGACCGCTCCGCAAGTCATCGCCACGGTCGTCTTCCTGACCTCGGTCGGATCGGCGATGGCGCTCGCCCTCATGGCAGGCGCCTCGTCCGCTCTGGACGCGGTGACGCAGACGCTTGATCGCATGCGGCCGGACGAAACACGCGACCGGACGCGCCGCCGCCCGGACACCCCTACGGCATCGATCCCTGCCGACGGCGCGGCCGACCCCGTGGGCGCTGCGACAGGAAGCCCGGACGCTTCGCCTGCGCTCTGAGAGACCCTGTTTCGCATCGTCGGACAGGGCCGAAGGGAGACGGGAGCGCATCGCCGTGACCGTGGTCGGGATCCATCGCTCGCCCTGGAGAGCCGCCGGGCTGTTTGCGGCCGCCTGCGGCTTCGTCGGCCTGTGCGCGGTGCTCGTCCGCCCCACGCTGTTCCGGCGCGGTCCGATGGTGTCCGTGGGGCCGCGCGGGCTCGCTGCGCTACGCGACGCAGCTCAGCGAAACGCCGGTGGCCTGCGCGTGGCGGGTCCGCGGCCCTCGTGATCGCATGCTGCCGCACGCGCTGCGGTACGCTAACCGACCTTGTCGTCCGGTTCGGTGGGCTCCACGCTCGTACCGAGCGCTCCACCGCGAGGCAAATCCACCGGACCGTGCCCGTCCCGGTTCAATATGCCGCCGTGATCTGGATTGCGCCCGTGGTTCGGGTGCGTCGCCTGCCGCTGGGCCTGTGCCAACTCCCTTTGGGTCGGCAGCGGCCGCCAAGGAGCGGGCGCGGCCCCCAGGCGAAGGGCCGTCGGGGTGCGCGTGAAATACACCGCCAGCACCACCCATGGGACGACGAAGACAACAAATGCGGTGAGACCCATGACGACGCTCCGCGAATCTTTGCCAGCAATAGTGAGAACGCTGTCGGTCCAATGCTGATCCCGCCGCAGCGAAATCAATCTCTGTCGCACCGCAACACAGTTTTCGTTGGTGGACGCGCGATGCCGCATCGCGTCGGCTTGGCAAGATCGGAAGTGGAAACGCCGATACGCCTGACCACGCTCCGTGATTTGGCTCGCGGCGTGCGGAAGCGGGCGGTGCCGCCGCGAAGCACCCGCAAGCCGCCTGCTTGAAGTCTCCGGATCGAACGTCTGGGCCGCCTCGTCAGGCCCGCACCGGGTGGATACGCCGGACAGATTTCTGGCGGCTCAACCACACAGGCCGCCATCACGCGTGGGCGAATGCCCTGACGCGGCCGAGCGCCTCGCGGCGATGAGGCCGTCGGCAGGTCGCTACCCCAGCGCGATCAGCATCCAGGTGCGAGCCTTCGCCATCAGCTCCCCATCCCCGGCCGACGGATCGGATGCGATCACGCGGCCGATGATCTGGCGGGCGTCCGTGCCACTCATCCCGATTCCCTGCGCGAAGCCGCTCAGGCGCTGCATCAGGCGATTGGCGGTGGCTTCGCGATCCAGATCGGCCTCGCTCTCGCTCATCCCTTCACCGGGTGCGCCAGCAGGATCGCGGTCCGGACCATGGTGCGCGTCCAGGCCGGCGTGTCGGTGGTGAGCGCATCGGCCGCATGGGCGTGCGTTCGGATGGTCACGACGAGGTCGAGGCTCCAACCCTTCGCAAGCGGGTACGCGTCGGTAGCGAGGTCGGCCGGCACCGCGTCGACCGCAGCATCGATCTCCTGATCGGTGACCTCAGCGGCTTTCCGGACTTCGGAGACGGTCGGGTCGGTGGCCACGCGAACCTGCGGCTGATGTCCGCTGAACCCGCCTCAGATTCGCCGAACCTGAGGGACCCGGTAGAAAACCGTCTTCGGTTAAAAAAAACCATCCAACCTCGCTCGGTTAGATGGTGGGCGCGACAGGGATCGAACCTGTGACCCCTACCATGTCAAGATAATTCCCCTCAGCCAACAGCCTCAAAACAAAGGGAAATTGCTCTGCGCTAATCCGAATGCGCGGGGCGATGTTCGATTTACGTTCATGCCCGAACGGCAATTGATGGCAAAGAGCACTACCTGTGCTGGTAGGCTGGCATGAGGGTTCTCATCTGCGGCGGCCGCTACTACGGCATGATCCCGAAAGGGACGCCTCGGCACACTTGGGAGTGGCGCAACGCGGCGAGGCAGGCTGAGGAGGAGCGCGCGTTCCTGTTCGCCGCCTTGGCGAAGTTCGATAGCCTGCGTGGTATCCAACTCGTGATCCACGGCGCGGCGTCTGGGGCGGATGGCATGGCCGCCGAATGGGCCGCCGACAATGGGATTGAGGTTCGGGCTTTCCCGGCAGATTGGCAGGACACCAGCCACCCGGACGCTCGGATCAAGACGCTGCCGAACGGCCGTCGCTACGATGCCAATGCCGGACCGCGCCGGAACCGTCGCATGCTGCGCGAGGGACAGCCCGACGTCGTGATCGCGTTCAAAGGCGGGAAAGGCACGGCGGACATGATTGCGGCTGCGACAGAGGCTGGCGTTGAAGTGCTGGCGCCTGAGAAGGTCGTCTACCTGACCGAGTCCTAACCCCCTCCCCCTCGTCCTTGGTGTCCTTGTCTGCCTGTGTGGGGATGGGCAGTTAGGTGGGTTTGGTACGGTTGCGGACAGAAGAGGGTTTGCGAGGGGTTCGGAGCCGACGCGCGATCAGTCCTTGAGCCAAACGCCCTTGCCGGCTGACTTCAGGTGACTGGCGTCGAGGAACATGACGCCGCTGGCCTCAAAGGCTGACTGGATCGCCCGCAGCGTACTCGCTCTCGGGTCGGTCACGCCGCGCTCAATGTTCTTGATGCTCGCCAGCGACACGTCGGCCTTGGCGGCGAGGTCTTCCATCCGCCACCCGAGCAAAGCCCGAGCAGCCCGCATTTGCGCCGCGTCAATCATGGCCGCTTCGTACACAAACGAAGCCGAGCGGGCGAGCAAAATGAACTCCTGGGCTATTCGCCTTGACGCCTGTATTGATAGCCCTGTAGGCTACTTCTGTAAACAGGAGAGGCAAATGAGCGACCGCGAGTTCCCCTACCCCGGCCTGCCAAAGTGGCCACAGATGCGTGTTGCAGGTCCTTCGGTCACGCCGGAGCAGGCATCCGAGATCATCCGTCGAACTGACTCGTTCTTCACGCAGGGCTACAGCGGCAACGACCGCGAATGGAATATCCGGGTAAAGCGCATCGTCGGCATGCGGCTCGGGATGGACGACCCTCATTTCTACGAAAGCGCCGCCAAACGCGATTGGGAGGCCGAGTTCGCTGCGGAGCAGGCTTGGCGTGAAGCGTGGGGCATCGTCGACACCCGGTACGTTCATAACGCTTGGGTGTCGTGCTCCTTCGTTGGAGGCCCGCATGGCTGGTGCAGCCCGAGGGGCACAATCTACTACCGCGACAACGTCGGTAAGTGGCCGTCCTGCGAGGACATTGAACGGGACTGGCAGTCTGTCGCCGAGGCATTCCCATTCGTCGACTGCGAAGTGCTGCTTATGAGCGGCGAGTCCTGCGAGGAAGACAGCCAGCCGGTCTGCGGTTTCATCGTCAAGGACGGCGTCGTCACCCCGAAGCTGCCGACCGAGCACGCCTTCCATCAAGGCGCTTACGCTTGGGCGAACGTGGGCCCAACGCTGGAGCAGCAGGTGATGGGTCTGATGGTGCCGGCTCGCTTCCGCGAGGTTGGCGTGTCGGAAGACATGGTCAGGCGCTGGGCTGAAAGCGCGAAGGTCGCCGCCTGACCCCACCTAACCTCCCCTAGCCTCTCACCAAATCTAATAGGAGAGAAACCGATGGGCGGCCTGAAGGTCATGTCCGAGCGCTGCAATCAATGCCTGTTCGGCCCCGACAAGATCGTCAGCAACGAGCGCCGCGCGGAGATCCTGCGCGACCTCCGCCGGCGGGACAGCCACTTCATCTGCCACAAGGCCTCGATTGCCGGCGTCGATATCGCCTGCCGCGGCGACTGGGACCAAAACGGATGCGGTCAACTCGGCCGTATCATGGGGCGCCTTGGTGGCATTGAGTTCGTCCCTGAGCCCAATCCCGCCTGAAGGACCCTCACCATGTCCCAGACAGACCCCCGACCTCCAGCCGCAGACGGTGAGCGGGAGGAAGGATCCACCTTCGATGAGGCGCTGGCTTACCTGCGTCCGCACAAGCTGGAGAGCAGCGATGCGCCCGTTGTTCTGAAGGCCGGCATGCTCCGTTGCTGCGTCTCGGCGATCCTGATGCGGGAGGCCGACACCCTCTCCCGCCTTACTGCGGCAGAAGCCGGACGAGAGGAAGCCGAAGCTTACGGCCGGGAGGTCGGGTCAGCGCTCATCGGGCTGACTTGTGACGGATCGGA
Source organism: Methylobacterium sp. 1973 (assembly GCF_040545035.1). Taxonomy (NCBI): domain Bacteria; kingdom Pseudomonadati; phylum Pseudomonadota; class Alphaproteobacteria; order Hyphomicrobiales; family Methylobacteriaceae; genus Methylobacterium; species Methylobacterium sp. 1973. The sequence goes on from NZ_JBEPLA010000002.1 coordinate 243,268, forward strand.
GTTCTATCGGCGCGGTGGCGCCGACTGGCGCGTCGATCCGGCAGCCTGTGCCGCCTACGTCCGGCGCCAGAGATCCGACAAACACGACAGCATTCTGCGGTTCGCCAAGCGAGCCAAAGAAGCCGAGGCCGCTCGTGACGCCGCCCTCGCCCGCGTGGAGAAGCTGGAGAAGGCGCTTGGCGTCGCTCAGTCTGCGCTCGCGATGCTGACAGAACCGAACGAGATCCGTTCGACCAGCGTGGCAAAGGCCTGGGCCGTCGCCGTCGATGCCGAACTGAAATGCCGGCAAGCCCTCACCGAAGCCCAGCCCAAAGGAGACCAGTGATGACCCAAGGTCTCAAGCGAGCTTCCCAGGCCGAAGCACGCACGCAGATGCTTACCAGGATGCCGCTCGGCTTCAAGCTCTGGTTCGCCTTCGTCGGCATCGTGATGCTGTCGATATTCATCGGGATTGGCGTCCTCGCCTACCGGATCTCGACCGAGCCGAAAGCGACTGGCGAGTTCATTGGCCGGATCATCAGTGGAGCGATCAACGGCGCTCAGCGGGATCAGCCGTGACCGAAGCCGGCCGCCACGCGCTCAAGGATGCATAAGGAGGAGGGGATGAGCGAAACGCCTGTGCCTGAATATCTGCAGCAGTCGATGGTGGAGCGGGTCGCTCGGGCCATTTGTCGAGAAACGTGCGACGGCTATGTCGTCCACATCTGCGACCGTGAAGGCAACGGCCCCTGCAAGCCGCGCGCATGCCGTTTCTGGACCAACAAAACCGACGCGGCCAAGTCCGCCATCGCCGCCATGCGCAATCCACCCGAGCACGTCGCTGATGCGTTGAGCAATGTGCCGGGTGGCTTCGGCCGTGGAGCGTGGGAAGTCGGCCTCGACGCCGCCCTCACCTCCCCTTCTCCTGCCGAGGAGGGGTGAGGGATGAGCGGCCAGAAGATCGTCACAGGTCTGCGAGAGGCGGTCGCTTGGACCAAGGAACAGGAGCGGCCAGCTGAGCGCATCGCTGAGCTTAAGGCCGAGAATGCACGGCTCCGGAGCGCCTTGGTAGAGGCCGAAGCCTGCATGTCCATCGTAGCCCCGCGCAGCGACAAGGCCGAGTACTTGCGGATCCTAGGCGTGGTTCGCGCGGCTCTCGCCCCCACTCAGGCAGAAGGAGAGCGGTGACATGGCCTCAATCTCCAACCTTTGGCCGGTCCTTTATTGGTTTCGGTTCTCAGGCGAGGGGCTTCCGGTGCATATGCCGGCGCTTCCTAAAACAAAACATCTCCGATGGCGGCGGCTCTATGGCGTGCAGATTGGCCGATGGTTTTTTGGAGCCGTTGAAGGAGGACCAGGCAAGCCATGGGTTGAGCCCTCCCCCACCCCGGAGCCCTAACATGCCTATCGGATCATCAGACGCGGGACGGGGGAAGCTGACCCTCCCTCCCCTGCGCAGAACTATCGCCGACGCGCGGTCCTTCGCCTCCACTGTCCATGAGGATCAGTTGGACAAGGCCGGGCGGCTCTACGTCAGGCATCTGGCGACCGTGGCGGCCTACACCAGCGCGTTCGCGCACCACACCCCATGCATGACCGCCCTGGATCGCGAGGAGGCCGTTCAGATCGCGTGGCTGCATGACGTGATCGAAGACACCGATTACGGGCACGACGAACTGATCGCGGAAGGCTTCTCGGCCAGCGTCGTTGAAGGGGTCGAATGGCTGACCAAGGGCGTCGTCTGCCCAGGCCCGAGCTATGCCGACTGGATCAAGGCGCTTGCCGAGAAAGCGCCGCTCCCCACCATCCTCGTCAAGCTCGCCGACGTGGAGGACAACAGCGATCCCGAACGTCTGGCCTTGCTTCCAGAAGAGACCAGAGTACGGCTGCTCAGGAAGTACGAGCCGGCGAAGGAAGTGCTGCGCGCGGCGGCGAGGCAGAAGGGATGGATGGGATGATCGAAGTCGCCCTCGCCTGCGCCGTATTAGCAATCGGCGGATGGGCCTGCCTCAGGCTCTCTCGCCGAGCCTTTGAGCGCAACTACGGCCGAGACTGACCCCGCCCAGGATCACCGTCTTGCAGCGGGAAGAAAGATGAGCAGAGGGGTCAGGAGATAATGATGGAAGCCGAGTACACAATTGACCGTAAGCTGCTGGCCGACTGCACGACAGAAACGCTGCGTTTGGCATGGGATGCCGGGTCGCGTCTCGACACAATGGGATTTCTGGATGCGACGCAGCAGGCGCGGCTTGAAGCCATTAAACGGGAGTTGTTCAGCCGGCCGGCGTGGGTCGGATAGTGAAGCGGGGCCATCCTCCCTTCCCCGCGAGATCCACACCGTCTACGCTCAACCCATGAGCGACCACGACGCCGTTACAGAAGCCGCCGAAGCCCTGATCGCCGCGGGCCATTCCGTCGAGCCGTGGGGCGATGATCACGCCCTCTGGCAGGTTGGGGAGGATTAAAAATGGCTGGCATAAGCAAAGGGACAAAAATATGCGCCCATTGCGCAGCCACGTACTATTCAGAATGGTCCGGCAGCATTTACTGCCAAGACATCTGCCGTGTTATGGCAAAGGTCGACAAAACTGCCGGTCAAGGGCCATGGGGCAATTGCTGGACTTGGACTGGGGCGAAGGGCGGGAAGGGTTACGGTCAGGTAAAGCACAAGGGCAGCAATATCGCAGCCCATCGGCTGGTCAAGCTTCTTCTACATGGCGTTGCCCTCGGCGACCAAATGGGTTGCCACTCCTGCGACAACCCGACCTGTGTAAACCCAGATCATGTTTTCGCTGGGACCATCCAAGACAACATCGCAGATAGGCAAGCAAAGAACCGGCAAGCTCGTGGCAGCCAACACGCAAAGTCCGTGCTAACTGAAGCCGATGTTATTAAAATCAGAACTGGGCCGCGCGAGAAGTTCTCAACGTTGGCGACACGATATGGTGTCAGCCGGCAAAGCGCACAGGCTGCGGCCAAGGGCGAGACGTGGACGCATCTAAACGAGATTGCTACGCCATGGCCCAAGGATCCGGACAGGGTCGCTCGATCACGGGCCGCCTATCGCCCAAGGATAGAGAATGAATAGCGATCTGCTCGCCCTAGCGATCCGGAATGGACTGATGGAGCCGCCCAGCTCCCGAATTCAATAGCAACCTGAGGCAGAGCAGATGCGAGGCGATTTCGTCATCAAAACGAAGATCGTAGGCAGCGGACCGACCGTGCGCTATGCCGTGTATGAGGATTTGGGCTTTCCGGCTGGGCTGACGTGGAACCCATGGTTCACAACCTCCGACAAAGAGGAGGCCGAACGGTACGTCCGTGAGGCCCGACAGATCGTAAACGATCATCCCCGAACACAACTCGCCGGCCGATATTGGTGCGAAGCAAGCCCGCGCAGCCAATCGTGGGGGGCGCAGTTCAACATCTATGAGCCTGAGGGCCTGTTTGGTTTCGGCAAAAAGCTAGTCCACGACACTCTTTCGCTAGAAACCGCCAAAGCTTGGGCCGAGCGCGCCGTACAGCTAGCGGCATGACACCTCTCGGCCTCGTCCTCCCGCTCCGGATCGAACGCCTGGAGGAAGCTGTGAAGGTCGTCGATGCCAACGGGAAGGCCGCAGCGTACTTCTACATCTGCGCTGAGCGAGAGCGTAGGCTTCAGACCAACCGGCTGTCGCCAGAGGAAGGCGTTGAAGCTGCTAGGATCTGCGCACGGGCGCTGACGGATGCGTTGGAAGCGAAGGGGTAGGAGAACGAGATGCGAAGCGTGAGAGCCAACATCGTCGCTGCCATTGAGAAGCATTGCTCCGAAGGCGCCTCTGGCGGCCTGATCGGGGCCGATGAGGCGGCCGACGATATTCTCAATGCGATCCCTGACCCAGGCGAGAACGCACGGCTTGCCTCGTTCGCCCGTGAAATCATCAGCTACGCCTTTGACGGCACCGATGCTGACGGCGGGTCAGTCCAAGCGCTGGCGGTCCACTACGGGCTGCTGAAGCGGACGACTTACGATCCCAAGGTGCATGGCCCCTCGTTCGCTGAGCCCGGCGCCGAGTGGTTCGAGTACGCGGACACGCTGAAGCTGGCTCGCACCACGACCGAGGCCTAGAAACAAAAATTCCCGCAACGGCAAGCCGGGCGGGCGGGTAGAACGACAGCAATGTGAGAGCGCTCAGAGCTTCGTCAGGTTGCCCAGCACGAGCCCCACGCCCAGCGCCAATGAGCACCACATGACGACGAGGCCCATGTCGGGCGGACAGTGGTGCATCAGCTGTGCGCCGTCTGGCGGATCCCCTTTATGGAGGACGACCACCAGTCCCCGATCCAGGGCCGCGTCCTCTCAAGCAGCGGAGCGATGTCCGGCCGGGTGATGAGGAGTAGAGCCACGATCACAGTCGCTGCACCGACCCCGACGCCGAGTGCTACGCGATTGCGGCGCGGCACCGTTCCGTCAACAGCGCCCGGCGCGCTGACGTGGAGGATCGCCGCAACGACGCCCAAGAGCACGATAGGCGAGACGATCTCCGAGTTGAGCAGCCACTGCGAGGGCGAAAGCCGGTAGAGGATCGAGTACAGGCTTTGCATCATGTGGGAGGCAAAGCTGATCCAGATGCCCACGATCAGGAAATCGGTGCGCTTCGGGTTTGGCGCCGTCAGGGCCTTCCATGCATCTGCGCCGTAGACATACAGGACCGTCGCATAGAAGCCGGCCGCCAGGGTGCGCGTCGCTAGGATCAGATCAGCATTCGGGACGAAGACGTTGATGCACTGGTAGGCGACAAAGAGGAGCAGGATCGAGATATAGATCGTTCCACGAATGCGCTCCGGTCGGTCGTCGTTATAGATCATGCTGCTCAGTCCCTACGCTGGGCGCGATGGTCTGCGCTCTGATCCATGCCCGCCAGCATGTTCTCCACGATGGCCCGAATGTCGTTGGGGCGCCGGCCGGACCATTTCGCTGCCTGTTCTTCCGTGCGGGCGCGGATTGAAGCGGCCTCACCCTCAAGGCGCTCGGTTAGCTGCGCATTGGCGTGGATCGTCGCGTCGGCAGCCTCGACTTTCCGGCTGCGTGCCTCGCTCGCCTCGTTGAAGGCAGCATCCACGCGCCCGGCGTGGATCTTCGCGAAACAGCGCGCCGGGAGCACGTAGGCCAAAGCCTGATCCAGCCACGTCATGCATCGCTCCCCGCTCGGCCGCGACGTAGGTAGCCGCGGATCGCCTCGGCGATGTTGAAGGCGAGTTGCCGCGGGTCGCGGAGCATCTGCAGGATGCCCTCCAGCGCTTGGCTGGTGTTGGCGAACCCGTGCCGGATCTCGGTGCCGTTGAGCGCGACGAGGTTGGACAGCTCGCCGAGCGTCTGCGTCCGGCTTTCCAGCGTCTGCTTGAGGCCCTGGAGCAGTTCGCGAACCCGCTCGTCGCCGGCCGAAGCCTCGGCGAGGGCCACAAGCGCCCGCTCGCTGATGTTCTCGATCCGCTTGTAGAGGTAGCGGATCACGAGGGCGAGGACGATGATCACCAAGCCTTCTGCGACGATGATCGCGCCTAGGGGGCCCTGCCCCAGAAATGTGTCTGCTGCCTTTTGAGCGGTCGTTACAGCGGCGGTCGGGTCCACTACGCGTCGCCTTTTTGCGTAGCAGAAATGGCTTGCGGCATTCTGAGGTCCTGACACAGGGTGAGCCTAGCCATCGCTGGCGCGGTTCTGTCGCGTTAGTGGTGGTCAGTGGGGCGAGCCGTAAGCCGCCAAGCACATCGGCTTGCCCCACGCTGCATCGCCTTTGGCCGGGCGATGACGGCTCAGGTCAGGAAACCGGCACACCCGGCAGCTTCGCGGCCTCCCGGAGCGAGCCGACGACGTTTTCGGCCGGGATCTCGTCGGCGGTCTTCGCCTTGGTGATGACCGCATCGACCTGCGGGAGGTCGGCTGCTGACTTGATGATGCCGTGCGGGCGGTTCTTGATCAGGCCCCACACGCCGGCACCCGCGAGCAGGATGCTGCCGACAACGGTCTGAAACTCGGGAGTGCCAAGGTAGGCTAGCGTCTCTTTGGAGATGAGGTTGCGGCTGTTCAGAATGCCCGCGATGAAGCTGATGATCACGCAGACCATCGCGATCAACTGCGGGGAGATCACGGCCTTCGAGGCTGCCGGCGCCGCCTGAGAAGGCGTGGATTGCTTCTGCTGGTCCATGTGCGATCTTCAGCCAATATGGGGAGCGATTGCGTCCCACAGATCCTGCGGGATGCTGTCGAGTTCGGCCTTGGTGAAGGTCTCCCGGTGGAAGACGCTGCACCGCTGGAGCTTCGCGACGAGATCCGGCTTCAGGCGCGGCAGGGCGGCGTGAACCTGCGGGAGGTTCAGTCCCATGCTGATGGCGAGGCCATCCTTGGCCGACGTCGTGTAGGGCAGTGCGAATGGATACCGGCGAGCCATGGCGCGGCTCACTTGGTCTTGGTGCCGGTCACAGCCACGGGCTGGCCTTTCACGATGATGGTCTTGGTGACGGTCTCACCGACTTTCGGCTCGGCAGCCTTCGCGGGGGCCTTTTTCGCCTTCTCGGGCGCCTCGCCGGCCGTGTAGGAGGTCGGAGCCGCGTTGCTCAGCGCCGTGCAGGCGATCTGCGCCACCTTCGTCACCGGCACGCTCACGGAGGCGATATCCGGGTTCAGGGCGACGATGATGTTCTGAACCGAGGTCACGGTCGGGAGGAAGCCGCAGGCGGTCTTGGTGGCCGTGCGGACCTGATTGATGATGGTCGTGACCTTCTGGATCTGGGCAGTCGAGAGACCGATGCCGGAGAGGCCGAAGGGTGTGGTCACTCCGCCGTTCAAGGCGTCGTTGATCTGGCTCTGGCTGGCCGTGAGGTTGCAAGCGGACACGGCGACGCCGACGCAGCCAAGCGCCAGCGCCCGCGGAATGATGCGGAGCATGGTGGTTCTCGCGGTGGGGGTTGCCGGAGACCGCCGGCTCGGAACGTGCTAGGCTTCGTCAGAGGTCGCCATGGATGACGAGCGCACAGACGAAGCAGTCGAATGGCTTCGCAGTCAGCTTTCAGCGCTGCGCGGCGAGGGTCGCTACATGCAGCGTGAGGTGCCGGACATCATTGAGGAGCTATTCGCTCGCTACCCTGAGATGCTCGACCCACGCCTAGCTTGCACGCTGCTTTGGGGCGAGGACGAACAGCGCTGGGGCGCCTTAGTGAATTATGCCGACGACGGCTGGTAGGTTGGCTCGGAAGGATTTGACTGGGAGCGCGAGGCTTTGCCTGGACGCGCGGAAGTGCTATGCTGGCGCGATCAGATCGCGACGTGCGCGACGATGCCGCTTAGCTGGCGGTCATTGGCAAACACGGATGGTCTGGAGAACCGATTATCCCGTCACGGCATCCGGCAGATTGCCCGCGGGAGACAGGCGTGGCCTGGCGCGCTTTCGATGTTCTAGCCCGATGGGGAGGCTGCCGCTGCCTCGTCGGTGCGAGTTGGGAAAAATCCGCTACGCCCGTAGGCGGGCATTATCTGTCGGTGCGGGCCGCCGTGTGTCAGCTTCCCTGCGTGCAGGGATGATCCCAACCGGAAGGACGGATCCCGGCGGCCCGCACTGACCTCACCTCGGAAACTGCCCTGCCACACCCAGCAGGATCGCCAACGCCACCGCAGAGCCGAACAGGATGGCGAAGACCCATTCCACGCCGCGGGGCTTGAGCAGACTCATCAGCGCTTCGTCCGCTGCACGACGTGATGCACGGGCGCGGCTCTCTTCCGCACCGGAACAGGCTTCTTTGGCTCGACGGCGTGCTTGTCCGCGACCGGCTTGGGCTTGGCGGGGGCTACGGAGGCCGCTGGCGGCGTCGAGGCTTCTGCGGCAGGCTCGGCACCTACGCCATGCTTAGCGGCGATCAGCGCGGCTCTGAACTGATTGAAGTACCCCGCGATCAGCGCCGCCTTGTCGGTGCCGTTGATGATGGCCCGAGCGGCTTTCGGATTGCTCTTGCCGTGGCCGAAGTAGTCGGACAGCTTCTTGCCCGTGAACCAGCCCGAGATCATCCCGTGGAACAGGATGGTGGCGGCCACGTCCATTCGCATCGCCAGCGCGGGGGTCTTCACGAGGTCTTCGCTCGCCGTCAGCACGCCGAGCTTGCGCAGTTCCGTCGTGGCCTTGGCGTAGTTCGCTTTCCAAGTGAGCTGCACGAAGCCGCGGCCCCAGAAGCCGGTTGGCCCGTAGGCTCGCCCCTTGCCGCGCCCATACTCCTCGATCGGCTGCATCGTGCGCGCCGTCTCATGGATCGTCGTCGCGAGGACGTAGGCCAGCGGATCGGTCGGCAGGGCCGCCGGGCAGGCGTCGAAGATCGCGTCCATGCCCTGGACCTGTTCGGCCGTCAGGCTGCCGCCGAACAGCGGCTTGCGGACGTGATCAAAGAACGCGGCTCGGTTGAGAGAGGCGGTCATCGGGCGGCCCCGTCATGCTGCGGAGCGCCGCCGAACTCGGCGACGTAGCCGGCTTTCCAGTCGCCGAGGAACACCGCCTGGGCCTGCTCAACGGTGATGAGGCCACGCTTCAGCTTTTGACAGGTGCGGTCTTCTAGCCGGTCCTTGTCGTGGAAGGTCCACGGACCGTCGCCGGCCTCGACCCAGAGGTTGGTAATGTCGTTCGCACCGCCGGCACAGAGCGGGACCCGGTGGTCAATCTCGAACGGCGCCATGTGGTCGGTGCCAGGGATCGCTTCGTGCGGTCCCTTCATCCCGTAGCGGCGATAGACGGCCAGCTTCTCGGCGCCCGTGACGTTGCGGACCGTCGCGGTGTTCACGCCCACGATCTCGTTCCGGTCCGTCGTCCTCACCGCCCCCGGTGTCAGCACTGGATCGGGCTCGGTGCCGTCGCTTGCGGCATGGGCAGGAGTGGAGAGGGCGCAGGCGAGGGCGAGCGCCGCGAAAATGCGATGCATGCGGGGTTCCTGGAGGAGCTTTACGAAATCGTACGCAGACGCAGAATGTGCGTGCTTTTATGGCGCTAAGAGGATATGGTACCGGCCATGCGTTCCAAAGACTTCGCTGCGGCCCTGTCCCAACTGGATCTGACGAAGGCCGCTGCGGCTCGGTTCTTCGGCGTGTCGCTGCGGGCCGTCACGAACTGGTGCAGCCCTGGCAAGGAGCCACCTGCTCCAGTGGTTGTCTTGACCCGATACATGCTCGCGAAAGGCATCACGCCGGGCGAGGTGATGAAGGCTATAGGCGAGGAAGGACCGCATTCACCGCCGAGCAAGAGGAGGTAACCCGTGGCGCTATCGGCTTATCACCATGCGTGGCTGTCGAAGCATCCTGAGCGAGATGCGCCGTGGCTGGAGGCTAAGCTTCGCGAGGGATTTGACGTCCACCATCTGGACGCCGACCATGGCAACAACGACCCGTCCAACCTAGTGCTAATCGAAACCGGCGATCATATGGGATTGCACGGCATGTCGATGAAGCGACTTCTCATCTCAGGGCGGCAGGCCAAGGCGAAAAAGCGCGAAGCTGAGAAGCGCTCATCCAAGAGGTTCGCTCTCGGCAAGCAGGCCTATGAGATGAAAACGCCGTTGCTGACTTGGGGATACATTGGACGCCGACTAAAGGCACACGGGGAATTACTACCCGACGCGCAGGTCAAGGCTGCGGCTGAGAGATACGCTCAGATCACCGGGCTTCCTTGGCCTATCCCAGGCACGTTGCCCCGTGAGGCCCTGAACGGGATGCGGTGCCGGGACGGAGTTTGGTCGAAGATGTATGGGCCGTGGAAGCCAGCTTGGCTGGCGGTCGCGGCAGAGTAAACCGCGTGTCCATGCTGCTCAGGCTGATGCTGGCGATGAAGCTGGACGCGGCGAAGGTTGAGGAGTGGCTGGAGGATAGGTGATGCACACCGAGAAGGTTGATGGGCCGCCGACCAAAGAGGGCTGCTACGTGGCTCGACGCAAAAACCTTGGGATCGCTTTTCTGCCCGGATGGCAAGTGGTGAATGTTCGTTATGAGCGCGGCGGAACTGCTGATCCGTTTGTAGTCTGGCAGATCGGGGATGAGCGTCCGTGGCCTGCAAGCTTATGGGAATTCAAGGAACGCATTTGGCCCGGGACCTAACCCCACGAAGGTCACGGAACGGGTGGAGGAGAGATTATGCCCGACCATGTTTGGAGGAGTGCTTTTACAGCGTCGAGTGTCTTGAATATCTTTTTTGCTCTGTTCTTAGCTAATCCGGTTCCTTCGGGGATTGCTGCTGTCGCCTTCGCGCTTTTGTCTATTGCATGGAGACCCGCATGACCCCCGACTTCAAGCGCCTGTGCGAGGCGGCAGAGGACGCCTACAATGATCAGTCTGGCTCGCCCTTCTCGCTGGACTGCCGAGAAGCCATCGTCCGTGCGGTTCTCATGGCCCTGAGAGAGCCTTCGGATGCCGTCAAAAAGGCTGCCGAGGAAGGCACCGAGTTCTACGGCGCTGGCGAGTACATTTCCTACGATGCGGGTGAGACGATTGCACGGGCGGTCGATTTCATCCTCGCAGAGCCTGCCAAGGCATAGGAGGGAAGGATGAAATTCGCCGATTTCGATGTGAGCTTTGAGCCGCCCGACGGCATTCCTATCAGGCTAACCCCGGCCGACGAAGGTGACTGGACCGTTACGGCTCAGAAGGATGACGATATCCTTGTTCACGTGCGCGCTGGCGCAACCGCAGACAAGCTTCGCGCGACGCCGATTGATGCCAGGGGCACCATCCACGACGGCAAGACGGAAGTGAAAGTTCGCGTCCGCTCCGTTGAGCCGCTTCGGGATGGAGGGGTCAAGGTCGCCTACGAGCGGCTGAGCTTCCCGTATTCAGTAAAAGCCTAGGCCTACCGATGCACCGTCACCCGAAATGGGATCGACGGAGACGGCAGGCTGATCAGCGCCGACGACGTGAAGCCCAAGGCGACTTGGTTCGTCGCCGACACATACCACCAAGCGAGGTTGATCCCGCCCGGGATTGCCGCTGTCGGCTGAACGGAGATGTCCTCCCCGGCTGCAAGGCTGTCACCGGCCACCACGGGCGAGACGGCAAGCGTCACGGTCTGCGTCGCTCCGAGGCTGATTGTCAGCGCCGTCGTCAGCGTGCCGGTGAACTTGGCGTGCCGCCCAGCGAGTGCCAGAACGTCCGCCCGGGTCATCAGATCATTGGCAGCAGCCGCCGCCCTGCCGTATTGCTTGCGGGGCATCGCCTAGCCGGTGATGACCGCACGCATGGCGCCAGCCGCGGGGGCGGTCGCGAATGTGAAGGCGACGGCGCTGGTGCTGGACCGAACGGTGTCGGTCTCAATCGTCTCTCCGGTGCTCACCAGATAGAGCTGCGCCACGACATCGAGCGTGCCGAGGTTGTGAGAGACCGTGATCGTGGTCGAGGAGCCGTCCCCGACGTTCGTCGCGAACTTGCGGGCGATAACCGTCGTATCGACGGCGAACTGTGTTCCGGTCAGGGTGAGGCCCGTCCCGGCCGTGTAGGCGATGCCGGCCCCGAACTTGGCAAAGGCGATGGCCGTCGTGCCGACCGTGATCGGGTCGTCCGTGGTGATCGTGTAGGCGGTGTCGGCGTTGACCGTGCCCTCGTCCACGTAGAAGGCCGCGCCTGCGTTGAGATTGCCGGCCGTGCCATCAGCGGCCCGCGTCAGGGCGGACGAGGCGCCATTCCAGACGTAGATACCGTTCTCCGACGCCGTGGTCTGGTTCTTCAGCAGGACGCGGTTGCCGACCGCCAGCGTGACGCCATCAATGGACGCGCCAGGCGATGCGATGATGACGTTGCCGGTCGAGGCAGCGCGAGCCGCCCCATGCCACGACAGGCCCGCCAGCGCGCTCTGAAGCTGCGCGAGGTTGACGGCATCGGTCGGCTGAGAGCCGGTGCCGACGTTCTGGATGCGCTGGTTCTGGAGATCAAGGCCGTTGCCGATTTTCCGGGTCATGGGCTATCCCAGGTAGAGAGTGCCGGTGAAGGGCTGGGCGAAGGTCAGGGTCGTCAGGCCCGGCGCGTGAACGACGTCGGTGTCCACCTCGGCGCCATCAGGGTCGACGATTGTCGTGCTCGGCGCGTAGGAGAGGCCGTGACTGACGGCGAAGCTCGCGACCTCAGACAGCGGATAGGACGCGGGGATCGGTCGGACTGGCGTACACTTCGCGAACTCGCCTTGCAGGTAAGCCAGCGCATCCGCCATGCTGGCCGGCGTGTAGGTGCCGTCAAGGTTCGTCAGCTCGGCCCAGGCGACCGACTGCTCACCGCGGCCGCCGAGATCGTTGATCTGGATCGTGTCCGGCAAGACGGTCGAGACTGTCGCCACGAGGGACCGGGCCGGAAAGGCGCCGTTCCCCGCGATGACGATACTGCCCGACGTGGCGTGAAACCCGATGGCCAACGTCATGACGCGAAGTCCAAAGGCGTCACCTCGGGGCTGAACTCCATCAGCGTGCCCCCACTGGTCGCCATGACGTAGACCACAGCGCCCGATGCCACGAAGCGGGTGCGGCACTGCTCCGCGAAGGTCTCGGATCCCGGCTGCATCTGGCCGGCATCGGCCGTCAGAGCGATCGGATCCGGCCCGAACTCGAAATTGACGTCGTCGCCGGGGCGAACCGAGAACCGCAGGCCCCCGCCCCGCTGCTGCGGAACGACGGTGTAGCTGAACTTGAACAGCAGCACGTCACCGACCGCACGGGCCCGCAGAAGGCCAGCCGCGTTGTCCCAGAAGGCGAAGTTGGCCCACGGTCCGGACGGCAGATTGAAGTTGGCGGCCGAAGGCGTCAGGTTCCGAGTCAGGCGAACCCACTCGCCAGCCGGGAGCATGAACGGCGTCCCGGCATCGGTGTCGGTATAGTCGATGGTGCCGAAGCGCTTGGCGAAGCCATTGGCTCCAGGAGCGCCTTGAATGCCCTGGGCACCCTGTTGCCCTCGAACCGTCACGGACGCCACCACCGGCCTTCCCTGCGCAGCTACGGCCACATTGGGACGCTGGCGGGCGGTGACGGTGAAGCGGGGGAGCGAGACGCCGCCGCTCATGACGAGCCAGTCCCCGGCAGCACCGTGAACCCAATCCGGCAGATGCCCTGCGGATGCGCCATGCCGTCTGCATACCGATAGAGATCGCCGTAGACATCTTCGGTGATGCCGAGCCGCAGCAGGCCGAGGAACTGCGGCGACCAAGCCCGGCCGGCTTTCGGGATCAGGAACGACAGGGCGCCCGCCGTCGCATTGGTGATCACCAGCGACTGATTGGAGAGCGCGGTATCGCAGATGCCGACCACCGTCTGAGACTTGTCCTCAAACCGAGCGAACAGGCGGGATCCGGTCAGATCCAGTGGAGAGCCGTCCGCGTTGGTAACGATGAAATCCCAAGCGAAATCCTCCCCGTCGAAGAATGCGTCGGGGGATGAAGCCGTGATCGCCATGGGCTGCTACCAGTCGGTCAGGGCGGCGCGGCGCCAGCGGTTCGGCGCGATGCAGCGATACTCATAGGCCTCGCTCCAAGCGTGCTCGCCCGTCTCGCAGGGCGACGAGGCCGAGGTCGGCACATGCGGGATCTGCTCAATGACGCGGCCGAGATAGACGCCGCCGTCGTCGCCCATGCGAAAGGTTGGCCCGTAAGGCGTCATGAAGGTGATCTTGCCGTCGTGGAAGCCGAGGAAGCGCCCAAAGGTGCCGTCCGACTTGCCGTCGAGGCCTAGCCACTGTTCGGGGCCCATCAGGATCGCAGCGCCCGAGAACGAGCCGCCAGCCAGATCAAGGCCGATCCCGAACTGACCGCCGACATTCGCCGTCGAGAACGCCCGGTCAATCGTCACGCCCTGCGTCGGGGAGACGACGACGCCGTAGCCGACATGGCTCCCGGGCTGGCCGCCGCCGGCCGCGTGGATGATGACCCGCTGCCGATTGGCATCTGTGCCGACCGCGCCGCCGACGTCCACCTCGGCACCCACGCACGACGTCGTAGGATCAACCTGCCCGGTGTTGTCCACGCAGTTGAAGTTCCCAGCCCAGGTCGTGCCGGTCTCCTCACCGTTGTCGGTGGCGTTCTTCCACGCCGTGCCGTTCACGGCGACGTTCTGCGCTTCGGCCGACTTCCTGGTCCGGTTGTTCAACTCGCCCGTGATCGCCCACTCGAAGCCGGGGGACACGTAGGACGTCGTCGTCAGGCCCCAGATGGCCTTGTAGGTGTACCAGGGCTTGCCGCCGCCGGACGTGGTCTCAACGTCGCGATCCACGCGCAGAGTGGAGGCGCTGTCGAAGGTCGAGCCACCAAAGCCGTTCCAGAAGAACAAGGGTAATCCAGCGATGCCCGGTTGCCCCGAGCCGACGACGCTCGCCGTAAAGGGCGGGCTCAGGGTCTGCGCCGTGGCGGGAGCGGCGAGCACTAGGCTGAGGAAAGCGAGGGCGGCGCGCATTACCATCCCCGCTGCGCCACAAACTTATAGGCCCAACTCGCATTTGTGATGGATACGACCGCTCCGGACGTAGCATTAGGAAGGGTGAAATTCGTCACGGCCGGTATCAGCATTCCTGTTCTGCTGGTGTAAACCGGGATTATGCCGAAATTTCCGTTGGCTGTAGACACGCCGTTGACGATGACCTGACCAACTGCATACCCCTGATCCGACGAAAGGTTCTTGATAACGTATTTTGTCATTTCAGGAATGACGCCGATGTTATGATTTTTGCCGGCGCCACTGGCCAACGTATTGGTATATCCGCTGTCATAGTACCCATTATAGCCATATGCCATACTGGACGTGACGCCCGACGCTGAGGTGACGACCTCACCCACGAAGACGAGCGGCGTCGCCGTGGCGGTCGAGCCATTACCCATGTAGCCAATCATGGCCACGGTATCGAAGGTGAACTGGCCGTTGGCCGTGCTTGGAGTGCCGCCGGCCTGATATATCGGCGCGAGGGTTGAGAACCCCGCCGCCCCCGTGGAGGCGTTGACGTAGAGAAAATTCGTGGCCGAGGCCGCGAGCCCGGTCCATGTCGGGTTGGACGTGTAGGTCCAGGTGACGTTCACCGGGCCCGATGAGCCGAAGCCCTGCGCGGCCGTGACAATCAGCGGAACTGTGGAGGAGACGCCTGTGGCCGTGATGGACAGGCTGCCGGAGGTGGCGGGCAGGAAGCTCGGCAAGCCGCCAGAGGTCGGGCCAGCGGCGACCGTCTGGCGGACGGGGAACGGCGCTCCGCCCGTGACCGCCGCAATGGCTGTCTGAAGCGCAGCCGTCGTCGCAACACGGGTCGAATTGTCCCCCGCGGCCGGCGTGGTTGCGGTCGCGGCGCCTAGCGCCGGTCCAGAAAGGGACGTGATGTCGGTGTTGGCACCGGATGCCGCCGCCCCGATCCCAGATCGCGCCGTTGCCGCAGTGTTTCCGCCCGTTCCGCCCTGCCCGACGCTCAGTGGGGTCGTCAGACCCGTCAGCGAAGTGATGTCGCTGTTAGTCCCCCGCGTGGCAGCGCCGAGATTGGACCGTGCGGTTGAAGCGCTGGCAAGATCGGAGAGGTTGTTCGCGGACTGAAGCGCTCCGACGATGCGGCTGTCGTTGCCGGCCGCAACCGTACCTGCCGCGGTGCCCACGTTCAGAACCGCGGCGCCCCCAAGCCCAAGGTTCGTTCGCGCGGTTGCGGCGGACGGCAAATCGGAGAGATTGCTCGCCCGTGACAGGAAGGTGCTGGCCGTCAGGATCGCCTGCAGGGATGCGACGTTCGCGTAAAGCTCCGCGTCGTTCGCGTTGAGCTTCGTGAATGCAATCCGCGGCGCGTCGCCTGTCCCGGTATTAGCCGCGACGCCGACGTTGACCGGCTGCTGCGCCATAATCAATGCACTCCGGTTCTTGTTCTAGACGGCAGAGCGATCACAGCGCGGCCCAAGCGCGCCAGTGCTCGTCCAGTTGTTCCGTCGTCCAACCTTGAGCGTCGCGGACGATGTCGACGAGCGGGTTGGTGCGCTGGTATTCCTTGGCGCCGGTCACGAGGCCGATGGCGATCTTTCGCGGCGTCGGCTGGCCGGTGTCGTCATCGGCCAGTGTGTCGAGGATCTTGAGAAGGGCGGGAGGGATCGTGCCAGGGCCCACGAATGCGATGTACTCATCGAAGGTGATGAGTCCGTCGTGCCACAGGCCCTCACCGAACTGGCGATCGGAGATGACGACAGGAACAGGCGGCAGAGGCATCGCCGGCACGGGGCCAAAGGCCTTGCCATCAAAGGTCATGCCCACGACGGTGTCGGACTGCGCGGCGACCAGAGCGGCGGCGACCTCTTCGGTCAGCACATCCTTGCCAGGCGTGACGCCGTCCGGAAGCGTGATGATCTCGGCGACGATACCGTCAACGATATGAGCGTAGCGCGACATGCAGGGCTATCCTCAGAAGCTCAGGAGAACGGCGCCGTCCGCGCCATTGGAACCGCTCGCGCCGATGACTGCAGACGCCGCAGTCGCCGAGCCGCCGCCGCCGGGGCTCATCGCGCCTTGATAGAAGCCGACGCCACCGAAAGGGGCCATGCCACCCATGGCGTAGTAGTTGGCGGACTCGATATCCTCGCCGCGACCACCCTGCAGGTTAATCTGGCCACCGGAGCCGTTGCCGCCCGTCTGTGGGCCGGCAGAACCGCCAAGACCGCCCGTGGCCGAACAGAACGACGCGAAGGACGACGTCCCACCGTTGCCGCCCGTGCTGGTTCCGCTATTGCCTGGGCCGCCGGCGCCTACGATGATCGTGTACGAGGTGCCGGGTGTGACGGTGAACCAACCTGCACTGTAGCCGCCACCGGAGCCGGCGCTGTTGCCGCCACCGGAGCCGCCGCCGCCCGCTCCCCAGACCTGAGCGAAGACGCGGGTCAAGCCGGTCGGGCACGTCCAAGTGTAGGAGCCGTTGGTGAAGAATGGCGCAATGTTGTGCGGAGGCCCCTGTGTGCTGCCGACAATCGTGTTGACGTAAGCAGCCAAGGCGGCTTCGAAATTGGCTTCCAGCGTTGAAATGCTCTGGCTGTCGTTGGCGTCAACCCCTGCACGCAGAACGATGAACTGGCCGATCATCGAGGCGATGACCGTGCTCTGCCGATTGACCTTGTTGTAGTACTCAGGCGGGAGCACTCCGACCTGGGCACCGAGTGCGAGCGAGCTGCTGGCAGCATAGGCCGCATCGCTGAGCACAGTGGCCCCGACACCGGTCGAGTTTGGCAGAAAGCCGTTGGTGGCCATTCAGCGGGTCCTATCGCGCACAGGTTCGCGCGCCGCGGCTCAGCGACGGGCGAACAGGTTGGAATTGAAAGGCTTAGGCGGGCAGTGTCGCGGCTACGGTCGCTGGGTCGCGCCCCCAAGCGCCGGTCCCAAGGCCGCTGATTTGCGAGTTATTCAGTCCGAGACCGAAGACCGCGGCACCGTCCGTTGAGGTGACGACGATCTGGGCGTTCACGCCCATCGCCTTCACGGGCAGGAGGTCATTCGCGAGAATGTAGAGATCCGTTCGCGACGGCAGCTTGCCGGCGATGCAGATGCTATACGACATGCCCGCGCGCTCGGGGGTCGCGGGGTACTCCATCCAGCGGAGCCACCGCCCCTGCCCAAGTCCCGCGCCGGGGACCCCAAGCGAGAAGATGGCATCGCCCGCATAGGGGACGATGGCGCGTGCGCCGTCGTTCAGGAAGACAAGGGTTGCCGGATCCGAGAGATAGGTCCGAACGATCTGGACCGCCGCTGGGCCGGTACCATCCCACGCGTTCGCGAGGATTTTGGCGTAGAGCAGCGGCCGATACAGGTTATCCGGTAGGGACGAGATGTCGTTAGTGCTGTCGTAGTTGGTGCGCCAGTACCCTTGTCCAAGGCCACGATTGACGATGCCGAGGGCAAGGGTCGTGTCCGGCAGAGGGATGGGGACGTAGCGGTTGCGGCCGACCCACTGACCGTCCACGTCCAGCTGCGCGCCAATCGCTTCGTCGATGTCGAAGGCTTGTGGCAGGCTCGCGACGAAGGCCTGAGCGTCGGCTTGCGGCTGGACGTTCGCCCTGATGGTGGCGAGGAAGCGCGCCTTGGCGGGGTTAGCCTGCCATGGCGTGACGAAGTCGAGGTAGTCGTCAGCCGTCTTGGTAACGGGCGGCGCAAGGGCGAAAGTGTCGAAGTCAGCGGTCGGATAGGCGCCGTCGATCGTGACGGTCGTGCTGTCTGCCGTGACATTGTAGACCGTCATGTCAGGACGCCAAGGGCAAGACGGTCACGGCGATGCTGGCCGCAGAACACATGGCGGCCTCATAAAAAGCGATCGGCACGTCGGTCTGGCTCGGTGTTGCGCCATCCCGGGCCTGCGCGAACGAGACGATCTTGAATGTCTTTGACCCGATGCCGTCGCAGTTCTTGGCTGCAGCAAAGGCTTGATCGCGCTCAACGTCCTCGCCAATCGCTAAACCATTGACAAAATCGACGAGCGCCGCCTTCCAGATGCCCTCGATTGAGGCCGTATAGCCGCCGAGATTTTGCACTGTGACGGCATACGTCACCGGAACCTGCGTCAGATAGAAGAACGCGACGTTCTGCGGGATGGATGTCGCATCTGTCGGCTGCACGGTCTGAACCGTCGTCCCGAACGTTGAGACACCAGGCCCCTTTTTCAGTTCGATGACCGAGGCGATGGTCGCGGCATCTCCACCGTCCACGACAACCGCGACGGTGTGGCCTGGAATGCCGTTCGCGTCGCGGGTAGCCTTGCTGTTGTCGAAGACCTGAAGGCGGTTGACGCCAGAGATGGCGGCCAGCGCACCCTTGAGGCCATCTGCAAGGCGCAGCGACGGGATGGCGGTCGAGATCGCTTGACGCTGACGAAGGGCGCTGTCGCCCTCGACGGGCTGCCCAACTGACGCTGCGGCCGTGTTGATCGCGGACTGCCAGCCGCGGGTCACGGTGGCGATAGAGCCTTTGCCATTTGCGGTGTCGATTGCCCCGGCCGACAAGGCGACCGCGCCGATGGTCTGACAGGTGATGGTGACGGTGAGCTGCCCGGCGTCCGGGATCAACACAATGGCGGGCAGCGCCCACTGGTTGCCGGCCGCATCCGTGACGATGCCGTTCGTGATCGTGATGCCCGCTTGCCCGACGACCAAGAGCGGCGCCGTCGAGTAGCTGGCCCGCTTCCGGCGGATGCCGTTCAGCTTGACGTTGCGGTCCAGTCCTGTGCCCTGCGCCGTTGAGGGCGAGAACGAGTTGTAGGCCGCAAGCGTCTCGCCGTTCGCGTCGTGGATCGCGTTGGCGAGCAGAACCATCAATTGCCCGTCCTGCGTCGCCGGGTCTAGGTTCAGATCCTGCCCGTAGATTGCCCGATAGGACGCCTGCACGTAGGCCAAGCAGTCCGCGAAGGTCGGGCGGACACAGCCGGCAGCTGTGATCTGGCAGACAGGGGTAGCGCCCATTAGCGACCGTTCTCGACCTTGACGGTGATGTTGGCGGTATTGGCGCCCTGTCCCGCGAGGTAGGCTCGCGAGTAGACGGTCTGGATCGTGGCCGAAACAGTCAGGCCGCGGGTCTGGCGATCAAGGACGCTGCTGTAGTCCTCGATTTCGACGACGCCGGGGGTGTCGAGGATGCGCGCCTGCAGAGCCGGATCGCGAAGGCCCTCGGTGCGCTTGCCGAGCACCTGTTGCTCGTAGGGCGTGCCCTCTGTGCGATCCAAGTACCACTGCTCCTGCCAGAGGTTCATCCGGGCTTCGACGAGCACGCCGACCGCCTCCGGCACGTCGCGCCAAATGGAGGCTTGGTCGCCGCCGAAAACCATATCGCCCTGCGCATCGACCTTCCGTACGCGCATCAGGCGCCATCGCCTTCTTGGACGAACTCACCGTCACGAAGATGTTTGAGGATGGCGGCTTTCAGAGACTTACGACGCTTCCGCTCGGTGGCGTCCGCGTCACAGCGCGCTTTAGTGCCCTCTACGTCATGAGCGCCGCTGACACGAAGGACTTCCGCTGCTCTTGCCGCGCATGCGAACCGATATAGAGCCTGGGTTATATCGGGCGGCAAATTCTGCATCAGTCGTCTCCAAGAGAGGTCATCGCGGCCGTATCAACCGCCGCATGTGCGGTGTGGGCGATTTGGGCCGCTAGAGAGGCCGCTATGGCTGCCGCGGGCGCCGCCTGCACGATGGATGACAGAACGCCCTGAAAGGCTGTGGCGACCCCTTCCTGACGATATCCATCGGCATCGAAGGTCGGCGGGATAGCCAGAGCCCCCGCGACGCTCGACACCGTGGCGATCAGCGGGTGCATCTGCGCTCCGTAGGCGAGCGCGCCAGCCGAGCCCGCAGTCATGCTCCCGATGCTGGCGATCTGCCCGAGAACGAAGTTCGTCGCTGCGTCAGGGGCCATCGTGCCGCCGACGACTTGGGACACGACCTGAGGCAGGATCCCGCCGAGATTTCCGAGAAAGCCCGCCTGCGTGAGCGGGGCCGTCACCGCCTCCATCGCCGCCGAGATCGGCAGGCCCGCGCCGGCCATATCGACTGTGGCCGCATGCCCGAGCATGGAGAAGAAGCCGGAGGCACCGTTGGTCAGGCCCGCGAGGTTATCGCCGGCTGCTTGAAGCGCACCGAGCGCGTTGCCGAGACCAGACGCTCCAGTGAGCGCGGAGATCAGCCCGGCAGGCCCACCGCCGGCCATACCCTGCAGTTGTGCGACCAACCCGCCGAGTTGCCCTTGAATGCCCTGCGTCAGGGCTGCCATCGGGTTCTGCATGATCGACGACAGGTTGCCGTCCTTCAGCACCTGGGCCATCAGCCCTTGGAGGCCGGGGCCGCCGTCGAGCCGCTTGGTGATGCCCAGCTTTTCGACGAAGAAAGTGGCCGCCCTCACCAGCGGGGCCCCGCCCTGAAGCTGAAGATTTTGCCCGAAGGGTACGAAGCCACCAGCCATCAGCAGTTAATCAGGATCTTGGAGGCGATGTGCTGGATCGTCTTAGCATCGACCACGTGCCGAGAGCCCTTCAGTTCGGACTGGATCGCCGCGCCGTTGACCTGCTGCACCGCGAACTCACGGATTGTGGTGATCGCCGTATGGCTGATGTCGTGCAGCGATTTCTTGTCGTCTGTGCGGGTCTGCGTCGAGTTCGGCGAGACGCCCTTGAGCTTGTTGGGGTCAGACCGGACGCCAGGGACGAAGACCGCATCCCACAGGGAATGCTGTCGGGTGTCGCCGGGCGACTGCACGCCGCCGTTCTGGTGCCATCCGTCGATCCCGAGGGCGGCCGGGACGCTGAAGCCCTCGTTGCCTGCCTTAAGCCCGAACGTAGTGGTGATCCCGCCACCGCCCATGAAGTGGACCGGCACGTCGGGGATGACCGGAAGCGTCACTTCCTGCGTGGTGCCATCCACCTTGCGGATCACCGCCTTGGTGGTTGGCTGTAGCTTCGCGGTGTGACCGTCCTTGCTGTCCTCGGCCAACATGACCGGGCCCGCCTTCGGAAGCCGAGACAGGACGCCATCGACTACAGTCTCAAGAACCTCGGTCAGGTCTTCAAAGCGTTCGCGGATATCGAGCGCGTGATCAGCCATCGTACGTCTTCACTCGTTCGGCATGGCGATGAGGCGCGTCTTCAGCGCGGGCGTGGGCAGCGAGCCCTTCTTGATACCGACGAAGGCCGTGAAGAAATCATTGCCGCGCGTGTCGCCGATGTGATCGACGACGTAGATCTTGTAGATGCCGTCCGTCGCGATCTCTGGCAGCAGAGCGTTCTGGGCCTCACCCGTATAGCTCGGATTGATCGCGGCCTGCTGGATGCTCTTCTGATCGATTTGGACGAGGCTTCCGACCTTGATCTGCGGGTTGCACAGGCACTGGCCCTCAATGCCCTGGATCGTCTGAACGGGAAGCCCGACAAGGCCGGTCTTGCCATTCAGGACGATCGTACCGCCCGGCAGCGCCTTGTCGTTGCCGAGGATCTGCACCTTGCCGTTCTGGATCGACCACGAGGTGCCGGTCGCCGCGCAGATCTGCCGGAGGAGATCCTTCGCGTTGCCGAACAGCGCGGCGCCCCGGGGGAACTTGATCTTGGATAGGGCGGCCGTGTCGATGTAGCCCTGCTGCACCCCTAAGGATTTCAAAGCGTCAATCGCGGCCTGCGCCCTGTCCATGTGGGTGTGGCCGGAGGCCAAGGACTTGTTCACCACCGCGAAGTTGCGGGCATCTCCGCTGTCCGTCGCGATGATGACCAAAACCTTGTCGGTCACGTCCTCCCGCAGGTTCCTCGCCTGTCGTATCTGGCCCTGGAATATGCCCTGCAGGTTCTGGCCGTAGCCGACCGAGACCTTGATCTGCTTGCCGGTAAAGAAGGCCGACTGCGTCGAGGCGTCCTTCAGGTTCGTGATGCTGATGACCGCGACGTTCGGGGTCGAGACATCCTTCTGTCGGACATCGAAGCGGATGCGCAGCCCTTGGCCGCCATTGGCCTCGCCGTCGTAGTCGAAGGTCTTGCCGCCCGCGATCTCGACGCGGACGTTGCGCAGGTATTGCTCACCCATCGGGGGTCAGTCTGCGATGAAATAGAGATGCGCCGTGGCGCCTAAGCCATCGAAGGTCGGCACTTCGCCTGCCCCGCGATCCGTCGTCACGACGAGAGAGCCGCCGAAGCTCAGATAGGCGTATTGCGCCAGCAGATCGACGCCAGAGACCAGCGGGATACCGGCCACGAGCGGTACTTGATTGGCATCGCCGATGTCGAGGATCCAGCACCCATCTTGCGCGACATTGTAGGTCAGGCGCATGTTGTAGAGCACGCCCGCGAGCGTGATCGTGAAGACGCACGCCTGAGACGGCGTGAGTGGGATCTCGGTGATCGTACTCAAGGGCCGCCGCCAAACATGTTGTACTGATCCGGCCCAGCAGCTTGGAGGCCGCCGATCGTCGGCGCGACGCTGATCTCGGGCAACGTAACAGAGGCCGGCGGGCTGATGCCGCTGAGCTGCGGTGTTTGAGGCGTCAGGTCTGCGCCCGGCGTGTTTAGCCCGAAGCTGCCGTTCCCAACCGAGCCGCCATCAGGGCTGTAAGAACCCGGATTGAACGATCCCGCAAACGCTTGGGAGCCAACACCGGTCGCCTCTACGGAACCGCTATTCGTCACACTCCCAGTCGAGGCCGGGCTTGCTTGGTTGGCGTTGGCTCCAGGGGATGCCGTGCTGCTGTCCCCGTTTCCGCTTCCGTTCCCGGTGCTACCGCCTTGCCCCGAACGCGTCGTCTGGGTCGAGACGAGGATGACCTCCTGCAGGGCGACCGACGCCATGAGGATGTTTTCGGAGTGCCCATCGGTCGCGACCGAGATGCCGCGGATGAGCATGTTCCGGTATCGGCGCTTGCCGGTGTAGACCGTGAAGGGCTGCCGAGCGAGCTGCAAAGCCAGCAGCGCGCGGTACTGCTCCTGCACATAACCGACATAGCCGGCGCTGGAGTTTGAGAACCCGCAGCGGATTTCCAGTTCGGCCGGCCGCTTGTAGGCGTGGTCCGTGATCACCCCGCCGCCCTCAATCGGGTGCTGGGTGATGATGACTTCGTCCCGGTGGACCTCTTCGACCGTCACATCGGCATAGATCTGGCCGATGGCGCGGGCGCTGGGCTGGATCAGCGCGTAGGAGATTTCACCGAGAAGGGACATGCACCGCCCTCCCCGGCCGGTTGCGTCAGGTTCGTCGCGGCTTCAGCAAGTCGCGCAGCGGGTCGGCGCCCTGCCCGATGGGCCGCAGTGGCTTGGAAAGCGCCAGGGCCTGGGTCGCGATAGCTTTTGGGTCATCAACGCCGGCCGCGATCTGGCTCAGAGCGGCGCCGTATTCCTCAAGGGTCTGAGCGGCTTCGCCGTGGACCGTCTCTTGCGCCGGGATGCCCTTTAGGTCTCGGGCCAGCTCCTCTGCCTCCTCGCGCAGCTCCTCGACCAACTCCTCAGCGGAGCGCCGGTCAGAATGGCGGGAAAGCGATGGCATCCAGTATCGGTAGCACTCAGCAATCGCGCGCGGAAGGCCGAGCCGTCAGTTCCAGTTCCGTTCCCGTAGACGGAGACCGCACCCGCCACCATTTTGATGGGATGCGCGCGACCATCGCCCTTCTTGCCGCCGGCCTCTGCACATCCGCACTTGCTCAGCCGGTGGCGACGGGCGGCATCGAGATCCCTCAGTACGATGTCGACGCGGTCTGTGCCACGGATCAGGATCCGCGTGGCCGTGCCTTCTGTCTTCGACTGGAGCAGAACAGCTACGACACCCTGACGCTGCTCTGGCCTCAGGCCAGCGACGCCGCGAAACGGTACGCCCTCAAGGGCGCAGCGGGAAAGACCAATTCCAAGGCGTACTACCAGATCCTTGAGCAGTACCTTGAGGTCTCGATGCGCAACGACGAGATGGTGCGCGACGTGGCCTCCCCTCCCAAGTTCGTCCGGTGACGGAGGCCCTGATGCGCTTTGCGACCGCCCTTCTCGTCCTGACCGCGTTCGCTACCCCGGTCGCAGCGCAGGAGGTCACAGCCGCCACCTTCAACGGCTACCGACAGATCCCCTGCAAGGTCTACGTCAACCCGAAGTCAGACCCGACCGGCGATATCGTCGACATTCTGCCGGAGATCCGCTCCAGCGTCCGGAGCTACGTTATCGAGCACGGAGCGTTCGACAGCTACCCCAGCGAATGCAACGTCAACGCCTACGTCGAGGCCGAGTGCAGGCTAACCCCGAGGGCGTCGATCGGGTCGGCCGTCGATAGCCTTTATGCCAAGATGAGGACGGGGAAACCACTTCCCCGCCCTCACGTCTGCGGTGCCTAGGCGACCGCGGATTGCGCATTCGCCAGTGCGAGGCCATGCACGCGTGACAGCGAGCTTTCCATGATGCGCCCGTGCTCCCGCGGGTTGTTGCTCCCCTGAACAGTCACGTTGTTGACGATGTTCTGATTGACCGCTCGGCTGGTCGAGTTGTTCGTTACCCCGGCTGCGCCCATCGGGGCTGCCGGCCGGAGGGCGGCCTGCGGGTCCACGTTCGGGGCTGAAGGCCGATTGCGAGCCGCCATCCCCTCTTCGTGTGCCCGCTTGACCCAATCCGGCGCATTGGCCGATGAACCGCCGGCACCCCAAGCGGATGGCGAGCCGCCGCCGACGTGGATGCCGTTGGCGCCCATGTAGTCGATGGCCGCGCCGACGCCGTTCGCGCCTGCCTTGACGCTCTCCTTGATGAATTTCTCCATCACGACGCGGTCGGCGTCGTTGGTCATGTCAAGGTAGCGGCGCTTCCCGTCTGCCCCGAGGGTATAGAGCTTCAGATCGGCCGCGTTGCCGTGGTCGTGGCGATGGCTGCCGGTCCGATGCGGGCCACTCTCGTCCTGGCCGCCTGAATAGACCTCGGCGTTGACCCCAGCCGCGGTCGCAGCGGCCACGATTTGGCGTTGCAGGGCGTCGGTGATGGCTTGGTTGCGAGTAGCGCCCCCTTGGCTCTGCTCTAGGCCGCCGACCCCATTAACAGGGTCCACGTTCCCGCCAACTTGGCTCGGTTTGTAGCCGCTGTCACCCCAGCTCGGATCGGCGTTCCGAAGGCCCTTGTAGCCGTACCACTCACTGCCGGGGTTGTAGTTCGGGTCTCTCGCGAGCCGCTTCTTGATGTGCTCCGCGGCCCACCGAACCTGCGCGGGGATGGTCTTGGGATCGTGCAGATCGAGCCCGGTCTCTTTCTCAAACTCCTGCCCCAGCCCGCCACGGCGGTTGAGCTGGAACGGACCGTAGCTGTCTTCCTGCGCGTCGCTCTTGACGTCGTACTTGTCCGAGTGAAGCGACTCGCCGGCACGGATGCCGTGGAGGATGCGGGGGTCAATCCCCGCCCGCTTCGCTTCCGCCTCGTAGAGCGCCGTCAGGTTGCCGGCAGAGCTTCCAGGTGGAACGCCCCCTTGTGGGGACGGAGCATCGCGACCGCCGGCCCAGCGGGGCGCGCGGCGCTGCCACCAGTTGCGATCGTCCTGAACGGAGCCGGGCGTACCTCCACCAACGCCTGGGCCCCCATTCGCGCGCTCAAACGCGGCAGGCCCTGCGAGGATGCCGTTGATGACCTTGTCGTATCCGCCCAGGATCGTCGAGAGGTGCGTGACGCGGGCGATCTTCTGGAGAAGCCCGAAGATCACCTCAAATGCGTGGGCGATGGATTTGATGCGTTCCGAGAAAGCGTCCCAGCGCTTCATAAACGCTTCGCCGTCGCTGCCCGCGAACCACTGGACCATGCCGGTGATCTTCTCGGTCAGCCAGACGATGGCGTTCGAGATCGACTGCAGGATCCGTTCAAGCTTGTCGGGGTTGGCCTCGATCCAGTCGTTGAACCCCTTGGCAATGCGCTCCAAGGCGGGCGCAAGCTGGATAAGCAGCTTCTCACCGAGCGCCGAGGCCGTAGCCTGCAGCCGCGTCAGCGTGCGCTGAAAGGCGGCCGCGGCCCGAGCGGCTTCGTCCGAGTTGAGCCCGATCCGCTTCGCCGTCGCGTCGTACTCGGCGCGATACTGCTTCACCGCCTCCATCTGGCGGCGCAGAAGGTTATAGTCCTGCTCGCTGATGCCCAGCATCTCGGCGTGCTGGACGGCAACCTCGTAGGGCTCGCGGTTCAAGGCCTCGACAGTGGCGAGGAGCTTGTCGACGCCCTGAAGCTTGTTATCGACGCCGAGATCTTTGACGAACTGGCGCAGGCCCGGGTTGTTGCGCAGCGCTGTCGTGAAGCTATCGACCGCGGCCGACGCCTGCTGTGCCGAACCGCCGGTCTGTGAGAAGGCGTACTGCAGCGCCTTAAGGCTCTGAACGGACGTGCCGCTGCGCTGCGCCTGAAAGTACAGGTTGTCGAACGAGCCGGCGACCTTGGCCACCGCGTAGCCGATGGCTGTAGCCGCAGCCGTTGCGGCAATCGCCATCCGCTCCATGCCGGACACGAAGGAAGCCGCGTGCTCCTTGCGACGCTTGGCGGCTTCCTGCTCGCGCTTTTCGGTCTCCTTGGCGCGCTCCAACCCCTCGCGAGCGAGCTTGAGGTTCAGTTCGCGCGTGAGCTTGGCGACCTCTTCCTCTGTCTTCGCCCCAGCCCAGCGGGCGTCCTCGATGCGCTTCTCGGCCTCGCGGACGGCGCGCTCGTAATCGGAAACCGACTTCTTGGCAGCGCCCAGCGAACTCTGGTTCACGTTGAACCCGAGCGCGACCATGAAGGAAGCTAGGACGTTATCCGCCATTGGGCTTCATCGCCTCATTGAGCCGCCAGCGGTTCTCGGACTCGACCCGCATCGCGTCGTTGATTTCCGCGATGTCTTCGATGTGAATGGCGCCGTTCAGAAGGTCGGGGTAGCTGTAGTAGCCCAACGGGATCGGGGCCAAGTACCATTCCTCTTCGTCCGGCATAGACACGAGGTCTACTGCGGGAAGCTGGCCCCGCCGTTGAAAAGAGACGGGGCGTCGAGAAAAAGCGGGTAGTAGTTGACGTAGAGAACGTTGGCACAGATCGCGAGCTGGAGGCCGCCATCGTTGCGCACATCCTCGAACATGATGCGCGTGCCATCGCTCGACATGAGCGAGGGCCAGCCCGTGCCCTCCTTTTTCTGGACAACAGCAAGGGCCCGATCAAGGATGTAGTCCAGCTTTTCGTCTTCCAGGGTGCCGAGACCCTGAATGACCATCCCGGCCACTTCGGGCGTGAAACCGGACGAGATGCTTCGGAACAGCGGCTCGATGATCGGAGCGGCGCGGCGCAGGACGTGGATCTGCGTGCGGCCCACCATCTTGCCGGAGCGGTAGGTGACGCCTTTGATCGTGAACTCAGACACGGATCAGCCTCACAGAGCCAGATTGCCGTCGCCGAGCTTCGCGTCGATGTAGATGAAGTTCATCGGCCACTCCATCGTGCCGCCATCCTTGGCGTTCACGTTGTCGGGCAGCTTCACGAATGCGCCGGCTTGGCACTGATAGTCGTCGCCCCACTGGGGGTTGGACAGCGTCAGGACGTTCTGGCCGGTGTAGGCGCTCGCCGTCTGCTGGTAGTTGTACAAATCCATCAGGATCCGATTGAGCGGGCTGTTCTTCAGAAGGCGCACCGTGACGCGACCCGACTTGGTCGCGTGCAGCGAGTGCATGCCGTAGCCGTCCGCTCCCGTCACCATGGAGGTCTTGTCGTCCGTCATGGCGATGGTGATGCCCTCGTCGGCGAGGCCACCCTCCGACAGGATGACCGAGCCGCCAGGGCCGGTGAGCGAGCACACGATATCGGCGAACGAATATGCGACGGGCGCGGCCATGGGTTCGGGTCCTCGGGCTTAGCGGTCCAGGAGGACGCTGATGGAGATGAGGTGGACGGCGCCGGCCAGCTTGCAGCAGACCTGGAACGGCACGGACTTGCGGGCGGCGCGGTCGGCCTGCGACTGGGTCGAAACCGGCGGGGCGAAGATGTAGAAGCCGCTCGTCAGCACATCGAAGGTGCGCAGCGTGCCGACGCTGGGGCCGAGCCAAGTGCCGGGCGCGATGAAGCCGTTGTTGACCGCGACCGTGCAGGCGTTGGCGATCACCGTCTTGATGAGGCTCATGCCCGCGTCGGTCTGCGGGACCTTCGTGGCAGTGGTGTAGAGCAAATTGTAGCAGTCGGTCTGGATGCGGTTCTGGAGCCAGTCCGCGCCGATGCGCTCGTCGATGTAGTCCCCGTTCGCCATGACTGCGGGGAAGATGATGTTGGTGCCGTTCTGAACGGACACGAACACGTTGGTGTTCTTCGCCTTGATCTGCCCGAACTGACTTTCAGTCAGCACTTCGGCGGCAACGCCCGGCTCCTGCTTGTAGGCGCCCGTGATCGTGGTGTTGCTGCCCTCGTAATCGACCGTGGCGAACCGACCGAACAGGCTCTCGGCCGCATACGGGTCGTTGCGCGAGAACTGCGAGAACGTGCGGCTGAAGTTGCCGGTCTTGAACTGCGAGGCCAGATCCGCGCTGGTCGTGCTGTCGAGGACGTTGGCGTTCTGGAGCGTCGCGCCGTAGATGCGGCTCTGCGACGTGCTCAGGCCCTCGATCAGGGCGGCGACGGCGAGATGATCAGCATCGGCCGGCGGGGTCGAGGTAGCGACTTGGAGCGAGTACCAAGCCCCGGACTGGTTGGCGAGGGTCGAGACCGCGGAAACAAGGCTCTCAGCCGCCATGCCGGCCACTGGGGCAGACGCATCAGCGCTGGTCAGGTGCAGCAGCGGGCCGAGGTCGGTGCCGCTCGGTGCTGTGGTGGCATAGCTGACCGTCGATGTCGGGCCCGTGGTACCGGACGCGACATCAAATCGGTTGTACACACCATCGTACTTCACCACCGCGCCTGGGGCGACGGCGGCTAACGCAGTCTGGATGATGGAAGCGACATTGTTCAGGTTCAGCGCACCGGACAGGTTGATCCCGGTCAGGTTGCGCGCAGTTCCATCAACCATGATGCTGAGGGAGCCGGTGGTGACGCTCGTGAAGTTGGACAGGAGCTGCTGAGCTGGCGACAATGAAGCGCCGCGAACGTGCCCACGCGTCGCCGTCTGAGCCCACCGCCCGACGTAGAGCACGGCCGGCTGCGGCGACTGGCTGAAGTAGTCCTTGGCGGCAAGGTACTCCGGCGCGGTGGTGCCGAAGTCCTGCGTCACGCCGTCGAGCGACGTGTAGAGCCGCAGACGCTCGGCGGTGTCGATCACACCGGAGGTCGAGCCGAGGATCAGGCCAGCGCCGAAATTTCGGTACTGCGCGGCCTTGGGGGAGATTGTGACCGAGACGGAAACGAAATCGGCGACGTTCAGGCCAGTAGCCATTGCGATCCGCCGCAGTCCGGCGTCCCTGGTTGGTGCTTCGGTGGGTTGGGGCGCAGAAGCGCAGCGTCAGGCCGGCGGCAGCGGCGACGCGAAAGGGGTGTTGATCTGCTTGGGACCAGCGGGCGTGCCGCCAGTCGCTTGGATGGTGCCGTCAGCCTGGAGCACGTTCCGGATCTCGTACCGGCGCTCAATCGTCTGGGTCAGCCGGAAGGGCAGATCCGAACGGCGCAGCGTCCGAGTGGCCCGGATCTCCGGCACGCGCCGGATGGTGTCGAAGTCCACGAGGTTCAGGCCGGCAGCCCGCATCGCCTCGCGGTTCTGGCCGATGTAGAAGCTGTCCCGGGTCAGCTTGGCGTAGGCGTCGCCCTTGGGGCCGTAGAAGCTCGCCAGCACGTCCAAGCGGTAGAACGTGCGCAGTATGGTGTAGCCGTCGCTCTCGCCGTGGTGGATCTGGGCAGGTGTGTCGTCGCCCATCGTGGCGGTGACGCCGACTGCAACCCAGGTCTCCGTGACGTCGGGAACCCGTGGCTGCGTCTCTTGCCAGCGCGGGCGGATCATGTCGCCCGGCAGCCCTGTCACGCCCGCGATCAGCGTGCCGATGATGGTGTCGAGGTCGAGGTCATCGGCCGGAGGCGTCGAGGTGGGCCCGAGCGGGCCGCCGGTCGCGCTCGTGTTGTTATTAGGAGCCGAGGAAGCCGCCACTGGATTGCTGCCCCGTCAGGCTCGGATTGATCGTCGCTAGCTTGCAAACGGCCTGCGTGAAGCCGTCCCCGAAGGGCCATGCTTGCGCGTTGGTGATCGTGTAGGGCAGGCCGCCGAAGATGACGCCGTCCGCCGCGATCTCGCGCTTGCCGGTGTCGAGCGGGTAGCGGGTGACGATCATCAGATCGCCCTCCACCCAATCCCCTTCTCCCGATTGAACGAGGCCGAGACCGTTGCCGGGCCAGATGACGCCCGTGAACGCCGCCCCTGACTGAGAAGCCTGGGCGATCCCGACTTGGCTCACCGTGACGATGGCCTGGATCAGAATGGCGTCCGACCAGAAGTCCGGATCGTCGATGACGTCGCAGACGTTGAGAAGGGCCATCACTTCACCACGTGGGTGATCGCCCGGCGATACTGCCCGGTGTCAATGAGGGGCTTCGTTCCCGTCCGTCCCCTCGCCTTCCGAGCTTTCAGCGTGCGCTCGGACAATGGAGCGAAGGTGCCATCCGTGATCTGGGCCTTGACGGCGTTCTCACCGATGATGCCGACCGCCGTGAGACCCTTCTGGATTGCCGAGAGATCGCCCAAGAGGGCCGCCTTGCCCAAAGCCTCAAGCCGGGGCGTGATCTGCGGCATGGCCGCCTCAATGCCCGGCAGGAGGTGAGGCCGGGCCGGAAGGTTGCGCTCCGGAGCACCGTTCTCCATCAGGTAGCCGATAACGGCATTTGAGGGAGGCTGATCCTCAAGCGCACCGTCTGGCTGGCGAGGGGAGGCCTCAGCCGGGATGCCGACGTAGGCCTTGAGCTTCGTCAAGGCGTTGGCGGCGGCAAAGATCTGGTTCGTGCGGTCAACGGTCTTGGTGACAGGCATCAGAGCTGGATCCCGCCAGCGCCGAACATGGTCAGAAGCTGATAGTAGCGGCGGCCGTAGCTCGTGGCGCCGTAAAGCCCCGCTCCGTCCTGAAGACCGACCGACGTGTCGATGGACTTGGAGATCGGGCCGACCGATTTGCTGGATACGATGCCGGTCGGAACACCGATGCCGACAGCACCTCCGCCGATGCCGCCCACTGCGCCGGCAGGTGCCGTGAGCGCCAGATTGTGCGCCGTCAGGAACAGGATGCCGTCATCATAAAGCTCGCCCCACCGCACCGCGTCCAGCAGCCGCGACGAGAGGCCCAGATTATAGGTGACGGTGCCGTCCGGGTATTTCTCAGGAGTGAACTCCGGGAAGGCCTGACGGAAACTGGCGAGCGTGACGGTCATCGGCCTTGCTTGGCGAGATCGTCCGCTTGCTGTTCCGACTGCCGACGCGCCTCGGCCTCAACCTTGGGCATCGGGTCGGTAAGCTGCTCCTCCCCGCGGAACACGGCGAACAGGCCGCGCCCCTTGCGCCGGATCGTATAGAGCCCCGACGGGGCGTCCGCCTCATCGTCGTCCGCGCCGCCAACCGCCTCCAGCTTGGCTCGCGTCTTGGCATGGGCAGCACGCTCCGCCTCCAATCCCCTCTCCGCGGCTTCAGCGCGCCGCACAGCGGCATCGAGGTCGACCGCGAGGGGATTACCCGTCACGGGCTTGACGGCCCCTGCGGCGGCCTTCTCGTCGCCGAGATGCAGCTTCACGTAGGGGTGGCCCGCGATGACCGGATGCACGTCATCGTGACGGCCGGCGCCGAAGTTCAGCATCGGCTTGTCCACTCCAGCCGCAACCTGCTCCTCGTGGTTGAGAAGCAGATTGAACGGCTTGACGACGTGCAAGGTAGCCATCGGCTTAGATCCCGTCGCGGTAGGCGAACGTCTCGGGGTAGATGAACTCCATCTGACCGAGGCGGCCGTAGTAGGTCACGGCCTGGTAGATGGAGCGGTACTCCAGCGGGGTGCGCTGGAGATCGGTCAGCGGGTAGCGGACGTAGTCAGGGGACTTGTGGTAGGCGACCATGCGGTTGACCGTGGTCGCATCGCCCGCCGTGCCGCCCGTGCCGCGGCCGTTGAGCCACTTCAGCGGGAGGATCTGGAGGTCCTGGCCCTGCTCATTGGCGATGTTGTTCTCGCGAATGAAGCGCAGCAGCGACATGCCGCCAGCCTGGCCGTTGACCGAGATGATGGTCGAGGTCAGGTACGACATGGAGCCCGGCGGGAGCAGCAGCCGGTTCGGGAACACCGACCACGCAGAGGCCTGCCACGCCGAGTTCAGGGTCTCATTCACGTCGGCGAGGATCGCGACCGGCGTCTTGTCCGCCCACTTGGTGGAGGTGGTGTTGCTGGTCGGGCTGGTGCTGCCGGCAGTCGGGACATTGGCGACGTTCGACACGTAGGAGCTGTTGCACAGCCCGGTGAAGCCCTTCAGGGTGTCGCCGGTGTAGACCACCTGGTCGACGTTCTGATTGTAGGCCTTCTGCATCACGTCGTAGTAGGTGACGTCGATGCCCTCACCGAGAGCCTGGGACTTCGCCAGATCGACGACGGTCCACTTCAGCTCCTTACCCCAGAGGTGCAGCGGCTGCGGGGTCTTACCCACGTCGACCGCGACCCCGGAGATGGAGTCGGTGCCCTGGCTGATCCAGGAGATGCCGTTCGGCGACATGCCGCCGGTCTCGGCATAGCCCGCGAGCAGGAACGACGCCGTGTCGTTCGCGATCGTGATGTCCTCGCGCAGGTCGATGTCGCGCGACCACGTGAAGGTCATCAGCGGCTTGTTCAGCTTCGGGTCCAGCTTTTCGAGCTGGCCGATGAGGAAGTTGCCGGTCGAGTCGATCGTGTACTGGTCGAAGGTGTGCATTTAAGGCTCCATCAGGGGGACGGGCGCGCAGTCGCTGCGGGCCAAGGCCACTGCCCAAGTGGCTTTAAGGGCGAAGGGCTGCGCGCTAAGCGGCGCGTCTCCCTGAACTCAGATGTTGTAGGCGATCTCGGTGTTGCCGTAGGCGTCAGCCGGACCCATGAAGTACGCGCCCGGCAGCGCGTAAGTGTTGGTGCTGTCGGCGGCGGCCTCAAACCCACCGATCGGCTTGCCAGCGGCGGCAGCCGCGACGCGCACGTAGACGGCGCCGCCCTTGGTGGCCGCAGTCGCGCCGCCGAGCAGCACGTTGATGTAGCCGCGCTTGAGCACGCTGATGCTGCCGCGGGTCGGCGGGGTCGAGGTGCCGAGCGGGTCCTGGCTCGCCACACCGGGGAAGTCGCGGACGCTGATGCCATACATGAGCGTGCCAGCGTCACCCGAGGCGAGCGGCTGGATGCGACCGGCGACGAGCTTCACAGCCGCACCGTAGACGGTGGGCGGCGTCGTCGGATCGATCTCGTTCGGCTCGATCGTCGCGGACTCGATGCGATGCACGGTGCCAGGAATGCCGGCCGGCAGGCGGTAGGTGTAAGCGACCATGTGAAAGGTTCCTTCTGAGGGCCTAGCGCGCCATCACGGCGGGCGTTGAGGCGGATGGGGTTAGGCGCTGTGCTTTGCCCAGAACGCGCGATTGGCTTCGTTGCGCTCGGCTGCGGTCATGCGGGCGGCCGGCTGCGCGTCGCTCACGAGAATGCGCTTCGTGACGCGGCTGTTGTTCTGGGCCTTCGCGACCTCAGAGGCTCCCATGAAGGCGAGGTGGACGGCGGCCGGAGCCATGGCGCCGAAGTCGGGCGCGGTCTTCATGCCGAGCAGCACGGGGGCCATCTCGGCGTGATCGCGGTAGTAGTTCTTCAGAGCGGCACGCTTGTGCGCGGTGATGGCCGCGCCGCGCGCCTTGTCGTCTGTCAGGCTGTCGGCGGTCGCCATGCGCAGGCCGGGGGACAGGATCTCGGCACGAGCCGCGGTGTCGCGGAAGGCCGCGTCGGTGACAAGCTCCGGCTCAATCGGGCTCTCGACGGTCGGCTCTTCCTCGCCGAGCGTCGGATCCATCTCTTCGTCCTCGGTCTTCTTCTTGTCCTTGTCGTCTTCGTCGTCCTTGTCCTCGTCCTTGAACTTGGCGTCGAAGGCGTCCATCCGACCGCGCAGGCCGTCCATCGTCTCCATGATCGGAGCGATGGCCTCGGCGACCGCCTGCTTGATGGTCTCCATCTGGTCGGGGGCGTTCTCGGTGGCCTCTTCCACGGCCGTCTCGATCGCCTCCTGGATCTCCTCGACGAAGGCCTCCGGATCGTTGTCGCGGAAAGCCTTGAAGGCGCGATCAAAGCAACGGGTCTTGCGATCCATGGCCTTGGCGCGCACGGCGGGAACACGGCTCGGGGTGACGGGGGCGGTGGTCGTCATAGGTTCGCTCTCCTTGTCGCCGAAGGCGCAGACCGGCCCGCAGCGGCCCCGGTCGACAATGGCTAGATGGTTGCCGATGATGTTCGTCTGTTTCCCACGCCCAGCCTCAAGCCGAACGTAGTTGGCCTCATATCCGGCTGAGACCTGTCGCTTGCCGCTCTCAATGTCGGCGATGGCGTCCGCGCAGTAGATCAGCGCGTCTGCCAGCATGAGGTGGGATTGCCGCCCCTCGCCCCGCCGCACGTTGCGGATGACGCCGACGAGGTGCTCCCGGTAATTCTCAGGCCCGACCATGACGGTCGGGTGATCGTTGGTGATCGGAACCCCCTCGAACGAGGCGAGGGTTGCTGGGTCGAAGACGTCTTCCGGCTCGCGTTCTACGACCACATAGCCCATCGGGCCAGGCTCAACCGGGACCTCATTGGCCCGGTAATCCTGAGGACCGGTTCGCGCGATGGCGACATCATAGATCCAGAGGTAGCCCTGTGTGGTGCGTTCGCGCTTGCTGGTGAGCGCGACGGGGGTCGCGAATGTGAGCCGTGGGGGCTCGGCGAGAAGGTCAAGGAAGGCGTGGGGCATTACGCCTCCGGAATGATCGGCTCCGGGTAGCACCGGCAGTTCCAGATACCGCCTGGCAAAGCGTGGTGCCCCGGGTCACACTCGGGAGGCTCGTCCCAGCGGAACGTCTGCCCGTTCAGCTTCTTGTGGCTCGGGCGGACGTCGCTATCGCCGGCCGTGCGCCAGATGAAATGCGTGGACCCAATGTGCTCGGCCCGCGCCTTTGTCAGCTCAGTTGCCGTGCGGCTAACCTCGGTCCGCGCAATCAACGTTGCCCGGCTCTTCGTGACCTCGCCCGTGCGAGCGATCTCCTCAGCAATGGCGTCTGCTCTGCGGCCTTCGCTGATGCCGGCGATCACGAGGTCATGCACGCGCTGACCTGCATCAGTCGGCAGCGACGTGATGAGCTTCACCTGAGAGGCCATCGCGGAGCGCATTGCCTCACCTGTCGGTGCGGTGGCAATCTCCCGCTTGAGCGCCTGCCCCATCTGTTGCGAGACCCGCACCCAAGCCCGCTCGTCTCGGGCCGCGACCTCCGTCACCATCCGCCGCGAGACCGCTTCAGCCCAAGGCGTCAGCGTGGCCGAGTAGCGCGCCATGACCGCCTGGAGCATCTGAGCGCCAGGAAGGTCCTGGATGTTGAACCCGTTGACGATATCGCCGATGTGCCCGGCAATCTTGCGAAGCTGGGCGGCATAAGTGCGTTCCAGCTTCTTTGCGCGAATGAACGCCGACTTGATGTCGACGCCCTCAAACCGATCTGCCGTGAAGCTACTGGATCGGAGGCACGTCGGGCAGCCGTTCGTCCTTAGGCGGTAGTCGCGTCGGGGCGAGGCCTGCATTGGTTTCCTCAGGGCCAGGCGGGTTCACGAGGTCGGTCTCGTTCGGAGGCGGCGGCTCGTTCTCAGCCTCCGTGATCTCTTCGTCCGTGATGTTCGTCCATACGCCGGTCTCTTCGGATTGCCCCTTGAGTTCCTTGAGCGTCGTTGCGTGGCTGGTAGTGCCCTGTGCCTCGGCAGAGAGGATCGTGCGGGTGTTGATTTCGCCGACCTCGGCCTTCTCCTTCGCGGAGAGCTGCCATAGAGGCTCGAACTCGATGCCGAAGCCGTCTGGGACCCGAATGCCCAACTCCGAACGGCACAGCAGCTCATAGACCCGCTTGGTCCCGCCGCGAATGCGCGCATTCTGCTGGCTATTGATCCCGTCGTAGTAGGTGCGAAGATCTGCATCACCAGTCGAGAAGCCTGCCGGCGATTGACCGAACATGCGCACGAGCGGGATATCAGCCGCGCCCGCGATCTGCTCCTCAAACCGAGCCAGAAGATCGGACAGACCCCCAAACTGGTAGGTCAGAGCCTCCATCTCGTCTTCCGCGTCCATGAGGGTCATGCCCTCGGCGGACTGGTAGGCGCGCATGGCGTCGATCTGGGCCATCAGGCCTTTCTGAGCGGCGGCAGGTCCGCCCAGGATCTCGCGGAGCCCCTTGACCTTGTAGGTCCTGAGATAGGCCTTGTAGACGAGCTGCGCGGCGCCCGTGGTGGTGCTGTCGAACGCGACGAGGCGATCGTACAGCCGCTCCACGACCGACATGCCCCAGAATTGCTCCGTCTGGCTCTGCCAGTAGGGGAGCTTCACGCCCTCCAGCCGGATCACCCGGCTATGGTGGATGCGCTCGCCCTGGAAGGCGGGAGCGTTCGCCGTGACGTCGTAGAATAGCGGCTTGCCGAGATTTGGGCCGAGTTCCGTGACGGTCTCGGTGAAGGACGGCTGGATCATCCAGCGATCAAGCGGGAGCAACCCGCGAAACTGGCCCTTGCCGATGGTGTTGAGGTTGAGCTTGGTCGACGGGTTCTGGCCGTCGATCAGGATGACGAGGATCGCACCACCGTAGAGGCGAGACCACTTGATGCCGTCCGCGAACTGATCCCAGATGCCCCAATTTCGGGCACCGTCATGGATCGCGTCGATCTGCTTCGGGTCGAGTGTCGAGGTGATCTTGACCCCGGCTCGGGTCATGTCCTCCGCGACGACGTCCACGACCTTGCCGACGATCCACGAGCCCCGATACATGAAGTCCAGCAACATGCGGTTGCGGGAGATCGGGTTGTAGCCGTAGGTGCTGCCGGAATGGATGTTCGCAGTGCCGACGCCGAGCCGGGCGACGACGTTCTGGTAGGTGTCGGCGGTGAAGGTCGGCTGTGAGCCTGCCTGCACCCTTATACGGCGCTTTGCAGGCGCGGGCGTGTCTGCCATGTCATTCGCCCGCAAGCCTTGCGTAGAGTTCGACCATTGAGACGTGGTCGACCATCAACTCGGTGAGGCCCCATACACTCGCATCTGCCCGGTCGGGCGAACGGCTGCCTTGGTAGCCGGCGGTGGAGAAGTTGCACATCTGCTCCTCCATGTCCGGGAAGGCGCCGACGTGCGTGACCCTGCCTTGTTCGTAGAGCGCCGCAACCGGCTCAGCTCTGACCTTCTTGCCTCGTGAGGCGTGGACGAGCTTTACGGGTGCGTATTGGCTGGCCGTGCGAATGGTGCTCTCGACCATCGCGCCGCCGTAGTTCTGCTCGGCGACGATGTGGTCTGCACGCCAGTTCGTGAATGCGTTGACCGCGACACGCGCCCAGCCTTCCGGCGAGAAGCGCCCTGTCAGGTCGTCAAGGACATACCCCTGACCGTTGTAGTCCAAGCCGTTGACGACGATGCCGACCTCGTCGGACCGCTCATCCTCCGGGCCGGAGCAGCCAGACGGGTCGATGCTGACCACGATCCGTTGCATGCGCTCAATCAGCGCCTGTCGCTCTTCCTCGGTCCTCCAGCGCGCCTCGCGCTTCTTGTCGATCAGGTCCAGCGTCCAAAGCGCGCCGTCGACCTGAGCCAGAAATTCGCCGTAGAGGAAGCGCTTCCGATCCTTCTCCGGCAACGCTTGAAGCTGAGCAAGATACGTGTCGGGCAGGTTGGCGAGGTTATCGCCGGGGTTCATCTGCACCGATGCGTAACTGTCAGGATCCGCCAGCGCCTCGCCGCCCGTGGGCTCAATCTTCTGAAACCACAGCCGGTACGTCCAGTGGCTGACGCTCGGCGGGTTGCAGTCAACGTACTCCTTGAGCGCCAACCCCGATGTCTGAGCCAATCGCGTGACGGCCTTGTTCCGGGCCGAGTAGCTGATCTGGCTCGCCTCATTCAAAAAGATCGACGAGTGCTCCTGGCCGAGGATCTTGTCGGCACGTTCCTTGTCGTCCAGCCCGCCGTAGATGATCCGCGAGCCATTCGGCAGCTCGTGGAACCAATCGGTCTTGTCGAGGTGGAGCTTGAGGCCTGGGTAGCAGAGCGCGGCTACCTTCGGCACGGTGTCGAAAATAACCGAGTGCTTCAGGTGGTTGAACCGCTGCCTCAGAACCGCGTGCGTCGAACCCGGCGCCTTCAGCCCTCGGATGATGAGAGCCCGGCAAATCAGGAATGTCTTGCCTGACCGAGATCCGCCACGAAGCAGGATATGCCGCGCTTGGCTCGCGAGGATGCGATTGGCCGCGTCCTGCTTGTCGGTGAGGCTAAAGCTGGGCGTCCGTGCCGTTGATGATGATACGGATAGGGCCGTCATCGGGACCCTTGTGCTCAATCGCGGCTAGACGGGGGTGGACGTAAGGCGCAGCGTCCTTGGCGAAGGAAGCCGCGTCCTTCCACTCTCCCATCTCAGCGTGCTTGCGCATCGCCGTCAGCATGACCTCCAAAGGGGACATGCCTTCGTTGATCGCCTTGTCCGCGATCTCTCGGGTCTTCTGCGTCGTGGAGCCTGGCTTACGGCCAGCGCCCGTGCGCTTACCACCGTGGGCCATCTTGATTGCTCTTGAATGATTTCAAGCGGCCTCGCTTAGGCCTTGTCGCCCTTGGCCGCGGCCCTCTTCTCGGTCACGGTCTCATGCGCTTCAGGAGCGTCTTCCGTGATCGGGGGTCCGGCTTCGGACTGCAGCATCGGATCGGGGGCATCGCCCGGGGCGGCCGTGCTCATG
This sequence comes from Methylobacterium sp. 1973, assembly GCF_040545035.1. Classification (NCBI taxonomy): domain Bacteria; kingdom Pseudomonadati; phylum Pseudomonadota; class Alphaproteobacteria; order Hyphomicrobiales; family Methylobacteriaceae; genus Methylobacterium; species Methylobacterium sp. 1973. Next base: position 282,546 of record NZ_JBEPLA010000002.1, read on the forward strand.
GCGCCGTCACCCATGTTGTTCACGAGGCCGCCAGCCATCTTGCCAGTCGGGTCGCTGGTAGCGGTCTCGGACACGTTATGCGGGGCAGCCGGGTTGAGCGGGCTGTCGATGGCGCCAGTGCCGGGCTTCTCTTCGGTCATGGTCTTCTCTCCCTGAGATTGGCTTAGCGCTTCCGCTTCGTGGCGGCCGAGTCCTCGGTCGAGGCATCGCCATCAGCCGGGACGTAGTCGCCCGTGCTCTCGGTCGAAGCCGGCATGTCGCTGGACGAGGCAGGAGCGGCAGCGGCGGTCTCGGCCGAAGGGGAAGGCGCGGCAGGAGCCGGATCTGTCTCAGCGGCCGTCTCTGCGGCTGCTACGGGCATCTCACCCGTCGCCATGACGGTCGCGGTCTGGACGATGGCGTCCATGGAGGTGCGAAGATCGGACAGGAGCGGCATGGCAGCAGCCAGCTTCTCCTTGACCGTGCCCATGTCAGGGGCGGAATTGGCTTCCGCGAGAAGGTCGAGGCCCTTGGCGTGCTGCTCGGCGACATTGGCGCAGAGGCGGCTGAGGGCGATCTTGTGAGCGTCCTGCGTCATGGATGGCTCCTGCCGGCCTACAATTGGTCGATGCGCTGGGCGAGGAAGCCGTCAGCACGGGCGAGGGTGTTGAGACGGAGGATGGCGGCGCCGACGCTGTGGCGGACAGCGATGGGATCAGACTGAGCGATGCGGGCCAGATGCTGGCGATCGGTCAGGAGCGTGGGCTGTGTGGCTCGGCGAGGACCTGCAGCAGCAGCACGGGCAATGCGGGCATGGCTGAGGGAGATGAGCGTGTCGGTGGGGTGCATCAGAGCCGGCCTGTGAGCAGCAGGATCGCCAATACGACGACGAGCAGGCCACCGATGCCGAAGCCGTAGCCTGACCCATAGCCGCCATAACCAGGGCCGCCGTAGATGCCGCCGCCGAAAGCGCCAAGGATCAGCAAGATCAGGACGATCGTGACGAGGCTCATGCCTTCGCTCCCGGCATGAGATCAAAGCCCGCGCAACCCCAGGCTGCGGAGAAGTGGCTCGGTAGGAGGAGCCAGGTCAGGACGGCGTCAGGGTTCGGCATTGTCAGAACCCTGCGGTCTCAGCGAGGATGGCAATCAGAGCACACACCAGCCCAGCCGAAGCGATCACAGCGCCGAGAGCGAAGCCGGACAGCGCAGGATGCTCAAGCATCCAGGCTTCCATCAGGCGTGCTCGGCGACCTCGGACAAAATCTTATGCCCCGGCAGGCGCGCCCAAACTTTCCTGCCGTCCATGTACTCCCGCTCGGCCTCAACGACAGCGAAGCCAAACCAACCTGTCCGGACACGAGTACGGCCCGTTGTGCGCCATCCGCCTGAGTTGAAGGGCTTGGCGGGCATCAGATGATCTCCGCGGCTTCAGCCATCACCCGGCGCCGAATGCCGGGTAGCTCGATCTCTCCATCAACGACCTCGTCCCAATCATCGGGGAGGAGGTCGTCGGGGTCGCGGTCCAACCGGACGTCGCAGAGATCGTCTTCGTTCAACGACCGGCCTCGATCGCTTCCAACGCGGCCCTCAACTCAGCATGCCCGCGGAGGTGAGCGCTGATTGCCCTCTCCAATCGCTTACGGGCTTCACTGGCGGCGTTCGCGGCCTCGGATGAGGCTTGGGTGCCAATTCCAAGCTTGCCCTCTCTCAGGGCTCGCAAATGGAAAATGTCGATTGCCGCAGCGATGTCGGCCGGGATGGTCTCGGGCATGAGAGGCTACCGGCTGAAGGCTTCGACGTGACCGTAATCGGCCCTGATCTAAGATCTGTGGGTGGCCGCCTACGCGGATTTCCGCGGCCGTTTAACCGACTGTCTAGAAGCGGTTCCTGGCCCTGGATTGGCCTCCCCGCATTCACACGTCGAACTGATTGCCCGAGCGCTGGGCGCTCAAGGGCGGAATTTGGGGGCAATACGACCGGTGGCCCGTCAAGCGGCTCCATGAGGGAGCGCTACGAGCACGCGACCGAGGGCGGCGGGGTATCCCCTCATGGCCCAGAGCGTGGAGGGCACTGCCCTTTACCCCACACAACGTCGTGCCGCGGATTATAGAAGCACCTATCGCAATGTCAAGCATTGATAGGCGTTGTCTATGACTGTTAGCTGGATGCTGACCGGATCAGTTCCTTGCCGCGCGCGGTAGCATTCTCATTCGGAGTGACGAGAGCGGATCTTCCGTCCGGAGCGATGACATATGCCGGCATGCCGCCGAAGACCGCGGCGTCGATATCCATATGCACGCCGTCACGGTATGGGACCGCGTTCGCAAGGTCGCACGTCTCCCAGTTGCGACGTTCGCCGTTCACATTGGTGCGGCCGAGTTCAACGACCCCATGATTGGACCCAGGGTCATTGCGAACGTCATGTTGTGCGAGCGGAAAAACCATCTCGTAATGGCAGACAGCCGACCAATCACTCAGTTGCTCCCACCGCAATTGCAACCGAGGTGCGGGCAAGCTCGGCAGGCAAACGTCATCAGAAGTATCGTACCGGACTTTCAGTACCTTGCGCATCTCCTCTTGAGTCTGCCGTATGGCATCCATGGCGTTGCGCTTGAGCGCCTTAAACGCCGGCTTCAAAAGCTCATCAACCTCTTTGCTTAGTGTCGTGCGCGCCATTTGTGCCTCCTGAGCCAAAATGCAGTTAGGCGCGACGAAGCGCAATCGGGGCTGCTCGCATCGGCCGATCTAGGTTCTCGACCGCCTCCAGCGACACCTCCATCAGTGCCATACCGCCGAACACCGACGTCAGGATACGAAACCGCCCTCGCCCGTCGTTGTCGTTGTCCGCCGTACCGGTGGCGCCTGCGAACGGGCCTTCAGTGATTTGGATGCGGTCCCCCTTAGCGACGGCCGGTAACGAGGCCAGACGCAGGGCTTCGGCAGTCCGCGCCTCCCGGAAGGCTATCAGGCTCTGCCGCTTGCGCTCGTCGAACCAACCTTCCCGCTCCTCGTCTGCCATGGGAGCGATGCCGCCGGGCTTGCCGTCAGCGGCGATGTAGCGGATCGGCATGGGGACGGGGTAGCCGTTGTTGCCGAGACAGGACAGCACCCCGGCCGGGGATGATGGCTGATGGCGCGGCTTGATCGTCGGACCCCAGGCGTCCGGAAGAACGGGGTACTCCACACCGGCCGCATCGGTTCGCCACTCGGGATGCGGGAGATGAGCGAACACGTAGCCACGGAACATCGGCCGCTGCAGTTCGGTCAAGCAAAGGTCCCTGCCTTTCCGACGCCGCTCCCAGTACGTCTCTGTCGGGACGTAGCTGGGAACGCCGGCCTCGCTGAGAGCGTCCTGGCAGCGGTACTCGCCCTGCGGCACGGTGATGAGGCAATACCAGCCCTTGCCGACCTCCTTCTCGATCACAGGCGCCGTGCGGCGCTCGTCGTGCTCAAGCGGGATCTCGTTGGCCTTGGCCTTGGCCTTCGGCTGGTTGTCGTTGTCCGGCTTTGAGCCGAGGTGCTTGCCGAACAGTCGGGCGCCCATCAGTCTACTCCGCTGCGTGCTGTTGCTGGATCTTGGCGCCGACGTACCAGTGCCAGCGAGGGGCCTGGATGCGGGCTTTCGGCCGGGAGAAATCGTTGGCCGGGCCCCAGACAAGTTCATCCGGGTTCGCCCCTATGGAGAGGCAGTAGGCGCGGGCGTTTCGCTCCTGCGGGGTCACGCTCTCACCTCATCCGTCTGAGTGGATTTCGCTTTGGCTTCCGCTTCTCTCAGGTGAGAGAGAGCTTGAAGACGGTCAGGGATCGTCATGCTGCCCTCGCGCGGTCCGGAAGGAGGTTCATCTCGGCGAGGATGTGCTTTGGGACAGCCGTGCGCGGATCGTCCGGCGGCGGAGTGCGTGCCTTCAACGGCCAGTAGCCGACACGATCCCGCCATCGACTGACTTCGGTTCGCCAGCGGTCATCGCTCAGGCTTGCAAGGTATGGGTCAGGGGCATCCGGCGAGCGGGGCTCTGCCAGTGCAGGCCGCTCTGAGAAATCCCGCCAGCGCTGCTGATTGAGCCAAACGTCCGCGGTTTTGACGTACTCGGTGCCGACCTTGCTAATGCGCGTCTGCTCAACCGCATAGGCCCTGGCACCGACGATGATGGCCGCCGGATCGGCGCCTTTTCGGATAGCCTCGTTCCAACGCTTACGCGCTGCGGTCGTCGGGAATGCCGTGTTCCTTTTTGGGTAGGCCGAACGAAATTCCTCGAACCTATCAAGGCCCCCTGTGGGGGCTTTAGGGGGTTCTTCTCTTCTCTTCTCTTCTCTGCTTCGCGGCGTCGAAGCATTTGCTTTATCAGTGTTGTTGTTTTTCAATGACTTAGACGCATTCAGTCGAGCGTCACTTGACATCCACTCGGGGTGCACTCGGGGGTCACTCGGGGTGCACTCGGGGGTCACTCGGGGTGCACTACCCCCTTTTTGTCCCGCCTCACGGCGCACAGCGGCGACCTTTTCGCGGGCCTGAAGCTCCTCAGAAACCCGGTGATTAAACAGCCGTCCGTCCGCTGTGACAGCGATCTTGCGCGCCTCAATAAGTTGCCGGACAAGCGACGCGGCCTTTACGTTGCCGCACCGGAAGATACCCATCAGGAACCGCGGGCTGTTCGGAACCGGGCCGCCTACGCCGTACATCGCATGGCAGAGCCGCAGGTACGCCGCTTCCTGCTCAAGGCTCAGATCAACCGTGCCGTGATCCCAGGCGCGAAAATCCATCTTGTAGAACTCGCCCTTCATGACGCGATCTCCGCCAAGACGTTGCAAGCGATGTCGCAGAAGCACTCCATGCGATCAGTCGGACCGCCACGCTGCTTCAGGATCTCGACCTCAAGAATGTTGCCAACGCGATCCAGCCGGTCTTCTTCCTCGGGCGTCCGCTCCGGGATATGTTCGAGGTAGTAGGCTTCCCGGAACAGCGCGATCACGACATCCGCGTCCTGCTCGACCGAACCACTGTCGCGCAGATCAGCCAGCTTCGGGCGTTTATCGTCTCGGTTCTCCACTGCCCTGTTGAGCTGCGACAGAGCGAGCACGGGCACGCCGAATTCCTTCGCCATCCCCTTGAGCGAGCCCGTGATCTCGGTCAGCTCTTGGACTCGGTTTCCGGAGTAGCGCTTGGAAGCCTTGATGAGCCCGATGTGATCGACCACGATTAGGCCAAGGAAATTCCCTTGGCGCTCTAGGCGCATCCGGTACTGGCGCACGCGGGCGGCGATCTGCGCGACAGTCAGCCCAGGCTGCTGCTCAATCTCGAAAGGAAGCGTGTCCAAAAGGCGCTGCGCATCGACAAGCCGCTGAAGGCCTCGGTCGCTAACGTCTCGCCCCTGCGCGATGGCGCGGTAGGTTAGATACTCGTTGGCGCGTGGATCGTAGGCGCACGCTGCCAGCGCACGCTCCGACAGCTCGTTGGCGTCCATCTCCAATGAGATGAAGCAGACCCCGAAGCCGGCGCGCGCCGACGAGAGTCCAAAATGGATCCCGGCGGTCGTCTTGCCCATGCCGGGGCGTCCGGCGAGGATGATGAGCTGGTTCTCACGCATGCCCAGCGTAGCGTGATCCAGTTTTGGCAGGCCATACGGGGCTCCGAGCTTGACCCGGCCGGCGCGGGCTTCCTGCACACGCTCAATCACGCCGAGGGCGCTTCGGCCGATGGCGACGCGGCGCATGTGATCCGGCATCGCCGCAGTCGCGATCTCGTCCAGATCCTCAATCATCTGCGCGGCGTACCCGGCCGGGTCAGCGACGCCGCCTGTGGTCATGGCAGCCTGAGCCGCAATCGCGGTTTCAAACAGACGGCGCATGCGCGAGGCTTCGCGAACCGCCTTGGCGTAGGACGGGGCGTTAATGACCGTCGTGGCTTCCGTCGCGAGCCGGCCGAGGTACTTACCGACCGTTTCGCCGCCGAGATCACGGTTGCCGAGGATCGTCGTCAGAAGCCGGAAATCGACATGCTCGCCGGCATCTCGGCGGGCGCACATGGCCTCGTACAGCCAGCCGTTGATCTCGCTGTAGAAGTCAGACGGCTCGACGATGTGGCGCACGCCGTCGATCGCGGCCGGGTTGTGTAGGATCGCCCCAAGCAGCGATGCCTCCGCGCCAAGGGCCTGAGGACGCTCAACCTGATCCTGCGGCGCGCCCGTGCTCATGCGCGCCGCCCGAACGTCGTGACGGTGGCACCCATGAACTCGTTCTGAGCCGGGGTCTGATAGAGTTCAAGGAAGGCGCACCAAGCCCGCGCTGCGCGCCGACCGTCTTCGATCTGATGCGTCCGATCGGCGAGGTTGCGAGCCGCCACGTAGGCATCCCATGCCTCGGTCTCGCGCCGCTCACGCTCAGAGTTAAGGTTAACCACGCTCATGCGGCTCTCCCAAACAAGTCGAGGTTGTCTTCAGCGTTGCTGGGCTTGGCGGGAGGAGACGGGCAGTCGCGCTCGCGGGCCTTCGTCTCAGCCTCAGCCATGCAGTCAGCCTCGGCACAGCTCCACACGCCGTCGTCCTTCAGGCTGACGCCGAAGCCGTAGCAGGCGCTCTGTCCGCACCCAAAGCACCAGCGCTCAAGACGGGCTCGGGCTGCGTGCTCTTGCTGCCAGCCGATAGGAGACAGACTCTCCGTGCGGAAGAACAAGCCAGCGGCTCCCGGCTGTGTCGGATCGGATGGCGGCTTCATTCATCGCCACCATCGCCCGCCAGTTGCTCTGCCTTCTTGCGCGGACGCGGTGCGATGCTGGGTGCGGGATCGCGCAGCGAGAAATGGCGGCAGGACGCTTGCCCATGCGGGACGCCTGGACCTTCGGCGCCCTGCATCAAGCGGCTGAACTGCCGGAAGCGGCGGGGGCAGAGCTGCCCTTCCTCGCGACGGAATCGCTTGCCACTGCCCCAGTGAATGCACTCGCGACAGGTCCGGCCGTCGGGGCCTGTCTCGGCCCAATGCGCCATACCGGGCACGGATGCGGCGAGCCGACGAGCCTGTACGGCGTCGTCTGGAGGCATCAATCCAGGGGTGAGCAGGCCGAAGATCTGCTGCTGCGGGGAATGCATGCTCATGCCGCCACCTCTTTGCTGATGAAGGGGATCACCTCGACCATCGCGACGGGCTGCTCAGACTGCCACTCCAGCACGATCCGAGAGGCCAGACGGTCGTTGCGCACGACGCCGTGAAGCTGCAGCAAATCCGAGGTCGCCTTGATCGCGTTGTCGAGATCGAGGCCGCTCTCTACAGGCATGCGAAGGGTCAGTTCATACCGGCCGGAGACGCGACCAGGGCGCTGCATCGTCAGCCGCCAGCCGGCCTCGGACAGCCAGGCGCTGTAAGCCTTCGACAGACGAACACCGCCTCCAGGGTGACGCTCATAGATGGCGTTGACGGAGACCGGCACGGGCAGCAGCAGGCGAACGACGTCAGCCTCGGCGCGCTGGGCGAAAGTGCCCGGCACGCTCGGCTTCCTCGCCCAGCGCTTGGCTGCCTTGATCTGTCGAAGGACGTCGGCCGTAGGCATGGGGCCTCGTGCTGTGAGGGTTAGAATGGCGAGGGTGGGACGAGGAGCGGCGCACCGAAGCGGGCCGCCTTCTCGACGAAGGCCGAATACCGATGCGCCCGATCTTTCAGGCGAGCGCGCCGAAGGCGCTGTTCGTCTGTCGGGGCATCCGGGCGCTTCGACCGGCCCAGATGTCGATAGACCGCATGGCGACCGCATCCTGTCAGCCGCGCGATCTGCGTGTTGGTGAAGTCCAATTCGCGAAGCTCGCGCATCCGGACGACATCGCTGGCGGTGATCCAGCCGGACGCGTTAGGCATCAGGACCGCCCAGCCAGGGAGCGATGAGCAACGCGAGGCGGTCGGCACGAAGCATCACCCACCGGGCGAGCCGCGTCCGCGTCCTGTAGGCCCAAGGCCGCTTCGCAGGCGGCAAGTCTTTGTAGAAGTGTCTGTCTGGCATCGTGGGCCTTCCCGAGGGAGTCGGTGTCACGAGCGGCGCGCTCGCGAAGTTGGTCCATGGTGTCGGCGTCGATGCGGCGAGCCTCGCCGTACCAAAGCCTCTTGCCGAGACCGGCGGGAATGCCGGCCCGACGTGCCGCGCGATTGATCGCGGCCTTCATGCTCTCGCCAGGCACGGCGGGCTCAGCGAGCTGCCGAAGCAGCATCGCGGCTTCAACGAGGGCTGCCATTGGCCGACGCTTTTCCGAGTTCTGAGAAAGATTTTCCGGCACGTAGGAACTCCGTCGTGGTCGATTGCTCGTCGACACGGAGGAGTCGCAGATGGCCGGACTCGACAGGAAGGGGGTAACGCGACGTGACTACGGTCACCGCGCATGGACCGGGCTGGACCATGAATGCGCGGTTCGAGAAAGCGGGCGTGCGTACAGACCCTGCAAGGTCCACGACCGTCCGCATGTGAGCGAGCGTCCGGGCTGCAACCCGGCTGATCGCAAAGAGAATGGAAAGTGATGGCGAAGGGATCATTGCGATACCTCCGCCCAATCGGCGGCCCACAGAAGCTCGGCCGCCGCAATCGGACAGGTGGGCTTGGCGACATTCAGTCGATCAAAGATCTTCTGCACTTTGCGTATCCCGAAAAGCGCGGTGGAATGATCGCGCTTGCCGACCCGATAGCTGATCTGCGGCAGGCTCAGGAGGGTGTAATTCTTAGAGACCCAAAAGAGGATCTGCCGCGCCTTGACCTGCTGAGCGAGGCGCCGATGCGAGCAGATCTCCAGGACGGAAACGCCCGTCACGGCGGATACGATCGCCGTCAGGCGCTTCATCGGGAACGCCTTCTGATCCTCAAAGTCCTCCGGGCGAACGGGCTTCGGAGGGATGAAGCCCTTCTCGCCTATCTTCGGCTCCGTCCGAGGCTTCGGAGCGGGCGACTTGATCGGGCTTTTCGGCTGGGCGGCGGCCTTCAGATGCGCCCCGCGCACCAAGGCGATATCGACGAGCGGCGCCTTTGGGCGATTGTTGCCGAAGCTCACACGGCCAGTCTCAAAGGTGCGGAAGCCAGTCATTCACGCCTCCGGCGGCATGTTCGCGTGCAGATCGGAAAGGCCCTCAATCAGAGCCGTGATCTGCGAGCGCTTGAGGTTCATCCCGAGGCCCAGGCGCATGTCGCGGAACAGGCTGATCCGCATGTGTCGGCCGTAAGCGGTGACAGAGGCCGTGATGACATCCGAGGGATCGACCTCGGACTGGATCACCAGATCAGCCTTTGGGAGACGGACGGCGGCGCTCATGAGCGAGCTGCCGAATGAGGCGCCGAGACGGTGGCAGCCCTCTCCAGGCCCACCATCGCCCCGGCTTCTCGCGCCAGGGCACTACCCTGGACGATACCGGCCACGATGAGCCGGATCTGGTTGGCGAGGTCGGCCATCAGGCGGCGCCCCGGTCCATGACCGCCACATCGGGATACAGCACGTCGTGAGCACGCTCGCGCCATTCGTCGGGGGCAGCCTCCCAAAGGTGTTTAAGGCTTTCCCACCACGCGAAGTGCATCAGTTCCTTGGTGGCGTGGAACCACTCACCGTGACTGTGCAAATGGTCGAACTGCCGATGAAATTGCGCCTCGACCAACGAACCGCCGTTGACGACGCCGATCACCTTCAAATCAACCGGGGAAAGCAGGCGCAGCTCGCTAAAACGGCGCTCGGGATCAACCGAGCGTCCGATCTTGACGAGGTTTACAGACGGGGCGTGGACGAAATAGACGAAGCTCATCACGCAGCCTCACGTGCATGCGTATGCGAGGCAGCGCGGTGGTAGGCCTCGCGGTACAGGTCGAGGATCGCGGCGGCTTCCTGAGCCTTCGACGCGTCCTTGCTCGCCTTGCGCAGCTCGGAGACGAGCGCGCCCATAGCGGTCTTATCGAAGCCCATCGAACGAGCCTCGGCGTAAATCTCCTTCACGTCCTGCTGCAGTCCGTCGATCTCCTCGCGGAGCCGAAGGATGCGGTCGATGAAGGAGGCGAGCTGCTGGTCGGCAGAGCCGTCTCTGATCGCATCACTCACAGCGCGTACCTCACAGCACCGCAGAGGATCAGGATGGCAGCGCCAGGAATGACCGCGCCGTCGATGTGGCGCCAACGGCAGACACACCAGACGAGAGCGATGCAGCCGAACGCGAGCCAGAGCTTGAGGATGATGAGTGGAAGCAAAGTCATGCGGCCTCCGTCTCGGCGCCGATCATGCCCCACAGTCTCGGTTCAGCCGTTCGGCCGATCTTCGCGAGAGCTGCATTGAGCGCGAGATACGTCTCAGCCGGGAACCGACCTCGGTTCCACCTTCGCCAGTTGGAGACAGCCTTGTGACTGACGCCGACAATCTTCCCGACATCGGCGTTGCCGCCGAGCGCGTCGATGGCCTCATCCGTGCTGGCGATAGGGGGCGGCTTAGACATGAGCCCAATATCGTCCACGCAACATGGACGCGTCAAGTCCATAAATCGTTGATGGCGCGAAAATCGCGCCTCGCTGATATTTCCGGCATGTCAGAGAACGCACTCACGCCCGAAAGCCGGGAGGCCATTGGCCACCGGCTACGTCTAACTCGCGAAGCGCTCGGCCTGTCATTGACCGAATTCGCCACGAAGGCCGGGATGAGCAAAACCCGCTATGAAAATTTTGAGGCCGGGCGCAATCTCATCAAGCCCGATTTAGTCGCGCAGATCATTCGCGCCTTTCCGGCTGCGAAGCTTGATTTCAATTGGGTCTATCACGGCGACATGAACGGCATAGCTCACGACCTTGCCGTCCGCATTTCTGAGACCATGGGCGGAAAGCGCGTCGCCTAGGCGCCGACGATCTTGAACCGCTTCGGCTCCGAGCTACTTACGCAGTCTTCCTCGTACACCATAAAATTTTCGACAAGCCATTTGACGTCCGCGAGCAGAGCAAGAGCCTCTGCTTGGTCCACCGGCAACTGAACAGCGATCTGTAGCGCCATCGCCTTTTGCCGCTGTAGCCGCTTCTTAGCGGCGTGATCTGACATCGGCATCGGTTATCCAGGCTCCCCCCTTCGACTAGAACTATCGTAACCAGGGATACTCTGGTCGCGCAAGTTGCAATCCGCTCCCTGTGGAACAAAAAGGGAACAGATTTTTCGTCCACGGAACATGGAATTTGGGCTTGCAACGTCCATGCAACGTGGACTATGGTCATCACATCAGCAGCCGCCACGGAGCGCCGCCGCGATGTCTCAGATCATCACCGATCCCATCACCATCAAGATCGGCCTCTCGGCCCTTCTGTTCGTCGCTAGCGCCTTCGGCATCGGCCGGGCTGCTCTCGGGTACGAGGGCTGAGCCATGGCCGTCTCCTACGCCCTCACCATGCCGGCGGGTTACTGGACCGCGCCGGGCCGCGACGAGTTCGGCGCCCCCTGCCTGACGCTCCATCACGAGCGGTTCGGCGTGCTCTCGGATCACGAGTGCCGCGCTGATGCGATCTATGCCGCCCAGGACCACGCTGACGAGCTGGCCGACGAAGCCTCGGCCGAAGCTGCCGCCGCCGCTGGCGGGGCCTACGAAGCCACACTCGACACCATCCACGCGATGGTCTCGGCGCTGATCGTCCAGCCGCTTCCTGGCGACGACGAGGCTCGTGGCGAGCAGCGTGCGGTTCGGGCCGCTCTGGTCGCTATCGAGGCCATCGGCAAGGCGCCGGCCGCTCAGCAGATCGCGAGGGCCGCGTGATGGCTCAGGTCTGGAAATTCGACGTCGCGCCGATTGATGGCCCGCAGACGCTTAAGGCTCCTGGGCTTGGGAGGGCTGTGTTCTTCGCCATGCAGGGCGGCAAGCCTCGCGTCTGGATGAAGATAAAGCCGGATTACCCGGAGGTTGAGCGGCGCATCCAAGTCGTCGGGACTGGGCACGACCTGCCGGAGCATTGGCGCTACGTCGGTAGCCTACAAGATGGCCCCTACGTCTTGCACCTCTTCCAAGAGGGCATGTGATGCCCTTCGTTGTCTGCGAGGATGTTGGCACCACTGCCCGCAAGCGCCTGAGCCCTCGCGACGTTCTCGCCGCATGGGAGCGCACAAAGGGCGTCTGCGTGACCTGTGGTGAGCGGATCGACGGGGTTCGCCAGCGCTGGTTCGTCGAACACGAGATCGCGCTTGAGAATGGCGGCTCCGATACAGCCGACAATCGCGGCCCCGCGCATTACGAAACCTGCAAGCGCGTGAAGGATGCGGCCGATCACTCGGCTGCGGCCCAGGCCAAGAGGCGCAAGCGGGTGCAGCTCGGCATCACCGCCGCTGCCACGAAACCGAAGATCCAGAGCCGCGGCTTCGCGAAATCGGAGCCCCAGCGTCGAGCCTCGAAGCCGCTCACCAAGTGGTTCGGCGAAGCATTCCCGACCCGTTCCTGACGGAGGCCATCATGGCCGAGCCTGTCACAGCAGATCTCGACACGCCGGAAGACGATCCCGGCTTCGACTTAGACGATGCGGCGATCCTTTGCTGCGTCCTCATGTTCCTCGGCGGCCTCGGTGGCATCGCCAGCACGCTTTTCCTGATCCTCGTTGGAGGCTGACATGATTGATCGCAGCGACATCCTTCGTTCCCGCGACATCATCCGCGATCACTTCGACAACGTGCTCCGCATGATGGACGACGTGGCGGCCGGTAAGCCCGGCCACACCACCGGCACCGTCGATCTGACGTGCAACGGCCTCGCCTCGGCTCTCAAGACCGCCGGCCTGGATGCCGACGCCATTCGCGACGCCTACCGGCAGCGTGTTCCGGCGCCGCTGGCACGCCTTCCTCTGGCAGCCCGTCTTCGCCCTTCCCGTCCTGTCCCCGATAGCCGTCTGCCGGCCGTCGCGAGCGTCGGGAGTCTCTGAGCCATGGCTAAGCATACTCCGGGCCCTTGGATGGCGACTATCGGCAATCGCGGCACGCTCTGCGTGATCTCTGGAGACGCTTGGATTTGCGGCGAGCTTTCGAATGGGAACGGTGAATTTCCCGGAGAAGCCGAAGCCAATGCTCGACTGATTTCCGCTGCGCCGGAAATGCTGGAGGTTTTGGCCGAGTACCTGATGCTTGGCGCGGGCAAGTGCACGATCGGCCGTCAGCAGGCAGACAAGGCGCTGGCCGTCATCCGCAAAGCTACGGAGGCGCAGTCATGAGCGCCTTTACCGCCGTAGAGACCCAACCCGACTACCACGCGATCTATTTCGGTGATCACAAGGTGGCGATCCTGACGCCCGCCTTCCCCGCCAAGTCCTGGCTCGGTATCCCGATGTTCCCGGCCGAGCCGTGGACGATCATCCCTGATCCGGAAGCCTTTCCGGACGCGGATTGTGTTGGCCTGCCTCGCCCGCTGAGCCCGACCGGCAACACGTTCGCCAGCTTCGGGGCGGCTCTGGATTTCCTCGGCATCGAACAGCGTGCGGAGGCGCAAGCTGCATGAGCGCGCTCGATCTATGCGAACGCGAGACAATCGTCGTCGCAACCCACGATGGCCCAGACGCAATCCCTTCGTGGCGCTACCGCGATCTGGCTTGTCATAATGGTCTCGGCGGTGAAGCCGGACGCTGGGTCATCACGCATCTGCCGAGCGGCCTGGCATTCACACAGTTAGGCTCGTTCGAGAAGATCGAAGATGCCGCCGCTGCTCTCGTTGAGGTCGCGCTACTGCGCAACGACTGGCCGTACATTGAGCGGGACGACTTGCAGCGGATAGCCGAGCAGGTGCGGCCGATCTTTCGGAAGCACAATGCAAAGCCTCGTCTCTCGCGCCACGGTGGCACCATTTACGGGCCGGGCAAGAAAGTCGTCGGACGGCCGCTTAATGGCTTTGATGGTCTGGAGAAGCGGTGATGAACGCTCCTACTCGCGTCCCGCTTCACGTCGAGATGGCGACCGCCAGCCGCGTCGCCGCTCAACTCATCGCCGCCGGTATCGACGAGACCGACCCCGATTTCGCCGAGCTGATGGCCTCGGAGACCGACATTCAAGACCGGCTGGTGCGGGTACTTCGCGCCGCCCGCTACACAGAGGCTCAAAGCGACGCGCTGGCCGAGATCATCAAAGACAACCGGGAGCGCAAGGCCCGCCTCGACAAGAAGGTGGAGGACCTACGCAGCGTGGTCATCCAAGCCATGGGCGAGCTTGGCTTGAAGAAGCTCGCGGGTCCCGACCTGGGCGCCTCGCTCTCTGTCGGCAAGCCGAAGGTTCAGGTCATCGACCCGGCCGCGCTGCCTGACGACGTATGCGTCTTCAAGCGCGAGCCGAGCAAGACCGCCATCGCCGCTGCACTCGCCGAAGGCCCGGTCTCGGGCGCCGAGTGGAGCAACCCCGCACCAGTGCTGACCGTCCGCACGAGGTAGTTGTGAGCGAGAACCTGACCCTCTGGCGCCAGATCGAGCGCACCGACCCATCGCAGGTCAAGGGCATCACCGGCAAGGCCTACAAGGGCAATTCGCCGAAGCCTCACTTCCTGATCTTCAAGGCGACCGAGACCTTCGGACCGTGCGGCCTTGGGTGGGGGTTCGAAATCGTCGAGGAAAAGCTTCTCGACGGCGCTCTAATCGCGCCCGACTTCCATGAACGCATCCACATGGCCCGTGTTCGGGTCTGGTACGAGTGGAAGGGCAAGCGCGGGCAGGTCGAGCACGTCGGTCAGACTGCCTTCTGCGGCAAACGCAACAACGGTCAGACCTACACCGACGAGGATGCTCCGAAGAAGTCCGTCACAGATGCGCTCGTGAAGGCGCTCTCCATGATCGGCTTTGCCGGCGACATCTTCATGGGCCGGTACGACGACAGCAAGTACGTCTCCGACATTAAGCGCGACTTTGAGCAAGAGGCCGCGGCCGAGCAAGACGATAGCCGCGCTCGGTTCTTGAACTCTTGCCGGCAGCACATTGCTGACGCGGCCGATCCGGTCGCTCTTCGCCAGTGGTGGGCTTCCGACGACCAGAAGCGCGCTCGTCGCGATTTCAGCCTGACGCAGGACGAGGTGGACAGCCTCAAGACCGCGTTCGGCGACCGTCTCCAGCAACTCGCACCGAGGGCCGTAGGATGAGCCTGTTCGAGCAGAACGTTCTGCCTCTCTTTGAGGAGCATCGCGCCGACTGGCTGCAGGCGGCACGGGCTGTCGCTGCTCGCTTGGGAGCGGGTGGACGCGCCATCACGATTGATGACGTTCGGGCGCAGATCCCTCCGCCTCGGCATATCGACCCGCGCGTCATGGGCGCCGTGTTCCTCCGCCGGGATTGGGAAAAGGTCGGCTACCAGAGCAGCATCCGCACAACGTGTCACAAGAGGCCCGTGGCGACGTTCCGGCTTCGGAGCGCCGCGCGATGACCGGCCGCGCCTTCCTCATCCTGGCGAATGCCGCCGCGCGCGAGCGTGCCTGCCAGCACTGCGGGGAGATGTTCTCTCGCCCAAAGGACTACAGCGCCAAGCAATGGGCGCAGAGAGTGTTCTGCTCGCAGGCATGCACCGGCCTCGCGAAGAAGGCGAAATTGGCTGCTGAGCGGCCGTCGCTCCGAGAGGCGTTCGAGGCGCGCTTCACCAAGGGTGACGGCTGCTGGGAATGGACCGGCGCCTTAGATGGCTACGGGTACGGCTTCGTTGAGCATGCAGGCCGACGCTATCGGGCTCATGTCCTCGCACTTCGCTTAGCCGGCCGCCCATACGCTGACGGGCTTGTTGCCTGTCACGACTGCGATAATCCGAAATGCGTCCGGCCTGATCACCTGTATTTCGGCACGCCTCGCGACAATGTTCACGATGCAATGAGACGCGGCCGTCTCCCTAGGGGCGAAACACATGGCCATGCGAAGCTTACGGAACAACAAGTTCTAGAGGTTCGGGGCATGCCCGGATCGTACTCGGAGATCGCTCGCCGCCTAGGCGTTTCGCGTCCGACAATCACTCGGATCATCAAGGGCAAGACTTGGAGGCATTTGTCGTGAGCAAGGCGCTCCTGATTTTGGCCAACGATGCGATCCGATCCCGCGCCTTGTCGTGGGTGGGGAGCGCGCCTTTGGGGACGCGGCTTGAGTTTCGCGAGCCTCAACGGTCGCTTTCTCAAAACGCAAAGCTCTGGGCCATGCTCACCGACATCGCTCGGCAGCATGAGCACTTCGGCCAGCGCTACGAGCCGGATGCCTGGAAGATCCTGTTCCTGACAGCGCTCGGCAAGGAGCTGAGGCTCGCGCCGGCTCTGGACGGCAAGGGTGTCGTCGCCCTCGGCACTTCGTCGTCCAAGCTCAGCAAGTCCGAAATGTCGGATCTCTTGGAGTTCATGACGGCCTGGGGCGCCGAGAACGGGATTGTCTGGTCAGATCCGACCCTGATCCAGGCCGATGCTGCCAGCACTCGGAGGGCTGCGGCATGACCGATTGGCCCTCCTACCTCATGAGCTTCGCGCAGCTCGCCGCCACGAAGTCCAAGGACAGCACGCAGGTCGGTGCGGTCCTCGTCGCCCCGAATGGCCGGTCGGTTCTCCTGACGGCCTACAACGGTCCGCCCGCCGGCGTGGACGATCTGCCCGAACGCCGCGAGCGGCCGGCGAAGTACCTCTACGCCTGTCATGCCGAACTTGGGCTCATCTCGACCGCCGCTCGCCACGGCATCCGTACCGAGGGCTGCACGGCCTACGTGACCCATCACCCGTGCAGCGCCTGCGCTCGCACGCTGATCCAGGCCGGCATCCGCTCTGTCGTCTACGGCGACGGGACCACGTCCATGCCGCCGGAAGAGTTCACGGCCGCCGAGACGATGTTCGCCGAGGCCGGCGTCATCGCCCGCCGTCGCGTCGCCGAAGCCAATCCCCAGAGTTCATGTGGAGACGCGGCATGAGCGATCAGCGCTTCTTCGTCGTCGACTTCCGCAAGGAGTGGACTCGGCAGCCATACATCACCCTCTGGGGCCCGGACAGCCGCGGCTACAACTGGTCGCTGTCTGGCGCCGGCCGTTACACCGCCGAGGAGCTTGACCGCTCGGTCGGCTACCACACCCGGCGCCGGTACGTCGCCAGCCGCGGCGCCTACGTCGGCCCGTGGGAACGCTTCGGCGTGCCCTGCGAGGTTCTGGAGCGCCTTGGCTCGGAGCCCGACACCGAAGGCCGCTGGCGCCTCGACAATGGTGGGCGCCCCATCGTCCGTAACTCAGCTGCGGTCCGCAAGCTGCTGACGGCCAATCGCTACGTGCCGAAGCCGGTCACCAGCGTGGAGGCCGCATGACCGCCTCCGACGCCTCCTGGCTCACCGCCGCCATGGTCGGCGGCACCGCAATCACTGCGGTCACCTTCCGCCTCAACCCCCTCGTCCGCTCAGCAGGCTTGAGGCGGACTTGGCTGCGCTGCCTCATTCGATCTTCCAGCCGATAGGAGACTGAGATGTCCACCCTCAACGTCCCGAACCTCGACAAGCTCATCGCCCATCTGGAGGCGCAGCCGCCGGAGCGGATCAATATGGCGTTTACGTCCGTCCGACAGCGCCCGATCGTCGGCGAGTGCGGCTGCATCCTCGCGCACTCGGATCTGCTGTTTGGCGACGCAGTTGGATGCGAGGCCTTCGACCCCGAAGACGTCGTTCCGAATGACCTCTACATGCCGGACGGCTACTTCGATGAGAGCGAAGGCGTCGTCCGCTACCCCGCGCACCGCGTCATCGCCGCCCTCAAGCGCCTCCGCGACCGGTTCTTGGCGACGGGCGAGATCGTCGTCGATTGGGGGCCGGAGCCGACTGCTGGCGAGACCTGGGCCGCCCCGCGGGCGACCGAGCTGACCCCGCCGACCCTTCCTGACGAGATCACCCGGCTTCTCGATCCCGCTCTCACCACCTCGGAGGCCTGACATGGCCGAAGCAAGCAACACAGCACCGGCCGAGACGCATCCCGAGGCTGAGCAGGCTGACAACCGGCTCTGGTACATGCACATCCAGGGACCGGACGATGTCCACGCGGCGCCCGACTTCTGGACGGCCCTAGCATGGGCGGCCGAGCTGAACACCGCCATCGCGCAGAAGGCCGCCAAGGAGAACTGGGCGGCTGACGGGAACTACCCGCATACGCAGGCCGTCGTGCGGCGTTGGACGTGGTCGGCGACGGAGCACGCGACCATGCTCGCCCGCGAGCTTGCCGAGCGCCAGGAGCATGCCGAGAAGCGTGCCGCCGCCCTCAAGCAGCGGGAGGCGTCCCATGGCTAAGACGCCTCGCTATCCAACCGCTCGCTGGTTCCGTGGCCTGGGCCGGTGCGTCTCCTGCGGCAAGCCCGCGACCGGCGACCTGATGAGCTTCCGGAACGACCGGATCGGCACTTTCTGCACGCGGTGCGGCGAGCGGGAGGCGAATGCCGCCCTCAAGGCCGTCGAAGAGACGAGGAAGCCTCTCCATGTCTAGCCCCCACGCCAACCACCAAGGCGAGTCCGGTGACACGGGGCCGGGAGCAAGCCTGCTGGCGAGGGCGCGCGTCGCCTACTACGGCGTCAACGGCCGCGATCCCGGCACCCAGGAACTGGCCGCTGCGCTCCGGGCTGCTGGCGTAGCAGATCCGTTCGCATCCGCCCCCGCACCTTCTGATCCAGCCGGAGCGGGCGGGGATCTGGGGGAACCCTCACGAGAAGCCATCGAGATGATGGCCGAGCACCTGCACGAGGAAGGCGATCACGACCGGCAGTGGGTCTGGCCAGAGCACGCTGATGATGACGGCTACCGTGGCAACGGCGGGTACGTCACGATCACGCCGACCGATGTGCAGTGCCGGCTTCGCGAGATGGCCCGCCGGGTTCTTATCCGGGCCAACCAGATCGCTCACCGCTCCGGCCAGATCGTCGCCTCGACACCGGGACAAAAGGGAGCGGGAGAGGAGAAGACGGGCGCGACCCCGTTGGGGTCAGGCTCTCGTCCTTCGGATCAGGCTGCTTCGCATCCTGCCCCTGCGGGCTTCGATCCTTCGCGCGGGGCGCTTGGCAGCCGCGTTCTTATTCAAGTCATTGATAGCGGGTATTACTACTGCGCGTTCAACGAAGGTGTCACGGATCGCATATCTGAAGCTTTCGTCTATGATCTTGAAGAGGCGGAAGGTATTGTCCGCCATGATTGCTCCACACTTCGGATAATCCCGGTCCCATGCGTCAGCGATGAGCACCCTGCGGGCGAAGACGCGATAGCGGCTGAGGGCGAAGCCTGCCAGCGCGGCGGCGAAGCCGAGACGCCCGCCCAAACGCCCCCACCCCCGCCCTCCGCAACGCCCGAAGGCGATCCTCAGGAGCTTTCGTTCGGGCCTGGATGCTACGACTTCGCGTCGTCGGTGGCCGCGAAGGTGGCTGCTCTGCCCTGGGCATGGGCCGAAACCGGCGACGCGCAGGACGACCGGTATTCCGACGTCCAGGCGATCGTGGACGCCGAGCTTCGATCTCTCGCGAATGACCGCACCCTTCACGCTGCCGGGGAGGTGCGGTGACATGAAGAAGCTCATCACCTTCGAAGTCGATACCGACGTCTACTGGGACACGGTTGCCGAAGTCGGCGACGGTGGCCACGCGATCGGCGCCCGGCTTGCCTGTGTGCTCTTGGCGCCAAACCAAGTCAGCTTCCTCGATGCCATGGGCATGGCCGTCTACGGCGTGACGGTGGCCTCGGTCACGAACGCCCCCTCCGAGTCCCCGTCCACCAAGGAGACGTCGGAATGAGCGCGATCCTCTCCGAGTGCGGCACCTATCGCTACCGATTGGAGCGCGAGGTCTACGGGCTGCTCGGCAGCAAAGTCGTGGCCTTCGTCATGGTCAACCCGTCCACCGCGGACGCCGAGACGGATGACGCAACGGTCCGCAAGGTGATCGGGTTCGCCAGGCGGATGAGCGCTCGGCGGGTCTTGGTCGGCAACCTGTTCGCCTACCGGGCCACCGACATCAAGGCTCTGCGAGACGCGCCGGACCCGATCGGCGCCGAGAACGACGCGCATCTGCGTCGGATCCTCGGTGAGGCTGACATCTGCATCGTCGCCTGGGGTGCGCTCGCTAAGCTGCCGCCCAACCTTCGGCGCCGCTGGGCGCGCTTCCACGACATGGCGACCGCCGCTGGCGCGCGGCTAATGTGTCTTGGCACGGCCCAGGACGGACACCCGCTGCATCCTTGCATGATCGGCTACGAGCGCCCGGTGATTGAATGGAGGCGCCCATGAGCCCCGCCACCGATCCCGGCCGGGCGGCTGAGGAGATGCAGGAGGTCAGATACCTTCGCGCTGTGATCGACGTCCTGCGACAGGAACTCGTCACCGAACGCAAGCTTGTGAAGGGCTTCGAAGCCGATCTCATCGCTGCACGGAAGGAGCGGGATGAGGCGCGGGGCTACGCGAACAGGAACGGCAACGCCGCCCGCTACCGGGAATGGATCCACGCCGAGAAGGACAAGCGCCTCGCTCGCGCCGAAGGAGAAGCCGCCCAACTCCGCGCTCGTCTCCACGAGGCTGAGAAGACCGGGGAGGCTTGGAAGCGCGTCGCAGTCATCGCGGCGATCCCGCTTGAGGCCATGCGGATGGGCGGCTCGTACAAGGCACTCGCACCGTCGACACAGACCTGTGTGGACGAGGCGGTCGTCACGATCCGCATGGCTGTCGCCGGTCACAGCCTCCCACCGGCTGGAAATCTTGATGCCGCTCTAGCGCCCGCCCGCGCCGCCCTCACCCCCGCACCAGAAGCAAGCCAGGAGGCAGGCGATGCGTAGGCAACCCTCTGTCCAAGCCCGCATGGCTGAGGCTGCCGAGCGCAGAGAGCGCGGCACCCGCCAGGAAGTGCTGGACACCTTCTATCACCAGCGCGGCCCATGCTGCGCCGGCTGCGATTGGTGGCACTCGATCAGCTCGCTTGTCGGCGAGTGTCATCAGAGCGCGATGGTGGGCGGTGCGGAGCGATGGGCAGCCATCGGCATTGAGAACGTCTCCATGCCCCTCCGCGCCGGCCACGTCATCACCGAACGCGCGCACGTCTGCGGGCAATTCAAGGACGAGTTCGACTGGTCGAGCCTGCCGCTGCCCTACCGCAAGCAAATTGGCGACCGCACCCTCGCCGCCAAATCCGCCCCTCCCCTCAACCGATCCGAGACCGATGGAGGACGACATGGGCCGGAGGCCTGACATCCTGACGCCGCGCGAGGTCGCGGACGAGTGGGGGTGCTCGGAGCAGCACGTCCGCAACATGGTCAATCGTGGCGACCTCGGGCATTTCCGGCTCGGCGGCAAGCTACTCAGGATCCCCCGTTCAGCCGTGGAGGCAGCAGAATGCGCCGTGCTCAGCGCGACTACGACATCGGACGGCTCAAGACCACTCAGTTCCCCCGAGGCGAGTGTATCCTCACCTTCTATCAAGAGGGCAAGCGACGCCGGCTCCGGCTCGGCACAGATAATGAGGCTGAGGCAGAACGTCGTGCGCCAGCGCTTTACGCCGAGGCCCTGAGGCCGACAGGTACGAGCGTCCGCGAATTGTGGGACGCCTACTGCCGGGACAAGGAGGGAAACCCGTCCGTCGTCATCATGGGGCACCAGTGGAAGGCACTTGGGCCATGGTTCGGTGCCATGAACGCTGAGGACGTCACCATCGCGGACTGCCGGGCCTACACGGCCGCGCGGCGGCAGCAGGGCATCAAAGATGGCACGATCATCACCGAGTTGGGACGTGTCCGCACGGTGCTGAATTGGGCGGTAAAGCACAGCCTGCTTGAGAAGGCGCCCTACATCGAGCGCCCACGCGAGGTGAAATCGACCACGGGGCACCTGACGCTGCCTCAGGTTCGCGCGCTCGCCAATGCCTGCGCGGCTCCGCACCTGAAGCTGTTCGTTTGGCTGGCCTACGCCACCGCCGGTCGGGCTGGCGCGATCTTGGACCTGACGTGGGACCGCTGCGATTTTGAGCGGAACAAGATCGATCTGGAGAACCCAGAGATCCAAGTGGCGCATAAGGGCCGCGCGGTCGTGCCGATGAACCGGTCGATCAAGCTACGCCTGCTGGCGGCGCGTGAAGGTGCGAGGTCAGACTACGTAATCGAATGGGCGAAGCAGAAGGTTGGGTCGGTCAAGAAAGGGCTGGCGAGTGCCGCCAAAGCCGCGGGCCTGCCGCACGTCCACGCTCACATGCTCCGACACTCTGCCGCCGTGCGACAAGCTGAGGAAGGCGTGTCGATGGAGGAGATCGCCAGCTACCTTGGGCACTCAGACCTGAAGGTGACGCGCAGGATCTACGCGCGGTTTAGTCCGGAGGCCTTGAGCAAGGGTGCGAACGCCCTGGAATTTGACGATCTGGAGCCGACCGAAGTGCGCCGTTCGGCCTGAGCCGGTGGGCGCCATTTCGGTCCAACTGACACGCCGTGACTGAGGTAACTACCCAATGTTGGCGTTCTCGAAACTTAAGCCACTGTTCCCGCTAGAGAAAAGTGGTGGGCGCGACAGGGATCGAACCTGTGACCCCTACCATGTCAAGGTAGTGCTCTCCCGCTGAGCTACGCGCCCGGGCCGGAGCCGTTCTTGCTCCGGTGGGCGGGGCCTATAGCGGCTGGCCGGCGAGGGCGCAAGCAGAACCTGCATCGCGGATCGGATCGATCGCGCCCGGCCCGGGCACCGGACGACCGGATCGCGACGGGGCCGGACTGCATCGGCGATGTCTGGCAAGGGTTTGCGGGCAAGGGTTTGCGGGAAAAATCTTCGGGCCGGTTCAATCGACCGGCTCGGATGCGGTTCGAGGCCGAAGCCGGCCCTGGTGCACGCCGGCGGAAAAATGCGCTATGGCCCTGCCGCTCGGCATCAGGCCGTGCCGCGACACATGGCGGACACAGGGCGCCGGCATGCCGCCGCCTCACGCTTCAGGACATGCGCTACTTCATCGACCACGATCAGGGCGTTGCGATCCGCGGCTGGATCGTGCCGGACAATCCCCTCGCCATCAGCCGGGTCGTGGTCGCGGTCGACGGACGACGCGTGGCCGAGGTCCCGGCCAGCGTCATCGACGAGGCCTTCAAGCGCAACGGGTGGCATGCCACCGGGCAATGCACCTTCGTGGTCACGGAGGCGGAGGTGCCGGGGCTGACGGAGATCCCGCGGCTCGAATTGTACGATGCCGACACCAACGTGATGGTCTATCGCCGCATGCCGCCCGAGGGGCTGGTGCGGTTGCGGACCATGCTGATCAACACCGGCATCGAGCCCGAGACCGTCCTCCAGACGGCGCTCTTCCCGCATTTCCAGCATTGCTATTTCGGCATCCATAAGCTGCCGGACGAGATTCTCACCTGCGTCCTGACCGGACCGGCCGCCCCGTCGGCCTTCCTGTCCGGCGCCGTGACCGTCCCGCGCTACGAGAACTTCCTGACGCCGGACCTGATGATCACCGCCATCCTGCTGCAGGAGCCGCAGATCGAGATGGCGACCCGGATGCGCTGGCTGAAGGCTCGGGCCGGGGATGCCGCCGATCCCGCACGCAGCTGGCGCCTGGGCCCGCTCGCCGAGGCCGCCGCCTTCGCGGAGGGGTACGACTTCTCCGACGTGAAGAGCCTCAAGCGCTTCTTCCGCATGCTGCCCGAACCCGCCTACCGGCTGCTCTACAATCCGCTGACCCGCCAACTCGGGACCCGCATGCCGGACGACCGGCTGCATCCGGGCAACTCCATCGCGGCGATCGAGATTCTCGCCCGCGTCGGGATCGTCGGGCACAAATCCCGGTTCCCCGCCTTCGCATCGACGCTGTTCGACCGCCTGGGGATCGCCAAGCCGATCCCGGCCCTGCCCCCGGTGCCGGCCGAGACGATGGCGCTCGCCGAGCGCCTGAAGGCCGTCAAGGCGGTGGAAGACATGATCGTCTTCGATGTCGCCATGTCGGATGCCGTGAAGGCCTCGGTCGACAAGAGCTGGAGTTGAGGGTGCCTGCGTCCGGGGCGGAGGTGCCCGAATTCCAGCCCCTGCCGGCGCAGCTCACGGGGCTCTGGCGCAAGCGGCGCGACCTCGCGGCGCGGGCGGCCTCGGACGGCCTGCGCGTCGCCCTCCCGGGCCTCGCGGGCCGCTGGGTCGAGATCGTCCTGTCCAACGACCCGGCCGAGGGCCGCGACACCCTCCCGGACATCAGCTTCGTCGGACCGGACGGACGCCCGGGCACGGTGCTGCCCCAGGAGGCCCGGGGCGGGGGCGCTTTCGCGTGGATCGGCCGCCTGCCCGAGGACGTCGTCGCGTTGCGCGTCGCCGATCCGGCGGGACGGGTCCCGGTCCGGCTGCGTCGGATCGCCGTGCATCGTCTCGCCCGGCCGATCCTGGCCGCGCGCGGTCTCCTGCGCGATCCCGGCCTGACCGCCCAGGCGCTCGCCTGGCGGATCCTCGGCAAGAAGGTGCGCGCCCGTGGCTTCCTCGGCCGGGCGCTGCGCCACCGGCGCGTCAGCGGCTACGAGGCGTGGCTCGGAACCCACAGCCTGCGCCGTGCGGAGCGGGACGGGATCGCCGCCGAGATCGCCGCCTGGACCGATCCGCCGCTGATCTCCGTGCTGATGCCGGTTCACAATCCCGACCCGAAGGTGCTGCGGGCGGCCCTGGCGTCGCTGCGCGCGCAGCTCTATCCCCACTGGGAATTGTGCGCCGTCGACGACGCCTCCACGCGCCCCGAGATCCCGCGGATCCTGAGCCGTGCGGCCGAGGCCGACCCGCGCATCCGCGTCCTCACCCGGCCGGAGAACGGCCACATCGCCCGGGCGACCAACGACGCGCTGGGCATGGCCCGGGGCGCGGTCTGCGCCTTCATGGACCACGACGACGCGCTCACCGAGGACGCCCTCTACGAGGTCGCCCGGGCGCTGCGCCGCGATCCGGACCTCGTGCTGATCTACAGCGACGAGGACAAGATCGACGGGCGCGGCCGCCGGTTCGACCCGCATTTCAAGGCGTGCTTCGACCGCGAGCTGCTCTACGCCCAGAACTACATCAACCATCTCACGGTCGTGCGCACCGAGGCGCTGCGCGCCGTCGGCGGCCTGCGTCCGGGCTTCGAGGGCAGCCAGGACCACGACCTGCTGCTGCGACTCACCGACGGGCTCGATCCCGGCCGCATCCGCCACATCCCGCGGGTGCTCTATCACTGGCGCGCCGCGCAGGGCTCCGGCACCTTCTCCGACCGGTCCCTCGCCCGGGCGGAGGCCGCGCGCCTGCGCGCCCTGGAGGAGGTCGTGGCCCCCTGGGGCGGCCGGGCGGAGCGCGGTCCCGGGGGCTTCAACCGCTTGATCCGGCCGCTGCCGGCGCCGCCGCCGCGGGTCTCCGCGATCATCCCGACCCGGGACCGGGCCGAGATCCTGTCGGTGACCCTCGACGGCTTGCTCGGCGCGACCGACTACCCCGACATCGAGGTGATCATCGTCGACAACGACAGCCGCGAGCCCGAGACCGCCGCCCTGTTCGCCCGCTACCGGGACGATCCGCGGGTGCGCGTCGTGCCGGTAGCGGGCGCCTTCAACTTCTCGGACCTGTCGAACCGCGGCGCCGCCGCGGCCACCGGGCCGGTGCTCCTGTTCCTCAACAACGACATCGAGGTGCTCGAGCCCGGCTGGCTCGCCGAGCTGGTCCGCCACGCGGTGCGGCCGGAGATCGGGGCCGTCGGGGCGAAGCTCCTCTATCCGGACCACACGATCCAGCACGGCGGCATCGTCCTCGGGATCGGCGGGGTCGCGGGCCACAGCCATCTCGGCGTCGCGGACGCGGATCCGGGCTATTTCTGCCGCATGGTCATCGCCCACGAGGTCTCGGCGGTCACCGGCGCGTGCCTCGCCATGCGGGCGGATGTCTTCGCGGCGGTCGGAGGCTTCGACGCCGAGGCCCTGAAGGTCGCCTTCAACGACGTCGATCTCTGCCTGAAGATCCGCCGGGCCGGCTACCGGATCGTCTGGACGCCCTTCGCCAGATTGATTCACCACGAGTCGAAGAGCCGCGGGGCCGAGGACACGCCCGAGAAGCGGAAGCGCTTCGAGGGCGAGGTGCTGACCATGCTGGACCGCTGGGGTCCCGAGCTGCGCGCCGACCCCTATTACAACATCAACCTGTCACGGAATTCGGCGCATTACCGGGTGTGAGCGGTCCACGCCCCGTGGCGCCGCCGATGGCCGCGACCACCGGTGCTATGCATGCGTCAGTGGGTGAACTTGCGTCCGGAGCCGGTTGCGATACCTCTGGACATGCCGCATGAGGCGGTTCCGGCCAAGGCGACCCCATAGGCGCGCGGCGAGGGCGGCAGCCAACAATGAGTTCGAATACCCCAATGGCCTCGGCCACGATCCTGGAGCGCGACGCCCAGCAGGCGGTGGGAGACCACAAGGTCCATCCCAACGAGATCGCCATCGGTGTGGTGATCGGACGCGCGTCCGAATACTTCGACTTCTTCGTCTTCGGCATCGCCTGCGTGCTGGTCTTCCCGAAGGTGTTCTTCCCCTTCGTCGACCCGCTGAAGGGCACGCTCTACGCCTTCTCGATCTTCGCCCTCGCCTTCATCGCCCGGCCGCTCGGCACGGTGCTGTTCATGGCGATCGACCGGCGCCACGGGCGCAGCGTCAAGCTCACCACGGCCCTGTTCCTGCTGGGCGGCTCGACGGCGGCGGTGAGCTTCCTGCCGCGCTACGACAGTATCGGCATCGCGTCGGTCTACATCCTGGCCGGCCTGCGGATCCTGCAGGGCCTCGCGCTGGGCGGCGCCTGGGACGGCCTCGCCTCGCTGCTCGCCATGAACGCCCCGCGGGAGCGCCGCGGCTGGTACGCGATGATCCCGCAGCTCGGTGCGCCGCTGGGCTTCATGGTGGCCAGCGCCCTGTTCGCGTTCTTCATCGTCAACCTCGACGAGGCGGACTTCATCGACTGGGGCTGGCGCTTCCCGTTCTACTGCGCCTTCACCATCAACGTGGTCGCCCTGTTCGCCCGGCTGCGCCTCGTCGCCACCGAGGAATTCGCCCGGATGATGGACCTCGACCGGCTGCGTCCGGTCCCGGCCCTCGAGCTGTTCCGCCACCATGCGGGCGACGTGATCCGCGGCGCCTTCGTGCCGCTCGCGGCCTTCGCGCTGTTCCACCTCGTGACGATCTTCCCGATCGCGTGGCTGGCGCTGAACAGCACCACCCGCTCGCCCGGCGAGTTCCTGATCGTGCAGTTCTCCGGGGCCATCGTCTGCGCCGGCGCGGTCGCCGCCTCCGGTCTGATCGCCGACCAGATCGGCCGCCGCAACGCCCTGATCATGAGCGCCTCGCTGATCGGCTTCTTCGCCATCGGCAGCATCATCGCGCCGCTCCTGTTCGGCGAGAGCGCCATCGGCCAGACGATCTACGTCACGATCGGCTTCATGCTGCTCGGGCTCGCCTATGGCCAGACCGCGGGCGCCGTGACGGCCCGGCTGGGCAACCGCTACCGCTACACCGGCGCCGCGCTCACCTCCGACTTCGCGTGGCTGATCGGGGCCGGCTTCGCGCCGCTCGTGGCCCTGTTCCTGTCGCAGCGCTACGGCTTGGCGATGATCGGCGTCTACCTCCTCTCCGGCGCGGTCTGCAGCCTCGTGGCCCTGTTCACCGACCGGTCGGAACTGCGCCAGATGTAGTCGGCGGGCGGCGGCGCAGGCCGCCCGATCCGCCCATCGCTGACAGGAACGCCGCCTCGCGCGGCACGGCAGAAGCGCCGCGCAAGCGGCCTGGGATGACGAGACGCGTGCTGTGACCTCTACGACCCATCGACCGGACAGGACCGACACCGCGACCCGCCGAGGCGGCCGCGGGCGGCGCCTCCTGCCGCTCCTGACCCTGCCGCTCCTGACCCTGCTCGGCGGCTGCAACTTCGTGGTCATGCAGCCGGCCGGCTACGTGGCCGAGCAGCAGCGCAACCTCGTGCTGGCGGCGACCGGGCTGATGCTCCTGATCATCGTCCCGGTGATCGCCTTCACGCTGATCTTCGCGTGGCGCTACCGCGCCACGAACGAGGACGCGGTCTACGATCCCGAGTGGCACCACTCGACGCAGCTCGAGGTGCTGATCTGGACGGCGCCGCTGATGATCATCATCGCGCTGGGCGCCTTGACCTGGATCGGGACACACACCCTCGATCCGTTCCGGCCGCTGAGCAAGATCGACACGAAGCGCGACGTCCCGGCCGGCACGGTGCCGCTGGAGGTCGAGGCGGTGGCCATGGATTGGAAGTGGCTGTTCCTCTACCCGCAATACGGGATCGCCACGGTCAACGAGCTGGCCGCGCCGGTGGACCGGCCGATCCGCTTCAAGATCACCGCCACCGACGTGATGAACACGTTCTACGTGCCGACCCTCGCCGGCATGGTCTACGCCATGCCGGGCATGCAGACCCAGCTCCACGCGGTGATCAACCGGGAGGGCGCCTGGGAGGGCCGCTCGGCGCATTACAGCGGCGCCGGCTTCTCGAACATGTTCTTCAAGTTCCACGGCCTGGCCAACGACAAGTTCGACCAGTGGATCGCCAAGGCCAAGGCCGAGGGCGGCGAGCTCACCCAGGAGGCCTACCTGAAGCTCGAGGAGCCGAGCGAGGCCGAACCGGCGCGGTTCTACAAGTCCTACATGAAGGGCCTCTACGACCGGATCATCGGCATGTGCCCCCGGCCCGATCAGATGTGCGTCGGCGAGATGGTGAAGATCGACGCGCAGGGCGGCGCCTCCGGCGCGGAGGCGGAAGAGAACTACAAGCGGCTCCGGTATGACAACCGCCTCGCCGAGCGCGGGATCGAGGGCCCCGGCGCCACGTCGCCGGCCTCGGAGACCGGCCCGCACGGCCAGACGCAGCCCCAGGGCATGAAGCCGCGGCCCGATATGGGCAACCCGGACGTCCGGAGCCAGAAGGCGCCGGACAGCCAGGGCCAGAGCGAGGGCGAGCAGATCGCGCCCAAGCAGCTGAACCAATGATTCCGCGCGTGATGCCAGCGGAACCCACACACAAGACCGGCGGTCGCCGTCGAACCCACTGAACGGGCCGATCCCATGTTCGCAAACCTGGACCTACAGCAGCTGCTCGTCGGACGATTTACGATCGAGCAGATCCCCTATCACGAGCCGATCCTGCAGGGGACCTTCGCCGGCGTGGCCGTGGTCGGCCTCGCCGTGCTCGGGGTCATCACCTATTACCGCTTCTGGGGGCCGATGTGGCGTGACTGGATCACGTCGATCGACCACAAGAAGATCGGCATCATGTACTGCATCTTCGCGGGCGTGATGCTGCTGCGCGGCTTCGCCGACGCGATCCTGATGCGCTCGCAGCAGGCGGTCGCCTTCGGTGACCAGCAGGGCTTCCTGCCGCCGCACCACTACGACCAGATCTTCACCGCCCACGGCATGATCATGATCTTCTTCGTGGCGATGCCGTTCGTCACGGGGCTCATGAACTTCGCGGTGCCGCTGCAGATCGGCGCCCGCGACGTGGCCTTCCCGTTCCTGAACAACTTCAGCTTCTGGATGACGGTGGCCGGCGGCATGCTGGTGATGGTCTCGCTGTTCGTCGGCGAGTTCTCCCGCGCCACCTGGCTCGCCTACCCGCCGCTCTCCGGCGCCGCGATGAGCCCCGGCGTCGGCGTCGACTACTACATCTGGGCGCTGCAGATCGCCGGCATCGGGACGCTGCTCTCGGGCATCAACCTGATCGCCACCATCGTGAAGATGCGGGCGCCCGGCATGACCATGATGAAGCTGCCGATCTTCGTCTGGTCGTCGCTGTGCACCAACATCCTGATCGTGGCCGCCTTCCCGATCCTCACGGCCGTTCTCGCGATGCTGTCGCTCGACCGCTACATCGGCACGCATTTCTTCACGAACGACCTCGGCGGCAACGCCATGCTATACTTCAACCTGATCTGGATCTGGGGTCACCCGGAGGTCTACATCCTGATCCTGCCGGCCTTCGGCGTGTTCTCGGAGATCACCTCGACCTTCTGCGGCAAGCGCCTGTTCGGCTACACCTCGATGGTCTACGCGCTGGTGGTGATCACCATCCTCGCCTACCTCGTGTGGCTGCACCACTTCTTCACGATGGGCTCGGGCGCGGACGTGAACTCGTTCTTCGGGATCACGACCATGATCATCTCGATCCCGACGGGCGCGAAAATCTTCAACTGGATGTTCACGATGTACCGCGGCCGGATCCGGTTCGAGGTGCCGATGATGTGGGTGGTGGCGTTCATCGTCACCTTCGTGATCGGCGGCATGACCGGCGTCCTGCTCGCCGTGCCCCCGGCCGACTTCGTGCTGCACAACTCGCTGTTCCTGATCGCGCACTTCCACAACGTGATCATCGGCGGCGTGCTGTTCGGCATGTTCGCCGGCGTGACCTTCTGGTTCCCCAAGGCCTTCGGCTTCAAGCTCGACGACTTCTGGGGGAAGGTCGCCCTCGGGTTCTGGGTGACCGGGTTCTACGTCGCCTTCATGCCGCTCTACGTGCTCGGCCTGATGGGCGTGACCCGGCGCATGCAGCACTTCGACGACCCGTCGCTGCAGATCTGGTTCGTCATCGCCGCCATCGGCGCGGCGCTCATCGCCTGCGGCATTGCCTCGCAGATCATCATGTTCGTGGTTTCGATCCGGAACCGCGACAAGCTGCGCGACCTCAGCGGCGATCCGTGGGGCGGCCGGACCCTCGAATGGTCCACCTCTTCGCCGCCGCCGGACTACAACTTCGCCTTCACGCCGGTGGTCCACGATTCCGATGCGTGGTGGGATATGAAGAACCGCGGCTTCGACCGTCCCCTCAAGGGCTACAAGCCGATCCACATGCCCAAGAACACCGCGACCGGCGCGATCCTGGCGGGGCTGAACTTCGCCTTCGGCCTGGCCATGGTCTGGTACGTCTGGTGGCTGGCGGCGCTCACCTTCGTGGCGATCTTCGTCGTCGCGATTGCCCACACCTTCAATTACAATCGCGACTACTACATTCCCGCCGACGTCGTCAGTCGGACGGAAGGTCAGCGGACGCGCGAACTGGAGATGGCGTGATCCGATGATGCACGCGGAGACTGCACCCCCCGGCGCCGCGGCGCCGGTCTTCTACCAGACCGACGAGGAGGGCCATCATTCCGAGGGCTCGACCATGCTCGGGTTCTGGCTCTACCTGATGAGCGACTGCCTCATCTTCGCGACCCTGTTCGCGACCTACGGGGTGCTCGGGCGCAGCTTCGCGGCCGGCCCCACCCCGAAGGAGCTGTTCGACCTGCCCGGCATCGCGGTGAACACCGCCATGCTGCTGTTCTCGTCCATCACCTACGGCTTCGCCATGCTGGAGATGGACCGGGACCGGGTGAAGCAGACGCAGATCTGGCTCGCCATCACGGGCCTGTTCGGCGTGGCCTTCGTGGCCCTGGAGATCCGGGAATTCGTCCACCTGTTCCACGAGGGCGCGCCGCCCTGGCGCAGCGCGTTCCTGTCGTCGTTCTACACCCTGGTCGGGACCCACGGCCTGCACGTCTCCATGGGCATCCTGTGGCTCGTCGTGCTGATGGTGCAGGTCAGCAAGCGCGGCCTGATCGTCGAGAACAAGCGCCGGCTGATGTGCCTGTCGATGTTCTGGCACTTCCTCGACCTGATCTGGATCGGCGTCTTCACCGTCGTCTACCTGATGGGAGTGCTCGAATGAGCGCCGACGCACACCGCCTCACCGGCCACGGCCAGGACACGCACGATGCGCACGCCCACAGCGAGGGCGGGCACGGCAGCTTCCAGAGCTACATGACGGGCTTCGTCCTGTCGGTGATCCTGACGGTGATCCCGTTCTGGCTGGTGATGGGCAACGTCCTCGACAACAGCCTCGTCACCACCCTGGTCATCCTGGCGCTCGGCGGCGTCCAGATGGTCGTGCACGTCATCTACTTCCTGCACATGAGCACGAAGTCGGAGGGCGGCTGGACCTTCATGGCGCTGATCTTCACCATCACGCTGGTGGTGATCATGCTCGCCGGCTCGGTGTGGGTCATGTACCACCTCAACCACAACATGATGCCGATGGATGCCCACGACGTCATGAACAACGCCCGCTGAGCGCGCGTCCGCAGATGAGACCCGCGGGGTCGGCGGGGGGCTTGAGCCCCTCCCCGGCCCCGATTGCGTTGTGGCGGCGCGTCGTGTTCGGCGTCGGCGCGGGCCTCGTCTTCGTCGTCCTGCTCGGGCTCGGCACGTGGCAGGTGGAGCGGCGGGCCTGGAAGCTCGATCTGATCGCCCGGGTCGATGCCCGGGTCCATGCCCCGCCGGTGCCGGCCCCCGACTCGGCCGCATGGCCGCGCGTCGGCCCCGACGACGCCTACCGGCACGTCCGGCTCGCGGGCACCTTCCTGCACGATCGCGAGACCCTGGTTCAGGCCGTCACCGAGCGCGGCGGCGGATTCTGGGTGCTGACGCCCCTGCGGCGTCCGGACGGCAGCCTCGTGCTGGTCAATCGCGGCTTCGTGCCCGGCGACCGGCGGGATCCGGCGACCCGGGCGCCCGGGCAGGTCGCGGGGGAGACCACGGTGACCGGCCTCCTGCGGCTGACCGAGCCCGGGGGCGCGTTCCTGCGCTCGAACGATCCCAAGGACGACCGCTGGTATTCCCGCGACGTGGCCGCCATCGCGGCGGCGCGCGGCCTGACCGGCGTCGCCCCCTACTTCGTGGATGCGGACGCGACGCCCAATCCCGGCGGGCTGCCGGTGGGCGGCCTGACGGTGATCGCCTTCCCCAACAACCACCTCGTCTACGCGATCACGTGGTACGGGATGGCGCTGATGCTGGCGGGCGCGGTTGTCTACGTCCTGCGGGGCGGACGCGGTCCTGGACCTGCGGGGGAGTAGCCCGCGTCAAGCGCGTGTCTATAATGGCGTGACAAACGCCATAACGAGTCAACGCCATGACCTCCCGCATCCCGAACTTCGCCGAAATCCCGCTGGCCGGCGAATCGCTCGCGGTCGCGGCGCCGGCGCTGGGCGAGCCCTGGATGACGCCGGAGGGTATCCCGGTGAAGGGCCGGTACGGACCGGAGGACCGGGAGGGCCTCGAGTTCCTCGACACCTATCCGGGGATCGCGCCGTTCCTGCGCGGCCCCTACCCGACCATGTACGTCACTCAGCCCTGGACGATCCGGCAGTACGCCGGCTTCTCCACGGCCGAGGATTCGAACGCCTTCTACCGCCGCAACCTCGCGGCCGGGCAGAAGGGCCTGTCGGTCGCCTTCGACCTCGCCACCCACCGCGGCTACGATTCCGACCATCCCCGGGTCTCCGGCGATGTCGGCATGGCGGGCGTGGCGATCGACTCGATCTACGACATGCGCACGCTGTTCTCGGGGATTCCCCTCGACGAGATGACCGTGTCGATGACGATGAACGGCGCGGTGCTGCCGATCCTCGCGCTCTACATCGTCGCCGCGGAGGAGCAGGGCGTGCCGCCGCAGAAGCTCGCCGGCACGATCCAGAACGACATCCTCAAGGAGTTCATGGTCCGCAACACCTACATCTATCCCCCCAAGGGATCGATGCGGATCATCTCGGACATCTTCGCCTACACGTCGAAGAACATGCCGAAGTTCAACTCGATCTCGATCTCCGGCTATCACATGCAGGAGGCCGGGGCGACGAACGACCTGGAGCTCGCCTACACGCTCGCCGACGGCGTCGAGTACATCAAGGCGGGCCTCGCCGCCGGGCTGACCATCGACCAGTTCGCCCCGCGCCTGTCGTTCTTCTGGGCGATCTCGACCAACTTCTTCATGGAGGTTGCCAAGATGCGGGCCGCGCGCCTGATCTGGGCGAAGCTCGTGAAGGGGTTCGATCCGAAATCGGAGAAATCCCTGGCCCTGCGCACCCATTCGCAGACGAGCGGCTGGTCGCTCACCGCGCAGGACGTGTTCAACAACGTCACCCGCACCAACATCGAGGCGATGGCGGCGACGCAGGGCGGCACGCAGTCGCTCCACACCAACGCGCTGGACGAGGCGCTGGCCCTGCCCACCGACTTCTCGGCGCGGATCGCCCGGAACACGCAGCTGTTCCTGCAGCAGGAGAGCGGCACCACCCGGATCGTCGATCCCTGGGGCGGCTCCTACTATGTGGAGAAGCTCACGGCCGACATGGTGGCCCGGGCCTGGGAGCACATCCGCGAGGTCGACGGCCTCGGCGGCATGGCCAAGGCGATCGAGGCCGGGATCCCGAAGCTCCGCATCGAGGAGGCTGCCGCCCGGGCCCAGGCCCGGATCGATTCCGGCCGGCAGACCATCGTCGGCGTGAACAAGTTCCGGGCCGACGACGACATGGCCATCGACCTGCTGCGGGTCGACAACGGCAATGTCCGCCGGCTCCAGATCGACAAGCTCAAGCGCCTGCGCGCCGAGCGCGACGAGGCGGCGGTGACGGCCCGGCTGGAGGCCCTCACGAAGGCCGCCGAGGGCACCGAGAATCTGCTGGAGCTCGCCGTCGAGGCCGCCCGCGCCAAGGCGACGGTGGGGGAGATTTCCGAGGCCCTGGAGAAGGCCTGGGGCCGGCACCGCGCCGAGATCCGCTCGATCTCCGGCGTCTACAAGCGCGAGGTGGGGGGCATGTCGCCTGTGGTCGAGGAAGTCCGGGCGCTGGTCGAGGCGTTCGAGGAGAATGACGGTCGCCGGCCGCGCATCCTGGTCGCCAAGATGGGCCAGGACGGGCACGACCGCGGCCAGAAGGTGATCGCCTCGGCCTTCGCGGATCTCGGCTTCGACGTGGATATCGGGCCGCTCTTCGCCACCCCGGCGGAGGCCGCCCGGCAGGCGGTGGAGAACGACGTCCACATCGTCGGCGTCTCGTCCCTGGCTGCCGGCCACCTGACCCTGGTGCCGGAGCTGAAGGCGGCGCTGACCGAGCAGGGCCGGGACGACGTGATGATCGCCATCGGCGGCGTCATCCCGCCGGGCGACTACGAGGCGCTGACGGCCGCGGGCGCGGCGGCGATCTTCCCGCCCGGCACGGTGATCGCCGAGGCGGCCGCCAAGCTGATCCGCGCGCTGAACGAGCGGCTGGGCTACGCGGCGCGGCAGGCGGCGGAGTAGAAGGCTTCCCGAGGCGGCCGGACCGGCCGCCTCGCCCCATGCCCTGGCGCCCCCTCGTCCTGAGGTGCCGGAGCGAAGCGGAGGCCTCGAAGGAGGCCTCCATCCGGCCGCGCGATCCCTGGAGCCCCCCTGCGGCGCCCGCTGACGCGCGCACCTCAGGATGGGGCGGTGCTATGGGATCGGCCGGCCCCCGGGGCTCGCCGCTCAGTTCAGCGCCTGCGGGTCCGCCTCCGTGAGGAAGGCCCCGACCGCGTGGAGGAACTGCATGCGGTTCTTCTCCATCATCACCGTATGGGTGCCCTCCCCCAGCTCGACGAAGCGCTTGTAGGGGGCGTGGGTGAGCTTGGTGAAGTATTCCTGCGCCTGGTAGCTCGGCAGGTCGGCGTCCCACTCGGCGTGGATGATCAGCACGGGCACGCGGATCTCGCCCGGATCGTAGAGCGGCTTCCCCGCCGCCCAGTAGGCGTCCTTGTCGGCGACCGTGCCGTTCGGCGCGCGCAGGACCGGCGGCGATCGCTTCGCCCCGACCGGGTCGGTGGCGAAGGTCGCGTCGGCCCATTGGTCGAACCAGCCCGCCGGGATCAGGTCGGCCTTCTTGTCCTCGGGGACGCCGGTCAGCCAGCGCGCTCGGGCGCTGTCCCGGCTGACGGTGCGATAGGCCCCCACCGTGCCGCCGCCGCCGATCAGGCCGGGCGTGCGCGCCAGCCATTGCGGCGCGTAGAGGACGAGGCGGTTGACCGCGTCGTTGTGGGTGCTGGTGTAGAGCCCCATGGTGGAGGTCCCCCAGGACCAGCCCATCAGGTCGATCTTCTCGACGTTGCGCCGCTTCCGGATGAAGTCGACGACCTGCCCCACCACCTTGGCGGCGTCCGGCGTCCGCATGAGCGGCGGATTGTCGGCGGGCGGCGCATCCATGGCGGCCGGGCGTCCGGACAGGCCGTAGCCCGGCAGGTCCACGCAGTAGACGTCGAAGCCGAGGCCCGCGAGGTAGTCCATGGCCGACATCCCCCCGAGCGGCAGGTCGAAGGCGGTGGAGGACGGGTAGGTGGAGCCGTGCACGTAGAGCAGGATCCGGTCGCCCGGGAACCGCTCGGTTCCCGCGGGCCGCTTGTTGCGCACGTAGATCTCGACCCCCGGCTCGCTCCAGGGCAGGCGGAACTCGTCCGTCGTCAGCTGGGCCGCCGGAGCCGCGACGACAGGCGCCGCGACGGCAGGCGCCGCAACGGCTTGGGCCGCCGAGGCCGCGACCGCCGCCCCGGCGGCGAGCGCCCCGACCAGCTCGCGCCGGGCCAAGCCCCGGCCGGGCCGGGCCGCGTCCGGGTCCGTCCGCATTGGTCTGTCCGCCATGATGTCTCCTCCGGTCCGCCTTGTCTGGCGGCTCGGGCGATTCAACCGGCGGGCGTCGGCGGGCGCAACGCTCCGGACCGGCCGGCGGCGGACAGGCGGCGGGTTCCGTCGCCCGATCCGGCGAAACCGCGTGAAAAAAGCCCGACCCTGTCGCCGGGGCTGGTGACGCCAAGCTCCCGGACGGGCATTGAGGCGGGAGATTCCGGGAGACGCCCGCTTATGACGACTCCGACCACCGTCGCGACCACGCCCTTCCCCGACCAGAAGCCGGGCACCTCCGGCCTGCGCAAGAAGGTGCCGGTGTTCCGGCAGCCGAACTACGTCGAGAACTTCGTCCAGGCGATCTTCGACACCCTGCCCGACAAGGCGGGCGCGACCCTTGTGCTGGGCGGCGACGGCCGGTTCCTCAACCGCGAGGTGGTGCAGAAGACGCTGCGCCTCGCCGCCGGCAACGGCTTCGGCCGGGTCCTGGTCGGTCAGGGCGGCCTGCTCTCGACGCCGGCCGCCTCCTGCGTCATCCGGAAGGCCAAGGCGCTCGGCGGCATCGTGCTCTCGGCGAGCCACAACCCGGGCGGGCCGGACGGCGATTTCGGCATCAAGTTCAACGCCGCCAATGGCGGCCCGGCGCCCGAGACGCTGACGAACGCGATCTTCGAGCGGGCGAAGGCGATCACGGAATACCGCCTCGTGGAGGCCCCGGACCTCGACCTCGACACTCTGGGCGACACCCGCCTCGGCGCCATGACGGTGACGGTCATCGACCCGGTGGCCGACTACGCTGCGCTGATGCGCACGCTCATCGACTTCGACGCGGTGGCGCGCCTGTTCGCCTCCGGCTTCCGCATGCGCTTCGACGCCATGAGCGCGGTGACCGGCCCCTACGCGACGGCGATCCTGGAAGGGATGCTCGGCGCCCCCGCGGGCACGGTGGTCAACGCGGTCCCGAAAGAGGATTTCGGCGGTCACCACCCGGATCCGAACCCGGTCCATTGCCACGACCTGTTCGACCTGATGCAGGGGCCGGACGCGCCGGATTTCGGCGCCGCCTCGGACGGCGACGGCGACCGCAACATGATCGTGGCCCCGGGCCTGTTCGTGACGCCGAGCGACAGCCTCGCCCTGCTCGCCGCCCACGCCCACCGGGCGCCGGGCTACGCGGGCGGGCTAGCCGGTGTCGCGCGCTCCATGCCCACGAGCCGCGCCGCCGACCGGGTCGCGGCCGCGCTGGGCATCAAGGCCTACGAGACGCCCACCGGCTGGAAGTTTTTTGGCAATCTCCTCGACGCGGGCCTCATCACCCTGTGCGGCGAGGAGAGCGCCGGCACCGGCTCGAACCACGTGCGCGAGAAGGATGGGCTCTGGGCGGTGCTGCTCTGGCTCAACATCCTCGCCGCCACGGGCGAGCGGGCTGACGCGCTGGTGCGGGCGCACTGGCGCACCTACGGGCGCGACTACTACGCCCGCCACGACTACGAGGAGGTGGATTCGGACGCCGCCAACGGTCTGATGGACGCGCTCCGCGAGAAACTCGACGGTCTGCCGGGCACGCGGATCGGCGACCTCACGGTCTCGACGGCCGACGAGTTCGCCTACCGCGATCCGGTGGACGGCTCGCTCACCGAGCGCCAGGGCATCCGGATCGGCTTCGCCGAGGATGCGCGGGCGGTGTTCCGGCTCTCCGGCACCGGCACCGCCGGGGCGACGCTGCGGGTCTACCTGGAGCGCTACGAGAACGCACCGGACCGCCTCGACTTGGCCGTTGCCGAGGTCCTGGCCCCGGTGGCGGCCGCGGCCCGCGCGATCGCCGAGATCGAGCCCCGCACCGGACGGCCTGAGCCGAGCGTGGTGACCTGAAGGGAGCCGGGAGACGCCTCGTCTTTGCGAGCGCCGCGAAGCAATCCAGAGGCGCCACGCTCTACGGCGGCGCGCCACCCTGGGTCGCTTCGCTGCGCTCGCGATGACGGTAAGGCCGGCGTCGATGCCTCAAACCAAGTCCTTCACCATGTGCACGGTGACGTCGTCGTCGCGGGTCCGGCCCGGTCCGTCGTAGAGCTCCTCCCGCTCCACCCGGTAGCCGAGCGCCCCGTAGAGGCGCAGGTTCGCCGTGTACTTCTTGTTGGTGTAGAGGCGCAGCCGCGCGAGCCCGGCCTCGGCCGCGACGGCGTCGGCCCGTCCCATCAGCCGGCTGCCGAAGCCCCGGCCCTGGAAGGCCGGGTGCACCGCGACGTTGACGACCAAGAGGTGATCGGCCTCGGCCCGCGTCTCGATCAGGCCGGCGAGATCCGGACCGGCCCGCAGCAGGTCGAAGCGGTGGTCCCGCAAAGCCTGGGCGTAGTCCGCCTGCATGGGAATCGGCAGACGCCCGATTACCGGGATCCATTTGGTGTAGGCCGCCTCCACCAGCCCCCGGATCGCCTCCGCGTCCGCGGGCGCGCCGCGCAGGACCACGACTGACTCGTCCATCTGACCTCTCACGGTTGACCGCGGCGCGTCCGTCCCCTAAAGACCCGCCGTCGATGGGGCTCCGCACGGGGCCCCGTCGCGTTTTCACGCGCACCCGTGGGCGGGATCCTCCCGCCCTGTCGTCCCGGACCGCGAAGGGCCGGGAAAAGGAGGGCGCGTTCCTCATTCTCGTCACGAGAGGACGCGGAAGATATGTCGAAGCGGATTCAGGCCAAGCACAAGCTCGACCGCCGCATGGGCCAGAACATCTGGGGCCGCCCGAAGAGCCCCGTCAACCGCCGCGAATACGGCCCCGGCCAGCACGGCCAGCGCCGCAAGGGCAAGATGAGCGACTTCGGCACGCAGCTGCGCGCCAAGCAGAAGCTCAAGGGCTATTACGGCAACATCACCGAGAAGCAGTTCCGCCGCTACTACGCCGAGGCGATCCGCCTGCGCGGCGATTCCGGCGAGAACCTCGTCGGCCTGCTCGAGCGCCGCCTCGACGCCGTGGTCTACCGGGCGAAGTTCGTCGCGACCCCGTTCGCCGCGCGCCAGTTCGTCAACCACGGGCACGTCAAGGTGAACGGCGTCCGCGTCAACATCCCGAGCTATCAGGTGAAGGCCGGCGACCTCATCGAGGTCAAGGAGTCCTCCCGCCAGCTCGAGATCGTCATCGTGGCAACCCAGCTCTCCGAGCGTGACGTGCCGGACTACATCGAAGCCGACCACGCCAAGATGACCGCCCGCGTCACCCGCATCCCCAGCCTGTCCGAGGTGCCCTACCCGGTGCAGATGGAGCCGAACCTCGTCATCGAGTTCTACTCCCGCTGATCCCGTCGCCCCGGCGACCGAGGAGGGGCTGCCCGTTCGGGCGGCCCCTTCGCGTTTCCGGACCCTCGTCCCGGACGAGGGTCTCCGGCGTCCGGGACGACCGCCCGGGCCTCAGCAGCCCTGGCAGATCGAGCCCATCGTGTGGCGCATCTTGCTGTCCCAGGCCTTCGAGCGGGCCTCGGCGGCCTTCTGAGCCTTGATCATCTCGGCCTGGTTCACGGGCTGCGGCAATCCGGTGGCTGCGGTGCCGCCCGGGGGTTTGGTCTGGCCGGTGGCCGTGGTCCGGCGGCCGCTGACCTGGGAACCCGCCGTGGCCGGGGACGCGGCAGAGCCCGGATTGGTGCCCGGATTCATGCCCGGAGCCGGGCCTTGGGCCAGCGCCGGCGCCGCCCCGAGGAAGAGGCCGAGAAGCAGCGCGGGACGAAGAATTGCCATGGACCTGATCTCCCCGGCGGAGGATCCCGTGCAGGCCCCGCCTCATCTGAGGCCGATCCTACCCGATCGCTCCGTTAAAATCATGCCGTCGGCAGGCCTGCGATGAGCGTTGGATCGCCGCCGCTGAATCGCCGGGACGCCGTCGCCGCGGCGCTGGCCCGGCTTGCCCCGCGCCTCCCGGATTTCGAGGCGGAGGCCGCCCTCGACCGGGCGCTGGCCAGCCCGGGCCTGCGCCGGGCCGCCCCGGAGACCGCGGCACGCCTCGCCCTCATCACGTACGCGCGCCACGTCTTCACCGATTACGACGACCTCCTGGCCGACGGATACGACCGGGACAGCGCCCGGCACTTCGTCCTCGACGATCTCAACGCCGCGCTGGCCGCCTGGGGGGCCGCGCCGGTCCCCGAGGACGAGGCCGGCGAGCCTGAGGCCGATCCGCGCTGAGGCGGTCGCGCGGGACCCCGCCATGCTGTAGGAGACCTGCCCGAGGCCGCCCGACGCGACCTGTTCCGGTGCGGCTTATGGAGCGAGGCAGCAGACCATGAAGATCAGCGCGCGCAACGTTCTCAAGGGCACGGTCCTCTCCGTGGACAAGGGGGCGACCACCTCCCACGTGAAGATCGAGATCAGCCCCGGCCAAGTGGTCACCGCTTCGATCACCAACGAGGCCGTCGAATCCCTCAAGCTCGTCGCCGGCGGTCCCGCCTACGCGGTGATCAAGGCTTCCGACGTCATGGTCGCCGTCGACTGAGGGCGTCCTCGCGCCGTCCCCTCATCCCGAGGCCTGCCCTGCGCTCCGGCACCGCAGGAGGCGGATGGGACGGACGGCTGAGACCATGCTCCGCTTTCGCGCCGTGACCGCCGGCGGATAGTATGCGGTCCGGATCGGAGGAGTTCAACCCGTGCAGAAGACCGTGCTCGGCATCGAGACCACCTGCGATGAGACCGCCGCCGCCGTGGTGTCGGTCGACGAGGATGGTGTCGGCCAGATCCGCGCCAACGAGGTCCTGAGCCAGATCGCCGAGCACGCGGCCTATGGCGGCGTCGTGCCGGAGATCGCCGCCCGCGCCCACGTGGAGGTGCTCGACCGGCTGATCGCCCGTGCCCTCGACCGGGCCGGGACCGGCTTCCGGGACCTCGACGGCATTGCGGTGGC
Source organism: Methylobacterium sp. 1973 (assembly GCF_040545035.1). NCBI lineage: Bacteria > Pseudomonadati > Pseudomonadota > Alphaproteobacteria > Hyphomicrobiales > Methylobacteriaceae > Methylobacterium > Methylobacterium sp. 1973. The sequence continues at coordinate 323,763 of NZ_JBEPLA010000002.1, forward strand.
CGCCGGCCCCGGGCTGATCGGCGGCGTGCTGGTCGGCCTCGTCACCGCCAAGACCCTGGCGCTCGTGACCCGCAAGCCCCTGCTCGCCGTCAACCATCTGGAAGCCCACGCGCTCACGGCGCGGCTCACCGACGGCGTCGCCTTCCCGTACCTGCTGCTCCTGGTCTCGGGCGGCCACACCCAGCTCGTCGCCGTGCGCGGCGTCGGCGACTACGTGCGGCTCGGCTCGACCGTCGACGACGCCATCGGCGAGGCATTCGACAAGGTCGCCAAGCTCCTCGGCCTCGGCTATCCCGGTGGTCCCGCGGTCGAGCGCATGGCCGAGGCCGGCGATCCCGAGCGCTTCGCCCTGCCCCGGCCGATGCTCGGCCGCCGCGAGGCCGACTTCTCCCTCTCGGGCCTCAAGACCGCCGTGCGGATCGAGGCCGAGCGGATCGCCCCGCTGGCCGAGCGCGACGTCGCCGATCTCTGCGCGAGCTTCCAGGCCGCCGTGGTCGACGTGGTGGTGGACCGCGCCCGGGTCGCCCTGCGCGCCTTCTCGGACGTGGCCGGACGGCCCACCGCCCTGGTGGCGGCGGGGGGCGTGGCGGCCAACGGCGCCATCCGGCGGGCGCTGGCTGCCCTGGCCGGCGAGGCGGGCCTGAGCTTCGTGGCGCCGCCCCTGCCGCTCTGCGGCGACAACGGCGCGATGATCGCCTGGGCCGGGCTGGAGCGCCTGCGCCTCGGGCTGGTGGACGACCTCACGGCCCCGGCGCGGCCCCGCTGGCCGCTGGCGGCCCGGGCGGGGGTGCCGGCCGGATGAACCCGGCGGACCGGCGCACGCATTGGCGGGATTTGGTGGAGCGCCGCCTGCCCGAAGCCGTCCGTCCGGACTGGCCGGTGCGGCTCGACCATTGCTTCGCCCGCATCCTCCTGGACAATGCCTGCGGCGGCCCCTGGCGCGACCATACCCGCCCGCCCGCCTATGCCACCATGCCGCTCGGTCAGCTCGAGATCGCGATCGCGCTGGGCGAGGCGGTGCTCGCCGGCCGTGCGGACCTCGCGCTCCTGAACCGCCGCTCCCTGGCCTGGCGCGGCAAGATCGCAGCCGCCCCGGTGCCGGAGGCCCTCCGGGACGGCGACCTGACCCTCCGCCGCTGGCGGCCGGAGGATACGGCGCCCTTCGCGGCGCTCAACGCCGATCCGGCGGTGATGGCTCATTTCCCGCGGCCCCGGACCGAGGCGGAGAGCGCCGCCGAGGCCGGCCTCTGCGACCGCCGCTTCGTGGCGGACGGGTTCGGCCCCTGGGCCCTGGAGCATGCGGGCCGGTTCATCGGCTTCGCTGGCCCGATGCGGATCCTGCGGCCCCTGCCCTTCCCGGGGGGCGACCGGCCCGGAACGACGGTCGAACTGGCCTGGCGCCTCGCACGCGAGGCCTGGGGCCACGGCTTCGCCACCCGGGCCGCGCGGCTCGCCCTCGCCGATCTCGCCGGGCGCTGCAGGATCCGGAGCGTCGTGGCCTTCACGGCGGTCGGCAACGACCGCTCCCGGGCCGTGATGGAGCGCCTCGGCCTGAGGCCGGCCGGGACATTCCCGCATCCGGCGGTGCCGGAGGGGCCGCTGCGCGTGCACGTGCTCTACCGGCTGGACTGCGCGGACAGGGAGGAAGCGGCATGAGCGCGGAGACCCCGATCAACGTCGTCGGCGGCGGGGCCTGGGGCACGGCGCTGGCCAACGCCGCCGCCGGGGCCGGCCATCCCGTCACCCTCTGGCTGCGCGATGCGCAGGCCGCGGCCGCCCTCCAGGCCCAGCGGGAGAATCCGCGCTACCTGCCGGGCGTGCCGCTGCATCCCGCGATCCGCGCGACGGCCGATGCCGACGCCCTCGCGGGCGCCCGGGCGACGCTCGTGGTCGTGCCCGCCCAGACCATGCGCGGCGTGCTGGAAACCCTGCGCGGTCCCCTGGCCAGCGCCGGGCCGGTGATCCTCTGCGCCAAGGGAATCGAGCGCGGCAGCGACAGTTTCATGAGCGCGGTGGCCGAGCAGGTCCTGCCCCCCGGTGTGCCCGTGGCGGTCCTGTCCGGCCCGAGCTTCGCAGCCGACGTCGCCCGCGGCCTGCCCACCGCCGTGACCCTGGCGGCGGTCGATGCCGGCCTCGCCGCCGGCTTGAGCGCCCTGCTGTCCGGGCCGAGCTTCCGCCTCTACCACACCGACGACGTGCGGGGCGTCGAGATCGGCGGCGCCGGCAAGAACGTGCTGGCCATCGCCTGCGGGATCGTGGTGGGGCGCGGCCTCGGGGAGAGCGCCCGGGCGGCGCTGATCGCCCGGGCCTTCGCCGAACTGATGCGCTTCGCCCGCGCCTTCGGCGGGCGGCCCGAGACGCTGATGGGGCTCTCGGGGCTCGGTGACCTCGTGCTCACCGCCTCCTCGCCGCAATCGCGCAACTTCGCCTTCGGCCAGCGGCTCGGCGCCGGCGCCAGCCCGGCCGAGGCCGCGGGCGGCAAGCTCGCCGAGGGGGCGTTCACCGCCGCGGCCCTCGCGGGCCTCGCCGCCGCGAAGGGTCTCGAGATGCCGGTGGCGGAAGCCGTCGCCGCCATCGTGGCGGGCTCGGCCAGCGTCGACGACGTGATCGCCGGCCTGCTGGCCCGGCCTCTGCGCGGGGAGACCGACTGAGGGCGCCGTCCCCGGGGCGCCCTCCCCGGGGCGCAGGCTGCCGACGCGCCCGGCGCCTGGACCCGGGACCGCGCATCCGGGTTTCTGGCGGGCGCTGGGGGCAGGCCCTGCGTGATCCGTCACGGCTCCGCCCCGATCCGCCGCCCAGGGGCTCGGCCCTCTGGTCGCGTTCTTCTCGACGACGGGGCCGGGGGCGCTGCGCGGAGCGCCTCCCCGGATCGCGGATCGGACGGGACCGCGGGCCGCACCCGCGACAGCGTCGGCAGCCCGACCGCGGGGCCGCCATCGACCACCTCCGCCGGGATGAGCCGGCGCCGGGGCCGCCCCTCTTCGGAGTGAGGCGACCGGCCCGATGCGTCTCAGGCCACGGCGGCCGCCCGGTCCGGCGCCGCGCCGTGGGTGTGGGTGGAAAAGCGCGCGATCGGCTCGGGTCGGCCCAGCAGATAACCTTGGGCGAGGGTGCAGTTCTCCTGCGCCAGGAAGGACAGCTCCTCGGCGGTCTCCACGCCCTCCGCCACCACGGCGAGCCCCAGACCCCGACCCAGCCCCAGCACGGAGCGCACGATCGCGGCCCCCTGCGGGTTGCTGTGGACCGCCTTGATGAACGAGCCGTCGATCTTGATCCGGTCGAACGGGAAGGCGCGCAGGTTCGACAGCGAGGAATAGCCGGTGCCGAAATCGTCCATGGCGATCTGCACGCCGAGCGCCTTGAGCTGGCGCAGGGTGAGGAGCGCCCGGGCCGGATCCCGGATCAGCGCGGTCTCGGTAATCTCGATCTCGAGGCGTTCCGCCTTCAGGCCGGCTTCGAACAGGGTCCCGTGGACGAACTGGACGAAGTGCGGGTTGTGGAGCTGCACCGCCGAGACGTTGACGGCGATCGCCAGAGGGTTCGGCCAGCCGGCCGCCGCCCGGCAGGCCTCCCGCAGCACCCAGGCCCCGATCTCCAGGATCGCCCCGGTCTCCTCGGCGATCGGCACGAACACGGCCGGGGGGATGCTGCCCCGGGTGGGGTGGCGCCAGCGCAGCAGCGCCTCGAAGCCCGTCACCGCGCCGGTGTCGATCTCGCTCTGCGGCTGATAGACGAGCTCCAGCTCCCCCCGGGTCACCGCGTGGCGCAGGTCGTGCTCCAGCTGCCGCCGGTCGCGGATCTGCGCACCCATGCTGGCGTCGTAGCGCCGAAAGGTGCCGCGGCCCTCGTTCTTGGCCCGGTACAGGGCGGCGTCGGCGTGGCTCAGGAGCGCACGCTGGTCCGCGGCGTCGTCGGGATAGACCGCGATGCCGATGCTGGTGGCGATCACCGGGCCGGAGGCGGCCGGCACCGCGGCCAGGGTGGACAGGATCCGCTCGGCCAGCCGCTCGGCGGACCCCTCCGCCTGCGGCGTCAGGATGGCGAACTCGTCGCCGCCCAGCCGGGCCATCAGCTGTTTCGCGTCGAGGAGGCCGCCGGCCCGGAGGGCGAGATCGCGCAGCATCGCGTCGCCGGCTGCGTGTCCGAACAGGTCGTTGACCTCCTTGAAGCGGTCGAGGTCCAGGCACAACACGGCGAGGCGGCCGCCCTGGGCGTCCGCGGCGCGGATCTCCCGCTCCAGCCGCGCGTGGAAGCTCGTGCGGTTGGCCAGCCCCGTGAGCGCGTCGTGGTGGGCGAGGTAATGGATCTCGCTCTCGGCCCGGCGCCGGGCGCGCAGGTCGCGCACCGCCACGGCGTGGTGCGGCAGGCGCCCGTACTCGGCGACGGGACGCATGATCACCTCCACGGGGATCGTTCCGCCGCTCGCCGGGACGAGGTCGGCCTCGAGGGGCTGGTCGACCGTTCCGGCCCCGGCGGCGACGCCCGGCAGGTACAGGGCCAGGTTCGTGCCCACGAGGTTGGAGGCCCCGGTGCCGGCGAGCCGGGCGAAGGCCTCGTTGGCGCTGACGATCTCGCCGCCGCGGCAGACGACGAGACCCTCCACCGCCGCGTTGGCGAGGCTGCGCAGCCGCTCGCGCTCGAACTCGGCCCGCTTGCGGTCCCGCAGGTCGAGCACCAGGGCAGCCCCGGCGAGCAGCAGGATCAGGAAGCTCGCCGCCGCCACCGCGGCGGCGAGCCAGGCGGTGCGGATGGCGCTCGCGTGGATCTCCACGGTGGGGTCCGGCAGGATGGTCACGGCGGCCATGCCGGTGAAATGATGGCCGCAGATCGCCAGGATCAGCAGCGCGCCGCCGCCGAACCGGCCCCGGACCGTGGTGGCCGACAGCCCGACCACCAGGGCGGCGGCGCCGAACGCCGCTGCGAGCCCGACCGAGATCACGACCGGGACGGGATTCCACACAAGGTGTCCCGGCACCTGAAAGGCGGCCATGCCGGTATAGTGCATCACCGCGATGCCGCACCCCACCACGGCGCCGCCGAGCGCCGCCTGGATCCTCCGGCCGGTCGTGGCCAGGGCGAAGCCGAGCCCGGTGATCGCCACGGCATCGACGTAGGAGAGGAGGGTCAGCCCGACGCCGTACCCCGACGGCAGCCCGGGCTCGAAGGCGAGCATCGCCAGGAAATGCGTCGCCCAGATCCCCGACCCGCCGGCGGCGGCGGCCACTGTGAGCCAGATGTAGCGGTTGCGGCCGCCGGCCCGGCCGGCATGGATGAGGAGTTCCAGCGCCGTCGCACTCGCCAGCGTGCAGACGAGTGCCGCCAGGACCACCAGCCAGAAGTTGTGCTCTCCGGCGAAGCAGCCGACCAGTGACAGCATGTATGCAACCGGAGATTATTAAGAGATGCTCTTATGCCACGTTTGGCATCCAGAATTTAATATTCAGCCAACAGCATCCCTCGATAAGCGAGATTTTACTGATCTTTAACGACGTCTCATGCGCCGTCCATCGGTGCGCCGATCGCGCCGATCGCGCCGAGCGCGCCGAGCGCGCCGGGCGCGGCGCTGGCCTGTTCCCGGAGGCCGAAGCTGGGCTATGGCGGGGCATGCCGCCCGGCCGGGCGGTCCGCGGGACCTTCATCGATGGCGTACTGGCTGTTCAAATCCGAGCCCGCGACCTGGTCGTGGGACCAGCAGGTCGCGGCCGGTGAGGCCGGCACGTACTGGAACGGCGTGCGCAACCACCTCGCCAAGAAGCAGCTGATGGCCATGCAGGTCGGCGAGCAGGGCTTCTTCTACCACTCGAACGAGGGCAAGGCGGTGGTCGGCATCGTGGCGGTGATCCGCCCCTACTATCCCGATCACACGGACGAGACCGGCCGCTTCGGCATGGTCGACGTCAAGGCCGTGCGGGCGCTGCCCCGCCCTGTGACGCTCGAGGCGATCAAGGCCGATCCGGCCCTGGCCGACATGGTGCTGGTCAACAATTCCCGCCTGTCGGTGCAGCCGGTGTCCGAAGCCGAATGGGCCCGGATCCGTGCGCTCGGCGGCCTCGACTGAGCGGGGCGGCCCGACCGGCGCGGGTCACGCCGCGCGGTTGAGGGGACTGCGCGCGGGGGCCACCACCTCCGGCTCGACCTCGACGGCCGGCAGCGTGTCCATGACCCGGGAGGCCGGCAGCGTCACCACCACCTCGGTGCCCTCGCGCGGCTTGGAGGACAGCTGGAACTGCCCGCCATGCAGCTCCACCAGGCCCTTCACGATCGGCAGGCCCAGCCCGGAGCCCTGCTCGGCGGTCTTGATCGCCAGGGAGCCGCGCCCGAACGAGGACAGGACCGTGCCGAGTTCGTCCTCCGGGATGCCCGGGCCGCTGTCCTTCACCGAGACGTATTGGCCGCCCGACGCGGTCCAGCCGACCTTCAGCCAGATCTCGCCGCCCGGCGGCGTGAACTTCACGGCGTTCGACAGGAGGTTCAGCACGATCTGGCGGAGCGCCCGCTCGTCCGCCCAGAGCCGCGGCAGCGAGCCGTCCACGAGATCGTGGAACGTCTGGTTCTTGGCCTTGGCCCGCAGGCCCATCATGTGGCGGCACTCCTCCACCACGTGGGCGAGCTGCACCGGCTCCTCGTTGAGTTCGTAGCGCCCCGCCTCGATCCGCGACAGGTCGAGGATCTCGTTGATCAGGTTTAGGAGATGCATCCCGCTGTCGTGGATGTCGTGCGAGTATTCCCGATAGGACGGCGCCGTGTGGGTGCCGAACACCTCGTTCTTCATCACTTCCGAGAAGCCCAGGATGGCGTTGAGCGGCGTCCGCAGCTCGTGGCTCATGGTGGCGAGGAAGCGCGACTTGGCGAGGTTGGCCTCTTCGGCCCGGCGGCGGGCCTCGTCGGAATTGGCCTTGGCCTGTTCCAGCTCGCCGAACACCGCGTCCTTCTCGGCCCGGGAGCGCAGGGCGCCCACCGTCGAGGTGTAGAGGCGGCGGGAGAGGCCGAGGAAGAAGACCTGCGCGCCGCCGGCCATCACCACCAGCATCAGCAGGTCCATCCCGCGGGAGAAGGCGGCGAGGGACACGGTGGCGAGCGCCAGCGGCACCAGGGCGGCGATGGCGGCCAGCGGCACCGTCGCGGCCAGCATTGTGGTGACGGCGGAGGCGATGACGAGGCCGAACAGCGCGAAGGTCCAGCCGCCGGTGGTGCCGAGCCCGATCATCGCGGACCACGACAGGCTCTGCAGCACCTCGCCGATCAGGAAGCGCCGGCGCCAGCGGGCGAGCGGGATCGTCGCCGGGTCGGCGCGGAGGAAGCGCCGGCTCAAGGTGGTGTTGAGCGTGATCATCAGGAACACGCCGAGCGCCCAGGCCGCCGCCACCGGCGGCGCGATCCAGAAGGTCGCCGCCGTGGCGAGCGCCGCCGCGAATCCCACCAGCGGGATGCCCGCGCCGGCCCGGTACTGGGCGTAGTGGCGCAGCAGCTCGTAGTCGAAGGCCCGCTCCAGGCCGGTCTGCGAGGTCAGCTTCTCGCGGGCCGAGCGGATTTCCCGGGCGACCCCGAGGCGGCGCGCCGCCTCCTCCGTCGAGGGGCCGCGACCGCGCTGGACCATCTCGACGGTGAGATCGGGCATGCGCGTCTTGAAACTCGGCTCGATTCCGCGGACGGGCGGCGGTGGCTGGGAAGCACGCCGTAAAGATGAGGCGGATGTGTTAAGAAGCGGCTGCCGGCATCCCTTCAATCTTAAGCATCGGGGGCTGTATCGAGGCTGTGCCGCCGCCGGATTGAAGTGCGGTGCCGCACATCGTGTCCGGGCATGGGCTCGCTATTTAAAGGTGCGTGACCGCTTACCCGTGCGAGGCCGCACGCCGTGATCCGGGCTGCCCGGATGCCCGCGTCGAGAAAGGGTCGCCGACCATGCCGAATCTCACCGTCAACGGTGTCACGCACGCGGTCGACGCCGACCCCGACATGCCCCTGCTCTGGGTGCTGCGCGACCGGCTCGACGCCACCGGCACCAAGTACGGCTGCGGCATCGCGCAGTGTGGCGCCTGCACGGTCCATCTCGACGGGCAGCCGGTCCGGTCCTGCCAGACGCGGCTTGGCGATGTCGGCACCGCGCAGGTGACGACCATCGAGGGCGTGTCGGGCCGGGTGGCCGAGGCCGTCCAGGCGGCGTGGCGCAAGCTCGACGTGGTCCAGTGCGGCTACTGCCAGTCCGGCCAGATCATGTCGGCGATCGGCCTGCTCTCGGGCAACGCCAAGCCCAGCGACGCCGACATCGACGGCGCCATGGACGGCAACATCTGCCGCTGCGGCACCTACCAGCGCATCCGCGCGGCGATTCACGAAGCCGCGCGCAGCCTCGCCTGATCGGCCTGACGCCTCACCTTCCCCGCGGTCCCGACCGGAGCCTCGCCGCCATGCTGAACGCCCGTCGACCGAATCCCCTGCCCGCCCGTCCCAGCCGCCGCGGCCTGCTCGCCGGCGCCGGCGCCCTCGTGGTCGCGTTCCGGCTCGACCCGAAATCCGCCCGCGCGGCATCCGGCCCGAACCTCGCCGACGTCAAGGCGCAGCCCAACGCCTTCGTGCGGATCGGCGCCGACGACACCGTCACGGTGGTGATCAAGCACCTCGACATGGGCCAGGGGAACACGACCGGCCTCGCCACCATCCTGGCCGACGAGCTCGGCGCCGACTGGTCCAAGGTCCGCACCGAATTCGCCCCCGCGGATGCGACGCTCTACAACAACAGCCTGATGGGCCCGATCCAGGGCACCGGCGGCTCCACCGCGGTGGCCAATTCCTGGTTCCAGCTGCGCAAGGCGGGCGCGGCCGCCCGCGAGATGCTGATGGCCGAAGCCGCCTTCCGCTGGAAGGTGCCGGTTTCGGAGATCACGGTCGCCGACAACATCGTGCGCCACGCGCCCTCCGGCCGGCAGGCCCGGTTCGGGGAACTCGCCGCCTCGGCCGCCTCCCTGCCGGTCCCCTCCGAGCCGCGGCTCAAGGATTCGAGCGAGTGGCGGCTGATCGGCCAGACGATCCCGCGCCTCGATTCCGTGGCCAAGACCAACGGCACGGCGATCTACTCGCTGGACATCCGCCGCCCCAACCAGGTCACCGCGGTCGTGGCCCGGGCACCGCGTTTCGGCGCCACCGTGAAGAGCTTCGATGCCGCCGCCGCCCGCAAGGTCGCCGGCGTCCTCGACGTGGTGCAGGTGCCCACCGGCGTGGCGGTGATCGCCCGCGACACGTGGTCGGCCATGAAGGGCCGCGAGGCGCTTACCGTCGCCTGGGACGACAGCACCGCCGAGACCCGCTCGTCCGACGCGATCCTCGCGGAGTACCGTGAGCGGGCCAAGGGCCCCGGCCTCACGGCCTCCGAGCGCGGCGACCCGCAGGCGGCGCTGAGAGGGGCCGCCAAGGTCGTCGAGGCCGAGTTCACCTTCCCCTACCTCGCCCATGCGGCGATGGAGCCCTTGAACGCCACGATCGAGCGGGCGGCCGACGGCGGCTACGACGTCTACGCGGGCTTCCAGTTCCAGACCGTCGAGCAGGCGACGATGGCGGCGATCCTCGGGGTGACGCCCGACCGGGTGCGCCTCCACAGCAACTGGGCCGGCGGCTCCTTCGGCCGCCGGGCGACCCCCACCGCCGACTACCTCGCCGAAGCCGCGACGGTTCTGAAGGCGTCGGGCGAGAAGGCCCCCGTGCACCTCGTCTGGACCCGCGAGGACGACATGGCCGGCGGCTATTACCGCCCGACCGTGCTGCACAAGGTCCGGGCCGGCATCGACGCCAAGGGCGCGGTGGTCGGCTGGGACCACGTCATGGTCGGCAAGTCGATCATGATCGGCTCGCCCTTCGAGGCGATGATCGTCAAGAACGGGATCGATTCCACCACCGTGGAGGGCGCCTCCGACACGCCCTACGCGCTGCCGGCCTACCGGTTCGGCGTCCATAACGGCCGCGAGGGCGTGCCGGTGCTCTGGTGGCGCTCGGTCGGCCACACCCACACGGCCCACGTGATGGAGGTGATGATCGACGAGCTGGCCCATGCCGCCAACGTCGATCCGGTGGCCTACCGGCTCTCCCTCCTGACCCAGGCGCCGCGGCTGTCCGGCGTGCTGAAGCTCGCCGCCGAGAAGGCCGGATGGAGCGCCAAGCCGCAGGATCCGGGCCGCGGCCTCGGGGTCGCGGTCCACGAATCCTTCGGCTCGTACGTCGCCATGGTCGCCGACGTCACCGCTCAGGAGAACGCGGTCCGGGTGAACCGGATCGTGGCGGCGGTGGATGTCGGCGTTCCGGTCAACCCGGACGTGATCCGCGCGCAGGTCGAGGGTGCGGTGGGCTTCGCCCTGTCGTCGGTGCTGCGCAACCGCATCACCCTCAAGGACGGGCAGGTGCAGGAGCACAATTTCGACGCCTACGCGCCGACCCGGATGAGCGAGATGCCGACGGTCGAGGTTCACATCGTGCCGAGCCAGGTGGCGCCCACCGGGATCGGCGAGCCGGGCGTGCCTGTGCTCGGGCCGTCGATCGCCAACGCGGTCTTCGCCGCCACCGGCCGGCGCCTGCGCTCCCTGCCTCTCGACCTCTCGGGCGTGAAGGGCGCGTGAGGAATCGCACGTTCCACCGGCCCGGTTCGGCGTAGGGAGGAGAGGCCTTCCCCCCAAGGCAAGAGACCCGACTGAAGACGGCGCGGCGCGACACCGCGCCGTTTCTTTTTTCTGCGCCGATGCGCCATCTCCGGGGCATGCCCGCCTTCGACGACACCGCCGCGCGCCTGCGCGCCTGCCGCCTCTGCCGGGACAGCCCGCTCTACGGTCCGCCCCTGCCCCAGGAGCCCCGGCCGATCGTGCAGGGCTCGGCCACGGCCCGCCTGTGCATCGCCAGCCAGGCGCCCGGCACGCGCGCCCACCGCACGGGCCAGCCGTTCACCGACCCGTCGGGCGTGCGGCTGCGGTCCTGGCTCGGCCTCGACGAAGCGCAGTTCTACGACGCGGCCCGGGTCGCCATCGTGCCGATGGGATCGTGCTTCCCCGGCCTAGACGCCAAGGGCGGCGACCGGCCGCCGCGCCGGGAATGCGCCGAGCGCTGGCGGGCGGAGCTGTTCTCCGGCCTGCCCGACCTCGAACTGATCCTGGTGATCGGCCAGTACGCGCAAGGCTGGCATCTCGGACGGATGGAGGGCGGGCTCACCGGCACGGTGCGCCGCTGGCGGGAGATCCTCGCCGAGCCCCGGCGCCCCCGGGTGCTCCCCCTGCCCCACCCGTCCTGGCGCAACAACGGCTGGCTGAAGCGCGAGCCCTGGTTCGAGGCGGAATTGCTGCCGGTGCTGCGGGCCGAGGTGGTGCGGGTGATGGCGGGGTGAGGCGGCGATGCCGGCATTGACCTCGCGGGCGTTCCGCGGAATCGCTGCCGCGACCCCGAAGGACGCCCCGATGACCGAGATTGCCGACCCCCGCGACCGCCTGATCGTGGCCCTCGACCTGCCGAGCGTGCAGGCGGCCGAGGCGCTGATCGACCGGATCGGCGACGCCGCGACCTTCTACAAGATCGGCTACCAGCTGGGTTACGCGGGCGGCCTCGCCCTGGCCGAGCGGCTGGCGGCCCGCGGCCTCAAGGTCTTCCTCGACCTGAAGCTCCACGACATCGGCAACACCGTCGAGGAGGGCGTGCGCTCGGCCTCGGGCTCCGGCGCCACCTTCCTCACCGTCCACGCCTACCCGCAGACCATGCGGGCGGCGGTCCGCGGCCGGGGCGCGGGGCTCAAGATCCTCGCCGTGACGGTGCTCACCTCCTACGACGATGCCGACGCCGCGGAGGCCGGCTACGGCCTGCCGGTGGCGGAGCTCGTCGCCAAGCGCGCCGCCCAGGCCGCCGAGATCGGCATCGACGGCCTCGTCTGCTCGGCTGCCGAGGCGGGCTCGGTCCGGCGCATCGTCGGCCCGGACCGGCTGATCGTCACTCCGGGCATCCGCCCGGCGGGCACCGAGGCCGGCGACCAGAAGCGGGTGATGACCCCCGGCGATGCCCGAAAGGTCGGGATCGACCATGTGGTGGTCGGGCGCCCGATCACCGGCGCCGCCGACCCCCGCGCGGTGGCGCAGGCGATCGTGGCGGAACTCGCCTGAACCGGACCGGGATTGCCTTCGCGCCGATCGGATCCACTTCGCTCCGCAAGGCAGGAGACGCAGCATGACGAAGGGCTACTGGATCGCGCGGGTCGATGTCCGCGACGCGGAGGCCTACAAGGCGTACGTGGCGGCCAACGGTGCCGCCTTCGCCAAGTTCGGCGGTCGCTTCCTCGTGCGCGGCGGCGCCCACGAGGCGGTGATGGGGCCGGCCCGATCCCGCAACGTGGTGATCGAGTTCCCGAGCTATGCCGATGCCCTCGCCTGCTGGAACTCCGACCTCTACCAGGCGGCCAAGGCCAAGCAGCGCGGCGGCGTCGAGGCCGAGATCCTGGTGATCGAGGGCTATGACGGCCCGCAGCCGAGCGCCTCCGAGCCGGCGCCGGAGGCCGGTCCGGCTTCCGAGTAGATCGCAGCGAAGGGGCCACGCGGGGTCTCGCGCGGCCGAGCCGGGCACCGGACGGGGCTCTGGATTTCGGGGCCTGCGCGCAGTCGGGGAATGACGGAGGTGTCGTCCCCGGCCGCCATCGCATCCGGCGGCGCGGTGTCCGCGCTGGCGATCGCCACTGTCCCGGCGCGCCGCTTCGCCCCTGTGAGGCGGGGGGCGGAATGCCGACGTTGGACCGACCGTCAGAGCGGGACCATGGAGGCGGGTCCTCCGGGGCGGCTGCGATGCCGCCAGCGACGATCCCGGATCTCGTCCGGTCGCGCTACGACAGCGGCCTCCGCGGCGCGAGGCTCCGCAGCAGGAAGGCCGTCATCGCGGCCACGGGCGGCACCGGCTGAAGACTGGAGCTGCCCACCAGCAGCGGATGGGTGTAGCGGGCGATGGCGGCGTGGATGCAGGCGGCCGCCTCGACGGGATCGGCGGCCTCGAATTCGCCCCGGGCCACCCCCTCGCGGATGATCCGCTCGAACCCGGCGGTGATCCGGGCCACGTGATGACGGCAGACGTCCCAGCTCTCCACCATCGCCGCCTCGATCATCTCGTGCAGGCGGGGAAACGTCTCGCAGCGGCGGGTGCAGTCGCGATGCAGGGTCTCGATCGCCGCCACGAGGCGCGCGGTGGCGTCGAGGCCCGGCCGGTCGGCGATCTCCGAGATCACCGCCTCGCTCTCGCCGATCAGCCGCTCCAGCACCGCCTCGTTGATCGCCTTCTTCGACTCGAAGAACCGGTAGACGTTGGCCGGACTCATCTTGAGCGTCCGGGCGATGTCGGCCACGGTCGTCTTCTGATAGCCGATCTCGCGGAAATACGTGCCCGCCGTCGCCAGGATGCGGCTCCGCGTGTCGGGCGCGCACTCCTCTGCGATCGCGTGGGGCGTTTCGTCCAGGGACATGCGTCCTCACTAGGCCATGCGGCCGTGGGGCGTCAAAGACGCGAACCCGGATCGGGTTCCCCTGCGGCCGGTGCGCGCGCCCGGAACCCGCCCCGGCGACACCCATTGCCCCCGCATCCGGCCGCCATGGCGGTGCCAGCGAGAGAGTCCCGATGAGCTTCACCGACACCCGTGCCCTGGTCACCGGGGCCGATTCCGGCATCGGGCAGGCGACGGCGGAACTGCTCGCCCGGGCAGGCGCCGACGTTGCGATCACCTATCACAGCGACGCGGACGGCATCCGCGAGACCGCCGCGCGGGTCGAGGCCGCGGGCCGCCGGGCCCTGGTGCTCCAGCTCGATGTCGGCGATCCGGCGGCCGTCACGGCGGCCTTCGACCGTATCGGCAGCGAGCTCGGCACCCTCGACATCCTCGTGGCCAATGCCGGACAGGCCATGAGCGGGATACCGGTCGCCGAGATGGACGACGCAGTCCTGGAGCGGATCCTGCGGGTGAACCTCATGGGACCGCTCTTCTGTGCGCGCCCCTTCATCAAGATGCGCCGGGCGCAGGGCGGGAACGGCAAGATCGTGTTCGTCTCCTCCGTGGCCCAGCACCTGCCCACCCCTGAGAGCGCGCCCTACGGGATGTCGAAGGCGGGGCTCGGCTCCCTCTGCCGCTCCCTGTCGCGGGAACTCGCCGAGGACCGGATCAACGTCAACAATGTCGCCCCGGGCCTGATCGAGACGCCGATGACCGCGGACCGGTTCGAGCGGTCGGAGGTTCTGGACCAGTCCCTGGAGCGGATCCCGTGGCATCGGGCCGGCCAGCCGGAGGAGATCGCTCAGGCGATCCTGTATCTGGCCTCGGATGCCGCGGCCTACGTCACCGGCCACACTCTGGTGGTCGATGGCGGCTTGACGATGCAGTGGGGTGGCGCCTGAACGACGAAGCGCGGCGCCGGGCTCAGGTCCCGGCGCCGCACTTCGAGATAGTCTTCGACCGGCGCCGGGGCTGCCGGTGATGCCACCAATCCCTCGGGCAGGCCCTCAGGACCCGAATTGCGAGCCCAGCCGCTCGAGGTACTCGGCCAGGTCGACGCCCCCGACACGCTTGCCGTAGTCGAAGCGCATCCCCTGGCGGATGTCGACGCTGGCATCCCGGGTGGTCAGGGTGAAGGGGCGGACGCAGACCCAGGCCCCGTCGCGGCGGTGCTCGAAGTAGCCGAGGATCTCGTGCTTGGCCATAACCTTTCCTCCGGGACCGTGTTCAGGATCATAACGGTCGCGCAGGCCGCTGGTTCGCGCGGCGCGACTGTTTTTCGCGTGCGGCGGCGCACGGATCGAGTGTTCGAGAGCCGGGATGGTCGCGGACGGCTCGCGCAGATCTCGCCTGAGCTTGGCTATTACGGTGCGAATGTTCGGCCCTGTCCGGAGGGCGGCGGGCCGGGTCAGTGCCAGAGATCGAGGATCTCGGCGGTCGTCATGGTCTCGACCTGGTGGCCGTAACGCATCCGGTACATCAGCAGGAGGGCGTCGTGCGCCGCGTCGCAGGAGCTGCACAGGGCGTCGGTGGCCAGCACGATCCGGTAGCCGAGATCGACGCCGCCGAGCACGGCGGCCAGCACGCAGACATCCGTCTCGGCGCCGGTGACGATCAGCGTATCGACAGCGCGCGCCCGCAGGCGCGCGTCGAGGCCGGTCTCGAGCCAGGGCGAATAGACGGTCTTGTCGACGACCTCCGCGGGCGGGACCAGCCGGGCGAGGTCCGGGACGAGGTCGATCATGCCGGCGTCGAGGCGCTCCCGGGTCATGGCGGCCCAGCGCTGCGAGTAGGTCGCCCAGGTGCCGCGGCCCTCGCCCGGCCGGGCGGCCGGGATGAAGCGGGTGAAGATGGTCCGCTCCGGATGCGCCGCCGCGAGGCGGCACACCTGCGGCAGGACGCGGTTCATCCACGGGGTCTGCCAGTCGGTGGGCTCGGCGAACATGCGCTGCATGTCGATGCAGAGATGGACGCAGCCCCTCCCCAGGGCCCCTCCAGAGGCTTTCCCCTCCGGCCGGGGAGCGTTCGTCGATCGACCGCTTCCAGTGTCCATGTGCGCGCAATCAGGCCGGGTCGGCGTTGGTGTGAGGGTCGTCGGACGCGGCCGTCCCCGCCCCGCTTCGGGCGGGGACGGCGCGACGTCAGCGATCGGCCTTGGCGCCGGACACCGTCAGGGAGAGGTAGCGCTCCGTGATCGGACGGATCAGCTTGCGCACCGCATCCGCCATGGCCTGCTCCTCCTTGAGCGACTGCTCGAAGGCGCTCCGGTGGCCCTGCTGTCCGGCGGCGTCGCTGATCGTGAGCAGCGACTCGTAGGCGGCGATCTCGAAATTCTCGAAGGCGTGGTTGGCGTAGGTGTTCTTCAGGATCTCGTCCTGGGCCGGGGTGTGACCGAGCGCCATCATGTTCCCGACGAAGCCCAGGAAGCCCTCCTTGAGGGCCGAGGGGCTGTCGCCCAGGCTCTGGAGCGCCTCCTCCAGGCGCTGGCGCTGCCCGTGCGTCTCCTCGATGTGGCGGCGCAGGGCCTGTTCCATCTCGGGGTAGCGCTCCAGACGCTCGACCTGCCGCTCCATGATCTGCAGCGCCTGCATCTCCACCGCATGGGTATTCTTCAGGGCCGTGACGTAGATCTCGCGGACGTCCATGGTCATTGCGTTTGCCTCGTAGCAGTTGTGAGCCTGATGGCTCGTTCAACCAGCAAACACAGGCGCCGCGCGGCCAAGTTCCGGTCGGAAGGTCGCAGGAGGAGGCGCCGATCGAGCCTGTCCTGCGCCGTTTCGGGATCCGGACCGGCGCGGTTCCGGATCGACCGCCTCCGGCGCGCCCCTCCGGGGCCGGGCGCGCCCGCGACGCCCCGGACTGACGGCGCGGGTCAACCGGCCGGCGGCGTCGATGGGGAGACGCGGCTCCGGCGCCACGGTCGTCGCCCTGGCCGCCGCCTCGACGGGAACGGGGCCCCAATCAGTGCAGGGCGTCGCCGCGCTCGGTGCGCTGGCGGTCCGCGAGGCGCCGGCCGATCTCGATCAGCAGCGTCTCGGTCAGCGCCACCAGGGCGGTGTCGCCGAGCTGCGAGACCGTGTCGTGCAGCGAGAGACACAGGTCGGCGGTCCGGCTGAGGGCGTCGTCGATCGTGGCCCCATCGCGCTTCGCGAAGGCTGTGCCGGCGGACTTGCTGTCCGAGATCTCGACGATCACCCCCCGGCCGGTGGACGGTCGGCCGTCCTGATCGAGGTAGAAATGCCCGCGGGTGAACAGCCACCGCAGCCGGCCTTCCGGGGAGCAGACGCGGTACTCGGCCGTGTAGGAGCCGCCCGTGCGGACGCAATCCAGGATGACCTGCGAGATATGCGGCTGGTCGTCCGGATGGACGGCCTCCAGGAGCTCGGCGAGGCTGACGCCGGCCCGCGACCGGGCCGGGCTGATGTTGAACAGCAGGGCGCTCACCGGATCGGCCCGCGCCTCGTCCCGGAGAATGTCCCACATCCAGAAGCCGACGCCGCCCGAGGCTTCGAGAGCCGCGACCAGAGCCGCCTCGGACACATCCTCGTCCGTTTGGGCCATCCGTGGCATCCCCGAGCGCATCGCCAAAACGGCCGCTGCCGCGCGCCCCCTCCGATCGTACACACTCCGTATTCCGTTGGGATCTGCAAGCGACACAATTAAGTGCGCATGTTGAGGGCGCAATATTGACCTGCGGCATTCCCTCCCCGCCGCCGCATCGGCGTCTCGTCCGGGATCGTGGGCGCGGGTCGGTCGCCTCTCAAGCCCTGCCCTTCCAGGGGACCAGCACGCGCTCCAGGCACCGCATCCCGAACTCGAACAGTCCCGCGAACAGGCCGATCACCAGGATGCCCATCAGCACCACGTCGGTGCGCAGGAAGTTGGACGCGTTGAGGACGAGCTGGCCGAGGCCGGCCTGGGCCGCCACCATCTCGGCGGCCACCAGGGTGGTCCAGCCGACGCCCATGCCGATCCGCAGGCCGATCAGGATCTCCGGCAGGGCTGCCGGGAAGACCACGTGGCGCAGGACCTGCCAGGGGCTCGCCCCCAGGGCGCGCGCCGCGTTGATCTGGTCGACCGAGGCGGAGCGCACCCCCGCGCGCGCGGCGAGCGCCACCGGGGCGAGGCAGGCGAGGAAGATCAGCAGCACCTTCGACAGCTCGCCGATCCCGAACCAGATGATCATCAGCGGCAGGTAGGCGAGCGGCGGCAGCGGCCGGTAGAACTCGATCGGCGGGTCGAGGATGCCCCGGGCGATCCGGCTCGTGCCCATGGCGAGCCCGACGGGGATCCCGACCAGGGTGGCGAGCCCGAAGGCGCCGAGGACGCGCAGGAGGCTGTCGCGGATGTGGATCCCGAGCGGGGCGCCGTCGATCGCCCCGCGCCAGGCCTGCCCGAAGGCCGACAGGACCGCCTCCGGCGGCGGCAGGAACAGCGGCTTCACCCAGCCGGCGCCCGTGGCGACCACCCAGAGGCCGAGGGCCGCGAGCACGGTTGCGACGCTGACCGCCGGCACCGGGATCCCGCCGCGGCGACGGGGTCCGGGGCGCGCCGGCGGATCCGCCGCGGAGCCCGAGGCCGCGTCCCGCGCCGTGCGGGGCGGCCCGCTCATCGGACGGCCTCGGGCCGGGCGTCGGCACCGTGGCGGATGCGCTCGAGGACGCGCTCCCGCACGGCGATGAAGGCGGGATCCGACTTCACGGCCCGCGTATCGCGGCCGCCGACCGCCGCCCGGGAGAAGGGCAGGTCCAGCGTCTCGACGATGCGGCCGGGCCTCGGGCTCATGATCACCAGCCGGGTCGCGAGGAACACCGCCTCCTCGACGTCGTGGGTGATGAAGAAGGCCATCTTGCCGGTCCGGTGCCAGATCCGGAGGATCAGCTCCTGGATCTGCTCGCGGGTGAGGGCGTCCAGCGCGCCCAGCGGCTCGTCCATCAGCAGGACACGCGGGTCTCCGGCCAGCGCCCGGGCGAGGCCGACCCGCTGCTGCATGCCGCCCGAGAGCTCGTAGACCTTCCGATCGGCGCAGTCGGGCAGGCCCACGAGGTCGAGCATCGCGCGGGCGATCCGCCGCCGCTCCGCCCGGGGCACGCCCCGCATCTTGGGGCCGAAGGCCACGTTCTCGGCCACGTCCAGCCAGGGCATCAGCGCGTGGCGCTGGAACACCACGCCCCGCTCGGCCCCCGGGCCCCGGATCGGGGCCCCGTCGAGGAGGATCTGACCCTCGGTGGGCGGGAGGAAGCCCGCGATCGCCGAGAGCAGGGTGGTCTTGCCGCAGCCCGAGGCGCCGAGCGCCACCACGAACTCCCCGGGGCCGATGGTCAGGTCGATCCGCGACAGGGCGGCGACCGCGCCGGCACCCTGTCCGTAGCGGACGCTCAGGTTGCGGATCTCGATCATCGGCCCTCCGGTCCGGGGACAGGCCCTTTCCGGGCCGCGTCCACGACGTCCGTCGTGACGAACCGGCCGTAATCCGGCGCCAGCGCCTGGACGCGCCCCTGCGCCTTCAGGAACGCGGCGGTCTCGGTCAGGGCCTTGGCGGCGGCACCGCCGAGCCAGGCCGGGGAGGCCTGCGCCTCGAGGGTCGGGAACCGGTAGGCCGCGAGACTCGCCGGCACCTGCGCCGGCGCCGAGCCGGTGATCCGGGCCACCGCCGCCACCTCGGGCGCGTCGGCATTCCAGGGCTTGGCGGCATAAGCCGCGTCCTGGGCGGCGATCAGCTTGACGAGCGTCACCAGGAAATCCCGGTTCGCGGCCGCCCAGGCGCGGTCGACCACGAGGCCGTCGAAGGTCGCCTTGCCCCGGCGGGCGAGGTCGCCGGCCGAGACCACCACCGTGCCGGATGGCTTCACCCGGGCGAGCACCGGATCCCAGATGAAGGTCGCGTCGATGTCGCCCCGCTCCCAGGCGGCGGCGATCTCGGGCGGGCGCATGTTGAGGATCCTGACATCCGCTTGGCCGAGCCCGGCCTCCGCCAGGGCGGCGATCAGCTGGTAATGCGCCGTCGACACGAACGGCACGGCGATCGTCTTGCCGCGCAGGTCGGCCACGCGCGTCACGCCGCTGCCGGCGCGGGCCACGAGCTGCTCGGCGTCGGCGATCTCGTCGAGGATCCAGAACAGCTGGATATCGAGACCCTGCGACGCGGCGGCCGCGATCGGGCTCGATCCCGCCTCGCCGATCTGGACGCTGCCCGAGGCCATGGCGCGGATCACGTCGCCGCCGCCGCCGAACTTGCGCCAGTGCACGGTGTAGCCGGTCGCCTTTTCGAGGGCGCCCGAGGCCATCAGCGCCCGGAACGGCACCACCATGTCCTGGTGGGCGAAGGTGACCTCCTTGTCGGCCGCGCAGGCGGGGCCCGGCGCCGGGAGGCCGAGAACCAGCGTTGCCAGCGCCGCCACTGCAACCGACCGGCGGAGCATACCCTCTCGAGCCATGACCTGTTCTTCCTCCTCGCAGCCGAATCGAACGTGCGCCGGCCAGCCGCCCGGAGGGTCCGACACGCTTTGCTTCGGAGGCAAGAGACCTGCCCGTTGGACAGGGAAGCCGGCCGGACATGGCGCGTCCTCCTTCCCCGTGACGGCGCCCGACCCGCTCAGGCCGCGTGCGGCATCACGATCCTCCGGGGACGCCTGGGCCGGGGGCGTACCCGGCGGCGGGCTGACGTCGCCGCCGCCCAGCCCGATGGAGTTCGGGACCGCGCGTTACGGCGCCTTCGCACAGGTCTCGTACCGGCTGGCCGATTTCGGCTTCGGCGAAACGGTCGCCCCGGCGGCCCTCATCCACACGGACTGATCCCGCACGCGGCGATCGTCCGGCACGGCCACGCACCGCGTCAGGCGTTGGGCGGGACCGTGCCGGGCGATCGGACCGATGCCGACATCCGCCCCGCCCGGCGCCAGGGTCTCGGCGTCCCTGGCGGCTCGATCTGGACGCGATGTCCGGCACGATCCCGATCGGCACGGCCGCCGAGCGGCCGGATCGCAGCCTCCCGCGGCACCCCCGTGCTTCCTCGCCTCACGGCCGTGGCCGAGCGGGATTCCCGACGACGGTCGCGCCCGGCGGGACATCGCGCGTCACCACGCTTCCCGCCCCGATGATCGCGTCGTCGCCGACCGTCACCCCGGGTAGGATGATGGCGCCGCCGCCGATCCACACATTCGCGCCGATCACCACCGGGCGGCCGAATTCCAGCATCTGCCGCCGCTGCGCCGGATCGCGGGGATGATCGGCCGTCAGAATCTGCACGGCCGTGCCGATCTGGGTCATGTCGCCGATGGTGACCGATACCACGTCGAGGATGCAGCATCCAAAATTCAGGAATACGCCGCGGCCCAGGCTGATGTTGTAGCCGTAGTCGCAGTGGAAGGGAGGACGGATGTTGCAGCCCGCGCCGACGCGGGCGAACGCCTCTTCCAAGAGCGCCTGCCGCTCGGGCTGGCTCCGCGTATGCGTGGCGTTGTAGCGGTCCATCCATTCCGAGATGCGCCGGTTGTCGGCGGCCAGGTCCGGGTCGTCGGCGCAGTACAATTCGCCGGCCAGCATTTTCTGCTTCTGAGTCTTCATGGTCTCTGTCGTCATGGCGAGGATTCCCCTCCAGCCTCTTCGGCCCGCTCCCGCACGGCGAGACCGCACAGGACGTCAGCACCGGCATCTCACAACCGAACGATACGTACATATGTACACATCCTGGCCGCGTGCGCTACCGCCCGGCGGCCGTGATCCCGGATCCGAGGAGGCTCCCGTGCCCGCCGCCCAGCGTCGTTTCGACCCGGATCGCCGGGCGCGCATCATCCAGGCGAGCCTCGACGTCGTCGCCGAGTACGGCGTCGCCGGCACGACCCACCGCCGGGTCGCGGCGGCGGCCGACGTCCCGCTCGGCTCCATGACCTACCATTTCGAAAGCCTGGACGCGCTCTTGACCGAGGCGTTCACCGGGCTCGCCGACACGGTCTCGGCGCGGTTCGCCGACCGGCTCGCCGCGGCCGCGACCTTCGACGAGGCCTGCGAGGCCGTGGTCGACCTCATCGTGAGCGATGCCTGGGCGAGCCCGCGCACGATGCTGCTGAGCTATGAACTCTACGCCTTCGCGGCCCGGAACCCGCCGCTGCGCCGGGTCATGCAGGACTGGATGGCCAAGAGCCGCGCCGCCCTGGAGCGCCACTTCGCACCGGAGACCGCCAAGGCCCTCGACGCGATGATCGAGGGCCTGACGATCCACCGCTCGGTCGACCCGCAGCCGGCGGATCGGGCACAGGTGCGTGCGATCGTCCTGCGGCTGGTGCGGTAGGGCTGGGTCCATCCGTATCGCGCCACGCCGCGGTGCGCGGCGGCGGGCAAGCCGCGACAGGAAGTCCGCTCCCGTTCCCCGTCACCGTGAGCTGCCCGCCCGCGGCGAGCCCCGACCGAGGATTCCGGAGATGGCGCGGCACCGGAGACTTCCGGGCGGCCGCGCCATCCGCGGCCTGACCGCGCCCATGACGCATCGGGAGAAGCGCTACCTGTGACCGGGATCGGCGGTGGGCCGGCCCCGACGCGCGGCCCCCGGGCGGCCCTGGCGAGCGGCTCCCCGGTGCCGGAGCGGCCATGGTCCCGGTCCGTCCTCGGAGGTCTGCGGTGCGCGCCGCTACGTCCGGGACGATCGAACCATCCGTGGCGCTGTGCGTTTCAAGGCACCGAAAGGGAGATTGGTACAATGAAGGCGTTTCTGGCAGCGGCCGCGGTGAGCCTCGGAATCTTGGGCGTCGTCGGCCCGGTCTCGGCACAGCCGCGCCCCGATTACGACGATTACGGCGGTCGCGGTTACCGTGATCGCGGCGACTACGATTACCGCGACCGCGACCGCGGCTACCGCGATCGGGACGATTATCGGGGACGCGCCAATTACGGCTTCGACGAGCGGGAATACCTGCGCTGCAATCCGGATGTCCGCCGCGCCGTGGCCAACGGCCAGATGGAATCGGGCGCCGCCCATTACCGGGTGTTCGGGCGTCGCGAGGGCCGCCGTCTGAGCTGCTGACCGGATCGCCGGACCCCGCTCGACCGGGCACGCCTATCGGGCGCGGGCCCGGTCGTGCAGCAGGTTGATGATCAGCGCCGTCCAGCCGGTCTGATGCGCGGCGCCGAGCCCCCTGCCGGTGTCGCCATCGAAGAATTCGTGAAACAGCAGCGGCTCCTCGGCGCCGGGCGCCGGGGCGATCGGTTCGCGGGGCCCGAGGGCGGGCCGCCGGCCGGTCTCGTCCCTGGCGAACAGGGCGATCAGCCGGTCCTCGAGGGCGTCCGCGATGGCGCTGAGCGTCAGCATCGCGCCCGAGCCTGTCGGATACTCCACCCGGAAGTCGTCGCCGTAATAGGTATGGAAGCGCCGTAGCGCCTCGACGATCAGGAAGTTCATCGGCATCCAGACAGGCCCGCGCCAGTTCGAATTGCCGCCGAACATGTTCGAGGTGGAATCGGCCGGGTCGTACCGGACCGTGAAGGAGGCGCCCAGCTCGTTGAGCACGTAGGGCGCGTCGCGGTGGACCTTCGACAGCGAGCGTATGCCGTAGGGCGAGAGGAACTCGGCCTCGTCGAGCATGCGGCGCAGCAGGGCCTTCATCCGGTGCCCGCGCAGCAGCGACAGCAGCTTGCGGTCCTTCACGCCGCCCTCGGTCCAGCGGGAGACCAGCTGGGCGAGATGGGGCCGGTTCTCCAGAACCCAGTTCAGGCGCCGGGCGAAGTCCGGCAGCCGGTGGAGCACGGAGGGCTCGATCACCTCCACGGCGAAGAGCGGGACCAGCCCGACCATGGAGCGGACCCGCAGCGGCAGCATCCCGCCGCCGGGGATGTCGACCTCGTCGTAGTAAAATTCGTCGGCCTCGTCCCACAGGCCGAAGCCGTCGCCGCCGCCTTCGCCGCCCATGTCGGTCATGGCCTCGGCGATGAGCAGGAAGTGCTCGAAAAACTTGGACGCGGTGCTCTCGTAGACGTCGTTGTGGAGGGCAAGCTCCAGGGCGATGCGCATCATGTTGAGCGCGTACATCGCCATCCAGGCGGTGCCGTCGGCCTGGTGCACCACCCCGAAGCCCGGGGGCGGGCGCGAGCGGTCGAACACGCCGACATTGTCGAGCCCCAGGAAGCCCCCCTGGAACACGTTGCGGCCCTGCGCGTCCTTGCGGTTCACCCACCAGGAGAAGTTGATCAGGAGCTTGTGGAACACGCCTTCCAGGAAGGCGAGGTCGCCGCGCCCGCCCCGCCGGTCCCGGTCGATCTCGAACACCCGGTAGGTGGCCCAGGCATGAACCGGCGGGTTGGCGTCGCCGAACTCCCACTCGTAGGCCGGGAGCTGGCCGTTCGGGTGCATGTACCATTCGCGGGTGAGCAGCAGGAGCTGCTTCTTGGCGAAGTCCGGGTCCAGCAGGGCGAGCGGCAGGCAGTGGAAGGCGAGGTCCCAGGCGGCGAACCAGGGATATTCCCAGGTGTCGGGCATCGACAGCACGTCGGCCGCCGCGAAGTGGCGCCATTGGCCGTTGCGGCCGCCCGCGCGCCCCCGCGGCGGCGGCGGCTGGAGCGGGTCGCCCTCCAGCCAGCGCCGCACGTCGTAGCTGTAGAGCTGCTTCGACCAGATCAGGCCGGCGGCGGCCTGGCGGAAGATGGCGCGGGAATCCGGGCTCGCGATGCCGTCCTGCAATTCCTCGTAGAACGCGTCCGCCTCGGCCACCCGGCGGCGGACCAGCGACCCGTCGTCGACCACCCGGGGGCGCGTGCCCGCCGACAGCCGCAGGCGGATCCGGGCGGTTTCCCCGGGCGCCAGCCGCAGCGCGTAGTGGAGGCCGAGCTTGGTGCCCGTGTCCCGGCGCACCGAAGCGGGATCGCCGCCGACGATCGCCGCGTGGAGCCCGTCCTTGAACGGCCCGGCGGCGTCCGGCTGCCCGCCGTGCCGCCGCAGGTTGGTGTCGTTCTCGCAGAACAGGAGGTCCGGCATCCCGTCGAACGCGAGCCGGTACGGCCCGAGCCGGTCATGCGTGCAGATCACGCCCCCGTCGGGGGCGCAGGCGATCCGCGGGCGCGCCTGCCCGGCCTGCCAGGACCACGTGTTGCGGAACCAGAGCTGCGGGACGAGGTGGAGGTCGGCGGCCTCGGGCCCCCGGTTCAGCGCGGTGATCACCGCGTGAATGTCGTCGGCGTCGGCCTTGGCGTATTCCACCGTGACGTCGAAGAACCGGTTCCCGTCGAAGAGGCCCGTCTCCTCGATCTCGTATTCGGGCTGCTCCCGCCCGCGCCGCATGTTCTCGCCGACGAGGTCCTCGTACGGGAAGGCCGCCTGCGGATAGCGGTAGAGCATCTTCAGGTAGGCGTGGCTCGGGACCGCGTCGAGGTAGTGGTAGACCTCCTTCACGTCCTCGCCGTGGTTGCCCTCCTGGTTGGTCAGGCCGAACAGCCGCTCCTTGAGGATGCGGTCGCGCCCGTTCCAGAGGGCCAGGGCCAGGCAGAGGCTGCCGCGCTCGTCGCAGATCCCCGCCAGCCCGTCCTCGCCCCAGCGATAGGCGCGCGAGCGGGCGTCCTCGTGCGTCAGGGCGGCCCAGGCGTTGCCGCAGGGGCTGTAATCCTCCCGCACGGTCCCCCATTGCCGCTCGCTGAGATAGGGCCCCCAGAGCGACCACGCCCGGTCGCCCCGGCCCTGCTCGGCGATCCGGCGGCGCTCGGCCCAGCCCACCGACGCGTCCCGGGAGTCGTCACGATCCTCGGCACGATCCTCGTCCACGCGCGGCCCCATCAGCCGCGTCCCGGACGCGGTCTCGGACGGCGGGGGACGGGGGCGCGGCGGGGACGGAAGGCGGCCATCGGTCACGACGGTTTGCTGCGGATGCGCCGGCCCGATGCATCATTGACGCCATCCCGACCCGGCCGCCCGCACGGCCACCGCACGGCTCCGTGAGGGCCCGTCCGCCGGCCCCGCGGCGGGCCCGGCCCGGGACCATCCGGGCCCGCCCCGGAAAACTTGACCCTGCGCAAGGTGAGCGACAGGATCGGTCTGGATGATCTGCGAATCGACGCGCGGCGATGCACGTTGATCTGTCCGAACTCAGCGTTCGTCGGCGATCTGACCGGCCGCATCTGGGGGAACGATGACGCAATTACTGAGGGCCGGCCTGGCCGGGCTGCTGTTCATGACCGCGGCGCAGGGGCAGGAGGGCGGCGCGCCGGTGAAGATCGGCGTCGCCGCGCCCATGACCGGGCCGAACGCGGCCTTCGGCGCCCAGATCCGGAACGGCGTGAGCCAGGCGGTCGAAGACCTCAACAAGGCGGGCACGCTGAAGGGGAGGACGCTGACGGTCACGGTCGGCGACGACGCCTCCGACCCGAAGCAGGGCGTCTCGGTGGCCAACAAGTTCGCCAGCGACGGCGTGAAGATGGTCGTCGGCGACTACAATTCCGGCGTCACGATCCCGGCCTCCGACGTCTACCTCGACGCCGGCATCATCCAGATCACGCCGGCCTCCACGAGCGTGAAGTTCACCGAGCGCGGGATGTGGAACACGTTCCGCACCTGCAGCCGCGACGATCAGCAGGGCGCGGTGGCGGGCAGCTATCTGGCCGCGCACTTCCCGGGCCAGAAGATCGCCTTCGTCCACGACAAGACGCCCTACGGCAAGGGGCTGGCCGACGAGACGCTGAAGGCGTTCAGGGCCAAGGGCGGCAAGGAGGTGCTGTACGAGGGCATCAACCCGGGTGAGAAGGACTACGCGGCCCTCGTCTCCAAGATGAAGTCGGCCAATGTCGACGTCGTCTATTTCGGCGGCGTGCACACCGAGGCCGGGCTGATCATCCGGCAGATGCGCGATCAGGGCCTCGCCGCCCGCATGATGAGCGGCGACGCCATCCCCGACAAGGAATTCGTCCAGATCGCCGGCCCGGGCGCGGCCGGGACCCTGATGACCTTCGCGCCGGACGCCCGCAAGAACCCGAACGCCAAGGGCGTGGTGGCGGCCTTCAACGCCCGGGGCATCGATCCCGAGGCCTACACGCTCTACGCCTACGCGGCCGTGCAGGTCCTGGCCAAGGCCATGGCCGAGACGGGCTCCAGCGACGGGAAGGCGCTCGCCGACTGGCTGCACCAGGGCAAGCCGGTGGACACGGTGGTCGGGCCGATCGCCTACGACAGGAAGGGCGACCTCACCCGGCCCGACTACGTCATCTACGCGTGGACCAAGGGGCCGGACGGCCGGATCGACTATGCCGGGCACGAGGTGGCCCCGTAGGCACGAGGTGACCCCGTAGGCCGGTCGGGGCCGGAGGCCGCCGCCTCAGCTAATTGGATGAGGGCGGCCCTCTCAACGCAGCCGCCGCGACGGCCTTATGCTCCCGCCCGACTGCGCCGCGGTCCGGAAGAGGGAGCCTTCATGTTCGATTTCAGCCAGCTCCGGTGCTTCGCCGCCGTGGCGGAGGAGCTGCATTTCGGGCGCGCGGCCGCCCGGCTGAACATGACGCAGCCGCCGCTGTCGCGGCAGATCCAGGTTCTGGAGCGCGTCCTCGACGTGCAGCTCCTGGAGCGCACCAGCCGCACCGTCCGGCTGACCGCCGCCGGCCGCAGCTTCCTGCCCGAGGCGCAGCGCATCCTGCGGCTGGCCGAGACCGCGACCCACGTCACCCGGCAGGTGGCGGCGGGGCGCGCGGGCGTCCTCAAGTTCGGCTTCACGGCGGCCTCGGCCTACGACTTCCTGCCGCGCCTCGTCACCGCGTTGCGGCGGGCGCTGCCGGACGTGACGCTCGCGTTGCGCGAGATGGTCAGCAAGGATCAGATCGAGGAACTCCTCGCCGGCCGGATCGACGCCGCGCTGGTGCGGCCGCCGGTGACGCATCCGGACCTGATCGCCGTCCGGGCGCTGGCCGAGCCCCTCGTGGTGGCCCTGCCGGCCGGGAACCCCCTGGCCCTGCGCGACGGGCTCACCCCCGCCGATCTCGGGCGCGAGCCGCTCATCGGCTACGCGCCCAACGAGGCGCGCTACTTCCACGACCTCGTCCTCGGCCTGCTCGCCGAGGCCGAGATCCAGCCCCCGATGGTCCAGCAGCTGACGCAGATCCACTCGATCCTGGCCCTCGTCCGGGCGGCGCTCGGCATCGCCCTGGTGCCGGCCGCCGCCGAGCGCCTGCGCTTCGAGGGCGTGGTGTTCCGGCCGCTCGCCCTGCCCGCCCCGCGCCCGGTGGAACTCCTCCTCGCGTGGCGGCGCGATGCGGACGCTCCGCTCATCGCCCGGCTGGTCTCGATCCTGGCCGAGATGCCCCCACCCTGACGGGGCCTCCGATTGATGCATGTTCGGCATCGATCGATCCAGTGTTTGGCTTTGACCTCGCACCGGAAGGCTGCGCGTGATGGGGCGGACGGCGCGCAGACGCCGCGACGCGTGCGCGCCCAGGGAGGATCGTGATGGACAGCCTCACCAACCGCTTCAAGGCGGCCCTCGCCGAGGGGCGCCAGCAGATCGGCCTGTGGTGCAGCCTTGCGAGCCCGATCTCCACCGAGGTGGTCGCCGGGGCCGGGTTCGACTGGCTGCTCCTCGACATGGAGCACTCGGCCAACGACCTCCGGGACATCTACGCCCAGCTCCAGGCCATGATGGAGGGCGACACGCACCCGATGGTGCGGGTGCCGAGCGACGACCCGATCACCATCAAGCGCATCCTCGATGCCGGCGCGCAGTCGCTGATGATCCCCAACATCGACGATGCCGAGCAGGCCGCCCGGGTGGTCGCGGCGACGCGCTACGCGCCCCGCGGCATCCGCGGCTTCTCGCAGGCGCCCCGCGCCGCCCGGTTCGGCCGGATCAAGGACTACCACACCCGCTGCGAGGCCGAGATCTTCGTGGCGGTGCAGGTCGAGTCCCGCCGCGCCCTCGACAATCTGGACGCGATCGCCGCCGTCGAGGGCGTGGACGGCGTGTTCATCGGGCCCGGCGACCTCTCCACCAGCCTCGGCCATGTCGGCCAGCAGGGCCACCCGGAGGTGGTCGCCACCATCGAGGCGGCGGTCGCGCGGATCGTCCGGGCCGGCAAGCATGCCGGCATCCTCACACCGAGCGAGGAGCTGGCCCGCCGCTACATCGCCGCCGGCACCCGCTTCACCGCGGTGGGCTCCGACATGGGGCTGCTCGCCCGCGGCTCCGAGGCGCTGGCCGCCCGCTTCCGCGCCTGAACACCGCAACCGGGATCGACACGCATGAACATCGGATTCATCGGCCTCGGCATCATGGGCGCGCCCATGGCCGGACACCTGATCGCGGCGGGCCACAGCCTGTTCCTCAAGACCCGGCGCAGCGTGCCCGAAGCGCTGCTTGCCGCGGGCGGCACCGCCTGCGCCACGGCGGCCGCGGTGGCCGAGCGCGCCGACACGATCATCCTGATGCTGCCCGATACCCCGGACGTGGAGCAGGTCCTGTTCGGCGCCGACGGCGTCGCCGAAGGCCTGTCCCCCGGCAAGACCGTGATCGACATGAGCTCGATCGCGCCGCTGGCCACCAAGGATTTCGCCGCCCGGATCGCCGAGCGGGGCGGCGCCTATCTCGACGCGCCGGTCTCCGGCGGCGAGGTCGGAGCAAAGAACGCCGCGCTCTCGATCATGGTCGGCGGCGATCCCGAGACCTTCGCGCGCGCCGAGCCCCTGTTCGCCGCGATGGGCAAGACGGTCACCCATGTCGGCCCGGTCGGCGCAGGCCAGGTCGCCAAGGTGGCCAACCAGATCATCGTCGCCCTGACGATCGAGGCGGTGGCCGAGGGGTTGCTCTTCGCCTCGAAGGCCGGCGCCGACCCCGCCAAGGTGCGGCAGGCGATCACCGGCGGGCTGGCCACCTCGCGCATCCTGGAGCTGCACGGCGCGCGGATGATCGAGCGGACCTTCGATCCCGGCTTCCGCATCGGCCTGCACCAGAAGGACCTCAACCTCGCCCTTGATGGGGCCCGGACGCTGGGCCTCAGCCTGCCCGCCACGGCTTTGGCCCAGCAGCTGTTCTCGGCCTGCGTGGCGCAGGGCGGCGCGGCCTGGGACCATTCGGCGATGGTGAAGGCGCTCGAGTCCCTCGCGAACCACGCCGTCGGCGACGCCGCCTGATCACGCCAGAAGCCCGGACGGGCGCGTCACGGAAGGAGCCTCCGATGCAGGCCGAGATCGAAGCCCCGACCCGCCCGCCCGCCGCCGGCGACGTGCCGCGCACGATCCGCCTGAGCCCCGACGACAACGTCGCCATCGTGGTCAACGCCTTCGGGCTGCCGGCCGGCACGGTCTTCCCGGACGGGCTGGAGCTCGTCGAGTTCGTGCCGCAGGGCCACAAGGTCGCCCTCACCGACATCCCGGAGGGCGGGGCGGTCCGCCGCTACGGCGAGGTGGTGGGTCTCGCCACGCAGGCGATCCCGCGGGGCGCCTGGGTCGAGGAATCCCGCGTCGCGACGCCGGTCGCCCCCGCCCTCGACGCCCTGGAGATGGCCACCCGCGTGCCGGCCCCCCTGCCCCCGCTGGAAGGCTACACCTTCGAGGGCTACCGCAACCCGGACGGGTCGGTGGGCACCAAGAACATCCTGGCGATCTCGATCAGCGTGCAATGCGTCGCCGGCACCCTCGACGTGGCGATCCGGCGGATCAAGCAGGAGCTGCTGCCGCGCTACCCCAACGTCGACGACGTGGTCGGCCTGACCCACGCCTATGGCTGCGGCGTCGCCATCAACGCCCCCGAGGCGGTGGTGCCGATCCGGACGCTCCAGAGCCTCGCGCAGAACCCGAATTTCGGCGGCGCGGTCATGGTCGTCGGCCTCGGCTGCGAGAAGCTCGTCTCGGAGCGCCTCCTGCCCGACAACGGCGCCGCCGGCGACGGGGTGGTGCGGCTGCAGGACGAGCGCCATCGCGGCTTCTCGGCCATGATCGACAGCATCCTGGCGATGGCCGAGGCGCGCCTCGCGGAGCTGAACCGCCGGACCCGCGAGACCTGCCCGGCCTCGGACCTCGTGGTCGGCCTGCAATGCGGCGGCAGCGACGCCTTCTCGGGGGTGACCGCCAACCCGGCGCTCGGCTTCGCCGCCGACTTGCTGGTGCGCTGCGGCGCCACCGTGATGTTCTCGGAGGTGACCGAGGTGCGCGACGCGATCCACCTCCTGACCCCGCGCGCCAAGACGCCGGAGGTCGCCGAGGCGCTGATCCGCGAGATGGCGTGGTACGACGCCTACCTCGCCAAGGGCGAGGCCGACCGGCGGGCCAACCCGTCGCCGGGCAACAAGAAGGGCGGCCTCAACAACATCGTCGAGAAGGCTTTGGGCTCGGTCGCCAAATCGGGCACGAGCGCGATCTCCGGGGTCCTGGCGCCGGGGGAGCGCGTCCGCGAGAAGGGCCTGATCTTCGCCGCGACCCCGGCGAGCGACTTCGTCTGCGGCACGCTGCAGCTCGCCTCGGGGATGACCGTCCAGGTCTTCTCCACCGGGCGCGGCACGCCCTACGGGCTCAGCCAGGCCCCGGTGATCAAGGTCGCGACCCGGACGGAACTCGCCGAGCGCTGGTCCGATCTGATCGACCTGGATGCCGGCCGCATCGCCACCGGCGCGGCCACGATCGAGGAGGTCGGCTGGGAGCTGTTCCACCTGATCCTCGACGTGGCGAGTGGGCGCAAGCGCCCCTGGTCCGACCGGTGGGGGCTGTTCAATGATCTGACCCTGTTCAACCCGGCGCCGATCACCTGAGGGCGGCCGGGGGGCATGCGCCCTGCGGCGTCGTCAGCGTGGCCGCGTTCTGCTAGGCAGCCGGCATTGCCATGACGCTGCCGATTCCCTCCCTCCGGACCCTGCTCTTCCGCCTGCACTGGGCGCTTGGCCTCACCGCCGGCCTCGTCCTCGCCCTGATGGGCCTGACCGGGGCGCTGATGAGCTACGAGGAGGCGCTGACCGCCTTCGCCAACCGCGACCGGCTGGAGGTCACGCCCGGCGCGCGGACGGCGCTGTCTCCCGCGACCCTCGCGGCGCGGATCGACGCGCAGGCGGGGGGGCGTATCGCCAACGTGCTGACCCTGTCGGACGATCCGCGCGCCAGCGTCCATGTCCGCTTCGCCCGCGATCCCGAGACCCGCGCGCGGCCGCCCGCCGCCTATGCCGATCCCTACGACGGCACCCTGCTCGGCCCGGTGCGGCTGGAGGGGGCCTTCACCACGGTGCGGGACCTGCACCGCTGGCTGCTGCTCCCCGGCGGGTCCAAGGGCTGGGGCCGCACGATCACGGGCGCCTGCACCCTGGCGCTGCTGGCTTTCCTCGGGACGGGTCTCTACCTGCGCTGGCCCAGGATCCATCGCTGGCGGATCTGGCTGAAGCCGGCCCTGTCGCGCCCCGGCCGGCCGCGCTGGTGGTCGCTGCACGCCGTGGTCGGGACGTGGCTGCTGCCCGTCTACCTGGTCATCGCGCTCAGCGGCCTGACATGGTCCTACCCGTCGTTCAAGGACGGCGCCACGCGGCTGCTCGCGGGCGCTCCGGACGCGGGGAAGCCTGCGCGACCGGCCGGGAGCAAGGCTGCCGGACGCCCGGTCGATGCCGGGGCCGATGGCGGCGCGGCCGTCGACCGCGCCTGGGCGGATTTCCGCGCGCGGACCGGTGACGCCGCCGGGACAGCGGTCCTGACCCTGCCGGGGGCCGACACGAAGGCGATCCGGATCCGCTGGCTGCCCAAGGGCGTCGATGCGCCGAGCGCCCGCAACGAGGAGCGCTACGATCCCCTCACGGGCGCCCTGCTGGCCTCCGAGCGCGCCACCGATGCGCCGCTGGGCCGGCGTCTCCTGGACAACATCCTGGAGGTGCACCGCGGCCGCTTCTTCGGCGATCTCGTCGCTCTGCTGTTCTGCATCGCGGCGCTGGCCATGCCGGGTTTCGCGGCCACCGGCCTGACCCTCTACGTCCTGCGCCGCCGCGCCGGTGCCCGGCGCAGGGCCGCCGAGCCCGAGGCGCCCGCGGTGGCCGTCCGTGCAGTGAGCCCCTGAGACGGTGCCGGCATGGCCTTCGGCCGCCCGGCGTTCTGCGCGCGGCGAGGAGGGATCAGGGCAGCGCGCGGCCGACCGGCGGGGCGCTGTCCCGGATTGCCGCGCTCCGCGCGTGCATGACGGCGACGCGAGCCACCGCTGACGCGACGAGGCCGCCGCCTTCGCGAGGCGGCGGCCCGGCTCAGAGCCGGGCGGTGATCGTCGCCAGCACGGAGAGCGGCGCGCCGGGGAGGTTGTTGAACTGGTTGAACGGCTGCTCGATGTAGCGGCGGTCGGTCAGGTTCCGGGCATTGATCGAAAACCGGGCGTGCTCGCTGAAGTCGTAGAACACGGCCGCGTCGAGCCGGGCGTAGCCGCCCACCGAGTAGCTGTTGTTCAGGTCGCCGGCGCGGCGCCCGACATAGGTGATCCCGGCCCCGACGTTCCAGCCGAGCAGGAAGCCTTCCTGGAACTGGTAGGTGGACCAGATGCTGCCGCTGAAGGCCGGCGCCCCGACCAGCCGGTTGCCCACCGCGAAGGTGGTGTCCTTCGTGATCCGCGCGTCGAGGACGCTGATGCCGCCGATGACCTTCCAGCCGGGCAAGACCTGTCCGGCGAGGTCGGCCTCCACGCCTTGGGAGCGCTGCTGCCCGGTGATCACCGAGAAGCCCGTGTTGACCGGGTCGGCGGCCGAGACGTTGTTGCGGATGATGCGGAAGGCTGCCGTCGACAGGGTCAGGTCCGGGTTGAGATCGAGCCGGCTTCCGACCTCGTAGAGCTCGCCGGTCTCGGGACGCGGATTGACGGCGTTGTAGACGTTGTCCGTCTGCGGCTTGAACGAGGTCGCGTAGCTCGCATAGAGCGTCAGCGGCTCCACCGGCCGGTAGATCAGGCCGACCCGCGGCGAGGTGCCGGACAATTGCTGCTCGGGCGGGATGGTGCGCGAGGTCGGGACGCGGCTGAAATAGTACTGGGTGCCCGTATCGTAGCGGACACCGACCAGCAACTGCAGGCCGAGACCGAGATCGATCTGGTCCTGCACGTAGAGGCCGGTCAGCGCGTTCTTCTGCTTCAGATCGGACTGGAACTGGAGGCCGACGATCGGGGATCCCGGGACCGGGTTGAGGAAGCTGACCGACGGGAAGTTCGTGCTCTGCGTCTGGTAAGCGCGCCGGTAGCCGTTCGTGTACTCGACCCCGGTGAGCACCGTGTGCCGGAAGCCGAGGAGGTCGAACTTCGCCACCATCTCGGTCTGGCTGTCGACGGCCGCGTAGGTCGAGTAGACCGCAGTCTCCCGCCGGGTCACCTGGGTGTTGCGGTTGGTGAGACCGATGGCTCGGGTGGCCAATAAATCGAAGCCGCCCCACTGCGCGTTGAGCACCTCGCGCAGGGTGATGTTGGCATTGAGGTCGTGCTCGACCTTGAGCAGGCCGAAATTGGCGCTGCCGTTGTAGCGGGAGAACGGCTCGCCGTAGTAGCGCGCGACATTGTCCAGGGGCACGCGGCCGTTCCGCGCGATCAGGCCCTCGTCGTACTGGTTGTCGACCCGGGTGAACTCGCCGAGGAACGTGACGCGCGTGTCCGGTGTCGGAGTCCACGCGAAGGCCGGGGCCACGAAGGTCCGCGCATTGTCCCGGCCGTAGAAGTTGCGGAACGTCGGATCCGACTGGGCGGCGAAGCTGAGCCGCCCGGACAAGCCCTCCACGCCCTCGATCGCGCTCGAGACCGAGCCCTGCACCCGCCGGAAGCCGAAGCTGCCGGCCTGCAGGTTGATGTCGCCGGACGGCGTCAGCGTCGGCTGCCGGGTGACGATGTTGATCAGGCCGCCCGGATCGCCGCGCCCGTACAGGACCGAGGCCGGGCCCTTGAGCACCTCGATCCGCTCCACGTCGGCGAGATCCCGGGTCACCGAGGAGAAGTTGCCGGCCTGATTCAGGAGGACGCCATCGATGGCGTAGGTCTGGGTCCTGAAGCCGCGGATGATGAAGGTGTCGCTCCGGCCCTGGATCGTGCCCCCGGGCTGCACGCTGCTGACGTTCTGCAGCGCGTCGCTCAACCGGATGTCCTGCTGGTCGACCAGCACGTCGCGCGGCACCACCTGCACCGATTGCGGCGTGTCGCGCAGGGGCGTGTCGGTCCGGGTGGCGGTGGCCGAGCGCGTGGCCCGGTAGCCGACGACCGGTCCACCGGCCCGCTCCGCCGCTGGCCCGGTGCCGGTCACGCTGAGTTCGGAGAGGGCGACCTCGTCGGTCTCCGCCTGCGCGTGAACAGCCGTCGAAGACAGGACCAGAATGGCCGTCGCAAGTCCCGTATGGGCGAAACTCAAGTACTCGCGGAGACGGCGCGTGCCATCGACCTCGTCGATCCGCCCAGAAAGCATAGTTTACAATCGTTCTCAGGAGTGAAGCGCCAGCGCGATGCAGCACTCCTAGAATGAATCGGCCCGATCATCTCAACAGCGATGCGCATCTGGAGCGCCGAGACACGCATCCGTCGTGGGAATGTGGCTGAAATGGCACGAATCGCGGGGCGATATATTAAAACTCCTCCAGTGTGCCTACTTGTGCGTGTATACAGTTGCGGTGTTGAACCCGAATCGCGTGCGGGTTGAGGGCGCCGGCAGCAGCGGACACGACCGGCCGGCCCGCAAGAGGGGGGGATTGCGAGCCGGCCGGCGTACCGCGCGCCGGTTTCGGCGCGCGATCGGAAGCGACTGTCCTCGGCCCCGTGGGCAGCGACGGCCTCCCGTGCGCCGTCACGTCGTCCGGCGCGGACGCAGCGATCGCGCCGGGCGCGGATCAGAGGCCCGCAGGCGAACGCGCATCCGCCGGGCACGGCAGGCGGCCGTCGAGCCCGGCATGGAGGAGCTGGTGGATCTGGGTGACCGCCCCGGCGACGTCGTAATCGGGCAGCGCGGCGCGGCTCACGACGATCCCCTTCATCAGAGGCGCGAGGAGGGCGTAAAGCGCCGCCGGATCGCAAGCTGGCGTGGTGGCGAGCGCCGACAAGGTCGCCACGAACCAGTCCCGGCTCTCGGCTTCGGTCTGCGCCGTCATGGCGGCGATGGCCGGATTGCGCGTCGATTCCGACCAGATTTCCACCCGCAGGGCTGCGGCTTCGCGGGTGATCGACATGAAGTAGCGGGCGATGAGGCCCAGCAACGTCCCGCGCGGGTCACTGCTGCCCTCCATCTCGGCGACCAGGAGCGTGCCGCGCTCGCGCTCACGCTCGACCAGCCCGAGGACCAGGGCCTCCTTGGATTCGAAGTAGCGGTAGAAGTTGCCCGGACTCATCGCAGCCTCGCGGGCGAGGTCCTGCATGGTGGTGCGATGGAAGCCGTTGCGCGTGAAGCAGGCTTCGGCGGCGTCGAGAATGTGCTCGCGCCGGGCGGAGGGCCCGACGCGGGCCTCCGCAAGTCCGTCCGCTGCGGCGGTCACTGCCCCGGCTGCGCGGCGACGGCCACCGGCGTGATGCGGCTCTGATCCTTGCCCAGGCTGGCGACGGTGCAGGATTGCGGTCCCTGATGCAGGTCCGCGCAGATCCGGGCTTGCCAGCCGTCCGGGCCGGCCCCGGTCCAGCCGATCAGCGCCAGCCAGGCGAGGGCCAGGACGGCGCCGAAGGTCAGGTTGGCGGGGGTGCAGACGGTGCGGAGCTGGGCGATAGCGCCCGGGCCGCGGGCGCCGAAACGCTCGGCATCGAGATCGGACCAGCGGCCTTCGAGGGTGAGAGCCATCGTGCGCTCCTGTTGGCCTCACCCGTATAATGAACGTTCATTCTCATGTCAATGAACGTTCATTCTCGTCGAGGTCGCGCAGCGGACGAAGGACGGCCTGCCGTCGATGCCTGCGGTTCGTCGGGAGGGAGGGCGCGATCGGCGCCGGGTCTTCGACGCCGGTGCAGGGTATGCCGGAGCGGCGGTTCGGACCGGTGCGCGGGCGGGACGCCGCTCCGGGTCCCCGATCCCTCCCGCCGCGCTCCGGCGGCTCGGGATCGGGACGCGCAGATCCGGTCATGGTGGATCCGGTCATGGCGGAGCCGGGCCGGAACCCGCGATCCGCGGCCGTGTCGCGATCTCGGCGCGTCCGGGAGCCCCGTCCCGGACGCGCGAGGCCTGCCGTCAGCCGAGCACGGCCGGCTTGAGGGCGCCGGTCCGCTCGTGGAAGTCCGGGCCGTTGGTGGTCCGGGCCACGTGGCCGGCGCGGATCAGGTAGTCGCCGAAATGCTCGCCCGGCTGCCGACCCTTCGCGTAGTCGGCAAACAGCGGATCGAGGGTGCTGCGGATCTCGGAGGCCGCGACGTCCTCCTTGTAGAGCTTGCTCAGGCGCGAGCCGTCGTGGGCGGCGCCGAGATAGAGGTGGTAGCGCTCGGGGCCGCGGCCCACGAGGCCGATCTCGGAGATGAACGGCCGGGCACAGCCGTTCGGGCAGCCGGTGGAGCGGATCGTGATCTCCTCCTCGGCGAGCCCATGGGACGCGAGGCTCTCCTCCAGCTCGGTCATCAGGTCCGGCAGGTAGCGCTCGCTCTCGGCCAGCGCGAGGCCGCAGGTCGGCAGGGCCACGCAGGCGAGCGAGTTGCGCCGCAGCGCGCCCGCGCCCCGGGTCAGGCCGTACTCGTCGACGAGCGCGTCGATCTCGGCGCGCTTCTCCGCCGGGACGTTGGCGATGATCACGTTCTGGTTGCCGGTGAGGCGGAAATCGCCCTCGTGCACCTCGGCGATCCGCCGCAGGCCCGAGAGGAATTGCGGCCCGCCCTCGATGTCCTTGATCCGGCCCGAGGGCACGTAGAGGGTGAGGTGATAGCGGCCGTCGTCGCCCTCGACCCAGCCGTAGCGGTCGCCGTTGTTGGTGAAGGTGAAGGGTTTGGGCGCGCCGAGCTTCTGGCCGATCCGCTTCTCTACCTCGGCCCGGAAGGCGTCGAGCCCGTAGCGCTCGATCGTGTACTTGAGGCGGGCGTTCTTGCGGTTCTTGCGGTTGCCCCAGTCGCGCTGGACCGTCATCACGGCCTCGGCGACCTTGAGGGCGTCCTCCGGCTTCACGAAGCCCATCACGTCGGCGGTGCGCGGGAAGGTGTCGGGCTCGCCGTGGGTCATGCCCATGCCGCCGCCCACCGTCACGTTCCAGCCCGTCACCTGGTTCTTCTTGTCCAAGATCGCGATGAAGCCGAGGTCGTGGGCGAAGATGTCGACCTCGTTGGAGGGCGGCACCGCCACGACCGTCTTGAACTTCCGCGGCAGGTAGGTCCGGCCGTAGACCGGCTCGACCTCGGCCGCGTCCTCGCCGCCGACCACGCGCTCGCCGTCGAGCCAGATCTCCCGCCACGCGCTGGTCTTGGGCAGCAGCGAGTCGGAGATGTCCTTGGCGAGCTGGTAGGCGGCCTTGTGGGCGCCGGTCTGGGCCGGGTTCGTCGCCGCCATGACGTTGCGGTTGACGTCGCCGCAGGCCGCGATCGTGTCGAGGAGCGCGCCGTCGATGGCCGCCATCGTGCGCTTCAGGTTCGACTTGATCACGCCGTGGTACTGGAAGGTCTGGCGCGTGGTCGCCCGCAGCGCCCCGCCCGCGTAGGTCCGGGCGATGTCGTCGAGGATCAGCCACTGCTTCGGGGTGATGACGCCGCCCGCGATGCGCAGGCGGATCATGAAGCTGTAGGCCTTGTCGAGCTTCTTCTTGGTCCGCTCGGGGCGCAGGTCGCGGTCGTCCTGCAGGTACATCCCGTGGAACTTCACGAGCTGCCCGTCATCCTCCGAGATCGCCCCCGTGGCGTGCTTCAGGAGGCCGTCTGCGAGCGTGCCGCGGAGATAGCCGCTGGCGATCTTGATGTGCTCGTTCGCCGCGAGCTGGGCCGCGCGGGCGGCCTCGGCATCGGTGATCGGCCGGTCGGTCGGCGGGGTCTCGTAGACGCGCTTGGCCGGGGTCGGGGTCTCGGCGGCGTCGCGGGGGCTGTGGTCGTCCATGGGGTGAATCCGTCTGTCTGAACGCGTCTCCCACCCCACGCGTCAGGGGTGGGTGCCGAGCGGAACGCGTGCCGGTTCACGGGAAGGGCGGGAGCCGCGACGGTCCCCCTCTCCCGTGCGGGAGAGGGTCGGGGAGAGGGATGCGCCCTCTCCGGAAAGACCTGGATCCCTCACCCTGTCCCTCTCCCGCACGGGAGAGGGGACCCGCGCCCCGTCCTGCTCCGCTCCAATCTCGATCCTGCGGCCTCGGAAGGCCGGTCCGTTAGTACACGTCCTGCTGGTAGCGGTGACCGCGCTCCAAAGCCGCGACCTGGGTCTCCGCGTCGGCGGCGCTCAGGTTCTTCACGGTCTGGTACGCGCCCACCACCGCGGCCCGCACGTCCTTGGCCATGTTCTTGGCATCGCCGCAGACGTAGAGATGGGCGCCCCCATCCAGCCAGGAGACCAACTCCTGCGCGTGCTGGGTGATCCGGTCCTGCACGTAGACCTTTTCCGGCTGGTCCCGCGAGAAGGCCACGTCGATCTTCGTGAGCGACCCGTCCTCCAGGGCGTCCTGCCACTCGAGCTGGTACAGGAAGTCGTGGGTGAAGTGCCGGTCGCCGAAGAACAGCCACGACCGCCCGGGGGCCTCGATCGCCCGGCGCTCCTGCACGAAGGCGCGGAACGGCGCGACGCCGGTGCCGGGGCCGACCATGATGATGTCGGTGGCCGGGTCCTGCGGCAGGCGGAAGTGGCGGTTCGGCTTCAGCCGCACCCGCAGCTTGGCGCCGTCGCGGATCCGGTCGGCCACGTGGACCGAGGCGACGCCCGAGCGGGCGCGGCCGTGGGTCTCGTAGCGCACCGCCGCGATGGCGAGGTGGACCTCGTCGCCCACCTCCTTGCGCGAGGAGGCGATCGAGTAGGCCCGCGGCGGCAGCGGCCGGGTGATGGTGCCGAGATGCTCGGCCGTGAGCTTGGCCGGATAGGTCTCCAGCAGGTCGATCAGGTGCCGCCCCTCGATCCAGGCCTTGGCCTCGCCGCTGTCGATGAGCGTCTGCGCCTGCGTGTGGCCGGTGGCCTTGACGAAACGCTCGACCGTGGCGGCCGACAGCGTGGTGATGTCCCGCTCGGCCAGCAGCGCCTTGCGCAGGGCCTCGTCGCCCGAGAGCCCGGCGGCGTTGAGGATCTCGTCCACGAGCTGCGGGTCGTTCTCGGGGAAGATTTCCAGCGAGTCGCCCGGCTCGTAGGCCGGGGCGCCCTCCTCGAAGGCGAGGGCGAGGTGGATCGTCTCCTTGTCGGAGCGCGAGGAATTGAGGTTCACGTGCTCGACGACCTCGACCACCACGGGCTCGCGGCTCGGCTCGGCGTCGTCCTCCTCGCCGGTGCCGGCGCGGGCGAAGTCCACCGCCACGACGTTGTCGGGCTGCTCCGCCGGGGCGAGCGCCTTGAGCGCGCCCTTGATCCAGTCGGCCGCCGGCTTCTCGAAGTCGAGGTCGAGGTCGGCCCGCTCCGCGGCGCGCTTGCCTCCCAGCGCCTCGAAGCGTTCGTCGAGGGCCTTCCCGATGGCGCAGAACTCCGCGTAGGAGGTGTCGCCGAGCGCCAGCACCGCGAACTCGACGCCGTCGAGGCGCGGGGCGCCCTCCCCCATCAGCTCGCCATAGGCCCGCACGGCCCGGGCCGGCGGCTCGCCCTCGCCCCAGGTGGCCGCGATGGCGACGAGCTTGCCGGCCTTGGGCAGGGTCGCGATGTCGAGATCGGCGAAATCCACCACCTTCGGCTTGAAGCCCTGCTTGCGCGCGAGCTTCGCGACGGTGCCGGCCAGCGTCTCGGAATTCCCCGATTCGCTCGCGTAGATCACCGTCAGCGGCGCGGCGGCCTTGGGCGGCGCGGCCGGCAAAGCGGCGGGCTGGCCACCGGCGGCGTCGAGGCCCGCCAGGAAGCCGGCCAGCCATGCGCGCTGCGTGGGGCTCGCGGCGCCGAGCACCGCATCGAGGCTGGCGCGCTCGCCGTCCCCGAACGGGGCGGTGCGCGGGAGGAGGTTCTGGCGGGACATTACGAGACCATGTCGGGGCCTGCGCGGCCCGTGTCAATCAAGAAACGTTCTTTTTGCAGAACGGGCGGAGACGAGAACATCACATTCGCTGCACTGCGAAAAAAGAGAATATCATTCTCCCACCACGGAGAGGACCGGGGAGGTCCCGGGCAGATGGCGCCCGTTCTTCGGCGGCGCCGGCAGCGGCAGCGCCGTCGTGGATTTCACCTTTTCCATGGCGAAGCGGGAGGTGACGTTCTTGAGCGGCAGCACCGCGATGAGGTGCTTGTAGAAGCTGT
Organism: Methylobacterium sp. 1973; assembly: GCF_040545035.1. NCBI lineage: Bacteria > Pseudomonadati > Pseudomonadota > Alphaproteobacteria > Hyphomicrobiales > Methylobacteriaceae > Methylobacterium > Methylobacterium sp. 1973. The sequence goes on from NZ_JBEPLA010000002.1 coordinate 364,462, forward strand.
CATAGGCCTGCATGTCGGCGACGACGACCCGCAGCATGTAGTCCACGTCGCCCGCCATCCGGTAGAACTCCAGCACCTCCGGCATGGCCGAGACGGTTGCGGCGAAGCGCTGCAGCCAGTCCTGGGAATGGTCGGCGGTCTCGATGGAGACGAACACGGTCAGCCCGAGGCCGAGCTTCACCGGATCGAGCACCGCCACCCGCCGGTCGATGACCCCGTCGGCCTCCAGCTTCTGGATCCGCTTCCAGCACGGAGTCTGCGACAGGCCCACGCGTTCGCCGATCGCCGCGATGGAGAGCGTCGCGTCGGTCTGCAGCAGGGCGAGAATCTTCAGATCGATCGCGTCCAAAGCTGTCTCCGTGGGCTTCCGCCGCGCGCGGGGCGCGGGCGCATATAGGAGGCTACCGGTCTCGGTGAGAAGAATCTTTTACCTCGGGACCAGGTTGCCCGCGCCGATTGCTGTGCGCAACCGCACGCCGAACCGCCGGCCCGACACCGTCAAGCGCGCCGGGGCGCCTTGACTTCGTTCGGTATAGCGAACATTTCCGCCCTTCGACAACAGGCATGGCGCAGGCCGTGGCCTTTCCACCCACCACGCGAACCCCGGGACATGGCGCGATGACCCGTCCGGACCGACAGACGGCCGAAGCCCTCGCGGAGCGGCTGTCCGGGCTCGACCTTCCAGGCCGCCTCCACCTGATCGCCGCCGAGATCCCCGGCCGCCTCGTCTTCACGACGAGCCTGGGCGTCGAGGATCAGGCGCTCACCCACGCCCTGGCCATGGCGGGCCTGGCGAAGGGGCGCGTCGAGATCGTCACCCTCGATACCGGCCGCCTCTTCGCCGAGACCTACGACACCTGGACCGAGACCGAAGCGGCCTACGGCATCCGGATCGCCGCCTATGCGCCCGAGCGCGCGGCCGCGGAGGCGTTCGTTCGGAACGAAGGCATCAACGGCTTCCGGCGCTCGGTGGCCGCCCGGCAGGCCTGCTGCGGCTTCCGCAAGGTCGAGCCGCTGGGCCGGGCGCTCGAAGGCGCGAGCGGCTGGCTCACGGGCCTGCGGGCCGGCCAGTCCGCCAACCGCGCCGAGACGCCGCTGGCCGAGTTCGACCCCGCCCGCGGCCTGATCAAGCTGAACCCCCTGGCCGATTGGTCCCGGGCGCAGGTCGACAGCTTCGTGCGCGAGAACTTCGTTCCCTACAACGTCCTGCACGACCGGGGCTTCCCGTCGATCGGCTGCGCCCCCTGCACCCGGGCCGTGAAGCTCGGCGAGCCCGAGCGCGCCGGCCGCTGGTGGTGGGAGCAGGAGGAGAAGAAGGAATGCGGCCTGCATGTCGGACGCCCCGGGGCGTCGGTGCAGCCCGGCCAGGAGGCCGCCGTTTTCGAGACTCCTTTAAAGACTAACCAAGATCATTCAGCCCGCCAGCCGGAGTTCGCCCGATGAGCGCCGCCCTCGCCGCCACCGTGCCGCCGAGCGCCCCTGCGTCCGCACAGACCTCTGCCGACCGCCTCAGCCACCTCAAGCGGCTTGAGGCCGAGGCCATCCACATCTTCCGGGAGACGGTCGCCGAGACCGAGAACCCGGTGATGCTCTACTCGATCGGCAAGGATTCCTCGGTGCTGCTGCACCTCGCCCTCAAGGCCTTCGCGCCCGGGCGGCTGCCGTTCCCGCTGCTCCACGTCGACACCACGTGGAAGTTCCGCGAGATGATCGCCTTCCGCGACGCCCGCGCCAAGGAACTCGGCCTCGACCTCCTGATCCACACGAACCCGGACGGGCTCGCCCGCGGCATCGGACCGGTGAGCCACGGCTCCGAGGTCCACACCGACGTGATGAAGACGCAGGCCCTGCGGCAGGCCCTCGACAAGCACAAGTTCGATGCGGCCTTCGGCGGCGCCCGCCGCGACGAGGAGGCGAGCCGCGCCAAGGAGCGGATCATCTCCCTGCGCACCGCACAGCACCGATGGGACCCGAAGCGCCAGCGCGCCGAGCCCTGGCACCTCTACAATCTCAAGAAGAAGCGGGGCGAATCCCTGCGGGTCTTCCCGCTGTCGAACTGGACCGAGCTCGACATCTGGCTCTACATCGAGCAGGAAAACATTCCGATCGTGCCGCTCTACTTCGCCAAGGAGCGGCCCGTGGTGGAGCGCGACGGGCAGCTGATCATGGTCGACGACGACCGGCTGCCGCTGGCGCCCGGCGAGACCCCGCAGCAGCGGCTCGTCCGCTTCCGCACGCTCGGCTGCTACCCGCTCACCGGCGCGGTGGAGAGCGACGCCGCGACGCTCCCCGAGATCATCGGCGAGACGCTCGCCGCCCGCACCTCGGAGCGCCAGGGCCGGGTGATCGACAAGGACGGGGCCGGCGCCATGGAGCGCAAGAAGCAGGAGGGCTATTTCTGATGACGGTGCACCAGGCTCCCACGGCCTTCGCCGATCGCGCCTCCGGCTACGCGGCCTTCCTCACGGCCCACCGCAGCAAGGCGGTGCTGCGCTTCATCGCCTGCGGCTCGGTGGATGACGGCAAGTCGACCCTGATCGGGCGGCTCCTGCACGACACCAAGCAGATCTTCGACGACCAGATCTCGGCCCTCCAGCGCGATTCGCGCAAGCACGGGACGCAGGGGCAGGAGGTGGATCTCGCGCTGCTGGTGGACGGCCTCCAGGCCGAGCGCGAGCAGGGCATCACGATCGACGTCGCCTACCGGTTCTTCTCCACCGACAAGCGCTCGTTCATCGTGGCCGACACGCCAGGCCACGAGCAGTACACCCGCAACATGGCCACCGGCGCCTCGACGGCGGACGTGGCGGTGATCCTGGTCGATGCCCGCCAGGGCCTGACCCGCCAGACCCGGCGCCACGCGCTGCTGGTCTCGAATCTCGGGATCCGCCGGGTCGTGCTGGCGGTGAACAAGATGGATCTCGCCGGCTGGGCGCAGGGCACCTTCGACGGCATCGTCGCGGGCTTCTCCGACTTCGCCCGGGATCTGAACTTCGCCGAGGTCAAGGCGATCCCGCTCTCGGCCAAGAACGGCGACAACGTCGTGGAGCCGGGCATCGCGACGCCCTGGTACACGGGCGGCCCCCTTCTCGCCTACCTGGAGACGGTGCCGGTCCGCGCCGAGGCGCTGAACGCGCCGTTCCGCATGGCGGTGCAGTGGGTCAACCGGCCCAATTCCGAGTTCCGCGGCTACAGCGGCCGGATCGCCAGCGGCCGGGTGCGTCCGGGCGATTCCGTGACGGTCCAGCCCTCCGGCCGGACCTCGACCGTGGCGCGGATCTACACCGCCGACGGCGACCTGCCCGAGGCCGGCGAGGACGAGTCGGTGACCCTGGTGCTGGCCGACCAGATCGACGCCTCCCGCGGTCAGGTGATCGTGGCCACCGACGCACCGATGCGGGTCACCGAGACCCTCGACGCCCGCCTGTTCTGGGCGGCCGAGACCGATCTCAACCCAGGTGCCAGCCTGTTCGCCAAGATCGGCACCGCCACGGTCACCGCGACCGTGGAACGGATCATCTCGCGCATCGACCCGGAGACCGGCAAGCCCGGCCCGGCCGAGCGCCTGTCGGCCAACGACATCGCCGACGTGTCCCTGCGCCTCGACCGGGCGGTGGCGGTCGACGCCTACGCGGAGAACCGCGAGACCGGCAGCCTGATCCTGATCGACCGCGAGACCACCGACACGGCGGCCCTCGGATTGGTCCTGACGCCGAAGGTGGCGCCCGCGCAGGCGGCGACGCCCGGCGTGAAGCCGGCGGACGGGGGCGGCTTCCTCGCCCGTCTCGGTCGCCTGTTCGGGCGCTGAGGACGGCCGGGCGCGCGACTGGTTTCAGGATCGGGCGCGGGTCCCCTCTTCCGTGCGGGAGAGGGACAGGGTGAGGGATCAGGTCTGTCCGGAGACGGATCGACCTGACTGCGCGGCAAGGGCGTGCTTGATCCTGTGGCGTCTCGTCCCTCACCCCAACCCTCTCCCGCACGGGAGAGGGGGCCGGTCGCGCGCCGCGCCCGTGAAGGCGCAGCGGACCGCGCCGTCGCGCAACGCGATCAGACCAGCTTGAACTGCAGCGCCCCGAGCCCTTCCAGCTCCGAGACCACCTCGTCGCCGGGCTTCAGCCACGCCCGGTCCTTGCGCGGAGTCTTCTCGCCGAAGATCACCCCCTGCGGCGTGCCCGTGTAGAAGATGTCTCCCGGCTTGATCGTCATCACCTTGGACGCGAAGCTGATCAGCTGGCGGCAGTTGAAGATCATGTCGTTGGTGCTCCAGTCCTGGCGCACCTGGCCGTTGACCAGCGTCTTGAGCTTGAGGTTGTTCGGGTCCTTCACCCGGTCGGCGGTCACCAGGTAGGGGCCGAGCGGCGCGAACCCGTCCGAGGTCTTGCCGATCATGAATTGCGAGGTCAGCGTCTGGAGGTCCCGGGCGCTGAAATCGTTGCCCGTGCAGTAGCCGGCGAGATAGTCGAGGGCGTCCGCCTCGGACACGTTCCGGCACTCGCGGCCGAACACCATCACCAGCTCGGTCTCGTAGTCGAATTCCCGCGCCGCCTGGGTCGGCAGCGTGATCGTGCCGCCGTGGTGGTTCAGGGCGTTGTTGTACTTGTTGAACAGCGGCGGGTCCTTGGGGATCGGTGTGCCGGTCTCCTCCGCGTGGTGGCGGTAGTTGAAGCCCATCATGATGATCTTCTCGGGCCGCGTGACCACCGGCGCGTAGGCGATGCCGGATTCCGCCAGCATGAAGCGCCCGTCGGGGGCGGCCTCGACCGCGTCGATCAGCGCCCGCAGCGCCGGGCCGCGCCCGTTCTGGAGAAGGTCGTCCATGTCGGTGGGAACCGGCATCCCGAGCGCCCGGCCGGCGGCTTCGACGTCGAGCACGCCGTCCCTGGTCTTCACGCCCAGGGCGTAGCCGTCGCCGCGGCGCATGTTGAGCAGGATCATGTCCCGAGGCATGCCGAAGGGCGGCGGCGCCGCCGGCGCGGTGTTGGGCGCGGTCTTCGGAGCCGCCGTGCGCTCCTCGGCGGCCCGGGCCGGCGCCGCGGCGGCGGCGAGGCCCGCGGCCGTGGCGGTCAGAAATTCGCGTCGGTTGCCCATGCTGCCTCTCCTCCGGTCGGCCCGTCTGGTCGCGGGCGTGATCCGGGCGGGAGCCTGCACGGCCGGCGGCGGCGCCGCCAGGACCCCGCGGCGGGGGCCGGTGACGGCTCAGGCCGCCTGTGAGGCGGCGCCGAGCCCCCAGGCCTGCGCCAGCAGCGCGTAGGATTCGTGCCGGGCGGCCTGATCGGGGATCGCCGTGACGACCATCAGCTCGTCGGCCTGCGTGCGCTGGACCATGTCGGCGAGCCGGGCCCGCAGGGTCTCGGGGCCGCCCACGTGCAGGCGGTCGCGGCCGCGCGCGATCTGCATCCGCTCGGCGTCGGAATACGGGTAGGCCAGCGCCTCGGCGAGGCTCGGCAGCGGCCGGTACTCGCCCCGCTCCCGCCGCAGCGTCGCCAGCCGCGCGCTGGAGGCCAGCCGCTCGGCCTCCGCATCCGTGGGGGCGCAGATCGCCGCCACCGCCAGGATCGCGTGGGGCTTCGCGCCGAGCCGCGTCGGCTGGAACCGGTTCCGGTAATCCAGCATCGGCGGCTCCGCGGGCATCCCGGAGAAGTGCTGCGCGAAGCCGAAGCCGCAGCCGATCTCGGCGGCGAGGCGAGCGCTGTAATCGGAGGAGCCGAGCAGGAAGATCGGCGGCAGCGGCACCCCCGCGGGGCTCGCCTCGATCCGCGCGAACGGATGCCCCTCCGGGAAGCCGCCGTCCCAGAACAGGAGCTCCTGCAGGCGGTCGAGGAAATCGTCCCCGCCGCCCTCCCCCGGCGCCTCCCGGCGGCGCAGCGCCCGGGCGGTGAGGCCGTCGGTGCCGGGCGCGCGCCCGAGACCCAGATCGATCCGGCCCGGGAACAGCGCCTCCAGCACCCGGAAGCGCTCGGCCACCATCAGCGGCGCGTGGTTCGGCAGCATGATCCCGCCCGAGCCGACCCGAAGGTCGCGGGTCGCGGCGGCGATCTGGCCGATCATGATCTCGGGGGCGGGGCTCGCCACGTTGGGCAGGGCGTGGTGCTCGGCGAGCCAGTAGCGCCGGTAGCCGAGGCCGTCGACGTGGCGGGCGAGCGCCAGGGTGTCGTGCAGGGCCTGCGCCGGGGTCGAATCGGCGCCGACGAAGGAGAGGTCGAGGACGGAGAGCGGAGTCATGGACAGGATCTGGTAACGACGATCCCGCAAAGCGAGAGCAGCCGCGCAGGCGAGACCTGCGCCGCGCGCCCGGCGCGAGATCCGGCTTCGTGCCGCGCACCGCCTTGCCGGCTCAGCGTCCCGGGCCTAGGGTCCGCCGCGCCGCAAAAAGGGGCGGCGAACGGGCATTCCTCGCCCACGCAATCCGGAGCACCGCACGCCATGGCTCTCCTCGCCGACGTCCTCTCGCGGGTGAAGCCGTCCGCGACCATCGTGATGACCCAGAAGGCCCGGGACCTGAAGGCCTCCGGCGTCGACGTCATCAGCCTGTCGGTGGGCGAGCCCGACTTCGACACGCCCGAGCACATCAAGCAGGCCGCCATCGCGGCGATCCACCGGAACGAGACCCGCTACCCGCCGGTCTCCGGCATCGTGCCCCTGCGCGAGGCGATCGTGCGCAAGTTCAAGCGCGAGAACGGGCTCGACTACAAGGTCTCGCAGACCATCGTGGGCACGGGCGGCAAGCAGGTGCTGTACAACGCCTTCCTCGCCACCCTGAACCCCGGCGACGAGGTGGTGATCCCCCGCCCCTACTGGGTGTCCTACCCGGAGATGGTCGGCCTGTGCGGCGGCACGCCGGTCTTCGCCGACACCGACATGGCCAACGGCTTCAAGCTCCAGCCCGAGGAGCTCGACCGGGTCCTGACGCCGAAGACCAAGTGGATCGTCCTCAACTCGCCCTCGAACCCGTCTGGGGCCGCCTATTCCCGCGCCGAGATGAAGGCGCTGACCGACGTGCTGCTCCGCTATCCGGACGTGCACATCCTCACCGACGACATCTACGAGCACCTGACCTACGGCGATTTCGAATTCGTCACCCCGGCCCAGGTCGAGCCGCAGCTCGTCGAGCGGACGCTGACCATGAACGGCGTCTCGAAGGGCTACGCCATGACCGGCTGGCGCATCGGCTACGCGGCCGGGCCGGAGACGCTCATCAAGGCGATGGATTTCGTCCAGGGCCAGCAGACCTCCGGCGCCAGCACGATCGCGCAATGGGCCGCGGTCGCTGCCCTCGACGGCCCTCAGGATCACCTCGCCACGTTCCGGGCAGCCTTCCAGGGCCGGCGCGACCTCGTCGTGTCGATGCTCAACCAGACCAACGGCCTGACCTGCCCGACGCCCGAGGGCGCGTTCTACGTCTACCCGTCCTGCGCGGCGCTGATCGGCAAGAAGACGGAGGCCGGCAAGACCATCGAGACCGACGAGGACTTCGTCATGGAGCTGCTCCAGGCCGAGGGCGTGGCCGCGGTGCATGGCTCGGCCTTCGGGCTCGGCCCGAACCTGCGCATCTCCTACGCGACGTCGAACGCGGTGCTGGAGGAGGCCTGCCGGCGTATCCAGCGCTTCTGCGGCTCGCTGCGGTAGGGCCCTCCGGGCGATCCTTCCCGGGCGCGGACCCCGGTCCGCGCTCGGCGTGACGGGGCTCGCGCCCGCGCTCTTGCCCGCGCTCTCGGGGGCGCCCTCCGGTCGGCCGCGGGGCCCGCTGATACGCTTCGCCGCGGCCGCGGCGGCGCACGGATCGCCGCGCGGGCCACCGAAACGGTCCCGCCTCTGTTGCCGGCTCGGCTGTCACCCTCTACACGGGCTGTCCCCAGCGGCCGATGCGCCTGAAGGTTTCGCGAGCCCGCTCGGGCCTGCATGGCAGCGGGGTCGGCAGTGACGGGGCGGTCCGGACCAGTTCTCTGGACCGTTCCTGTGAGGCTCAGTGGGCCGAGTCGCTGCAGGAGTGTCGGGAGCGCGGGGAACAGGAACCGCGGGTTCGGCGCAAGGCCCACAAGATTCCCCGTCGACCGAGCGCCGGAGCCGTCCCGACGCCGCGATCTGACCCGTTCCGGGACAGGGCCGAACGCGACGGTTGCGGCTTCGTTCACGCTCCCGCGCGATGATGCGTCCGGGCCGGGGATCCGGTTCCGCGTAACCGCGTTCTCTCGGGCCTGACGACCATGCGAGCCCTGCTCACCAGCGGCATCAAGGCGATCCTCGGCATCGCCGCGCTCTCCACCGCCGCCCACTGGACTTTGCGCGTGCAGCGCGAGTCCGCCGCGCCCGCCACCGCGACGGCGCGCCCGGCCGAACCGACCGTGACCGGCTCCATCGAGCCGCGCCGGGTCGAGCGGGCCGCCGCGCTGGTCCCCGCCTCGGTGCCGGCCCCTGCGGCGGCGGTTCCGGTGGCGGCCGCGCGCGCCGCTCCGGGGCTCGACCAGTCGCATCTGGCTGCCCTGATCGCCGGCGCCACGCCGCCCAAGCCGAAGCTCGCCAAGACCGCGACCAAGACGGCCTCCGCCGAGAAGACGGCCTCCGCCGAGAAGGCCGCGGTGAAGCGCTGAGCTCCGCCCCGGCCCGGGCGATCGTGCGGGCTGCATGGTTCCCCTGCGCGGCGGCGGATACCGGCGAAGCGCCGGGCGTGGCAGTGAACCGGCCTCTACCGAGATGGGTCAGGCATGAGCACGCAGGTCGCGACCTCCGTCCCCGATGACATCGGCGCGCCGCGCGCCGCTCCGGAGGTCGACCTCGCCGGCCGCCGACGGATCGTCGGCATCGCGCTGATGTGCGGGGCCGTCGCCTTCTTCGCCAGCCTCGATGCCTGCGGCAAGACCCTGGCGCGGGCCGGCGTCGACCCGCTGGTCACCACCTTCATGCGCTACGCGGCCAGCGTCGCCATGATCTCCCTGTTCATCAACCCGGTGCGCACGCCGGGCGTGGTGAAGAGCCGGCGGCTGCCGTTGCAGATCGTCCGCTCGCTGCTGCTCTTCGCCTCCACGGCCCTGAACTTCCTGGCCCTGCGCTACCTGCAACTCGCCGAGACGATCTCGATCCAGTTCGCCGCGCCGCTCACCGTGGCGCTGCTCGCCGGGCCGCTGCTCGGCGAGTGGTCGTCGCGGGCGCGGCTCATGGCGATCGGCGTCGGCTTCCTGGGGGTGCTGGTGATCGTGCGCCCGGGCGTGGGCGGGATGCATCCGGCCGCGCTGCTGTGCGTCGCCAACGTCGTGGTCTACGCCTTCTACGCGATCATCACGCGCAAGCTCGCGGCCTACGATTCGACCGCCACGACCATGTTCTACACGGGGCTCGCGGGCCTCGCGCTGATGGCCCCGCTCCTGCCCTGGATCTGGACGAGCCCGGCGAGCCTGACCCACTGGGCCCTGCTGTTCGGGGTCGCGCTGTTCGGGACGCTGGGCCACTGGCTGCTGGTGATGGCCCATGCCCGGGCCCCGGCCAACGTGCTGGCACCGTTCATCTACACGCAGCTGCTGTGGTCGGTGACGCTGGGCTTCCTGCTGTTCGGCGACGTTCCGAGCCGCTGGACCGTGGCGGGCGCCATGATCGTCGTCGGCTCGGGCCTGTATCTCCTGGCGCAGGAGACGATCCGCCGGGACACGCGTCCGGCCGCCTGAGGCGGCCGGACGGTCCGGTGACGGATCGGGTCAGCGGCCCATGCGCTCCTGGCGCTCCATCCGCTCCTCGCGGCGGTTCTCGCGCGCACGCCGGGCCGGATCCGGATCGGTGCCGAGCACGCCGCCGACCGTGCCGGTGGCTGCGCCCACCGCGCCACCGACGACCCCGCCCACAGGACCGGCCGCAGCCGCGCCATCCTCGGCACCCCGCTGGGCGCCGCGGGCCGTGCCCTGGGCCTGCGCGGCGCCGGCAAAGGCGAGGGGCGCGAGGGCGAGGGTCGTGATCAGTAGCTTCTTCATGGGTCTGCTCCGGTCATACGGTCTGGGAGTCTCCGCGCCGCCTCGGGGCGCGGAGGATGTGCCTGTTCAACGGTTCAGGCGCCGATTGGTCCCATTCGCGGTCACGGGCGCGTGATCCGCGCTGCCGCTGGCCTCGGGCCGGAGCGGCTGATAGAGAACGGGTCATGCACGCTTCGCGCGCCCTGCGCGGCTTCGGCCGCCCGATCCGAATTACCGGCCCGGCCTCCGCCTGAGGGCCCGCTTCGGCGCGGCCGCGCGGAGGTCCGGGATCCTCCTGCCGCCTGACCCGATTCCGCCGGCCTTTCGCCGGCCCGACCGCCGATGCGAGATCCGATGACGACCCCCGAGACCGCGCCCGCCCGCGACTATTCCAAGACCCTGTTCCTGCCGCAGACCGAGTTCCCGATGCGCGCCGGCCTGCCGGTGCGCGAGCCGCTGTTCATCGAGCGCTGGAAGCGGATGGACCTCTACGGGAAGCTGCGCGCCGGCGGCCAGGGCCGGCCGAAATTCGTGCTCCACGACGGCCCGCCCTACGCCAACGGCAACATCCACATCGGCACGGCGCTCAACAAGATCCTCAAGGACGTGGTGGTCCGTTCGCAGACCGCCCTCGGCTTCGACGCCAACTACGTCCCGGGCTGGGACTGCCACGGCCTGCCGATCGAGTGGAAGATCGAGGAGCAGTACCGCGCCAAGGGCCGCAACAAGGACGACGTGCCGGTGATCGAGTTCCGGCAGGAATGCCGGACTTTCGCGGCCCACTGGCTCGACGTGCAGCGCGAGGAGTTCAAGCGGCTCGGCGTCACCGGCGACTGGGACCATCCCTACGCGACCATGGCGTACCCGGCCGAGGCGGTGATCGCCGACGAGCTGATGAAGTTCTCGATGAGCGGCCAGCTCTATCGCGGCTCGAAGCCCGTGATGTGGTCGGTGGTGGAGAAGACCGCGCTGGCCGAGGCGGAGGTCGAGTACGAGGAGCACGTCAGCGACACGATTTTTTGTGCTTTTCCGATCCGGTCCGGCGCCGAGGGTGATCTCGCGCAGGCCCGGGTGGTGATCTGGACGACCACCCCCTGGACGATCCCGGGCAACCGCGCGGTCGCCTACTCCAAGAAGATCGCCTACGGCCTTTACCGGGTCACCGAGGCGCCGGCCGACAACTGGGCGACCCCCGGCCAGACCTATGTCTTCGCCGACAGCCTGGCCGCGACCGTGTTCAAGGCCGCCCGCGTCGAGGCGTTCGCGCGCGTCGGCGACGTGAGCCCGGCGATGCTCGCCGCCCTCACCCTGGACCATCCCCTGGCCCAGCGCGGCTACGGCTTCGCGGTGCCGATGCTCGACGGCGACCATGTCACGGACGAGTCCGGCACGGGCTTCGTCCACACGGCGCCGAGCCACGGCCGCGAGGATTTCGAGCTCTGGATGGCGAGCGGCCGGTCGCTGCGCGAGCGCGGCATCGACACGACCATCCCCTACACGGTGGATGCGGACGGCGTGCTCACGGAGGCCGCCCCGGGCTTCACCGGCACCCGCGTGCTCACCGCCAAGGGCGAGAAGGGCGACGCCAACAAGGCGGTCATCGCCGCGCTGACCGAGGCCGGGGCGCTGATCGCCCGCGGGGTGCTGCGCCACCAATACCCGCATTCCTGGCGCTCCAAGAAGCCGGTGATCTTCCGCAACACGCCGCAATGGTTCATCGCCATGGACCGGCCGGTGGATTTGCTCGGCGACCGGACGCTCCGCGAGGTGGCGCTCCAGGGCATCGACGACACCCAGTGGGTGCCGGCCCAGGGCAAGAACCGCATCACCGGCATGGTCGCCAACCGGCCGGACTGGGTGGTCTCGCGCCAGCGCGCCTGGGGCGTGCCGATCACCGTGTTCGTCCACCGGGAGACGGCCGAGATCCTGAAGGACGAGCGCGTCAACGCCCGCATCCGCGACGCCTTCGCGGCCGAGGGCGCCGACGCGTGGTTCCAGGACGACGCCGCCCAGCGCTTCCTGGCACCGGACCACGACCCGGCCGCCTACGACAAGGTCACCGACGTCCTCGACGTCTGGTTCGATTCGGGCTCGACCCACGCCTTCGTGCTGGACGATCCGGAGGCCTTCCCGGGCCTGGCCGGAGTGACGCGCGTCCGCGACGGCGGCCAGGATCGGGTCATGTACCTGGAGGGCTCCGACCAGCACCGCGGCTGGTTCCAGTCCTCGCTGCTCGAATCCGCCGGGACCCGCGGCCGGGCGCCCTACGACATCGTCCTGACCCACGGCTTCGTGCTCGACGGCAAGGGCCTGAAGATGTCGAAGTCCAAGGGCAACGTCGTCGCGCCGCAGAGCGTCATCAAGGATTCGGGGGCCGACATCCTGCGCCTGTGGGTCGCCGCCTCCGACTACACCGACGACCTGCGCATCGGGCCGGAGATCATCAAGACCTTCGCGGAGACCTACCGGAAGCTGCGCAACTCCCTGCGGTGGATGCTGGGCTCGCTGGCCCACCGGGTTCAGGGCGACGACGTGGCCTACGCGGACATGCCGGAGCTGGAGCGGTTGATCCTGCACCGGCTCGCCGAGCTCGACGGCGAGATCCGCGAGGCCTACGCGGCCTTCGACACCAAGCGGGTGGTGGCGCTGCTCAACGGCTTCATGACCGGCGACCTGTCGTCCTTCTACTTCGATGTCCGCAAGGATGCCCTGTACTGCGATCCGATCTCCTCGGTCCGCCGCCGGGCGGCGCTGCAGGTGATCGACGAGGCCTTCCGGCGGGTGGCGATCTGGCTCGCCCCGGTGCTCGCCTTCACGGCCGAGGAGGCGTGGCTCGACCGCTACCCGTCCGAGGACGGCTCGGTGCATCTCCAGACGCTGCCGGAGACCCCGGCCGCGTGGCTCGACGCCGCCCTCGCGGAGCGCTGGCACAAGATCCGGCGGGTGCGGCGGGTCGTGACCGGCGCCCTGGAGATCGAGCGCGCGGCGAAGCGCATCGGCGCGAGCCTGGAGGCGGCCCCGCTTGTCTACGTCGCGGATCCCGAGTTGCTCGCCGCGCTCGAGGGCTGCGACTTCGCCGACACCTGCATCACCTCGGACATCACCGTGGTGGCGGGCGAGGGGCCGGCCGACGCCTTCCGCCTCGACGAGATCCGCGGCGTCGCCGTGGTGCCGAGCCCGGCCGAGGGGCGCAAATGCGCCCGCTCCTGGCGGGTGAGCCCCAGCGTTGGCAGCGATCCGGACTATCCGGACGTGACCCCCCGCGACGCCCGGGCCCTGCGCGAGTGGGACGCGGCGCATCCGGAGGCGAGCGCGGCGTGAAGAGGCGCGCGACGGTGCTCTCCCTCTCCTCCCTGCGGGGGAGAGTGGCCCTCGCGTCCGCGAGGGTCGGCAGAGGGGAGCCCGGCTTCCGGTCGCGGCGCGACCGTCTTGAAGCCCACAGCCTTTCTCTGCGCCGTCGCTCCCCTCTCTCCCGCTGCTGCGCAGGGTACCCTCCCCCGCAGAGGGGAGAGGGCGATGCGCCCGCACGGCACGGGTCGCGGGGTCGGCGCCCGTGACCCCCTTCCGCGCCGGCCTTCTGGCCCTCCTCCTCACCCTGGTCCTCGACCAGGCCTCCAAGCTCGGCCTCTATTTCGGCACCGACCTCGTGCTGACCCAGCCCTGGCGGCTGGCGCCGTTCGTCGACTTCGTCGTGGTCTGGAACCGGGGCGTCTCCTACGGCCTGTTCCAGCAGGAGGGCGGGATCGGGCGCTGGCTCCTCGTGGTCCTGTCGCTCGCCGCCGCGATCGGCCTCGGGATCTGGATGCGCCGGGCCGGCTCGCGGCTCCTCGGCGTCGCCCTGGGGCTCATCGTCGGCGGGGCGCTCGGCAACGCCATCGACCGGGCCGCCTACGGGGCGGTGTTCGACTTCGTCCACCTGCATGCCGGCGGCTGGTCCTGGTACGTGTTCAACGTCGCCGATGCGGCGATCGTGGCCGGCGTGATCGGCCTGATCCTCGACAGCCTGTCCCCGGACAGCCGCAAGGAGCGGCCGCTTCCGTCGCAGGGCGACCCCGCGCCGCGCCTGTGATCCGCGCAACACACAGGTCCACCTGCATGCCTGCCCTGGCGCAACGTGGCCAAGGCGCCATACGATCGCCGGAAACCGGTCTCAGGCCGGAACCCGTCGGATCAGGCCGCGCCGCGGTCATCCCAGAGCCGGACGCTCCGTCCGGAACCCGTGAGGCAGCATGACCGGGCATAGCAGGCTTCGTCCCCTCCTCTCCGCCGCGGTCGTCCTGGCCCCGCTCTGCGCCGGCACCGCGCAGGCGCAGGAGCGCGGCGAATTCATGCGCGACGCGCTGTCGGGGATCGGCCTCTTGGAGAAGCGCCAGGATCCGATCGACTATCACGAGCGCCCGCCGCTGGTGATGCCGCCCAAGATCGACGGCAAGGCCCTGCCCCAGCCCCGGGCGCGCTCCACCAGCACCGCGTGGCCGAAGGATCCCGAGATCGTCGAGCGCGAGCGCGCCGCCGTGGAGCGGCGTAATCCCAGGGGCGCCCAGGCCCAGGGCCGCTACGACGACAACAACGCGACGCTCTCCGTGGATGAGATGCGCGGCGGCCGCCGCGCCGGGGCGGGCCTCACGACCACGGCCGAGCGGAAGCCCGGCGACAACAACCGCGACGACAGCCTGCTCAGCCCCTTCGAGCTCCTGAAGGGCAAGAGCGCCAATGCCGAGCCGTCCGACATCGAGCCGAGCCGCGACACGCTCACGGATCCGCCGACCGGATACCGCCAGTCGCCCAAGAAGCTGGCCCGCCCGCCGTCGAGCGACCCGATCAACAACGCCAGCCGCGAACGCGAAGAGGCGGATCCCGGCGCGTATCTCCGGAAGCGCGCGCAGCAGTGACGGGGGCGCCGTGTCGCCGTTGCAACGACGACGCGGCATGGCAACATGAGATGATCGTCCCGGTACGGCTCTTGCCCACCGGAGACCAGGACGGCCCCGAACCACGAACGCGTCCTGTCGTGGAACGCTTCGATCCGGGGCCGGCAGAAGGAAAGCGGAATGCACCTGTTCAGGAAGGCGACGCCCCACCTCTTCCCGCTGCGTCCGGGTTCGTCCTTCGGCGGCAGCGCCGGCCGGGGCGAGGCCGCGCCGTTCGGGCGTTCCGAGGCGGGCGGACCGGAAGTGACGGCCTTCACCCTCGACAACGGCCTCGACGTGGTGGTCGTCCCCGACCACCGGGCCCCCGTCGCCACCCACATGATCTGGTACCGCAACGGCTCAGCCGATGATCCCCTCGGCCAGTCGGGCATCGCCCACTTCCTCGAGCACCTGATGTTCAAGGGCACCGAGAAGCACCCCGTCGGGGCCTTCTCCAAGGCGGTGTCGGGCCTGGGCGGCCAGGAGAACGCCTTCACCAGCTACGACTACACGGCCTATTTCCAGCGGGTCGCCCGGGATCATCTCGGCACCATGATGGCGTTCGAGGCGGACCGGATGAGCGGCCTCGTCCTCGACGATGCCGTCGTGGCGCCCGAGCGCGACGTGGTGCTGGAGGAGCGCCGCATGCGGGTCGAGACCGACCCCTCCGCGCAGCTCTCCGAGGCGATGGCCGCCGGCCTGTTCGTGCACCATCCCTACGGCATCCCGATCATCGGCTGGATGCACGAGATCGAGGGACTGAACCGCGAGCATGCGCTCGCCTACTACAAGCGCTTCTACACCCCCGAGAACGCCATCCTGGTGGTCGCGGGCGACGTCACCCCGGACGAGGTGCGTCGCCTCGCCGAGGACACCTACGGCCGCGTGACGCCCCAGGGCGCCCGGCCGGAGCGCCTGCGGGCGCGGGAGCCGGAGCCGAAGGCGCTGCGCCGCGTCGCCGTGGCCGACCCGAAGGTGGAGCAGCCGACCCTGCAGCGGCTCTACCTCACGCCCTCCTGCATCACCGCCCGCGACGGCGGCTGCCACGACCTGGAACTCCTCGCCGAGGTGCTGGGCGGCGGCTCGACCTCCTACCTCTACCGCAAGCTGGTCATGGAGAGCGGCCTCGCGGTGAATGCCGGCGCCTGGTACATGGGCTCGGCGATCGACGACACCCGCTTCTCCGTTTACGCGGTGCCCGCCGAGGGCGTGCCGCTGGAGAAGCTGGAGGAGGCCGTCGACAAGGTGCTGCGCCGCGCGCCCGCCGAGGCCCTGGACGCCGAGGCGATCGAGCGGGCCAAGACCCGCCTCGTGGCCGAGACCGTGTACTCCTCCGACAGCCAGTCGTCGCTGGCGCGCATCTACGGGTCTGCGCTCGCGATCGGCGAGACCATCGAGGAGGTCCGCCGCTGGCCGACCGATATCGAGGGGGTGACGCAGGACCGCCTCAAGACCGCCGCCGAGCGCTGGCTGACGCCGGCCCGCTCGGTGACCGGTTACCTGACCAAGGCGCAGGATCCGGACGCCCCGGTCGCGATGGCCGCCGAGTAGCCCCGGGCGCGTCCCGCCCGGCCCTCGGAGGGCCGGCACGGGGCGTGTGCCGAACGGGAGCCTTGGCCCGCTCCGCCGTCGCCCGAGAAAGAGACAAGAGGTTCCCATGAGCTTGGCCGAGACTCTGGTCGAGACCGCCGCCCCCGCCGCCACGTCGCCCACGACGGCGCTGCCGGTGACGACCGCCCCCGGCATCGAGGCGTGGCACGTCGAATCGCCGGTGGTGCCGATGATCGCCCTCGCCTTCACCTTCGAGGGCGGCGCCGCGCAGGACCCGGCGGGCAAGGCCGGCTGCGCCCAGATGCTGGCGCGGCTCCTCGATGAAGGGGCGGGCGACCTCACCTCCGATCTGTTCCAGGAGCGGCTGGCCGCCCGGGCCATCGAACTGTCCTTCCATGCCGGCGCCGACGCGGTCGGCGGCTCGCTGAAGATGCTGGTCAAGCACGCCGACGAGGGCATCGCTCTCCTCGCCCTGGCGCTGGCCAAGCCCCGCTTCGATCCGGACGCGATCGAGCGGGTTCGGGCCCAGATCATCGCCGGCCTGCGCTACCAGCAGAACGATCCGGGCGTCCTGGCCTCGCGGCGCTTCTTCAAGGAGGCCTTCGCCGGCCACCCCTACGCCCGACCCTCCTCCGGCACCGTGGAGAGCGTCGCGGCGATCACCCGCGAGGACCTGCTGGAGATGCATGCCCGCATCATCGGGCGCGGCCGGGTCAAGGTTGCGGCCGTCGGCGCCATCGGGGCGGAGCAACTCGCCGAGGGTCTGAACCGCGCCTTCGGGGCGCTCCCCGAGGCCGGGGCGCTGAAGGCGGTGCCGCGGACCGAGGTCCAGGATCTCGGCCGCCGCATCGTCGTCGACCTCGACGTGCCCCAGTCGGTGATCCGGTTCGGCATGGCCGGCGTGCCCTGGCGGGACCCGGATTTCATCCCGGCCTACGTGCTGAACCACATCCTCGGGGGCGGCGCCTTCACGTCCCGCCTGTTCCAGGAGGTGCGCGAGAAGCGCGGGCTGGCCTACTCGGTGGGGACCTCCCTGGTCAGCCACCGGTCCGCCGCGATGACCTGGGGCTACACCGCCACCAAGAACGAGCGCGTCGGCGAGGCGCTGTCGGTGATCGGCGACGAGATCGGCCGGCTCATCACCGACGGGCCGGACGACGACGAATTGCAGAAGGCCAAGGACTACCTCACCGGCTCCTACGCCCTGGGCTTCGACACCTCGACCAAGATCGCCCACCAGCTGGTGCAGATCGCCTTCGAGGAGCTCGGCATGGACTACATCGCCCGCCGCAACGCCATGGTCTCGGCCGTGACCCAGGCGGATATCCGCCGGGCCGCCGCCCGCACCTTCGCGGACGGCAAGATGCTGGTGGTCGCCGCCGGCCGTCCGGTCGGGCTCTGAGCTTTCGGAGCGGACCATCGCGGCGGTCGACCGCGAGGCCGTCCGCTCCAACCCTTCATCCTGGAGGCTGAACGATCGTCGATCGTTCAGCCTCCAGGTGTTGTCCAGGGCCCGCACGGCTGGCTGGAAGACCTGTCCCAGTCCCCGCGCACGGCGTCGGCATCTCCGGACCGGATTGCGCCCGGACGAGGCGCCTTCCGACGCGATGTCGATCGGCCCGGAAGCCTCGGTGCTCGCAGTGCCGGCGGGGATCCCTACCTGAGACGCATCGGCGTCAACCCCCGGATCGACATGCACCTCACCGGCCTCCATCACCTCACGGCGGTGACCGCCCGCGCGGCCGAGAACGTCGCCTTCTACACCGGGACGCTGGGCCTGCGCCTCGTCAAGAAGACGGTGAATCAGGATGACGTCTCGGCCTACCACCTGTTCTACGCGGACGGGCTGGCGAGCCCCGGCACGGACATCACCTTCTTCGACTGGCCGGCGCCCCCGGAGCGGCGGGGCTCCAACAGCATCACCCGCACGCATCTGCGTGTGCCCGGCGAGGGCGCGGTGGCCTGGTGGCACGCCCGGCTGCGCGAGGCCGGGATCGTCGAGGCCGAGCCCGCCCTGCGCGACGGGCGCCTCACCCTCGACTTCGAGGATCCGGAGGGTCAGCGCCTCGCCCTGGTCGATGACGGCGGGACCGGGCCGGAGCATCCCTGGGACGGCTCGCCGGTGCCGGCGGCCTACCAGATCCGCGGCCTCGGCCCGATCCGGCTCTCGGTGCCGGACCCGGCCCGCACCGCCGCGGTGCTGACCGAGGTGCTCGGCATGCGTCGGGACCGCGTCTTCGAGACGGGCGACGGGCCGGTGGCGGTCTACGCCATGGGGCCCGGCGGCCCGGCCGCGGAGGTCCAGCTCCTGGCCGATCGGTCCGCGCCGGCCCGCCAGGGCGCGGGCGCGGTTCACCACGTCGCCTTCCGCATCCCGGATGCGGATTACGGCGGCTGGGCCGACCGGCTCAAGGCCGCCCGGGTTCCGACCAGCGGGCCGGTGGACCGCTACTACTTCCGCAGCCTCTACTTCCGCGAGCCCAACGGCATCCTGTTCGAGATCGCCACGGATGGGCCCGGCTTCACCGCGGACGAGCCGCTGGAGACCCTGGGCGACCGCCTCGCCCTGCCGCCGTTCCTTGAGCCGCGCCGGGCCGAGATCGAGGCGGGATTGAAGCCGCTCCACCTCGGAACCGCCGGCTGATCGCGCCGCGCGAGGCCCGGCGGGCGGCAACCCTCCCATGTCCGGAGCGGTGCTGCAGACCTTCCGCGAAGACGCTAAATATTCGAACGATTCCAGGCCGTTCACTTCTTTCGCGAGTGTGATCCCGGCGCGCCTTGACGGGCGTGCTGCAACTGCGAAAGAAGCAGCGCGCGTGTGTCATCCGGATCCGGGCGGGCTCTCTCGTCGAGGATCCACCCCCGCCCGAGCGGGGCGGCGGGGATCCGCCGAACCACGGCCCCCGAATCGTCGGGACCGTGAGCCGAGCATCAGAGGATTCGAGGGCTGATCCGTCGATGAGCAAGTTCTACGAGGAGCGCGTCCTGTCGGTCCACCACTGGACCGACAATCTGTTCTCGTTCCGCACGACCCGCGACCCGGCGTTCCGGTTCCGCAACGGCGAGTTCACCATGATCGGCCTGGAGGTCGAGGGCCGGCCGCTGCTGCGCGCCTATTCCGTGGTCTCGGCCAATTACGAGGAGGAACTGGAGTTCTTCTCGATCAAGGTCCAGGACGGCCCGCTGACCTCGAAGCTCCAGCACCTCAAGGTCGGCGACCCGATCATCGTCGGCAAGAAGCCCACCGGCACCCTCGTGCTCGACAACCTCCTGCCGGGCAAGAACCTCTACTTGCTCGGCACCGGCACGGGGCTCGCGCCGTTCCTGTCGATCATCAAGGATCCGGAGGCTTACGAGCGCTTCGAGAAGGTCGTGCTGGTCCATGGCTGCCGGCAGGTGCAGGAACTCGCCTACGGCGAGACCATCACCGAGACGCTGCCCAAGCATGAATTCCTGGGGGAGATGATCTCGAACCAGCTGATCTACTACCCGACCGTGACCCGCGAGCCGTTCCGCAATCGCGGCCGGATCACCGACCTCATGGTCTCGGGCAAGCTGTTCGAGGATATCGGCCTGCCGGACATGTCGATCGAGAACGACCGGTTCATGCTGTGCGGCAGCCCCGACATGATCCGCGACACGCGCGAGCTGCTCTCGGGCCGCGGCTACGAGGAGGGCAACCACGGCGAGGCCGGTCACTACGTGATCGAGAAGGCCTTCGTGGAGAAGTAGCCCGCCGCGCAGGTCGGTTTCGGGTTCAGCCCGGTGCGGTCCGCCGCGCCGGGCTTTTCTGTGCCGGCCCGTCCCCGGATCCGGTCGCGGGGGCGGGGGCGGGGCGCAGGATGGCCCCGTATCCCTCCTGATCGTCGCCGACGAAGCGGATGCCCGCCCCTTCGAGGACCGTGCGGATCGCCGCGAGGGTCCGGTTGCGGGGCTGGACCTGTTCGCTCTCGATCATGTTCAGGGTGACGACGGAGACCGCGGCGCGGCTCGCGAGAACCCCTTGCGTCCATTTGAGAAGTCCGCGGCCGGCGCGGATCTGGGCGGCAGTGATCATGGCTCCGGCATCGCCCGAACTGAAAGAATTTTCAAGTTTCCGGTTGACGCAGGTCGAGCGCGGCCGTATCCACCCCGCCATCGGCCTGCCGGGCCGGTGATCCGAGGTTATCGCACCCTTGGGACGTCCGCGGCCGGCGAGCCGCGGGGGTGAAACGCCCAGTACGCCTCGATCGGACATGACCGGCAGACCTCTGATATTCACCGGCGCGGGCCGGAGACGCTCGGTTATCCCTGTCACGGATCCCCCCGAGCCTCATCGACACGCCCGCGTCACCCGCAGCCCCGTTCGGACGGAGCCTGGCATGAAACAGCACGACGGAATCGGCGTCGCGGCGTTCGCCCGTCCCGGGCTGATGCGACCGTTACGGTCGTATCGCGGGGCTCTCGGCCCGAGAGGCTGAGCGCGTCCGGGCGGAGCCCGGCGCCGCTGACGCGGTTCCCACGCGCGTCTCGAGGACCCTGCGGGCCGGCAGGGGACGGTTATCATCGGTAGAGCGCCGCGGGCTTGTCCCGCGGAGGTTGCGGGTTCGATCCCCGCCGGGGGCCGCGAGGTCGCCGGAGCTCATGCCCGTCCCCGACACCACGACCGCAGGGCCCCGCGAGACGACCGTGGAGCCGACCGTGCGCGGATCCCGACCGACGATGCGGGCCGGAGAGGAACGGTTATCCTGACCTAGGAGGAGGTCGCGGGTTCGAATCCCGCCGGGCCGCGAGGCCCGTAGCTCAGCCCGGATAGAGCGCCCAGACACCGTTCCTCACGCCACGACCGCATCGCCCGGACGCGGGCCGGAAGACGAAGGTTCTCGGGATCCGAGGGGTGCGGGTGCAAGTCCCGCCGGGCCGTCAGGCCCGTCGCTCAAGCAGAGCATCGGACAAGCCCTTCGTCGCCGCCACGCCCACAGCCGGACGGAAACCCGCCCCCGACGACACGAGAGACCGGCCGCCCGGCAGCGGCGGAGGACGACGCGCTGCGGCCGCGTCCCCCGCCCGTCCGCGCGCGCCGAAACGCGCCACCGGCCGGCGATCGGCCGCGATGGAGAGAGGAGAGACAGAGAGGAGCCCGCCATGACGAAGCTTGCACAGATGTTCCGGCTCCGAGCCACCCCGCAGGCGGAGCCGATCCCCGACACGGTGCCGAACGCCGCCGGGGGCCACGCCTTCGCGGTCGGCGACTGGGCGCGGTTCGACCGCTTCCTGGTGCTCGGCTCCGAGGGCGGCTCGTACTACGCGAGCCCGCGCGCCCTGACCGCCGAGAACGCGGCTTCCGTGCAGCGGTGCATCGCGCAGGACGGCGCCCGCGCGGTCGCCGCCATCGTGGCGGTGAGCGAGGGCGGCCGGGCTCCGAAGCAGGATCCGGCGATCTTCGCCCTGGCGCTGGCGGCCGCTTCGGCGGATCTGGCGACCCGGCGCGCGGCGCTCGCGGCCCTGCCCCGGGTCTGCCGCACCGGCACCCACCTGTTCCAGTTCGCCGCGTCCGTCGAGGCGATGCGCGGCTGGGGCCGGGGCCTGCGCCGGGCCGTCGGCGGCTGGTACTGCGCCAAGCCCGTGGAGGCCCTGGCCTTCCAGGCGGTGAAGTACCGGGCCCGTCAGGGCTGGTCGCACCGCGACCTGCTGCGGCTGGCCCATCCGGAGACGGAGGAGCCCGCCCGGAAGGCGCTGTTCGACTGGATCTGCCGCGGCACCGTGACCGAGGCCGCCCCCGGGATCGTCCACGCCTTCGCGCAGGTGCAGGCGGAGGGCATCGACGGGGCGGTGGCCGCCGCCCTGGTGCGCTCGCACGGCCTGCCCTGGGAGGCGCTGCCGACCGGGCTGATGGGCAGCCGCGCGGTGAACGAGGCCCTGATCGAGCGGATGCCGGTCGGAGCCCTCGTGCGCCAGCTCGGCCGCCTGACGGCCGCGGGGGTGCTCGCGCCCTTCTCGGAGGGCACCGAGCATGTCCGGTCGGTCCTGTCGGACCGGGAGCGCATCCTCCGGGCGCGCCTCCCCCCGATGGCGCTGCTGCTGGCCCTCAAGACCTACGCCTCCGGGCGCGGTCAGCGGGGCACGCTCGCCTGGGAGCCGGTGGCCGCGATCGTCGAGGCGCTGAACGCCGCGTTCTACACGGCGTTCAGCGCGGTGGAGCCCACGGGCCGGCGCCTCGTGCTGGCGCTGGACGTCTCGGGTTCGATGGGCGCCAGCACGGTCGTGGGCTCGACGCTCACGGCCCGGGAGGCGGCCGCCGCGATGGCGCTCGTCACCGCGGCGACCGAGGAGCACTGGCAGGTGCTCGGCTTCACCGACGGTCTGACGCCCCTGGCGATCGGCCCGTCGATGCGGCTCGATCAGGCGGTGCGGGCGACCGCCGACCTGCCGTTCGGCGCCACCGACTGCGCCCTGCCGATGCGCTGGGCGCTGGAGCGGGGCGTGAAGGCCGACGCGTTCGTGGTCTACACGGACTCGGAGACCTGGGCGGGGCCGGTCCACCCGGTCCAGGCCCTGCGGGCGTACCGGGAGAAGACCGGGATCCCGGCGAAGCTGGTGGTCGTGGGGCTGGTCGCCAACGGCTTCAGCATCGCCGACCCGGCGGATCCCGGCATGCTCGACGTGGTCGGCTTCGACGCGGCGGCACCGGCCGTGATCGCGGATTTCATCCGCGCGTGAGACCGGGGCGGGCGGCTCTTCCGGGCTGCCCGCCCTATTGCTGCGGGACCCCCTGCATCCCGTCCGCGAAGGGGCCGCCGCCGGCGCTGAACAGCTTGCGCAGGAAGCCCGGGGCGATCGCCGAGAGCGGGTTCACGCTCACGTCCGGCGAGGCGAGCTTGCCGGAGACGCGGAAATTGACCGCGAACAGGCCCTCGTTGTGCCCGCCCCCGAGCAGCGGCCCGAGCAGGGGCAGCTGCGAGGCCACGTTGTTCAGGCCGTAGAGCGGCACGAAGGTGCCGGTCATGTCGGTGCGCTCGCGGCCGGTATCGAGCCAGCCCGACAGGGTGAAGCCCATGGCGGCGTTCGAGATCGCCGCGTCGCTGAAATCGACGCGGGTGCCGGTGCGCACGAAGTTTGCGCGCATGCGATCGAAGCTGACGTCGCCCGCCCCCCGGCCCGGGGCGACCCGGCGGCCGCGGGCCGTCTCCGTGTCGGTCGGCTCCGGGCCCTGCGCCATGATGCTCGACAGCGCCGGCTCGTTGCGCAGGATGAAGTCGCGGATCTGCACGACGCCGGATTGCGGACCGTCGTTGAGGCCGATCCCGGCATTGAGCCGGCCGCCATACATGCGCCGGTACACGTCGACGAACCGCAGCGTCGCGCCGGCATCGGCCGAGTCCACCGCGAGCGTCGGCACGCCGCGCTCGCCGCGGGTGACCGTGGCGGCGAAGGGCGCGGCGCGGAACCGCCCGGTGATGGTGGCGGCGCGCAGCGTCTTCCCGTGCAGGGCGAGCTTCAGGTTGGCGCCGGTCAGGGCCTCCTCGTTGAAGCCGGTGACGATGGGCACCTGGATGTCGGCATCGACATCCTTCGGGTTCGCGTCCTTCGCATCCCGGCCGCCCTTGGGATCGGGGGCGCCCAGGGATTTCAGGAACGGCCTTGCATCGACCACCGCGCCCCGGACCACGACCTTGTAGCCGCCGCCGGTCCGGTCGAGGCTCACGCGCAGGTCGTCGCCGGGGGAGAGCTTGACGTTGGTGAGATCCGCCCGCTCCAGGCCGCCCTCGGGCGTGATCGAGACGGTGCCGCGCGCGCTCGCGGGGGCCGCGTCGAGGGCGAAGTCGCGCAGGTCGAAGCTCTGGCCGCTGTCGACGAGGGTGAAGCTGAGCCGCCCCGGCTTGCCCGCGGGCTTCGTGAGCCCCGGGATCAGCCCGTCGATCCCGGCCTTGGCCAGATCCGCCTCGACCCGGATCGGTGGCTTGCCGGATCCCGGCCGGCCGATCGGCACCACCGCGCGGACCGGGATCGTGCCGGTGAGCTGCGGCGCGGTCGGCAGGCCCTTGCGGCCGCGGACCGCCTCGTCGAGCGAGACGTTGACCACCGCCTCGCCGGGCTGCCCGACCTTCGGCTGGCGCAGGTCGACCGACATGGGGGCGCCCGCGACCCGGCCGTCGCCCTTCAGCGTGAAGGCACCCCGGTCGTAGGCGAGGTTGAACTTGCCCGACTCGAGCCTGTCCCGGCCCATCACCTTGTCGACCGAGAGGTCGGCGAGCGTGCCGATCAGCGTCACCGGCAGGTCCGGCAGGTCGGGGATGTGCTTGAGATCGAGGGGGAAGTCGACGCGCAGGTCGGCGCTGCCCTTGATCGTGGCGGGGTCGAGGTCGACGCTCATCACGCTCTTGAACAGCTTGGCCTGGAGCACGGAGGCCATGCCGTCGGCGCCGCCGGAGAGCCGCATCCCGATCTGCGCCACGACCCGGTCCGGCGTGATCTGCGGGATGACGAAGCTGCCGTCCGTGATGGCGAGCCCGCGCCCGTCCGGCCCGTGGACCTCGGCGGTCACGTTGCGCACCGTGGTCGAGCGCCCGGTGATGACACCGGTGACGTTGCCCTTGGTGACCGGCGGAGCGTCGGCGGTGACGTCGATGGCCGCGTCCGAGACGTGGAAGTCGATATGGACCGCGTCGTCCGGGGCCGGGTCGCCCCGGGTCGCGGCGGCCAGGACCAGGCCCGACATCCTCACCTTGATGTCGACGGAATCGACCCGGCCCCGGCGGAGCTGGTCCACCAGGTAGGTGCGGGCCGGCGGCGCGATGTGCTCCGGCCAGAGCCGCAGCCCGGTGCGGACCTCGCCGTCGTGGCCGGCGAGGTGGAGCGTCAGGCCGCCGTCGTCGGCGGTGGTGCCGATCGTGCCGGTGATCGAGCCCTTCACGCCGGGGCCCGACAGGGTGAGCGCGTCGATGGCGATCCCGCCGTCGCGGCCGGAGAGCTGCGCGTCCAGGGCGTCGATCTTCACCGGCGCGTCCTGCGGGGTCGCCCCGCGTAAGGTCGCGTCGCGGCTCGCGAGGGTCGCGGTCCAGGCCGTGCTCGCGTCGGCGGGGTTGCCCTTCCACGTCCCCGTGAGGTGCACGGCGTTGCCGGCCCCGCGATAATCCAGGCCGGTGAGCGACATCACGCGGTTGGCCTCGTCCCAGTCCAGGGACGCGTCGAGGCTCTCGACGGTGACGGGGTTGAAGTCCTTCTCCTCGATCAGGAACGTGCCGTCGCCGGTATGGAGCTTGGCGTTCATGGTCCGGATGCGGCCGGCCGTCAGGCTCACGTCGGCGCGAGCCGAGACCTTCAGGTCCGTTGTCAGCGGCATGCCGGACTGGCCAGAGAGCAGCAGGAGATCCGTGACCGGCAGGTCGTCGAGGGTGATGACGCCCGAGCGCTCCTGCCCGTCCGCGTCGTCGCGCAGCGTGCCGCCGAAGCGCCACTCGCCGTGCGGCCCGTCGAGCCGCAATTCGAAGTTCCGGGTCCCGTTGACCGGATCGCGCCCGAACAGGCCGTTGACCCGCGCGAAGACCGCGCGCTCGTGGCCGTCCTCGTCGATCAGCCGCAGGCGCGCGTCGGTGACGCGGGCGCGGTCGAGGGCGCCGACCACGCCGCCCGAATCGAGGACGACACCGAAGATCGACGCGATCGCGGCCGAGAGCGGCGAGACGGTGCCGCGCACCCCGTCCACGCTCGGCGGCGTGTGCGGCGCGATATCGACCGGGTGGTTGGCCTCCGAGGCCGCGAAGGCGATGGAGCCGTCCCGGTGCAGCAGCGCGGTGGTCTGCGTCTCGCGGAACTCGATCGAGCGCGGCTGCACGTTGAGCCGCAGGAGTCCCCAGAGGTCGAGGCTGACGAGCGCCAGGGGCGCACGCACCACGAGGTCGCCCTGCGGGTTGCGGATGTCGAGGCCGGAGAAGCGTAGGCTCAGGGCGTTCTCGCGGTCGAGCTCCAGGCTGCTGCCGCGCAGCCCGATGCTCCAGCCGGGCCCGATCCGCTCGGCCACGGCGGCGGCGACGCGGCGCGACAGGCCGTCGATCTGCAGCGGCCCGTTCGACAGGCGCAGGGCCACGAGGCCGACACCGGCGCCGAGGAGCAGCACCAGCGCGAGGGCGCTCACGAGGCAGAAGCCACCCACGCGCCGCGCCCGCCCCCGAGGCCTGCCTGCCGACGTTGTCTCGTCCGCCATCGGGACCCTTGTTCCGGGGGCTCTGCGCGCGGCACCCTCGGGCACCGCGGCCGGTGGATCGAAGCACGCCCGCGCTTTACAGCGGCGGCGACTCCGGGCTTGGCTCGGACGTGCGCGGCGCAATCGCTTGAGGCCGCGCACGAGATCGGTTGCACATCATCAATCGGCCGAAAGGAAGGCACGATGCCGCTGTCAGAAGGGGATCTTGCCCCCGATTTCGACCTTCCCGCCTCGGGCGGAGGGCGCGTCGGATTGTCCGCGCTCAAAGGTCACAAAGTCGTGCTCTACTTCTACCCGAAGGACGACACGAGCGGATGCACGCTGGAAGCGCAGGACTTCAACGGTCTCCTGCCGGCCTTCGCGGAGGCGGACGCCAGGGTCGTCGGCCTGTCGCCGGACCCGGTGAAGAGCCACGACAAGTTCTGCGGCAAGTACGGACTCGCCTTCCCGCTCGCCGCCGACGAGGACAAGGCCGTGCTCGAAGCCTACGGCGTCTGGGTCGAAAAGAGCATGTATGGGCGCAAGTACATGGGCGTGGAGCGCACCACCGTGCTGGTCGACCGCGAGGGGCGTATCGCGAAGATCTGGCCGAAGGTGAAGGTCCCGGGGCATGCCGAGGCCGTGCTGACGGCCGCCCGCGCCCTGCCCTGACCGGCCGGACTATCCGGCCCGCGACGGATCCTTAACCCTACTGAGGTCTGAATGGCGGCTCCCCCGGGGCCGTCCCGATGCATCCTCCGAAGTTCCACATGCTTCCCAGGCCGCGCCGGCCGGCCCCCTGGCTTGCCGCCGGCCTCGCCCTGGCGCTGGTCTGGGCGCTCGGCGCCTCCTACCTGATCGTGTTCCACGACGACGTGCTCGCCGGCTTCGTCGCCCGGCAGGCCGCCCTGCGCGACGCCTACGAGGCGCGCATCGGCGAGTTGCAGGACCGCCTCGACCGCGACCGGCGCGACAGGGTGGGCAGCGAGGCGGGATTGGCCGAACGGGTCGCGGCCGCCCTGGAGCGCCAGGCCGAGCTGGAGCGGCGCACCGCGGCTCTCGGCGACCTCGAGCGGCAGGCCCTGTCCGAGCCCTCCACCACCGGCGCCCTGCCCGACCGGTCCGACGGACCGCGCAGCGGCGGCTATGACGGGCTTCTCCTGCGTCCGACCGAGGGGCCGGCTCCGGCGCGGTCCGCCATCGAGCCCCTGCCCCGCCGGAGCGCGCGCGAGGCGGAGACCGGGCTGATCCGGCTGGAGGCCCGGCTCGACGGCCTGCAGGCGGCCCAGGGCGAGCGCCTCGCCCGACTGGCCGC
Source organism: Methylobacterium sp. 1973 (assembly GCF_040545035.1). NCBI lineage: Bacteria > Pseudomonadati > Pseudomonadota > Alphaproteobacteria > Hyphomicrobiales > Methylobacteriaceae > Methylobacterium > Methylobacterium sp. 1973. Next base: position 392,335 of record NZ_JBEPLA010000002.1, read on the forward strand.
CCGGGCCGGGGACGCGGTGCGGGGGCTGCGCGGCCTGATCGGCCGCACCGGCCTCGATCCCGACCGCTTCGATGCGACCGTGCCGGCCGCCGGACTCGGCGGCCCGCTGGTCCCCCTGAATGGCCGCGCCCTGGACGGCAGCGGCTTCGCGGAGGGCCTCGCGCTGGCCCGGCGGACGCTCGACGACGGCGAGCGCCTGCGCCGGGTCGCCGCGACCCTGCCCCTGGCCCGTCCGATCCGGGGGGCCTCGATCGTGTCGAGCCCGTTCGGCACGCGCCTCGACCCCTTCACCCGCGGCCTCGCCCTGCATACCGGGCTGGACCTGAAGGCGGAGTACGGCGAGCCCGCCCGCGCCACCGCGCCGGGCCGGGTCGTCACCGCCGAGGCTGCGGGCGGGTACGGCAACATGGTCGAGATCGACCACGGCCACGGCCTGACCACCCGGTTCGGCCATCTCGCCCGCATCGGGGTGCGCCCGGGGCAGCGCGTGGCCGCAGGCGACGTCATCGGCTCGGTCGGCTCGACGGGGCGCTCCACGGGGGCGCATCTGCATTACGAGACCCGCATCGACGGCGCGCCGGTGGATCCGCAGCGCTTCCTGGACGCCGGCGCGACCTTCGCGACGGCCCGGCTTGGAGCCGACTGAGTCCGCCCCCTGGAGGGCCGCATCGTGCGAGCCTCCGCGTCGCGCTCGGAGGCCGCCATGGCATTGGCCGTGAAGCGCGACGCGCGCATGGGCGTCGCCGAGGACATGCGCTGGCTGAAGCCGTGCTGGGACGAGGGGCGCGGGGACGTCCTCGACGGTGCTGAAGGCGTGGCCGCGCGCGGCATCGACGGATCGTTCTCAACGGTTGCCCGAAGTCTCGACGCGATGGCCCGAGAACGGGGCTGCGGCGCCTATCCGGGGCTCGCGATCCGCAGCGCCGCGATCGACGATGACGCGCCCGGATGACCTTCTGAGCCGGCGCTGTTGCGGCCGGCCGCCCCGGTGCTACGATCGGGTCGGGATCGGGGATCGGCGATGGCTCTGACCGCGAAGCGCGACGCGCGGATGGATGTGTCCGAGTTCAGGCTCTGGGTGGAGAGCCGGCCCGCGCACGAGCGTCGGGAGCTGCTCGACGGCGGACCCGTGCTGATGGCGCCGCCGCGGGAGCGGCATCGGGCGATCGTCGCCAACCTGATCCGACGAATCGGCGATCTCGCGGACGGCAGGGGCTGCCGCACCATGCCGGATCTCGGGATCCCCCGCGCCGCGAGGGACAATTTCGCGACGGTCCCCGATGTGGTGGTGCGGGCCGGGCCGCCCCTGCCGGAGGGCGATGCCACGGATCCGCTTCTCGTCGCCGAGGTGCTCCTTCCCGCGACCATGAGGCTCGACCGCGGCCGCAAGATCGATACCTGCCGGACCGTGCCGCGCCTCGCGGTGCTGCCGATCGTCTATTCCGACGCGGCACGGGTCGAGGTCTGGCGGCGCGCGGGGGACGACCGGAGCGTCGCGGCCCTCGGGCTCGACGGCACCGTGCCGCTGCCGGAACTCGACGGCGCGGTGCCGGTGCGCGACATCTACCGCGGCCTCGCCTTCTGAGCGCCCGCACCCCACCTGATCGAACGGCGACGCATCAAGGCACCGAGACTTGCCCCATTTCGAAGACTTCTACGCGGCCAAGCTGCGCGGCTCCCTCGGCGTGACCGACGCCGAGTCGGTGCTCGACCTGCGCGGCGCCAACCGGGCGACCGCCGAGGCCTCCCTCAAGGACATGCTGGAGCGCAGCCGCTTCGCCAAGGGCAAGACCGTGGCGATCCGGCTCGATCCGCCGCCGGAGGGCGGGGGCGAGACCCTGTTCCAGCCGGCCGGCCGCCTGCTCCTCGACGCGAAGCGCCGCGGCCTGATCGAGCGCCTGCAGACCCTCCCGGCCCAGGACGGGCTGGGCTTCTACGTGGCGCTCACGGGCCGGGCCGAGCGGACGCCGATGTAGGCGGCCGGAACTCTGCGCCGGCAACGGATCGCGCGCGGGCCGCCGGGCGTTGACGAGGTGCAGCGTCACCGGACGTCGCTCAGGACGTCGCTCATCGAGGCAGCCCGTGACGAACATCCGTATCCCGGCTTCCCAGGTCTGCCGATGAGGACGCTTCCCGGGGGCCGCAACACGATCGAGCGCATCGCCCGCTTCGGCTACGGCGCCCGCGGTGTCGTCTACATCGTGGTCGGCGGCCTCGCCTTGCTGGCGGCCCTGGGGCATGGCGGGCGGGCCGGGGACAGCAAGGACGCGCTCCGCGCCGTGATGGCCGGGCCGTTCGGCGCGGCCATCGTCGGCCTGATCGCCCTGGGTCTCGCCGGATTCGCCCTCTGGCGCCTCGTCGAGGGCATCACGGATGCCGACCGGCGGGGCACCTCGGCCAAGGGCCTCGCCGTGCGCGGCGCCCACCTGATCAGCGCCGTGCTCTATCTCGGTCTCGCCGCCAGCGCGGCCTCGCTCAGCCTCGGCCTGGGCATGAGCGGCGGCGACGGCGTGCATGACGGGACCGCGTGGCTCCTGAGCAAGCCCTTCGGCCGCTGGCTCGTGGCCCTCGTCGGCCTCGCGGTCGTCGGAGGCGGCTTCGGCTTCCTCGGCAAGGCTTGGCGCGGCGACGTCACCGACCGACTCGCCATCGACCCGCAAGCCCGTGACCGCTGGGCCGGCCCGATCGGCCGGTTCGGCTACGCGGCGCGGGGCCTCGCCTTCCTGATCATCGGCGGGTTCCTCGTGGCGGCGGCGTGGCACCAGCGCTCCTCGGATGCCAAGGGCCTGTCCGAGGCTTTCGCGCTGCTGCGGGCCCAGCCCTACGGCTGGGTGCTGCTCGGGCTCGCCGCGGCGGGCCACGCGGCTTTCGGTGCCTTCGGGCTGATTCAGGCGCGGTACCGGCACATCGAGGCCCCGGACATCGACCGTGTGGACGATGCGGCCGGCGCCGCGGCCCGGGCGCTGACCTAAGCCTGGCAATTCTGAGGCTGCTCCGATTGTAATCGGCTGGCCACACACCAAGTAAAACAGACCCTCCGCGCGATCCTGTGCCCTGGGCGATGTTGCGGAGGCGAAGATGGCTAGAATTCTGATCACCGGTCGGGCACAGACCGTGACCACGGAAGACTTCAATGAGCGCGTCAAAATTCTGATGGTCGACAAGGCCGACCCGGTGAAAGGGCGCACTTATCAGAAGAATTTCAAATCCGGGTTCGGCGGCAGTCTCGGCAGGTAATACGCCCAGCGGTCGCGCGTCCGTGTGGCGCGGGGCCGGGGCGGCGCGTTGACAGGGCCGGTGCCGCGGCGGATACCCCGCGGCATCCCATCCGGCACCCGATGCAGCAGCGCCTCTACAAGACCGCGGTGATGGTGACCCACGACCTCGCGGCGACCGCTGCCGCCGTGGTGCTCACCTTCCTGTTCCGCTTCCAGGGCGGCATGCTCGCCGAGCGCCTGCACGCCCTGCCCCTGCTGCTGCCGCCGTTCCTGGTCTTCGCAGGCCTCGTCTACGGCCGGTTCCGGCTCTACCGGACCAAGTGGCGCTTCGCCTCGCTGCAGGATCTCGCCGGCATCGTCCGGGCGGCCAGCGTCCTGGCGCTGGCGCTCCTGGTGACCGACTGGGTCTTGGTCTCGTCCGACCTGTACGGCTTCTACTTCTTCGGCAAGATCGCGATCCTGCTGTACTGGGTCCTGCAGATCTTCTTCCTGGGCGGTACCCGGCTCGCGTTCCGCTACCTCAAGGATACCCGCTCCCGGCAGACGAGCGCGCGGGCCGCCACCGTCCCGACCCTGCTCCTCGGCCGTGGCGCCGACATGGACGTGCTGCTCCGGGCGATCGAGACGGGCTCCGTGAAGAAGCTCGCCCCGCGGGGCATCCTGTCGCCCCGGGCGGACGAGCGCGGCCAGTTCATGCGCGGCGTTCCGGTTCTGGGCGGGTTCCCCGATCTCGAGCGCGTGGTCGCCGACCTCGCGAACCGCGGCGCGCCGGTGCGGCGGCTGGTGGCGGCTCCGAGCGCCCTCGTGCCCGAGGCGGCCCCCGACGACCTGATCGCCCGCGCCCGGCGCCTCGGCCTGCCCCTCGCCCGCGTCGTCGGTCTCGGCGAGGGCGTGCAGGGCCCGGAACTGGCGCCGCTCGAGATCGAGGATCTGCTGCTGCGGCCGACCGTCGCCATCGACCGCCCGCGCCTGGAGGCGTTCCTCGCCGGACGCCGGGTCGTGGTCACCGGCGGCGGCGGCTCGATCGGCTCGGAGATCTGCCTGCGGGCCGTGGCCTTCGGGGCCGCCGCCGTTCTGGTGCTCGAATCCTCCGAGCCGGCCCTCCACGGCATCCTCAGCCACCCCGCGATCCTGGCCGCGGAGGCGGACGTGACCGGCGTGCTGGCCGATATCCGCGACCGGGAGCGGACGCACGCGGTGATCGCGGCGTTCCGGCCGGACTACGTGCTCCACGCCGCCGCGCTCAAGCAGGTGCCCTACCTGGAGCGGGACTGGCAGGAGGGCATCAAGACCAACGTGTTCGGCTCGATCAACGTGGCCGAGGCCGCGGTGGCGGCCGGCGCCCGGGCGCTCGTGATGATCTCCACCGACAAGGCGATCGAGCCGGTCTCGCAGCTCGGCGTCACCAAGCGCTTCGCCGAGATGGTCGCCCAGGCCCTCGACGCCGAACAATCGGTCAGGCCGAACCACGCGACCCGGCTGATCGCCGTGCGCTTCGGCAACGTGCTGGGCTCCGCCGGCTCCGTGGTGCCGGTGTTCAAGGCGCAGATCGCCCGGGGCGGCCCGGTCACCGTCACCCACCCCGACATGGTCCGCTACTTCATGACCGTGCGCGAGGCCTGCGACCTCGTGCTGACGGCGGCCTCGCATGCCGACGGCGAGGCCCGGGCGGGCGCGGAGCGTGCCGCGGTCTACGTGCTCAAGATGGGCCAGCCGGTGCGGATCGCCGACCTCGCCGAGCGGATGATCCGGCTGGCCGGCTTCGAGCCCGGCGCGGAGATCGAGATCGCCTATACCGGCGCCCGGCCCGGCGAGCGGCTCAACGAGATCCTGTTCGCCCGCGAGGAGCCCCGGATCGCCCTGCCGGGCATCGACGGGGTGATGGCGGCGCGGCCGGTCTTCGCCGACCGGGCCCGGCTCGACGGCTGGGTGGTGCGGCTGCGCGACGCCGTGGCGGCGGGCGACCGGGCCGCCGCCGAGGCCGTGTTCGAGGCGGCCATCCCGCATTTCCGCGAGCGCGCCGTCCTCCGTCCCGGGCCGCCCCAGGAAGCTGCGGAGCCGGCTGCGGAGCCGGCCGCGGAGCCGGTCGGCGATCCGCCGCGCGCCGCCGCCGCGCCCGCCGCCCTCGGCTGATCCGGTCGGCACCTGAGGCCGCCCCGGTGCTCACACCGTGGCGATCGGCGTCGTCGGCGAGCCCACCGCGCCGGGCAGGCGCAGCGGCGGGGCTGTGAGCAAAAAGCGGCTCCGTCCATGGGCCCGCAGCCACGCGGCCAGCGGCGTCAGGTGCCACAGTTCGCCGAGATTGACCCCGAGCTTGAACAGGCAGTGCTCGTGGAGCGGCAGCGTCGCGCAGCAGGCGGGACCGGGCCCCGCCGGATAGGCCTCCACGGCGTAGTTGTCGGCGATCAGCGCGCAGAGCCCGGTTCGGGTGATCCAGTCGAGGAGGCGCGGGTCCCGCCCGTCGAGGCCGGCGCAGAGATTGTGGACCAGCTTCGGGTCCGGATCGCCGCCCATGGCGATCAGCCGCTCGGCAAAGCCCGTATGCAGGCAGACCATGTCGCCGGGCTCGATCACGACGCCATCGGCCTCCAGGATCCGGGCGAGCTGGTCGTAACCCACCTTGGTCTTGGTGTCGCCGAGATGGGCGCGCAGGTCGATCATCACGGCGCGGCCCTGCATGCCGGTCTCGGCGAGGCGCTCGATCCCCAGGCGCTTCGCCCGGGACGGCTGATCCGCCGCCTCCGGCGCGCTCGGACCGACGATGTCCCGGCCGCCGCGGAAGCCGTTGTAGTAGGTCGGCGTCGCGCCCGTGCCGTCCGCGTCGAACAGCGACCCGACATGGGCGAGCGAGTCCCACTGCGTCGAGTATTGCAGGTGGATCAGCGCCCGGTCGTCGCAGATCACGTCGGTGGCGCCGTCGACCTCCTCGCAGACCGGGAAGTTCATGTTCGGCCGGCCGTCGGCGCGGCGGGTCGGGGTGATCTGGGGCGGGTGGCGGCGCGGGTTCAGGACGTTGCCGCCCGGCAGGTCCAGCGGCAGGCTGAGGCAGAAGGTCAGGCCCGCGCGCACCTCGGCGACGCCCTGCAGCACCTTCTCGGGGGTGAGCAGGTTCAGGCGCCCCAGCTCGTCGTCGGGGCCGAAATCCCCCCAGGTCGAGCCCTCGGGCCGCCGGGTCCAGCGCAGGGTCATGCCTGTGGTCCCCCTGCCCGCGCCGGCCGCTTCCCGAGGCTCCAGGGCCGCGGTCCGGGGCGAACCCCGGCCGCGGCCGAGCGTGCGTTCCTCACCAGACCGTGCCCTTCTTCGAGGCCGCCGGGCCCGCGCTTCGCAGGGCCGCGGCGAGCCTAGGACGCGGCGGCGCGCCGCGATACCCCGGGCGGAAAACGACTCGGTGCAAACGTCACCGGCCGGTCCCGATCGGCCCCTTGTGATCCGTCGGAGCGCGGGTACAGTCCCTCCCCAAGCCCGCGAATATAAAATTCGGGCACTGGGATGAGGAAGCGCCGATGTCCGAGACCGTGCGCGCCGCCGCTCGGGTTGCCCCGATTCGGCGCATGCTGCCCGCGCTGATCGCGGCGGGGCTGGTCGCCGCCGGGCCCGTCCGGGCCGCGGATCCGATCAAGATCGGGGTGATCGCCGAGGCGCAGTCGGTCGCCGGGGCCTCGATCCCGCAGGCGGTCCAGCTCGCCGCCGACGAGATCAACGCCAAGGGCGGGATCGACGGGCGCCAGATCCAGGTCGTCACCTACGACGACAAGTCCTCCGCCTCCGACGCGGTCCGCGCCTTCCAGCGGGCGGTCTCCGAGGACAAGGTCAACGTCGTCATTGCCAGCTACATCTCGGAGGTCGTGCTGGCGCTGATGCCCTGGGCGGCGCGGCTTAAGACGCCGATGATCACGCCCGGCGCGGCCTCCAACGAGATCAGCGTTAACGTCCATAAGGACTACGCCCGGAACAAGTACACCTTCCACGGCTACCTGACCTCCCACGCCCTGGCGCAGGCGGTCTGCGACTCGGCCAAGGAGGTGCTGGTCGGAACGCTCAAGGCCAAGACCGCCGCGATCATGAGCGAGGACGCCGCCTGGACCCGGCCGCTCGACGCCGCCTACCAGGAATGCCTGCCGAAATCCGGGCTCAAGGTGGTGGAGCATGTCCGCTTCTCGCCGGACACGGGGGACTTCACGCCGATCTACAACAAGATCGAGGCTGCCAAGCCCGACCTGATCGTCACCGGCATCGCCCATGTCGGCGTGCAGCCGACCGTGCAGTGGCAGAATCAGCAGGTGCCGATCGCCATGACCGGCATCAGCGGCCAGGCAACCTCCTCGACCTTCTGGGCCAACACCAACGGCGGCACGCAGGGCGTGCTGTTCGACAGCGTGGCGCTGCCGGGCGTGGCGCTCACCGAGAAGACGATCCCGTTCTCCGAGGCCTTCACCAAGCGCTTCGGCGGGGCGCCTTCCTACGCGGGCTTCATGGCCTACGACGCCGTCTACTACACCGCGGAGGCGATCAAGCGGGCGGGCTCCACGGAGGCCGACAAGCTCGTCGAGGCCCTGGAGAAGACCGACTATGTCGGCACCGTCGGGCACCTGAAGTTCTACGGCAAGGACGACCCGTTCACCCACTCGATCCAGTACGGCCCCGGCCTGATGACCAGCGTCCTCGGCCAGTGGCAGAACGGCAAGCAGGTGGCGATCTGGCCGGCGGCGACCGCCAACGGGACCATGATCCTGCCCACTGCGGTGAAGGCGGCGGTCCCGTAGTCGGACAGGGAGAGCGCGATGATCGGCCTCCAGATCCTCGTCGACGGTTTCGCGATCTCGGCCCTCTACGCCCTCGGCGCGATGGGCTTCACCCTGATCTTCGGGGTCTCGGGTGTCCTCAACCTGACCCACGGCGCCCTGATGGTCATGGCCGCGGTGGCGGCCTGGGCGGCCTCGGCCCTGTTCGGGCTCGGCTCCTATGCGGGCGCGGCGATCGGCGTGCTGTGCGGGCTCGCGGGCGCCCTCGTCACCTATTTCGCCGTCGTGGCGCCGATCGAGCGCAGCCGGGCGATCCCGCGCGAAGAGAAGGAAATCTTCGTGCTCACCGGCACGCTGCTCTGGGGGATCATGATCCAGGAGCTGGTGGCCTACTTCTTCACCGACAACCCGAAGACCGTGCTGCCGCTCATCGAGGGCGTGGTGGAGATCGCGGGCGTCCGCACGCCGAAGAACGAGCTCTTCACCGCGCTGATCTGCTGGGTGGTGATCGGGCTGCTCTGGCTGTTCGTGAACCGGGCGCGGGCCGGCAAGGTCCTGCTCGCCGCCTCCATGAACCCGCGCGGCGTCACGCTGCTCGGCCACGACATGGCGAAGATCTACGTCGCGGTCTGGGCGATCTACGGGCTTCTGGCCGGCATCGCCGGGGTGCTGCTCGGGATGTTCCTCGGGGTGTCTTCGTATTCGGTGGGGCCGCTCACCGCGAGCGCCTTCTCGATCGTGGTGCTGGGGGGCTTGGGGAGCGTCACCGGCTCGCTGATCGCCGCCTACGTGGTGGGCTACCTCGAGACCGCCACCGCCTACCTGATCTCGCCGGCCTACCGGGTCATCCCGGCGCTGCTGCTGCTCGTCGCCGTCATGTACCTGCGCCCGCAGGGCCTGCTGGGGCGGCGCTGATGGCGGTCCTCGAGATCAGAGTCTTCGCCGGGCGCGTGATGAACGCCCTTCCCTGTGCTGGCTCCCGGATTCGAACGGCGTGTGCGCCGCCGCGGCGGCCGCAAGACGAGACGCGGGTCCCCTCTCCCGTGCAGGAGAGGGACAGGGTGAGGGGCGTGCGGCGCCCGGAGAAGGCGGGACGCGAACGCGCGTCGAGGACGTGCTCCAGCCTGACGCGTCCCGTCCCTCACCCCAACCCTCTCCCGCACGGGAGAGGGGGTGCGTCGCGTTCCCTCATCAGCGTTGAAGCCCTGATCATCAATCCTGGTGCGGCTCATCCATGAAGCTCCTCACCACCCCCGGCTTCTGGATCGCGATCCTCGCCGTCGCGGCCGCCGCCACCCTCCCCTGGTATGTCTCCGGCTACATCCTGGGCCTGCTCACGATCGCCTACTATTTCGGCGTGTTCTCGATGGCCTGGGACCTCCTCTTCGGCTTCGCCGGCGAGGTGAATTTCGGCCCGACCTTCCTGATCGGGCTCGGGGCCTACGGCGCCGGCATCCTCAACAACCGCTACGAGCTGCCGATCCCCTACTGCCTCGCGGCCGGGACCGTGCTCGCCGTGGTCGGCGGCCTCGCCCTGGCGCTGCCGGCGCTGAAGGTCCGCGGCCCCTATTTCGGACTGATCACCCTGGTGGCGGTGCTGCTCCTGCAGAACATGATCGTGGTCTTCTCCGGCCTCACCGGCGGCGAGATCGGCCTGACCGTCCCCGACGTCATCTCCATCGACGCCGACACCAATTACTGGCTGGCGCTCGGCTTCATGGCGGTCTCCGGCCTGATCCTCACGGCCATCGCCCGCTCGCCCGCGGGGCTGATCCTCCAGGCCGCCGGCCAGGATCCGGTGGTGACCGGGGCGCTCGGCTTCAACGTCGCCAAGCACAAGCTCGCGGCCTTCGCGGTGAGCGCCGCCTTCTCGGGCCTCGCGGGCGGGCTGGTGGTCTTCTACATGGGCACCGCCTCGGTGGGCACGCTGATCAACACGTCGGTGGGCGTGCAGGTGATCATCGCGGCGGTCCTCGGCGGCCGGCGCACCATCGTGGGCGCGGCGCTCGGCGCCGTGTTCCTGATCGCGGCGGGCGAGCTGCTGCGCCCGCTGGGCGGCCTCTCGACCTTCGTGGTCTCGGCGGTGGCGCTGCTGGTGATCCTGTTCGTGCCCTCGGGGCTCCTCGGCCTCGCGTCCTTCCGGAGCGCCCGATGACCGTCGCCGTGGCACCCCCGCCGGCCGTGTCGCCCGTCCTGGCCGAGCCCTGCCTCACCGTGCGCGGCCTGACCAAGCGCTATGGCGGCCTCGTCGCCGTCAAGGAGGTCGATCTCGACCTGCGGCCCGGCGAGATCCTCGGCCTGATCGGCCCGAACGGCTCGGGCAAGTCCACCGTGATGAAGCTGATCATGGGGCTGGAGCGGCCGAGCGCCGGCTCGATCCGCCTCGACGGCGCCGAGATCGGCGGGATGCCGGCCCACCGGGTGGCGCGCTCGGGGATCGGGCTCGTGTTCCAGCACGCGCGGCCTCTCCAGCGGCAGACCGTGCTGGAGAATATCAGCCTCGCGCTCCTGCCCGACAGCCTGATCCGCCTGGTGGCCGACCCCCACGTCGCGCGGCGCGCGAAGGAGATCGCCGAGCGCGTCGGCCTCGGCGCCGTGGTCGACCGGCGGCCCGGCACCCTGCCCTTCGCGGATCTGCGCCGGCTCGAGCTCGCCAAGGCCATCGCCCGCGATCCCCGGGTGGTGCTGGTCGACGAGCCCTTCGCGGGCCTGACCGGCGGCGAGGTCGCGGCCTTCTCCGAGCTGATCCGGGGCTTTCGCGACGAGGGCAAGGCCGTGCTCCTCGTCGACCACAACGTGAAGAGCGTCGCGGCCCTCGTGGACCGGGTGTTCGCCATGTATCTCGGCGAGCGCATCGCCGAGGGCTCGGCCGAGTCCGTGATGGCCGACCCGACCGTGCGCCGGGTCTATCTCGGCGGCAGCATCGAGACGGCGGCCCGGCCGGAAGCCGCGTTCAAGCTGGATTCGCTGCTGACCGTCGAGGGTGTCGACGTGCTCTACGGCAAGGCGCAGGCGCTCCGCGCCGCCTCGATCCACGTCCACGAGGGCGAGTTCGTCTCGGTGGTGGGCCTGAACGGCGCCGGCAAGACCACGTTGTTCAACGCGATCTCGGGCCTCGTGCCGCATGGGGGCACGATCCGGTTCGACGGCCGGGATCTGTCCCGGATGAAGCCCGCCGCCATCGCGCGCGCCGGCATCGTCCAGGTGCCCGAGACCCGCGAGCTGTTCGGCGATCTCAGCGTGCGCGAGAACCTCGACCTCGGCGGTCAGCATTTCCCCAAGGCCGAGAGCGCCAGGCAGCGCGACTGGCTCTACGAGCTGTTCCCGATCCTGAAGGCCCGCGAGACGCAGAGCGCCCGCACCCTGTCGGGGGGCGAGCAGCAGATGCTGACCATCGCCCGGGCGCTGATGATGCGGCCGCGCCTCCTGATCCTCGACGAGCCGACGCTCGGCCTTGCCCCGGTGATCCTGGAGCTGCTGTCGAAAGCCTTGGAGAAGCTGCGGCAGACCACGCCGATCACGGTCCTGCTCGGCGAGCAGAACGTCACCTTCGCGCTCCCGCACGCCGACCGGGTCTACGTGCTGGAGCAGGCGCGGATCGTCTGGGAGGGGCCGCCGCAGCGTTTCGCCAGCGAGATGGGATCGGCCTATCTGTGAGGGGTGGCGTGATCCGGGTCGATCAAGATCCACGTTCGATTCGGGTTGGAGCGCAGGTCCCCTCTCCCGTGCGGGAGAGGGACAGGGTGAGGGATCAGGTCTGTCCGGAGGCGGCGCGCCAGGGACGCGCGTCGCTGGGTTGCTTGATCCTGAGAGTTCTCGTCCCTCACCCCAACCCTCTCCCGCACGGGAGAGGGGGCCCGTCGCGCCGCGGGTGAAGGCAGTGGGACGGCGGGCAGCCGGCTCGCACAGCTTGGTGCGCTGGCCGGCAGGAAAACCCTAGGGAGCGGACACCGTGGACTTCAACCTCTCCCAGTCCCAGACGCACTGGCTGAACCGCGTCCGCGCCTTCATCGCCGCCGAGATCCTGCCGGCCACCGCCGCGGTCGCGGCCGAGCGGACGGAGAGCCGTGCCCCCTCGCCCACGATGGAGCGGCTGAAGGACCGGGCGAAGGCCGAGGGCCTGTGGAACCTGTTCCTGCCGCCCTCCCCCGAGCACGACACGGTGGAATACCGCGGCGCCGGCCTCACCAACCTCGATTACGCGCTCTGCGCCGAGGCGATGGGCCGGGTCGGGATCGCCTCGGAAGTCTTCAACTGCGCGGCGCCCGATACCGGCAACATGGAGGTGCTGCACCGCTACGGCAGCCCCGCCCAGAAGGAGGCGTGGCTCAGGCCCCTGATGGCCGGCGCGATCCGCTCGGCCTTCCTGATGACCGAGCCGGAGGTCGCCTCCTCGGACGCCACCAACATCGCGACGTCGATCCGCCGGGACGGCGACCACTACGTCATCGACGGCCGCAAGTGGTGGTCGACCGGCGTCGGCGACCCGCGCTGCAGGATCGCGATCCTGATGGGCAAGACCGACCCGGACGCCCCCCGCCACCGGCAGCAAACGCAGATCCTGGTGCCGATGGACACGCCGGGGGTGCGGGTGGAGCGGCTGCTGCCGGTCTTCGGCTACGAGGACGCCCCCAAGGGCCACGGCGAGGTGGTGCTGGAGCATGTCCGCGTGCCGGCCGGGAACTTGATCCTGGGCGAGGGCCGCGGCTTCGAGATCGCGCAGGGAAGGCTCGGGCCGGGCCGGATCCACCATTGCATGCGCACCATCGGGGTCGCCGAGGTGGCGCTGGAGGCCATGGCGCGGCGCCTCGCCTCCCGCGTCGCCTTCGGCAAGCGGATCAGCGAGCAGTCGGTCTGGGAGCAGCGGGTCGCGGAGGCGCGGATCGACATCGAGATGGCCCGCCTCCTCTGCCTGAAGGCCGCCGACATGATGGACAAGGTCGGCGCCAAGGGCGCCAAGCTCGAGATCGCCATGATCAAGGTCGCGGCGCCCCGGGTGGCGCTGAAGGTGATCGACGACGCGATCCAGGCCCATGGCGGGGCCGGCGTCTCGGAGGATTTCGGGCTCGCCAGGATGTACGCCCATATCCGCACCCTGCGGCTCGCCGACGGGCCCGACGAGGTCCACAACCGCTCGATCGCCCGGCTGGAATTCGGGCGCTACACCAATGCCCGCGAGGGCGCATGAGCGACGCGGATGTCTTCTCCGGCGTGAAGCCGGTCGAGCCGCGCCACCGGATCGACGAGGCGAAGCTCGCCGCCTGGATGGCAGAGCATGTGCGGGGCTACGCCGGTCCGCTCACCGTCCAGCAGTTCCGCGGCGGCCAGTCGAACCCGACCTACCGGCTCGACACGCCCGCCCAGGCCTACGTGCTCCGGCGAAAACCCTTCGGCCCGCTCCTGCCCTCCGCGCACGCGGTGGAGCGGGAGTTCCGGGTGATCGGCGCCCTCTACGGCGAGGGTTTCCCGGTCCCGCGGCCCTTCGCGCTGTGCGAGGATCCGGAGATCATCGGCGCGGCCTTCTACGTGATGGAGGCGGTCGACGGCGCCGTGCACTGGGACGGGGCGCTGCCGGGCCTCGATCCCCATGCCCGCCATCGGCACTATGCCGGCATGATCGCCACGCTGGCGCGCCTGCACGCGATCGACCCGGAGGCGGCGGGGCTCTCCGATTACGGCCGGCCCGGCAACTACTTCGCCCGGCAGGTCGACCGCTGGACCCGCCAGTACCGCGCCGCCGAGGACGGGCGCCTGGAGGACGTCGAGCGGCTGATCGCGTGGCTGCCTCGGACCGTGCCGGAGCAGCAGGGCGCCTGCGTGGTCCACGGCGATTACCGCCTCGACAACCTGATCTTTTCCCGCGACGGCGGCGTCAGCGCGGTGCTCGACTGGGAGCTGTCGACGCTCGGCGACCCGCTCGCCGATTTCAGCTACCTGCTGATGCAGTGGGAGTTGCCGGCCGACGGGCGCAGCGGGCTCGGCGGGCTCGACCTGCCGGCTTTGGGCATTCCCACACGGGACGAGGCGGTGGCGCTCTACTGCCGGGCGGCGGATCGGAAAAGCCTGCCCGACCTCGACTGGTACTTCGCCTACAACCTGTTCCGGCTGGTCGGCATCCTGCAGGGTGTGGCCGCCCGCGCCAAGGCGGGCAACGCCGCGAGCGAGCACGCCGCCGCCATGGCGGCACGCGTCCCGAAGCTTGCCGAAGCGGCCTGGGGCTTCGCCGAGCGGGCGGGGGCCTGAGCATGGAGTTTTCCGGCCGCGTCGTCGCCGTCACGGGGGCCGCCCGGGGCATCGGCCGGGCGCTCGCCGCGGCGGCCCGGGCCCGGGGCGCGACCGTGGTCGCCCTCGACCGCGACGGCGCCGGGGCTGAGGCCGTGGCGGCGGAACTCGGCGGACGGGCCTATGCCATCGACGTGGGTGACCCGGAGGCGGTTGCCGCTGCCCTCGCAGGCATCGAGGCCGGGATCGGTCCCATCGCGCTCTACTGCTCCAATGCCGGCATCCTGGAGCGCGACCCCGATCCGGATCTCGCCACCTCCGCCGATCCGGAGAGCTGGGCGCGGTCGTGGTCGGTGAACGTGATGGGCCATGTCCACGCGGCGCGGGTTCTGGTCCCGCTCTGGCGCGCCCGAGGCGGGGGCGCGTTCCTCGGCACCGTCTCGGCGGCGGGGCTCTTGAGCCAGATCGGCAGCGCCACCTACGGGGCCACCAAGCACGCGGCGCTGGCCTTCCTGGAGCATCTCGCCATCGCCCATGCCGCGGACGGGATCCGGGTCGCCGCCCTGTGCCCGCAAGGCGTCGACACCGCCATGCTGGGGGCGGCCAGCGCCGCGTCGCGCGACGGCGTGCTGTCACCCGAGGCCGTCGCCGAGGCCGCCCTGGATGGGCTGGCATCGGGGCGCTTCCTGATCCTGCCGCACCCGCAGGTGGCCGAATACGCCCGCCGCCGGGCCGAGGATCCCGAACGGTGGCTTGCCGGCATGGCGCGCCTGCGCCGGTCGATGCGGGCGGGGGCGTGAGGATGGGCGGCGTCCGGAGACACCAGCGGTGGCCGCGTGAGGCGCTGGTCCCCTCTCCCGTGCGGGAGAGGGACAGGGTGAGGGATCGGGTCTTTCCGGACAGCGCGCACCCCTCACCCCAACTCTCTCCCGTACGGGAGAGGGGGCGCGTCGCGACCGTCAGATCCCGCGGAACCAAGCTGGCGGGCGTGTCCGGCCCTGCGCAGCGCGGAGGCGAGCCATGTCCCTGTTCGACCTGACCGGCAAGGTCGCGCTCATCACCGGCTCCTCCCGGGGCATCGGGCGGGCGATCGCCCTGCGGATGGCCGAGCACGGCGCTCGGGTGGTCATCTCTTCGCGCAAGCGCGAGGCCTGCGCGGCGGTGGTCGCCGAGATCGAGGCCGCGCACGGCGCCGGCCGCGCCGTGGCGATCCCGGCGAGCATCTCGGTGAAGGACGAGCTGGAAGCCCTGGTCACCGAGACCGAGGCGCGGCTCGGCCCGGTGGACGTGCTCGTCTGCAACGCCGCCAGCAATCCCTATTACGGGCCGCTGGCCGGCATCTCCGACGCGCAGTTCCGGAAGATCCTCGAGAATAACGTCCTGGCGAACCACTGGCTGATCCAGAGGGTCGCCCCCGGCATGGTGGCGCGGCGGGACGGCGCGATCGTCATCGTCTCCTCCATCGGGGCGCTCAAAGGGTCGCCGGTGATCGGCGCCTACAACGTCTCGAAGGCCGCCGACCTCCAGCTCGCCCGCAACTACGCGGTGGAGTACGGGCCCGCCAACGTGCGGGTGAACTGCCTCTGCCCGGGGCTGATCCGCACCGATTTCGCCCGGGCCCTGTGGGAGGATCCCGAGATGCTGGCCGCCACCACGGACGCCGCGCCCCTGCGCCGGATCGGCGAGCCCGACGAGATCGCCGGCGCCGCCGTGTTCCTGGCCTCCGCGGCGGGCCGGTTCGTGACCGGTCAGGCACTGGTCATCGACGGCGGCGTGACCATCGCCCGATGAGTCTCGACCCCCGCATCCCCGCCGGCTGGCCTTCCCTGCCCTTCCGCGAGGCCGAGGCGCGGCTCACCGCCCCGGGCGCACCCTTCGCCATCGCCACGGTGCCGATCCGGGGCGTGCCGACCCGGATCTGGGAGAAGGCCCCGCCGACCCTGCGCGACCTGTTCCGGATCGCCCGGGGACACGGAGAGAAGACCTTCGTTGTCTATCAGGACGAGCGCGTGACCTTCACGGGCTTCGCCCGGGCGGCGACCACCCTCGCGCGGGCCCTGGTGGAGGCCGGCCTGCGCAAGGGCGACCGGGTCGCCATCGCGCAGCGCAACCTGCCCGAATGGCCGGTGAGCTATTTCGGTGCCCTGCTCGCCGGGGCGATCGCGACGCCGCTCAATGCGTGGTGGACCGGGCCCGAGCTCGCCTACGGCCTGCAGCATTCGGGCGCGCGGGTGCTGATCGCCGACGGCGAGCGCTTCGCCCGGCTCACCCCGCATCTGGGCGAATGCCAGGCCCTGGAGCGGGTCCTCACCACCCGGATGGAGCCGGACCCCCGGGCGACGCCGCTCGCCGAGATCGTGGGGCCGGTCCGGGACTGGGCCGCCCTGCCCGAGCTGCCACTGCCCGACATCGCTCTCGATCCGGAGGACGACGCGACGCTGTTCTACACCTCGGGCACCACCGGCAAGCCCAAGGGGGCGGTCGGCACCCACCGGGCGGCCGCCACGACGGTGATGGCCTATCCCTACTCGGCGGCGCGCAGCGCCCTGCGCCGGGGCGAGAGCCCGCCCAAGCCCGACCCGTCCGCGCCGCAGCGGGCGGCGCTGCTGGTGATCCCGCTGTTCCACGTCACCGGCTGCCACGCGAGCCTCGGGGCGGCGCTCTACGGCGGCCACCGGCTGGTGATGATGCACCGCTGGGACGCGAACGCGGCCCTCGACCTGATCGAAGCCGAGGGCTGCACCAGCGCGGGCGGCGTCCCGACCATCGCGTGGCAGCTCGCCACCGCCGCCCGGGAGGCCGGACGGCCGCTGCCGAGTCTCGAGGGCGTCACCTATGGCGGGGCCCCGGCCGCCGGCGACCTCGTGCGAACGCTCGGCGAGGCCTTGCCGAAGGTCGTCCCCGGGACCGGCTGGGGCATGACCGAGACCTCGGCGACCTTCACCCATCACCAGGGCGAGGATTACCTCGCGCATCCCGAGTCCTGCGGTCCGCCCCTGCCGGTCTGCGAGGTGCGGATCGTCGACCCCCTCGGGGACGTGCTGCCGCCGGGCACGGTCGGCGAGCTCTGCGTGAAGGGCCCCAACGTGGTCCGCGGCTACTGGGACGACCCGACGGCCACCGCCGAGGCCCTCTCCGAGGGCTGGCTGCGCACCGGCGACCTCGCCCGCGCCGACGACGAGGGGTTCCTGACCATCGTCGACCGGATCAAGGACATGCTGATCCGCGGCGGCGAGAACATCTATTGCTGCGAGGTCGAGAACGCCCTCTACGCCCATCCGGACGTGATCGACGCCGTGGTGCTGCCGGTGCCCCATCCGACCCTCGGGGAGGAGCCGGGCGCCATCGTGGTTCTGGCGGAGGGGTCGAGTGCCGACGCCTCGGAGATCCGCGCCTTCGCGGCCGCGCGGCTCGCGGCGTTCAAGGTCCCGGTGCGGATCGTGATCCGGGACGAACTCCTGCCGCGCAACCCCGCCGGGAAGATTCTGAGGGCCCCCCTGCGGGCGGTGTTCGCAGGCGTGTCAGATCAGAACGGCTCACCCTCTGGGTCCGGGCGGTAGACCCGCAGGGTCCGGCCGTCGGGGAACTGCACCGTCCGGCGGCGGACCACGACGTAGCCGGCGGCCTGCGCGCTGCTCAGGCGATCGAGGCGGTCGTCGGTGTCGCCCGGCGCGTAGCCGTACCCATAGCCGGGCCCGTAATTGTAGGCGCGGTAGCGCGCGTAGCCCTCAGGCGGAGGCGGAGGCGGAGGCGTGGGCGCTGCCGCGGCGATCTGCGGGCCGCTGCGGATCATGCGGGCCGGCGCCGCGGTGATGCGGGCCCGGCGCGGCGCGGCGGCGAACCGCTTGGCGGTCGATGATGGGCCGCGTGCCGCCTTCCGCTCCGGCTCGCGCCGCGCCGCGACGGCCGTCCGTTTGGCGGGCGTCGGCCGGGCCTTCGTCGCCGCCGCGGGGGTCGAGGCGGCCGTTGCCGGCGCCGCCGCCTTCTGATCCGCGGCCGGCGCCTTTTCGGTGGCCGGTTTGTGGGCCGGTGGGTCCGTCCAGGTCGTGGCCACGGATTCGGCGGATGCGCCGCCCAGGCCGAGGGCCAGGATGAGGGCGGCGAGGCTCGTTCGCGCACCGTGCAACATGGTGCCCTCCTGAAATCGCGGCGTTCCCGACTGATCCGCTAGGCGATGCAACAATAGATCGAACTGCCGCACAGGGGAATTCCGTCGCTGCATTTCCATGAAGATCGTCGAAGCACGTTTAATACCGATGACGCTCCGCTCGGGCGGTCCGTGTCGGGGCGGCCGCGGTCCTGCCGGCCGGGAGCCGCTGCCGGACCGGCGCCATCGGAGCCTGCCGATCGATGACGGATCCTGCGGCCGGACAGGCTCGCGCTCGTGGCGCAGACCGGACTGATCGTCGGGCCGACCGCCTGCTCGCCCCTGCGGCCGGACACGGGCTGCTTCAGGCGGGTACACTACAGCGTGACCGGACAGCCGTGAACAGTTGAGTTGCTGTCCCGTCTCGAATAGAATTAGATACTAATCTATGTAAATTTACTGAGATAGGCTGCTTTCACGGGGCGCCTCTCGACATCCGCCCTCAGGGTTCCGGCTCTCGGTCGCGAATTTTTGCGATTTACTAACCCGATCGCGCGAAAGTGGCCCGATGCAGCGCCGACGGCGACCCTGTTCCGGCAGGCTGCAGGCGTCCTCTTCCGGTGCTCGGATGATTCCCAACCAGACCAGCCGCCCATCCGCCGCCCGTGCCGTGCCGTGGCACAGTCTCGCCAACCTCAAGCTCCGCCACAAGCTGGCGGCCGTGATGGTCCTGGTGCTCGTGGCCATCGGCGCCCTGAGCGCGCTGAGCTACGTCGACATGCGCAGCTCGGCGCTCGAGGATCGCGCCCTGATGACGAAGCGCCTCACCGAGGTCGCGCAGAGCCTGCTCGGCCATTACGAGGCGCAGGCCACCGCGGGCCAGATGCCCCTCGCCGAGGCGCAGAAGGC
Source organism: Methylobacterium sp. 1973 (assembly GCF_040545035.1). Classification (NCBI taxonomy): domain Bacteria; kingdom Pseudomonadati; phylum Pseudomonadota; class Alphaproteobacteria; order Hyphomicrobiales; family Methylobacteriaceae; genus Methylobacterium; species Methylobacterium sp. 1973. The sequence continues at coordinate 411,513 of NZ_JBEPLA010000002.1, forward strand.
GGCCCTCGCGGCGATCACCGCCCTGCGCTTCGGCAGCGAGGACTACTTCTTCGTCCTCGATGCCCAGGGTCACCTGATCGCCAACGCCTTCAACGCCAAGAACGTCGGCAAGCGGGTGGTGGACCAGACCGACGTCCCGGGCGGAAAGCGCTACTTCGCCGAGATGGTCGAGACCGCCACGCGCGACGGCTCCGGCTTCGTCGACTACATGAAGCCGCGCGCCGGCGGGTCCGTGGCGGTGGAGAAGGTCGCGAGCGTGCAGATGTTCAAGCCGTGGGGCTGGATCGTCGCCACCGGCCTGTACCGGGACGATGTCCACGCGGCCGTGCGCGACCGGGCGGTCACCATCGCCGTCTGGTCCGCCGGCCTCGCCCTGCCGATCCTGGCGCTGCTCCTCCTCGTCGGCAACAGCCTGGCGCGTCCGATCACCCGCCTGACCGCGGCGATGCGCGGCCTCGCGGACGGCGATCTCGCGGTGACGGTCGATGACCAGCGGCGCGGCGACGAGGTCGGCGCCATGGCCCGCGCGGTCCAGGTGTTCAAGGACGCCCTGATCGCCAAGCGCGCGGCCGACGCGGCCGCCGTGGCGGAGAACGACGCGAAGATGCGCCGCGCCCAGATGCTGGACGCGATCACCGCCCGGTTCGACACGCAGGTCGGCGCGCTGACGCAGGGGCTGTCCTCGGCCGCGGTGGAGATGGAGGCCACCGCCCGGGAGATGACGCGCACGGCCGCGCGGACCACCGACCAGTCCGTGCGCGTGGCCGCTGCCTCCGAGCAGACGTCGAGCAACGTGCAGACCGTGGCGGCGGCCAGCGAGGAGATGGCCGCCTCGATCCACGAGATCGCGGCCCGCGTCGCCCAGTCCTCCGCGATGGCCGACCGGGCCAGCACGGATGTGACCCAGACGAACGCCCTGATGCAGGTGCTGTCCCGCGGCACCGATCAGATCAGCGAGGTGATGGGCCTGATCGCCGGGATCGCCGGGCAGACCAACCTGCTGGCCCTCAACGCCACCATCGAGGCGGCGCGCGCCGGCGAGGCCGGCAAGGGCTTCGCCGTGGTGGCGGGCGAGGTGAAGGCGCTCGCTTCGCAGACGGCCCGGGCGACCGAGACCATCGCGGCGCAGATCGCGGCCATACAGACCGAGACGCGGCAGGCGGTCGAGGCGATGCGGACGATCGGGGGCACGATCGACGAGATGCGCACGGTGGCGCTCAGCGTGGCCGCCGCCATGGAGGAGCAGGGCGCGGCCACCAGCGAGATCGTCCGGAACGTCACGCAGGCGGCGCAGGGCACGCAGGCGGTGAGCACCGATATCGCCGACGTCCGGCAGGCGGCCCGCGACACCGGGACGGCCTCCGGACAGGTCCTGAGCGCCGCGCAGGAACTGGCCCGCTACTCGGCGAGCCTCGGCGCGGAGGTCACGACCTTCCTCGCCGCCGTCAAGGCCGCCTGAGGGGCATCAGGCGCCGCCGCCGCCCCGCCGGCCCCGCGGCGCCTCATGCGATCCCGTCGATCGCCACCCGCAGATGCTCGGGCCCGCGGAGCGCCGCGCCCGACCGGTAGGGCGGCGGGTCCTCGATGAGCCGGGGCGCCTTGAGCCGGCGGGCAAGGGCGGTCAGCGCCGCCTCGGCCTCGAACCGGGCAAGGGGCGCGCCGACGCAGTAATGCAGGCTGCCGCCGAAGCCGAGATGGCGGAGTCCGGCGCGGTCGGGGTCGAACCGGTCGGGATCCGGGAAGACGGCCCCGTCGCGGTTGCCGGAGGCCAGCAGCAGCACGAGGTCGGCGCCCTCGGGGATCGTCACGCCCGCGATGTCGATGGCCGAGAGCGTCCGCCGCGTCCGGAACTGCACCGGCGGCTCGTAGCGCAGCAGTTCCTCGATCAGCCGCGGGGCCCGGAGCGGATCCTGCCGCAGGCGCTCCAGCTCGTCGGGATGGCGCAGCAGGGTCAGCAGGCCGTTGGTGATCAGGTTCACGGTGGTCTCGTGGCCGGCCACCAGCATCAGGATCGAGGTGGCGATCAGGTCGTAATCGCCCATCTTCACCCCGGCCGGGGTCGCGTGGTTGGCAAGCCCCGACAGCATGTCGTCCCCCGGGTGCTTCCGCTTGTCCTTGATCAGGTCGGCCATGTAGCCGCCGATCGCGTCGAAGGTCCGGCTGTTCTCGGCGCGGATCTCGGGATCGGACAGGCTGTCGGGCTCCAGCGCGGTGGCGAGCTGCGTCGCCCAGCCGTGGAACTTCGGCTCGTCCTCCCGGGGCACGCCGAACAGCTCGCAGATCACCGTCACGGGCAGCGGGTAGGCGAGGTCGTCGACCGCATCGATCTCCCGGGCGCCGCATTTCTCGTCGAGCAGATCGGCGACCAATTGGTCGGAGCGGGCGCGCATCGCCTGAACGCGCTCCCGGCTGAACTGGTGCATCACCGCCGAGCGCAGGGCATCGTGGTCCGGCGGGTCGCGGAAGATGAAGACCCGGTGCCGGTCCATCATCCAGTCCTTGAGCGGCTTCACGATCAGGTCGGTGAGGGGGTTGCCGGTACGCGGCCGGTCGGCCGGGGGCAGGGTCTCGGAGCTGACCCGCGGGTCCTGCAGCAGGCTGGCGATGGTGCCGTGGGTCGCCGCAACCCAGGTGCCCTCCTCGGTGCCGTCGTCCTGGCGCGAGACGGGGTTCTCCCGCAGCCGCGCATAGATCGGATAGGGATTCGGCCGGTTGGCGAAATCCTTGACCTGATTGAGGAGGGTGGCGTCGGGCATGCGGTTTCCTTAGGGCAAGCCCGGCTCGAGGATCGTGACGGCCTTCGGCCGGTCGGTCGCGGCGCCGTGCGGCGGGAACGGGGCCCGGGCGGCGACCAGCTCGGCATGGGCCGGCAGCCAGCGGGCGGAATCCACCGAGACCGCCGCGATGCAGCGTCCTTCGCGGCCGTAGAGGGCGACGAAGCGGCCGGCGGCCGCATCGCCCTGCGTGATCGCCACGGCGTCGGCGCCCTCGGTCAGACCCGCGGATTTCACCACGAGGTCTCCTTGCGTCGACCAGAAGGTCGGCAGGGCGCCGTAGGGCACCTCGGGTCCCGCGCCGGCGAGCAGCCGGCCGGCATGGATGCCCTGCGCCACCGCGTGGCTCCAGTGCTCCAGGGCGACGCGCCGGCCCCCGTAGAGGGGATGGGGAAAGCGCGCCACGTCGCCGGCGGCGGCGATGTGCGGATCGGGCTGTCCGTCGGTGTCGAGGACATAGCCGTGCGCGTCGCAATCGACCCCGCCGCAATCCGCAGACAGGCCGGACCCTTCGAGCCAGTCGGTGTTGCGCACCGCGCCCAGGGCGATGACGGCGATGTCGGTCGCGATGCTGCCGCCGTCGACCAAGTGGGCCCGCACCAGCCGGCCGCCCTCCGCCTCCAGCCACTCGACTTCGCTGCCGCAGCGCACCGCGACCCCGTGGCCCGCGTGGATCGCGCCGATCAACCCTCCGACGGTGCTGCCGAGCACGCGGGACAGGGGCGTCGGGCCGGGCTCGACCAGGGTGACGGGAAGGCCGAGCTGCCGGCACAGGCTCGCGACCTCGCAGCCGATGAAGCCCGCGCCGATCACCAGAACGTGCCTCGGGCCGGCGGCCAGGGCGCGCCGCAAGGCGGCGGCATCGTCCCGCCCGCGCAGGGTGAAGACGCCGGAGAGCCGGCCCTCGTGGGGGTTCGGCCACGGCCGGGCGCGGGTGCCGGTGGCGATGAGCAGGCGATCGTACGGGAGGGCACGCCCGTCGGCGAGGTGGACCGTGCGGGCTTGCCGATCGAGGCTCACGGCCGCCGTGCCGAGCTGCCAGTCGGCCGCGAGGCCGTGGCGTCCCGGCAGCGTCGTCGCGTCGGCCGCGACGGCACCGGTCAGGACATGCTTCGACAGCGGCGGCCGGTCGTAGGGAGGATGGGGCTCGTCGCCGACGATGGTGAGCGGGCCGGAGAACCCCGCCGCGCGCAGGGACTCGGCACCGCGCAGGGCCGCGAGGCCGGCGCCCACGATCAGGGCCCGCCCGGGGGGCTGCGCCATCAGGCGCCCCGCTCCGGATCCTCGACCCGGATCGCCTGGACCGGACAGGCGACGCGCGCCCGCTCGATGTCGTCCCGGTCCTGCGCGGCGGGCGCGGGATCGTAGAACAGGGCCTCGTGCCCCTCGATGCGGAAGTGCCGCGGCGCCGCGTAGCAGCACTGGGCATAGGCCTGGCACAGGTTGAGATCGACGCTCACCCGCAGGCCGGACGGGGGACCGGAAGACGCATCGGCAGAGGGGGACATGGCGAGGCAACCGCGGGCGGGCGCTGCGGGTTCCGCGGGCCGTCGTCGCGGCCCGATTCGCCCGACCCTGGATGCCGATGCCTGGCAGCCTCTGGCGGCGTGGAGACGGCGGCCGCCCCCTTCATCAGGCCGCGCCGGTGGGGACGTACCCTGGGCCCGCCGCATCGGCGCCCCGTCAGGGGATCGCCGTCCGCGGCCGATGCCGCGCCTCAGCGCCCCCCGGCCACCCTTGCCCGGTGCCGCGTCGCCGCGGCCATCCCGAAGGCCTCGAACAGGGCGCGGTTGAGCGGGTTGGTCGCCGGATCGTGCTCGGCGTGCCACTGGACGCCGAGGGCGAAGCCCGCCGCGTCGCGGACGCGGATCGCCTCGACCGTCTCGTCCTCGGCGACCCCCTCGATCACGATCCGTCCGCCCGGTTCGAGGATGCCCTGGCCGTGCAGGGAGTTCACCCGGATCGTCTCGCGTCCGAGGAGACGGGCGAAGGCGCCTCCGGGCGTCAGGCGGACCTCGTGACGGTCGGCGAAGATCACCTCCAGGTCCGGATGGATCTCGCCGTTCGGGAGGCGCGGCATGCGGTGGTTGAGCCGGCCCGGCAGGTCGCGGATCTCCGGGTGCAGGCTGCCCCCGAAGGCGACGTTCATCTCCTGAAAGCCGCGGCAGATGCCGAACAGCGGCACCCCGCGTGCCACGCAGGCCTCGATCAGCGGCAGAGCCACGGCGTCGCGGTCCTCGTCGTAGGGCTCGTGCGCCGCGCAGGGCTCGGTGTTGAACCGGGTCGGGTGGACGTTGGCGCGGCCGCCCGTGAGCAGGATGCCATCCACGGTATCGAGGAGGTCGCCGAGGTCGGTGATCGCCGGGGCGGCGGCGAACATCAGCGGCAGGGCTCCCGCCACCGCGGCCACCGCCCGCATGTTGTTCTCGCCGACGATCTGCGCCGGAAACCGATTGTCGATCAGGCGGGCATTGCCGATGACGCCGATCACGGGTCTCGCCATCGTCCCGGCTGCTCCTTATGCTGGCTAATTGTGCTGTCTAAGCGGCAGGCCCTTGCTGCCCGCGGCAGGCTCTACGACCCACGCAAGGCCGACGCTAGTCCCGTCCGGGTCACGGCGGCGACAGAAGGCCCGCGTCCAAAGCCTCCGCGCGCAGCACCTCGGCCACGCGCTCCGGCGCCTCCTCGTGCGCGAGGTGGCCGAGACCCCGGATCAGGCGGACGCGGGCGTCGGGCAGGCGGTCACGCAGGGCGAAGGCGGTGTCCGGCAGGATGGCCCTGTCGTCGCCGCCGACGATCAGCACGGTCCGGGTCGCGAGGCCGGGCAGCGCCCGGTGCAGGCCGGCCAGATCCCAGTTCGCCATCATCCCCAGCGCACCGCGGACATGGCCGGCCCGGGCGAAAAGCCGCCGGTAGAGATCGACGCCCTCCGGGTCGAGGCGCGAGCCGGTCCCCTCGATCAGCCGCTTGGCCGCGGCGCGGTCCGCCGTCCAGGCGAAGATCTTCGGGGTGAGCGGGTTGAGGAACAAGAGCCGCGCCATGCCGGGGAACAGCAGATTGGCCGCCCCCGGCAAGGGCGCCAGGGCGCCGTTGAAGGCCGCCAGCAGCCGCGGGGCGATGGCGCCGTCGAGGCACATCCGTGCCAGCACGGCCGCACCGGCCGAGTGGCCCGCCGCCAGGACGGGCGGCCGGCCGAGCGCCGCCACGAGGCCCGCCACGGCCCGGGCCATGCCGGGCAGGGACAGGTCGGCGTCGGGCAGGGGATCCGTGAAACCGTGACCCGGCAGGTCCGGGGCGATGACGCGGAAGTCACGGGCGTGGAGCGGCGCCAGCCCGCGCCAGGAATGCGTGGCCGCCCCCGTCCCGTGCAGGAGCAGCAGCGTCGGGGCATCCGGGGACCCGAATTCCTGGACGTGCCAGCGCAGGCCCGCCGCCTCCACGAAGCGGCTGGCCTCCCGATGGGGCCAGTCGCGACCCTCCACGGCCCAGTCCGGTCGGTCGGTCGCGACGCCGGTCAACATGCGTCCGCATCCCGCAATGCGGCATGACCGGAGAGGCCGGAGGGGCCAGAGGCGGCGGCGGTGCTATCGTTCATGGCCGGAAGTATTTCGTAGCACTGCATAATCCTATGCGGCGGCCGCATGCCACCGGTGAGAGGAAGCGGATTGCTGCGCCGCAACAACGGCGGCATATCACGGGCGAGCAAGAGCAACACGCGTCCCCGGACTTTGGAGAAGGCCATGATCCTGTTCACCTCCTCGACCCAGAACATCGCCGCCCCGGTCTCCGGCGGCTGGAGCCTCAAGGCCGTCATCCGCGAGATGCTGAACTCGTGGCTCGCCCATCACCAGCGCCTCGCCGACAGCGGCATCGGCGGCGACCTCTGAGACCCCGCCCCGGGGCTGAAGAGCGGGGCGCTCAGAGCGCCGCCCGCACCGCTGCGCTGAGCTGACCGGCCTCGGCCCGCGGCAGCTTCAGATAACGGGCGCCCATCGCGTCCGCCACCGCCCGGGCGTCCTCGCCCCGGGTCCCCGTATCGACCACCAGGGCCGCCAGCCCGGCCGCCCGCAAGGTGCGGGCCGCCTGCAGGGCCTCCGCGCCCGCCCGGGCTCGTCCCCCCTCCCCCGACCGGGCGACGTTGGCGCGCCCGTCGGTCAGCAGCACGATCGCCGGCCGGCTGCCGCCGCGGCGCACGCCCAGCGCCACCGCGACCGCGGCATCGATCCCCGCCGCGAGCGGCGTGCCGCCCCCGCCGGGCAGCCCCGAGAGCCCGCGCTTGGCCCGGGTGAGCGAGCGGGTCGGCGGCAGCACCAACTCCGCGCCGGTGCCGCGGAACGCCACCAGCGCCACCCGGTCGCGCCGGACATAGGCCTCGGCCAGCAGCAGCTCGACCGCGCCCTTGGCTTCGGCCAGCCGCTCCAGGGCGGCCGAGCCCGAAGCATCGACACAGAACACCGTGGTGGTCTCGGTCCGCTGCTTGAGGATCCGGATCCGCAGATCGTCCCGCCGCACCACGATGCGGCGCGTCTCCTCCCCCGTGCGCCGCAGGGCCTGCCAGGGCGCGGCCGTTCGCAGGGTGGCGAGCAGGTCCAGGCGTCCCCGCCGCGGATCGCCCCGCCGGCAGCCCACCGGGCGCCCGGTGCGGGCGGCCGCCGCCTGCCCCACCCGGCCGGACTTCGCGGCCGTGAGCCGCCGACCCCCCGCCAGCAACTGGTCGAGGAGGTTCGGCGGTATGGCGGCGCGCACCGCCTCCAGCACGACGTCATCGGGGGTTTCCGCGGCGGACGGATCCGTCGTCTCCGCCCTGGGCTGCTCCTGAGGCGCGTCCGCGGGGGGCGCCTCGGCGGTCTCGGGGCGCGGCTCTTCCGGTGCGGGCAGGCGCGTGGCGCGCGGCGCCAGGACGAGGCGCCCGGCCGCGACGATCTCCGCCCGGCCGATCGGCCCGTCGCCCGCGAGGGCGCGCGCGACCCGCACCGCCAGGATCGGGCCGCGCAGCGACGCGATCCCGAAGGCCTCGGCCAGGGCGCAGAGGCTCCCGACCGGATCGGGCTCCGGAGCGTCCGAGACGGGTTCCGGCTCAGCCGGGGGAGGCTCCGCGAGGCCGTTCAGGTCGATCCGGAAGGCGAGGCGATCGGCCAGCGCCTCGGCCACCGTCTCGTCCGCCTCGCCCTCGTCGAGGAGGATCAGGCCGAATCGGGTCGGCCGGTCCACGGCGGTGCCGGCATCCAGGGCGGCCGCGAGGCGGGACGCGGTGCCGGCCGGCAGGCGCTCGGCCATGGGGACGACGACGATCCCGCCATCGGCCTCCGCCAGCAGACCGGCCCGCGCGATGGGACGGCCCGCCGCCAGGGTCGCGGCGAGATCCAGGCCGCCGAGCAGGCTGTCGTCGCCGATGCCGGGCGGCAGTCGCCGCCAGGGCGTTCCGGAGGGCAACGCGGACCGCAGGGTCTCGAGCCAGCGCTCGCGCTCCGGTCCGGGAGGGGCGCGGACCACCGCGCCACCGAGCCCATGCGGGTCGGCGGCGAGGAGCCGGGCGGCGCGATGCGCGTCGGTCCAGGGATGCGACGCGCTGAAAAGCCTGTCCTGCAGAGTCGCGTCCTCGCCCTGGGCGGCCGGTTCGGCCTGCCCGGAACGCGACTTGACGCCCCCTCTCACCCGTGCGGAAGAGGGTCGGGGTGAGGGAGGAGACCTTTCCGGATCGGGCACGTCCGTCACCCTGTCCCTCTCCCGCACGGGAGAGGAGACCCGCGCGCCATCCCGACCCGGTCGGGCGCGGTCCGTCCGGTCCACGACAGGCGGACCGGCAGCGCGACCGTCACGAAAACATCTCCGCCAGCGCCCGCTCCACCCGGGCGGTGGATCCGGATTCGTCCAGCGGGTTGCGGCGTAGCCGGTGGCGCAGGGCGGCCGGGGCGATGCGGCGGAGGTGGTCGTCGGTGACGGCCCCGGCGCCATCGAGGGCCGCGAGCGCCCGGGCGGTCCGCATCAGGGTCAGCTCGCCGCGCAACCCGTCCGTGCCTAGGGTGAGACAGAGCTGCGCCGCGCGCTCCAGGGCGGCATCCGGCACGGTGACCGACGGCAGGCGCTCCCGCGCCAGCAGGAGGCGCTTTCGAATCGCGGCCTCGTCCCGGGCGCGGGCGGCGCAGAAGCCCTCCGGGTCGCGCTCGTAGGCGTCGCGGGCACGCACCACCGCGATGCGGGTCGGGATGTCCTTCGGGGTCACGACCTCGCAGGCCAGCCCGAACCGGTCGAGGAGCTGCGGGCGCAATTCGCCCTCCTCCGGGTTGCCGGATCCGACCAGCACGAACCGCGCCGGATGGCGCAGGGACAGGCCCTCGCGCTCGACGGTGTTGACGCCGGAGGCCGCCACGTCGAGCAGCAGGTCGACGAGGTGGTCCTCGAGCAGATTCACCTCGTCGATGTACAGGAAGCCGCGATTGGCCCGGGCGAGCAGCCCCGGCTCAAAGGCCTTCACGCCTGCGCCGAGCGCCCGCTCCAGATCGAGGGTGCCGACCACGCGGTCCTCGGTGGCGCCGAGCGGCAGGTCCACCACCGGCACCGGTGTCTTGTGACTCTTTCGCGGGCCGCCTTCCGCGCAATGCGGGCAGGATGCGGTCGGGCTGTCGGGGTCGCAATTGTAGGGGCAGCCGGCCACCGCCCGCATCGGCGGCAGCAGGGCGGCCAGCGCCCGGATCGCCGTGGACTTGCCGGTGCCGCGGTCGCCGAAGATCAGCACGCCGCCGACCGCCGGGTCCACCGCCGCGATCAGCAGCGCCTGGCGCATCTCGTCCTGGCCGACGATGGCCGAGAAGGGGAAAGTGGGCACTGCGATCGACGATCCAGCTCGTGTGTTCGAATTCTGCGGACCACGACAGGCTACCTCGGTACAGCGAGTTTGTCGTTTCAGAAAGCCTCTCGCTTACCAGATTCGCGCGGGTAGGGTGTCCCATGCCCTTTACCTAGAGTAAATTCGTAGCCATAGTGATTCTATAAAGCTGATATGCTATTCGGTGCGAGATTATGCCAAACTTGGAAGAAGTTTACCGGTTATCGGGTATTCCGACGCATACCTTTGTGCATCCTGAGAAATACGACGAAATTAAAGTGTCAGTTAGGACGCCGGGCCGATGTTCTGTGTTGGAAGGGCCATCCGGGATTGGCAAAACAACGACTATAACAAAAGTTTTGTCTGAATTAGGCATCGATAAATCGGTAACGTCGCTCAGTGCGCGCAAGAAGCAAGATGTCGATTTTATCGAAGCGCTTCCTGATATGGAAGATATCGGAACCGTTATAGTTGATGATTTTCATAGATTGACCGATGATATCAAGGCTAAACTTTCCGATTTCATGAAAGTTTTGGCTGATTCGGAGAGTGATAAATCAAAACTGATTCTAATAGGAATCAACAAGGCTGGGCAGCAATTGGTTAAATTTGCGCATGACTTGGGCTTGCGCATTGACGTGTTTCGCCTTGAGGCAAATCCAGATGAGCTACTGACGCAAGTTATTGAATTAGGTGAGAAAGCTCTCAATATCACTATATCCAATAAAATTCAACTGACACAAAAATCTCAAGGCAGCTTTCAGCTAGTCCAATTATTATGTCATAAGATGTGCGTTTTGGATAAAGTTACAGAAGATGTCAAGGAACACAAAAATATAAGCACCTCTATAAACGTCGCTGTAGAAGATGTTATGAATGATCTAGGTCGACAATTCAAGGATTGTGCTGTCACCTTTGCAAGAGGATCAAAATTGCGTAAGGAGGGGCGCGCTCCTTATCTGCATATATTAAGATGGCTTTCTGAGAGCGAAGAATGGTCGTTGGATCTTGGTGAAGCGATTATTGCCCATCCCGACATGCGGGGCAGCATAGGCCAGGTGATTGAAAAAGGATGGCTATCAGCTCTCTTGTCTGATCCGGACAAGAAAGAAAAACTTACTCCATATTTTCATTTTGAACAGTCAACGTCTATTCTAAGCGTTGAAGATCCAAAGTTGATATTTTATCTTAAAAATATAATTTGGCGTGTATTTACACAGCAGGTTGGTTATAAAGCCGACTATTTTAAGGGACGCTATGATTTCGCTTTGTCTTTCGCAGGTGCAGACAGACAGCTCGCTAAGCGGATCCATGAGGCGCTCGGCGAGCGCGAAGTAGCCAGTTTCTATGATGAAAATGAGCAGCATCGCATCATTGCTCAGAATGTCGAGGATTACCTCGCTCCAATTTATAGATCTGAGGCCAAATATGTGATTGTTATACAATCTGAGAACTATCCCACTAGGATTTGGACGAAATTCGAAAGTGATAATTTCAAAGAAAGGTTCGGTAAAGGTGCAATTATTTCAATAAGGTATACTGATATCGCTCCTGGCTTTTTCTCTGAGGATGCAGCTTATGGTGGTGTGCCGTTCGATCCGACCGGTGATATGGATGCGCAAGTCGCATCCATAACTGATATTTTGTGTAAGCGACTGGTTGAAGATAAAGCCAGTGCTGACGCAGCGGAACGCGTCGAGGCGATGGGAGCGTAAGGCTCCCCTACTCCGCCGCCTTCTGCCGGAGCCCGATCCGCCCCCAGATCGTGGTCAGCGCCTCGACCAGATGCGCGATGTCGGCATCGCTGTGCAGCGGCGACGGGGTGATCCGCAGGCGTTCGGTGCCGCGGGCCACCGTCGGGTAGTTGATCGGCTGCACGTAGATGCCGAACTCGTCGAGCAGGGTGTCGGAGATCCCCTTGCACAGCACCGGGTCGCAGACCATCACCGGCACGATGTGGCTGTCGTTGGGCATGGTCGGGATGTCGGCGGCCTCCAGCGCCTGACGGACCTTCGCCACGCGCTCTTGGTGCCGGGCGCGCTCTTCGCCGCTCGTCTTCAGGTGGCGGATCGACGCCGCCGCGCCCGCCGCCACCGCGGGTGGCAGGGAGGTGGTGAAGATGAAGCCCGACGCGAAGCTGCGCACGAAGTCGCAGAGCTTCTCCGAGGCCGTGATGTAGCCGCCGTGCACGGCGAACGCCTTGCCCAGCGTCCCCTCGATCACGTCGAGCCGGTGGGCGACGCCGTCCCGCTCCGAGATGCCGCCGCCGCGCGCGCCGTAGAGGCCGACCGCGTGGACCTCGTCCAGGTAGGTGAGTGCCCCGTGGGCCTCGGCCACGTCGCAGATCTCTCCAATGGGGGCGATGTCGCCGTCCATCGAGTACACCGATTCGAACGCCACGAGCTTCGGTCGGGCCGGATCGACCAGGGCGAGCTTGCGGTTCAGGTCCTCCGGGTCGTTATGACGAAAAATGTGTCGCTCGGCGCGGGAGAACCGGATGCCCTCGATCATCGAGGCGTGGTTCTCGGAATCGGAGAAGACCGCGCAGTTCGGCAGGCGTGAGGCCAGGGTCCCGAGCGCCGCCCAGTTCGACACGTAGCCGGAGGTGAACAGCAGGGCCGCCTCCTTGCCGTGGAGGTCGGCGAGCTCGCGCTCCAGGAGCACGTGGTAGTGGTTGGTGCCCGAGATGTTGCGGGTGCCGCCGGCGCCGGCGCCGCAGCGGTCGATCGCCTCATGCATCGCGCCGGTCACGGCCGGGTGCTGGCCCATGCCGAGATAGTCGTTGGAGCACCACACCGTCACGGGACGCGTGCCGCCGGCATGGTGGTGCGTGGCGTGCGGGAAGTTGCCCGCGTGGCGTTCGAGGTCGGTAAAGACCCGGTAGCGCCCCTCCCGGTGGAGCCCGGCGATCTCAGCCCCGAAGAAGGTCTCGTAGTCCATGTCGCCTCTCCCCGAACAAATCCTGCGGGTTGATCCCGCCTGTGACACCGGACTTCGCACAAGACCAGTTCCAGATTGGTGGACGTGCGTCGCCCGTTCGTGATCCCTCGGCCTACACGTGATCCGGCGGTCCGGCCGCTTCCCCGGGCGCCCGGGCCGGCAGGCTCCAGCGCCACAGCTCCGCCGAGGGCAACGGCAGCATCAGGAACCAATGCTCCAGCGTGGCGAGCGCCGTGAGCGTCGCCAGGACCGTGAGGCCGATCAGCTCGTGCTCCAGCAGGTCCGGCCCCAGGGCCGCGCGTCCGAGCAGCGCCGCCGCGATGGTCCCGAGGCTCACGGAGACCGGGAACAGCAGGTTCATCGGCTTCCGGGACAGGTAGCAGGCGAGGTAGCCGAGATGGTCCGGGAGGAACTCGGCGTGGAGGTTGCGCACCCCCAGGAACAGGTTGAGCCGCGCCGAGAGGTTCATCACCACCAGGGTGCCGTAGGTCCACAGGGCGAAGCGGTTGGGGCTGCCCCAGACCAGGGCCAGGATCGCCAGACCCCCGATCACGATGGCGAATTCGTGCCACAGGCTGGTGGCGAGCGCCGCGAGGAACCGGTCGAACCCCCGCACCCCCGGCGCGCAGGCGGCCGGCTTGGGGCCGGACAGGAAGCCCATGTAGTAGCTCATCTCCTGCCAGCCCCAGACGACGAGCGCCGCCGTGAAGGCCGTGTAGGCCCCCGTGGCACTCGTGTCCGCGGCGCTGGACCGGATCGCCAACAGGGCGCCCGCGAGCAGCAGCGTCGCCCCGGCCATGCTCCACGCATGCGTCCGCCGCGGGGCGTGGTCGAGCAGCAGGATCAGCCCTGTGGAGAACCACCAGAGCAGGACCGCGTAGACCACCGGGGCGGCGTAGGTCCCCATGCTACCAGACCGGCTGGAGGCGGATGTCGGCCGGCAGGGCGTTGGCCTTGACGGGGAGGAGATAGAGCCGGGCGAAGGTTGTGGCCGCCCGCAGTACCTGCACGCCGTGCTGCACCGTGCCGACGACGCCGCCCCGCGCCTTGGCGTCGGCGATCGCCCGCGAGCAGGCAAGCAGCCGGTCGAGCCCCGCCTTGAACTTCGGGTTGTCGAGGTCGAGTTCCAGCGGGAATGTCTGCCGGGAGATCTCCGAGGTGATCCGGAAGACCTTGAAGTCGTAGTCGGTGGGATCGACCCCGAGCGCCTTGTGGAAGGCCGGCCGGTGATGGTCGCGCACGTACATCGTGGCGAAGACCGCAAGCAGGAAGAACCGGATCCAGTAGCGGTTCACGCCGCTCGTCAGCTTCGGGTTCGCGCGCATCAGGAGCGCGAAGGCCTCCCCGTGGCGGAACTCGTCGTTGCACCAGAGTTCGAACCACTTGAAGATCGGATGGATGCGCCGCTCCGGGTGCCGCTCCAGCTCGCGGAAGATCGTGATGTAGCGGGCGTAGCCGATCTTCTCCGAGAGGTAGGTGGCGTAGAATATGAATTTCGGTCGAAAGAACGTGTACTTCTTGGATTTGGTGAGAAACCCCAAATCCACGCCGATGCCGAAATCCTTGAGCGTATCGTTGATGAACCCGGCGTGACGCGCCTCGTCCCGGCTCATGAAGCCGAACAATTCCTTGATATCTTTGTTCTTTGCCCGCTTCCTCATCTCGGCATAGAGGACGCAGCCGGAAAACTCCGCCGTGATCGAGGAAACCAAGAAGTCCAAAAACTCCTTCCGCAATTCGGGCTCCATCTGCGACAGATCGCAGTCGAACTCCTCGTTGCGGGTGAAGTGGCGCTTGTTCGGGTCGGCGCGCAGCTCGGCAATGAGCAGATCCCAGTCGCGGCGCACGGGCTCGACATTGGTGCGATCGAGCTCGTCGAAATCCGTCGTGTAGAAGCGCGGGCTGAGGAACGTCGTCTCCTGGGCGGCCCGCGTCGATTCGTTGACCGGGACCTTGGGGACAGGCTGGCCGGAGGGCGGCGGGACAGATGCGTTCACAGCTTCCTCCTCTCGGAAAAGCTGACCTCGTAGAGTTCGGTCAGCTCGAGATGGGCGATGAGTTTGGTCCAGGCCCGCTCCAGCGCCCCGGCCCGGGTGACCGTGGCGGTGCGGCGCACGGTCAGCCGCTCGCCGTAGGGCACCGAGGTCGGCGCGTCGTGGACCTGGACCTCGTCGCCGGGTTCGATCTCGAAGCCGGCATCGAGGGTCACGTGGGCGTGCAGGCTCTCGGGGGTCTGCTCGATCTCCACCGTGCAGGGTACGGTGACGGTGCGGCTGCCGAACAGGCCCATCACCGCGTCTCCGTGGCGGGTACGCCCGGGGCGGGCATCAGCCGGGCGAAGGCGCCGGCATTGGTCGGCCCGAAGGCCTCGAGCGGCACCCGGCGGCCGGTGGCCTCGTCGGCGAGCGCGAGCCGGCCGTCCTCGTAGCGGGTCAGGCTGAACGGTTGCTCGGGCCCCAGGCCTTCCCGTTGGCGGGCCTGGGCGAGGCCCCGCAGGGTCCCGCGCAGGAAGCCGTCCTCGCCGGGGCGGATCCAGGCGACGATGTGCCGGTCGGCGATGTCCCGCAGGGCGATCGAGCCATCGACCTGATCCTCGGCGCGGAATTCGAGCCGCGCCACCGCTTTGGCGGGCGGCAGTGCGACGAGGCCGACCTGCTCGCTCCGGCCGATCAGGACCGCCAGCATGGTGAAGCCCATGAGTGCGCCCGCACCGACCATCAGCAGCGCCGGTGCCGGTCCCGCCGGCCCCATCGCCCGGCCGGCGCCCTCCGCCCGCTCGCCCATCGTGCCCCTCCCTATTCGGCCGCGACGAGGCGACCGGAATTTTCGTCCGCGCGCTCGAGCTGCGCCACCCGAACCGGCGGCGCGGTGCCGTCGGCATGGGCCGCGAGGGCCCGTGCCAGCAGCGCCGCCGCGGCGTCGGCCTCCGGTACGGACCGCATCATGGGCTCGGTCCGGGCGAGACGCCAGGGCCGGACATGCGGCCAGATGTGAAGGTAGGCGATGCGGATACCCGGCCGCAACTGCAGAGGGAGATCGCCGCTGCCATCCGTGAAGGCGCGCAGGGCCGCAGTCTCGATCTGCGCGAAGGGCAGGTTGTGGGTCACCGGCAGGGCGATGCCGGCCTGCAGCACGACACGACGGTTGGTCACCGTGTAGAGCGTCGTCCGATGGGTGAGCCATGCGAGCAGCCAGAGCAGCGCGACGGCGCCCGCGCCGATCACCAGGGTCGGTCCAACCACCTTCAGGGCCGAGGCGGGCGAACCGGCCGCCAGGCCGAAGGCCAGGGCGCAGACCGCAAACCACGCAATCACCAGACGGGCGTGGAACACCCGGACCAACAGGCCCAAGGTGGTCGGCCTGCTCTGCCACAGGATGCGCTCGCCCGCCGGCAGAGGACCGGGCAGGCCCCGCGGGGTGCCCTCGGGGAGGAAGTCGCCGCTCATATCAGGGGCTCCGCCCGGGCCGGCGTCGCGTAGAGCGTGCCGGCGCCGAAATACGAGACGATCCGCTCCTCCTCCAGGAAGGTCACGCTGTCGGGATCGCGGGTGGTCGGGATGTCGGCGAACTGGCTGGCGAGCAGCGCCTCGGTCGTCACCGTCTTGGTGAAGCCGCCGGCCCGGCAGAAGGTGGTCGGCATCAGCCGGCGGCCGCCCGCCGGGAGTTCCACCTCATAGTAGCGGATCAGCGACTCGCCGCGGTCGACCCAGACGTCGCTGATCACGCCCGCCACGGCGTTGTCGGTGCCGAACACCGTCATGCCGATCGGGTTCGGGCCGCTTTCGTGGATGACGAAGTTCTTCGCCACCCGCAGGGGAACGATGCGGATCTCCTCGTCCCAGGTCCGGTCGTGGACGTCGTGTCGCAGCACCCAGGAGCCGGGGCCGACGCCGGCCTGGAGCGACGTGTCGGTGCGCTCGTAGGGAGCGCCGGGCCAGGGCTCGACCTTGCGGGCCGGGATGCCGGTCTCGATGTCGTCCCGGCCGTGCACCGCCTGTGGTGCGTAGGTGGTCTCGCCGCCGGGGAGATGGAAGGCCTTGGACCGGGGGATCAGGATCGGATCGTCCGCCTTGCGGCGGCCGACGGCCTCGTTCTCCAGCGGGTAGCCCTCCCGCCGGTCCTCGCGGCGCAGCCAGAAGACCAGCCCGGCGAAGAAGATGAAGAACGCGTAGAGCACGACCTGGGCGACGTCGACATAACCCGTAAGTGCGCCGGTTGGCATGGCTGTCCTCCCCGAATGTCAGGCCGTCCGGCCGGCAAGGCCGTTGGCGATGCGGTCTCGATCCTCTGTCCGTGCGTCCTCGCGCACCAGCGGCCCCAGCGCGAGGAGCGCCGCGAACAGCAGGGCGATCTCGATGTGGTAGACGATGAGGTAGCCGATCGCGGGCTCGTTCATGCCCTCGCCGAGCACCCCCGACTGGGCGATGGCGCCGCCCACGTCGCGCACGAGGCCGCTCGCCGCGATCGACAGGCCCGCGGCGGTCGCCTGCACGGCGCCCCAGGCGCCGAGCGCCAGCCCCGTATCCTCGGGGCCGGCGCGGTTCATCGAGGCGGTGAGCGTGCCGTGGGCGAAGAGGCCGCCGCCGAGCCCGATCAGGCTGACGCCGGCGGCGAACAGGTCGGCCGAGGCCAGCGGCGCGGCGAAGACCACCGCCGAGAAGGCGAGGATGCCGATGCCGACGCCGACCGCCGACACCCGGAACGGATCGCCCCCGCGGCCGAGCCAGCGCGCCGCAACCAGCAGGCCCAGCCCGCCGCCCGCGGCGAGCAGCGCCGTGAGGGCCGTGGTCGCGCCCACGGAAAGGTGCAGGATCTGGCCGCCATAGGGCTCCAGCAGGATGTCCTGCATGGAGAAGCCCGCCGTGCCGAGGCCGATCGCCACGAGGCGACGGCGAGCGGTGCCCTCACCCGCATAGGCCCGCCAGGACGACCGGAAGTCGCGCTGCGGCGCCGTCTGCGTCCGGTTGGGATCGCGCGGCTCCTGCTTCCAGAGGGCGAACCCGTTGAGGATGATGGTGACCAGGGCGGCGCCCTGGATCACCTGGATCAGGCGCACCGGCGAGAAATGGGCGAGGAACAGGCCGAACAGCAGGGCGCTCGCCATCATGCCGAACAGCAGGGCCGCGCAGAGCAGCGCCACCACCTTCGGCCTTGCATGCGCGGGGGCGAGGTCGGTGGCGAGCGCCAGCCCGACGGTCTGGGTCGTGTGCAGACCGGCACCGACCAGCAGGAAGGCCAGAGCCGCCGCAAGGTTGCCGACCCAGAGCGGCCCGGTGGTGTCGCCCGACAGGATCAACAGGGCGAACGGCATGATCGCGAGGCCGCCGAACTGAAGCAGCGTGCCGAACCAGATGTAGGGCACCCGCCGCCAGCCCAGCAGCGAGCGATGCGTGTCTGAGCGGAAGCCGACCAGCGCCCGCAGGGGCGCAAAGATCAGCGGCAGCGCCAGCATCACCGCGACGATCCAGGCCGGCACCCCCAGTTCGACGATCATCACCCGGTTCAGGGTGCCGATCAGCAGCACCGCCGCCATGCCGACGGTGACCTGGAACAGGGCGAGCCGAAGCAGGCGCCCGAGGGGCAGCTCGACGGTTGCGGCATCCGCGAAGGGGAGGATCGCCGGGCCGAGGCGCATCAGCGCGCGGGTCAGTTTCTGGGATGCGGCGTTCATGTCCGCACCCCGGGCGACGCCGCCCCCGATCCAGCAGAGGCGGACGGGCGCGCGCGCGTCAGCGCCACCGCGTTCGACAGGTAGAATCCGCTGTTGATCCGGTGGCTCCGCGCCCAGGTGAAGGCGTCGAGCGCTGTTTCAGAGGTCATCCGACGGCGCAGGCCGCCCTCGGTCACCGGCACGATCGCGGGCGAACGGTCGCTGCGGGGAAAGAACTTGCCCGCCGCGTGCATCACAGTCAGCAGGGCCGTGCGCGGCGCCACGGTGAACAGCACCGAGCCGTCGGTGCGCGCACCCAGCGCCGCCAGCGCCCGGGCGATGTCGGCAGCCCGGTAGTGAATCAGCGAATCCATCGCCACCACGTGGTCGAAGCGGCCGAGACCCGGATCGAGCATGTCGCCGACGCGGAAGTCGATGCGGCCCGCCCCGGCGATCGCCGGCAGCCGCTCCTGCGCCAGCCCGATCAGCGTCGGCGAGACGTCGATCGCCACCACCTCCGCCCCGCGGTGCGCCGCCTCGACGCTGAGCGCCCCGGTGCCGCAGCCGGCATCGAGCAGGCGCAGGCCGGTCATGTCGGCGGGCAGCCAGGAGAGGAGCGTCGCCCGCATGGCGTCGCGGCCTGCCCGCACCGTGGCGCGGATGCGGCTCACCGGCGCGTCCGAGGTCAGACGCGACCACGCCTCGACCGCGGTGCGGTCGAAGTAGGTGGTCAACTCGCCCCGGCGGGCGTCGTAGCTGGCGCTGGCCATCGGTCGGACCCCAAACTCAATCGAAACCGAGGAACTCGAACAGGTCGCGATCCTTCATTGGGACCGCCTCGCAGGGCGGGGCGCCCGACCACAGCGTCTCGGCGAGCCGCATGTACTCCGCGGTCACGGCGTCGAGCTCCGGGGACGAGTCCATCTCGAACAGGGTCGACTTCTTGAGCCGCGAGCGGCGGACCACGTCGAGGTCGGGGAAATGAGCCAGCCGCTTCAGGCCGACCGCGTCGTTGAACCGGTCGATCTCGTCGGTCTTGGCCGAGCGGTTGGCGATGACACCACCCAGGCGCACGGGGTAGTTCTTCGACTTGGCGTGGATCGCCGCCACGATCCGGTTCATGGCGAAGATCGAGTCGAAATCGTTGGCGGTGACGATCAGCGCCTGGTCGGCGTGCTGGAGCGGCGAGGCGAAGCCGCCGCAGACCACGTCGCCCAGCACGTCGAACACCACGACGTCGGTGTCTTCCAGGAGATGGTGCTCCTTGAGGAGCTTCACCGTCTGGCCGACCACGTAGCCGCCGCAGCCGGTGCCGGCGGGCGGGCCGCCGGCCTCGACGCACATGACGCCGTTATAGCCCTCGACCACGAAGTCCTCGACGCGCAACTCCTCCGAATGGAAGTTCACTGCCTCCAGGGCGTCGATCACCGTGGGGGCGAGGCGCTTGGTCAGGGTGAAGGTCGAGTCGTGCTTCGGGTCGCAGCCGATCTGGAGCACGCGCTTGCCGAGCTTGGAGAAGGCCACCGACAGGTTCGACGAGGTGGTCGACTTGCCGATGCCGCCCTTGCCGTAGACCGCGAAGACCTTGGCGGTCTCGATCTTCAGGTCCGGGTCCAGGGCGACCTGGACGCTGCCTTCTTCCTTCCGGGCGACGACCGGATTGCGGATGGCGATGTTCATGCGGCGACTCCTGTGGTGACGCCTTCGAGACGATCCTCCAGCTCCTCCTCGGCCCGGTCGAGGGCGTCGCGCATCTCTGCGTTGGGAGTCCAGAAACCGCGGCGGTGGGCCTCGATCAGCCGTTGGGCGACCTTGGCGGAGGCGGTGGGGTTGAGGGCCGCCATGCGCTCGCGCATGGCGGGGTCGAGGACGTAGGTCTCGGTGATCCGCTCGTAGATCCAGGGCTGGACCGCGTTGGCGGTGGCCGACCAGCCTACCGTGTTGGTCAGGTGGGTCTCGATCTGGCGGACGCCTTCGTAGCCGTGGCCGAGCAGGCCCTCGTACCATTTCGGGTTGAGCATGCGGGTGCGCGTCTCCAGCGCCACCTGCTCCTCGAGGGAGCGCACGCGCCCCTCCCCGCGGGTCTGGTCGCTGATGTAGATCGGCACCGCCTCACCCTTGGCGCGGGCCACCGCCCGGCCCATGCCGCCGAGGCCGTCGAAGTAGTGGTCGACGGAGGTGACGCCGACCTCGACTGAGTCGAGGTTCTGGTAGGCCATGTCGACGGAGGCCAGCACCGCCTGCATCAGGGCGCGTTGCGGCGCCGGGCGGCCGGTGCGGCCATAGGCGAAGCTCTTGCGGCGCGAGAAGGTCTCGCACAGCTCGGCGTCGTCGTCCCAGCTCCCCGAATCGACAAGGTGGTTGACGTTCGCGCCGTAGGCCCCCTCGGCGTTCGAGAAGACCCGCAGGGCCGCCGTCTCCAGGTCGCAGCCCTGCTCGGCCTGGATCGCCAGGGCGTGCTTGCGGACGAAGTTTTGCTCCAGCGGCTCGTCCGCGGTGGCGGCGAGGTACGAAGCCTCCGCCAGGAGCTTCGTCTGGAGCGGCAGGAGATCGCGGAAGATGCCCGAGAGGGTGACCACCGCGTCGATGCGCGGGCGGCCAAGGGTCTCCAGTGGGATCAGCTCGGCGCCGCTCAGGCGGCCGTAGCCGTCGAAGCGGGGCGCGGCGCCGATCAGCGCCAGCGCCTGGGCGATCGGGCCGCCCTCGCTCTTGAGGTTGTCGGTGCCCCACAGGACCAGGGCAACGCTCTCCGGGCAGGGCTTTCCGTCGGCCGCGAAGCGTTCGAGGATGCGGGCCACCTGCCGGGCACCGTCCGCGACCGCGAAGGCGGAAGGCAGGCGGTAGGGGTCGAAGCCGTGGAGGTTGCGGCCCGTTGGCAGGATCGCAGGGTTGCGCAGCAGGTCGCCGCCCGCCACCGGCGGAACGAAGCGGCCGTCGAGGGCCCGCAGCAGCGCCGGCACCTCGTGGTCCCGGGCGAGCAGCCGGTCGGTCTCGGCCAGACTCGCGAAGGCGGCGCGGCTGGTCTCGTCGGCGGACAGGCCGGAGGCCGTCAGCGCTGCCTCGACGCCGTGCCCGGCCACCAGGGCCTCGATCCCGGCCCGCTCCGGACTCACGCCGTGCGCCGACTCGGCGAGCGCCAGGAGCAGGTCGACCCGCTCGACCTCCGGCGTCCCCGCTCCGACCACGTGCAGCCCGTGCGGGATCAGGGTCTGCTCCAACTCCTGCACGGCGGACCAGAGGGCGCCGACCCGGGCGCCGAGATCGCCGGTCCAGGCCGGCTCGGCGGCCACGAGATCGAGGGCCGCGCCCTGGTCCTGGATCATCCGGGCGAGACTCTCCCGCTCCGTCCCGGCTTCGAGGTCGAGGCCGCGCCAGCGCTCCATCGAACTCTTCAGGTCGATCAGCCCGCGGTAGAGCCCGGCCGCCGCGAGGCTCGGGGTCAGGTAGCTCACCAGCGTCGCGGCCGAGCGGCGCTTCGCGAGCGTCCCCTCCGACGGGTTGTTGGCGGCGTAGAGGTAGACGTTCGGCAGCGCCCCGATCAGCCGCTCCGGCCAGCAGGCCTCGGACAGGCCGGTCTGCTTGCCGGGCATGAATTCGAGCGCCCCGTGGGTGCCGAAATGCAGCACGGCGTCGGCGGAGAAATCCTCCCGCAGGTAGCGGTAGAAGGCCGAGAAGGCGTGGGTCGGCGCGAAGCCGCGCTCGAACAGCAGCCGCATCGGGTCGCCCTCGTAGCCGAAGGCAGGCTGGACTCCGACGAAGACGTTGCCGAACTGCGCTCCGAGCACGAAGATCTCGGCGCCGTTGGTCTGATGGCGGCCCGGCGCCGGGCCCCACTGGGTCTCGATCTCGGCGAGGTAAGTCTCGCGCCGCAGGTGATCCTCGGCCGGAATGCGGGCGTGGACATTGGCCTGGGTGCCGTAGCGCTTGGCGTTGCCCTCAAGGATCGCTGCGCGCAGGGCATCGACGCTTTCAGGGACGTCGACTTTGTAGCCGTCGGCCGCCAGGCCCTTCAGGGTGTTGAGGAGCGAGGCGTAGACCGACAGGAACGCCGCCGTGCCGGTGGCGCCGGCATTCGGCGGAAAATTGAACAGCACCACGGCGAGTCGGCGCTCGGCTTTCTCGGTCCGGCGCAGGGACACCAGCCGTTCGACCCGCTCGGCGAGACGCGCGGCCCGCTCGGGATGGACCCGCATGTCGCGGGAATTGTCGCTGCCCGACGCGGCGGAGCGGCCCCCGAAAACCATCGGGGCGGTGGCGCCGTCGAGTTCGGGGATCGCGACCATCATGGTCGCCTCGACCGGCGACAGGCCGCGCTCACCCGCCTCCCACTGCTCCAGCGTCTGGAACTCCAGCGCCTGGGCGGCGAGGTAGGGCACGTCGAGTCGGGCCAGCATTGCTTCGGCGGAAGCGGCATCGTTGTAAGCGGGGCCGCCGACCAGGGAGAAGCCGGTGAGGGACACGAGGGCGTCGATGCAGGCGCGCCCGTCCCGCATGAAGAACGAATCCACGGCTGGGCGGTTGTCGAGACCGCTGGCGAAGGCCGGCACCACGTCGAGGCCCTTGGCCTCCAGGGCCGCGATGACGCCGTCGTAGTGGGCGGTGTTGCCGGCGAGCACGTAGCTGCGCATCACCAGGAGGCCGACGCGGCCCGTCGCGTCCGCCCGGCGCGGCAGCCGAGACGGGTCCGCGCCGATTCGGCCGGGCAGGCGCGGGTGGTAGAGGCCGGTCTCGGGGTAGTCGAGGGGCGCGGGTGCCGCCGGCCCGTCGCGCCAGGCCGCCCGCTCGCCCGCCGCGTAGCGGTGCACGAGGAAACGCACCAGGGCTGCGACGTTCTCGTCGGAGCCCGCCAGCCAGTATTGCAGGGTGAGGAAGTAGGCGCGCACGTCCTGGGCCGAGCCCGGGATGAAGCGCAGGATCTTCGGCAGCTTGCGCACCAGGGCCATCTGCCGGCCGGCATTGCCCTGCTGGCCGGGCTTGCCGCGCAGCTTCTTCAGGAAGTCGAGGGCGCTGCGCTTGGTGCCGCTCATGTCGAAGCGGCCGAGCCGCGTCGTCTTCACCACGTCGCCCGCCGACATGCAGCCAATCATCGCGTCGCAGGCCTCGCGCCGGGCCGCGAGCGCCGGCAGGATCGCCCGGACATGCTCGTCCATGAACAGCATGGCCGAGAGCACGATGTCGGCCTGCGCGATGTCGGCCCGGCAGGCCTCCAGCGTCGCAGGATCGGTCTCCCACTCGGCTGCCGCGTGGAAGCCCAGCACCAGCCCCGGCATATCGGACCGGAGGCGCAGGCGCGCCCGTTCCACCGCGCTCGCCAAATGATTGTCGAGCGTGACGATGACGACGCGGATCGGCGGCCTAGCGGCCGTAATGCGCTTTGGCATCGTAGAGGGTCTCGATCGTGATGAGCGGCAGGTGCCGCTCCCGGGCGAAGGTCTCGGTGTTGCTGCGGGCCTTGCCGCGCACGAAGAACGGGATCTTTCTCAGTTCCTTCTCGGCTTCCGGCGACCACGCGGTCGCGACCGGCCTGTCCAGCAGGATCGGAACGGGCGCCGACGTCGGAGGGGTGTCGGCCGGCGCCCGTTCTCCGGCCTCGAGCGCCCCGTCCGCCGGAGTCCCGAAGGACTTGCCGCCGAGATGCGAGGGGCCGACGCCGTCGTGGAATTCGGGATCCTCCCGGAACATGCCGAGGAGGTGCTCTTCGAGGCCCATCATCAGCGGATGGACCAGGGTGTCGAACAGGACGTTGGCGCCCTCGAACCCCATCTGCGGCGCGTAGCGGGCCGGGAAGTCCTGGACGTGGACCGGCGCCGAGATCACCGCGCAGGGGATGCCGAGCCGCTTGGCGACGTGGCGCTCCATCTGGGTGCCGAGCACCAGTTCCGGTGCCGCCGCGCGGATCGCCGCCTCGACGTCGAGGTAGTCGTCGGTGATCAGCGCCTCGATCCCGTGCTCGGCCGCTTCGGCGCGGACCTCGCGGGCGAATTCGCGGCTGTAGGTCCCGAGACCGACCACCGTGAAGCCGAGTTCGCGCGCCGCGACCCGGGCGATGCCAATGGCATGCGTCGCGTCCCCGAACACGAAGACGCGCTTGGCCGTCAGGTAGGTCGAATCGACCGACCGCGAGTACCAGGGCAGGCGCGAGCCCGGGCCGTCGAGCACGGGTGCCGGATCGATTCCCGCGATCTCCGCCACCTCGGCGACGAACCGGCGGGTGCCGCCGACGCCGATCGGCAGTGTCTGCGTGAAGGGCTGCCCGAAGCTCTTCTTCAGGTACTCCGCGGCCGACCGAGCGGTTTCGGGGTAGAGCACGACGTTGAAATCGGCGTCCCCGAGGCGGCCGAGGTCGGCCGGAGAGGCTCCCAGCGGCGCGACAATGTTGACGGCGATCCCGAGGGAGTCGAGCAGACGTCGGATCTCGATCAGATCGTCCCGGTGGCGGAAGCCCAAAGCCGTCGGCCCGAGGATGTTGCAGAGCGGCCGCCGACCGGGCTCGCGCGCCGGACGCGGGGCCGGCGGACCGGCGAGCGCCCGGACGAGGCGATAGAAGGTCTCCGAGGCGCCCCAGTTCTCCTTCTTCTGGTAGGCGGGCAGCTCCAGCGGGATCACCGGGATCGGCAGGTTGAGGGCCTTGGCGAGGCCACCCGGATCGTCCTGGATCAGCTCGGCGGTGCAGGAGGCGCCGACGATCATCGCCTGGGGTTGGAAGCGTGCGTGCGCGGCGGCGACCGCCTCCTTGAACAGCTCGGCGGTGTCGCGGCCGAGATCCTGCGCGCGGAAGGTGGTGTAGGTGACGGGCGGGCGGGCGTCCCGCCGCTCGATCATCGTGAACAGCAGGTCCGCGTAGGTGTCGCCCTGCGGCGCGTGAAGCACGTAGTGCAGGCCGGACATCGCCGTTGCGACGCGCATGGCGCCGATATGCGGGGGACCCTCGTAGGTCCAGAGGGTGAGCTGCATGGCGCTACACCTCCAGCAGGGCGCGGCGCCGGAGCGGGCGCACGAACAGCTCGGCGAGGTCGCCGGCCTGCTCGTAGCCCTGTGCCGGCGTGAACAGCAGCTCGATCGACCACTTGGTCGACAGACCCTCCGCCTCCAGCGGGTTGGCGAGGCCGAGGCCGCAGACCGTGAGGTCCGGGCGCGCCGCCCGGCAGCGGTCCATCTGGTCGTCGAGGCTCTGGCCCTCGGTCACCCGCGTACCCTGGGGCAGCAGCTCGATCTCGGCGGCGAGATGCGCCCGGTGCAGGTAGGGCGTCCCGACCTCCACGAGATCCGCGCCGAGTTCCCGGGCAAGGAAGCGGGCGAGCGGCACTTCGAGCTGCGAATCAGGGAAGAAGAACACGCGCTTGCCCGCGAGCTTTTCGCGATGGGGCGCTAGGGCGGTCTCGGCTCGGGTGCGGCCCGGGGCCGTCGCCCGGTCGAAGACGGCCTCAGCGACGCCGAACGCCTCAGCCGCCGCCCGCAGCCATCCGGTCGTGCCCTCGGCACCGAGCGGGAACGGCGCCGGGAGCCGGCGGGCGCCGCGCTCTTCGAGGGCGCGGGCCGTGTCGGCCAGGAACGGTTGGGCCAGGAGGTAGCGCGTGTTGCGCCCAATCGCGGGCATCGTGTCGGCCCGGCGGGCGGGCAGGAACCGGACGTCGCCGATCCCCATCGCGGCAAAAATCCGAAGAAACTGGTCCTCCACCACGTCGGCCAGCGCCCCGACGACCAGGAGCGACGGCGCGGCCGTCTCGACCTCGCGGGGCAGGTCCGGCACCAGGGCGGCGAGGCAGGCATCCTCGCCCTGCGTGAACGTCGTCTCGATGCCGGAGCCGGAGTAGTTCAGGACCCGCACGGGGGCGAGGCGCCCCGACAGCCGTTGCGCCGCCCGGGACAGGTCGAGCTTGATCACCTCCGACGGGCAGGAGCCCACCAGGAACAGGAGCTTGATATCCGGCCGCCGCTCGATCAGCCGGGTCACGACCCGGTCGAGCTCCTCGTTCGCGTCGGCGATCCCGGCGAGGTCGCGCTCGTCGATGATCGCGGTCGCGAAGCGCGGCTCGGCGAAGATCATCACCCCTGCGGCGGACTGAATCAGATGCGCGCAGGTCCGTGAGCCGACCACGAGGAAGAAGGCGTCCTGGATCTTCCGGTGGAGCCAGACGATGCCGGTGAGGCCGCAGAACACCGCCCTCTGCCCCTGCTCTTGGTGCAGGTCGATGCCGCCGCAGGGAGGCTGGTGGATCAGGGGAGCGTTCATGACAGCGCCTCCGCGAGGCGCGGTGCGCGGCTGCCGGCGCCCTCGAGACGGGCGGCGCGGAGCTTCATGAGGAACTGGCCGGCATTGACCACGTAGGTCGCGTAGGCCGCCAGCGCGAGCAGCAGCAGCGCCTGCCCGCTGAGTGCGCCCGTGATGAGAGCCGCGAGATAGGCTGTGTGGAGGGCCAGCACGAGCATGCTGACCACGTCTTCCCAGAAGAACGCCGGTGCGAAGAGCCACCGCCCGAACACCGCCTTTTCCCAGATCGAGCCGGTGAC
This sequence comes from Methylobacterium sp. 1973, assembly GCF_040545035.1. Lineage (NCBI taxonomy): Bacteria > Pseudomonadati > Pseudomonadota > Alphaproteobacteria > Hyphomicrobiales > Methylobacteriaceae > Methylobacterium > Methylobacterium sp. 1973. Next base: position 438,214 of record NZ_JBEPLA010000002.1, read on the forward strand.
CATGATCGCATAGAGCGCCAGGGTCTTCACGACGACCGAGATCTCAGCGGCGAACTGACCTGCACCGGTGGCGAGGGTGCGCAGCACCAGGACGAGACTGATCAGGAAGATCGCGAATTGCAGAGGCGCCAGCACGCCCTGAACCAGGGTCCAGGGCGAAGAGTCGCGCCGTCGCCGTTCGGCAGGCGTGTAGAGCGGTCGTGCCGGCCGGTCCTCGGGACCCATGCATCCGCTCCCTGGTGCTCGGCGGCGCCAAAGGCTCCGTCGTTGACAGAGGCTAGGGCGAGGGTCCCAGAAGTGTCAAGTGCGCTTGACGGTTTCGGAACATGACAGGTGAGAGATATTTTTTCTTCGAATAAGATCATTGCCAAGATCGCCAGGAAGCGTATCGTCGGGCTCGACGGCTGGAGACTGCCGCAGTTTCACTTGTCAGATCCGGGACTGACGAACGCGAAGAATAGACAGGCGAGCAACGCCGCACCCAGGACACGAGCGGTGCCGCTGGTCCTCCCGGGCCAGGGCCGACTCAGGGAGGGATGCCGATGGGAGACTGGAGGCATTTCGGCGATCGCCTGGATCACGGCCAGCCCGCGGCCGGCTGTAACCCTGTGAGCGATGGTCGTTCCGTGTTCCGCGATAGCCCCGTCGGTTGGTCCGATCTGCGCCGGCCCGTTCCGGACATGCTCGCCCGCGTGGTCGAGGCGGAGATCCTGCCCCGGCTGATGCTCGCGCACCGGCCCGCCGGCCGCGGCCGGCCGACCAATCGCGCGCCGAGTCCCCGGGAGATCGCCGAGTTCAGCGCCCTGCTCCTGGAGGCCGGTCCGGTCGATCTCGACGCCCGGGTGGAGGTCCTGCGCGACGGCGGCCTGCCCCTGGCCCGCCTGCTCCTCGATCTGCTCGCCCCGGCGGCCCGCCACCTCGGCGCGCTGTGGGAGGAGGATGCCTGCGACTTCCTGGCGGTGACGGAGGCGCTTGGGCGGCTCCATGCGGTGAGCCGACGCCTCTGCGCCGAGCTGGAGGACGAATCGATCCCGGCCAACGGGCGCAGCGTGCTGCTGCTGCCCTGTCCCGGCGAGACGCATGTCTTCGGCCTGTCGATCGTCGCGAGCTTCTTCCGGGAGGCCGGCTGGGACGTGACCACGGCGGTGCCCGGTCCCGAGGTCGATCCCCTGACGCTGCTCCGCACCGACTGGTTCGACGTGGTCGGCCTGTCGCTCTCCTGCGACGTGCTGCTGCCGGCCCTGACGAGGGCCGTGGCGGAGGTGCGCCGCGACTCCCGCAACCGGGAGATCCGCGTTCTGGTCGGCGGCCCCTATTTCGCGCGCTACGGCGGCGAGGCGGGGATCGTCGGGGCAGATGCCTGCGTGTCGGACGCCTGCCTGGCGCCCGCCGCGGCGGAAGCTTTGCTGGACAGACAGGCATTGGCCTGCTGAAAGGGTTGGTATCCGAATATCACATTGCAATCACATTGCGGTGACCGTGACGCCCCAGCCTCGCCACACCTCGCAGTCGCCGCCCGCGGCCCTGCAGCAGGTGGCCGGCCTCCTCGAAGGCGAGGCGGTCGGCCGCATCGTCGCGGCATCGACGGACCTGTCGCTGGTGATCGATGCCGACGGGGTGATTCGGGACGCGACGGTCGGCGCCGATCTCAAGGCCGAGACGGTGGCGGGCTGGCTGGGCCGGCGCTGGATCGACACGGTCACGGTGGAGAGCCGCCCGAAGGTCAACGCCCTTCTGCGGGATGCCCGGGCCGAGGGCATCACCCGATGGCGCCAGGTGAACCATCCCTGCCCCGACGGGATCGACCTGCCGATCCGCTACGCCTCGATCCGGCCGGCGGGGGACGGTCCGATCCTCGTGCTCGGGCGCGACATGCGGGCGGTGGCGGCCCTTCAGCGCCGGCTGATGGAGACGCAGCAGGCCCTGGAGCGGGACTACGACCGCCTGCGCGCCGCCGAGACCCGCTACCGGCTGCTGTTTCAGATCTCCGGCGAGCCGGTGCTGGTGGTCGATGCCGGGACGCGCCGGGTGGCCGAGGTCAATCCCGCCGCGGCGCGCCTGCTCGGGCGGCCCGCACGGCGCATCACCGGCCAGGACGCCGTCGACCTGTTCGACGCCTCCAGCGCCCGGGCCCTGGAGGCGCAGTTCGCCGCCCTGCGGGCGACCGGGCAGGCCGGGGCGATCCGGGCGTCCCTGCCGCACGAGCGGGGCGAGGTCACGGTGTCGGCCTCGCTGTTCCGGGGCGAGGGCGGCGCCAGCGCCCTGCTGCAGCTGGCCGCCGACCCGGCGGCGGCGGCCGGGCCCGATCAGGAGGCGCCCACCGCCGCCGTGCTGGCGGCGATGCCGGAAGGATTCGTCGTCACCGACCCGTCGCGGCGCGTCCTCATGGCGAACGCCGCCTTCCTGGAGCTGGCCCAGCTCGCCACCGAGGGGCAGGCCCGCGGGCGGACCCTCGATCACTGGCTCGGCCGCGACGAGATGGAGGCGCAGGCCCTGTTCGCGACCCTGGTCGACCACGGCGCCGTGCGCCGCTTCGCCACCGTCATCCGGGGCGCCTATGGCGGCCTGGAGGATGTGGAGGTCGCCGCCGTGTCGGTGGCCGGCCCCCGCCCCTGCCTCGGCTTCGCCATCCGGTCCGGCCCGCGGCGGATCGCCGAGGGGCGCTCCGCCTCGGCGATCGGGCGGGGGCTGCCCCGCTCGGTGGAGCAGATGACCGAGCTGGTGGGCCGGGTCTCGATGAAGACCCTGGTGCGCGAGACCACGGACCTCATCGAGAAGCTCTGCATCGAGGCGGCGCTGCGGATCACCCGGGACAACCGGGCCTCGGCGGCCGAGATGCTGGGCCTCAGCCGGCAGGGCCTCTACGCCAAGATGCGCCGCTACGGCGTCGGCGATCTGGACGGCCCGGCCGACGACGCCTGAGGCGGGCGCCGGACTCCCTTTCGGCCCTCGGCGGACTGCCGCGCGCCTGACCCCGCCCGACGCGCGAGGATGGCCGCGTTCCGCGCGCACGACCGCCGGATCGCGCGCGCACGACCGCCGCCGCACCGGTAAAACCGGCCGCCGCGGAGGCGCCGCGCCCCGCGACTTTCCGGTGTGCCGGATAATGTATTCCTGACGTGGGGGTTGTATTCGCTGGACAAACGCCGCGCACATTCCGCCGCGTGGTGTAAATCTGCCTTGACACTTCGGCGGGGCCCGGTAGCCTCCCGCCATGGCCGCTACGCCCGCCCCGAGCGCAGTCATCGAGCTGCTCAAGCCGCTGACGTGGTTCGCGCCGATGTGGGCGTTCGCCTGCGGGGTGATCTCCTCCGGGCAGCCGGCCAGCGGCCAATGGCCGGTGATCGCCGCCGGGGTGCTGCTCGCCGGGCCGCTGGTCTGCGCCACCAGCCAGGCCGCCAACGACTGGTTCGACCGCCACGTCGACGCGATCAACGAGCCGAACCGGCCGATTCCCTCCGGGCGGATCCCGGGCCGCTGGGGGCTCTACCTCGCTTTGGGCTGGACGCTGCTGTCGCTGGTGGTGGCCGCCGCCCTGGGGCCCTGGATCCTCGGGGCCGCCCTGTTCGGGCTGGTGCTGGCCTGGATCTACTCGGCGCCGCCGGTCCGGCTGAAGCGGAACGGCTGGTGGGGCAACGCCGCGGTGGCGCTCTGCTACGAGGGGCTGCCCTGGTTCACGGGCGCCGCCGTCATGGCCGCGGCCCTGCCGGACCGGCGGGTGCTCCTGGTGGCGCTGCTCTACGCAGCCGGCGCCCACGGCATCATGACGCTCAACGATTTCAAGTCGGTGGAGGGTGACCGGCGCATGGGTCTGCTGTCCCTGCCCGTGCAGATGGGCTCGCAGCGCGCCGCGCGCTTCGCCTGCCTCGTGATGGCCCTGCCGCAGGTGGCGGTGATCGCGCTCCTCGTCGGCTGGGAGCGGTACTGGCATGCCGGCCTCGTCGCGGCGCTGCTCGCCGGCCAGGCCGCCCTGATGGTCCGGTTCCTCGAGAACCCCCGGGAGCGGGCGATCTGGTACAACGGCACCGGCACCACCCTCTACGTCCTGGGCATGCTGGTCTCGGCCTTCGCGCTGCGCCCGCTGGTGGGAGGGGCGTGATGGCGGGCGGCTCGCGCACGGAACGGCCGGGCGCCCTCCCGTCCCCCGCGAAGGCGGGCGGGCGAGCGGTCGCGCCCGACGGGTATCTCGGCTGGCCCCAGATCGTCCGCCTCGGCCTCGTCCAGACGGCGCTGGGCAGCGTCGTCGTGCTGATGACCGCCACCCTCAACCGGGTGATGGTGGTGGAACTGGCGCTCCCCGCCATCGTGCCGGGCCTGCTGGTCGCCCTGCACTACGCCGTGCAGGTCCTGCGCCCGCGCTGGGGCTACGGGTCCGACCGCAGCGGCCGGCGCACCCCCTGGATCGTCGGCGGCATGGTGGCCCTCTGCCTCGGCGGGTTCGGCGCCGCCTGCGGCACCGCGCTCGCCGCCGAGAACCTCGCCCTGGGCCTCGCCCTCGCGGCCCTCTCCTTCCTGTGCGTCGGGATGGGCGTCGGCGCGGCCGGGACCTCGCTCCTCGTCCTGCTGTCGGGGGGCGTCGCCCCGGCCCGGCGGGGCGCGGCCGCCACCATCGTCTGGGTGATGATGATCGTCGGCTTCGCCGTCACGGCGCCGCTCGCCGGGCATTTCCTGGATCCGTTCTCCGGTCTGCGGCTCGTGGCGGTGTCGGGCACGGTCTCGCTCGTCGCCTTCTGCGTGGCGGCGCTGGCGGTCGCCGGCATCGAGCGCCGCCTGCCGGTCCGCGCCCCGGAGCCCGCGGAGGCGCGCCGGCCGTTCTTCACCGTGCTGGCCCAGGTGCTGGCCGATCCCGTGGCCCGGACCTTCACGATCTTCGTCTTCGTCTCGATGCTGGCCTACAGCGCCCAGGAACTGATCCTGGAGCCCTATGCCGGCCTCGTCTTCGCGATGAGCCCCGGCGCCACCACCAAGCTCGCCGGGTTGCAGCACGGCGGGGTGCTCGCCGGCATGCTGCTGGTGGCGGGGGTGACCCTCGCCGCCCGCGGCACCGCCCTCGCCTCCCTGCGGCTCTGGATCGGGATCGGCTGCGCCGGCTCGGCGGCCGCCCTCTTCGCCCTGGCGAGCGGCGTGGCGGCGGGCTCGGACTTCCCCCTGCGCGCGACGGTGTTCGCCCTGGGCGTCGCCAACGGTGCCTACGCGGTGGCCGCCATCGGCTCGATGATGGCGCTGGCCGGCCGCGGCGACGCACGGGAGCGCGGCACCCGCATGGGCGTCTGGGGCGCCGCGCAGGGCGTCGCCTTCGGGGCCGGCGGATTCCTGGGGGCGGCGGCGGTGGATGCCGTCCGGCTCGTCACCGCCGAACCGGTCCAGGCCTACGCGGCGGTCTTCGCCGCGGAAGGCGTGCTCTTCCTCGTCGCGGTCGTCCTGGCGGCCCGGCTCGAACCCGCTCCGGCACCCGATTCGGTGCCGCTCGATCCTGCCTTCAGCGCGAGGTGAGGCCATGGCTCGGTTGGACGAAGGCGGCTCCGGTCGCGAATCCTACGACGTCGTCGTGGTCGGCGGCGGGCCGGCCGGGGCCACGGCGGCCACCGACCTGGCCCGGGCCGGCCACGCGGTTCTGCTCCTCGACAAGCCCGGCCGGATCAAGCCCTGCGGCGGCGCGATCCCGCCGCGGCTGATCCGCGATTTCGCGATCCCCGATGCGCTCCTCGTCGCCAAGATCCGGTCCGCCCGGATGGTGGCGCCGAGCGGCAAGGCCGTCGACATGCCGGTGGGCGAGGGCTTCGTCGGCATGGTCGACCGCGAGCATTTCGACCCGTGGCTGCGCGCCCGCGCGGAAGAGGCCGGCGCCGACCTGCGCGACGCCGCCTACGACCGGATCACCCGGCCCGACGACGGGGTGCCGCTCGTCCACTTCACCACCGGGACCGGCGCGGATCTCGCCCGCCACGCCGTCCGGGCCCGCCTCGTCATCGGCGCCGACGGCGCCTGCTCGCCGGTCGGCCGGGCGGAGGTGCCGGGCCACGCCAAGATGCGGCAGGTCTTCGCCTATCACGAGATCCTGCGGGTGCCGGAGGCCGGCACCCCCGGGGCCGAGGCCGTCGAGGCGACCCGCTGCGACGTCTACTACCAGGGCCGCCACTCGCCGGATTTCTACAGCTGGATCTTCCCCCACGGGGATACGCTCAGCATCGGCACCGGCAGCGCCAGGAAGGGCTTCTCGCTCCGCTCCTCGATCCGGGCCCTGCGCGCGGCGACCGGCCTCGACCACGCCGAGACCGTCCGCCGCGAGGGCGCGCCGCTGCCGCTGAAGCCCCTGAAGCGCTGGGACAACGGCCGGGACGTGCTGCTCGCGGGCGACGCCGCGGGCGTCGTGGCGCCGGCCTCCGGCGAGGGCATCTACTACGCGATGCTCGGCGGCCGGCTCTCGGCCGAGGCCGCCGCCGCCTTCCTGCGGACCGGGGACGCGCGCGCCCTGGCCGGGGCGCGCAAGGCCTTCATGAAGCTGCACGGGCGCGTGTTCTGGATCCTCGGGATGATGCAGTGGGTCTGGTACCGCAGCGACGGGCTGCGCGAGCGCTTCGTCTCGATCTGCCGGGACAAGGACGTCCAGCAGCTCACCTGGGACAGCTACATGAACAAGGAGCTGGTCCGGGCGAAGCCCGCCGCCCACGCGCGGATCTTCTTCAAGGATCTCGCTCACCTGTTCCGCTGGGTCTCCCCGTGAGCCTCGCCGTCGACCTGGGGCCGCCCGCGGTGGCCGCCGCCGCCGCCGTGCTGGTGGCCGTGGCCGGCGGCCTCGCGACCACCACGGACGGCTGGTACCGGCGCCTGCGGGTCCCGGCCTGGAAGCCGCCGGACTGGGCCTTCGGCCCGGTCTGGACGGTGATCTTCGCGCTCACCACCACGGCCGGTGTGCTCGCCTGGAACGGCGACGCCGATCCCGCCGCGCGGGGTGTCCTCCTGGCCGCCTACGCGGTGAACGGGGTTCTCAACATCGCCTGGAGCGTGCTGTTCTTCCGGTTCCGGCGGCCCGACTGGGCGCTGGCCGAGGTGGCGGCCCTGTGGCTGTCCATCGCCGTGCTGATGCTGGTCACCGGCCGGGTCAGCCTCGGCGCCGGGCTGATGAACCTGCCCTACCTCGCCTGGGTCAGCGTCGCCGCCTGCCTGAACCTGCGGATCGTGCGCCTCAACGCGCCCTTCGGGCAGCCGGCGTGATGGAGGGTCTGCTGGCCCCCCTGTTCGCCTCGGGCCGGATCGTCGACGGCATCCTCCTGCTGGTCGCCGGGGAGGCGCTCGTCCTCGCGTGGCTCGTCCGCCGCCGGGGCGGCCCGCCGCTGCCGTCCCTTCTGGCGAACCTCGCCTCCGGGGCCGCCCTGATGCTGGCCCTGCGGGCGGCGCTTGTTTGCGCCGGCTGGATCGCGGTCGCCGCCTGGATGCTCGCCGGGCTCGTCGCCCATCTCGCCGATCTCGGCCTGCGGTTCCGGACGGCCACGGCACAACGCCGCAGCCCGGCGCCGGCCGGAACAACGCCGCGAACGGCCGCGTTCACGCGCGGCACACGAATCTGAATTACTCTAAGTTCGGGATGGGAGACGCGGCATGCAGCGCACGAGAGCCCTCTCCTCCGGCCGCGTGTCGGCCCCGATCCTAGCGAGCCTGTTCCTGGCCGCGCCGGCGCTGGCGCAGGACGGGTCGGCCGACCAGATCGAGCGGGGCAAGTACCTCGTGACCATGGGCGATTGCGCGGCCTGCCACACGGCGCCGGGCGGCAAGTACCTCGCCGGCAACTATGCCCTGAACATGCCCTTCGGCGTGATCATGACCCCCAACCTCACCCCCGACAAGGAGACCGGGCTCGGCGACTACACCTATGCCGACTTCGAGAAATCGTTCCGGCAGGGCTACAGCAAGCATGTCGGCTACCTGTACCCGGCCTTCCCCTTCGCTTGGTACACCAAGGTCACCGACGAGGACACGAAGGCGATCTGGGCCTACCTGCAATCGCTCCCGCCGGTGAGCGAGAAGCGGCAGGAGAGCCAGATCCCGTTCCCGTTCAGCGTCCGCACGGCGCTGGTGACGTGGCGAACCGCCTTCTTCACCGAGGAGCGCTTCAAGCCCGACCCGAACGCCAGCGCCGAGGTGAATCGCGGCGGCTATCTCGTGGAGGGGCTCGGCCACTGCGCCATGTGCCACAACGAGAACAAGCTCGTCGGCAATTCGAGCTTCGCCGGGCGCTTCGGCGGCGGCGTGATCGACGGCTGGTACGCCCCCAACATCACGCCCGACGGGCATCAGGGCATCGGCGCCTGGACCGACGAGCAGGTGGTGACCTATCTCAAGACCGGCACCGCCCCGGGCAACCGGCCGGGCGTCGCCGCCGGGCCGATGCGCCAGACCATCATGGAATCCCTCTCCAAGGTGAAGGAGGAGGATCTGAAGGCGATGGTCGCCTACCTGCGCACGGTCCCGGCCAAGCAGACCTACAAGCCGAAGGATCTCGCCGCCTTCGACACCGCCGACGCGCCGGGCGCCTCCACCTACCTGACCTACTGCTCCTCCTGCCACCAGCCCGACGGCAAGGGCATCGAGGGCGCGGTGCCGGCGCTCGCCGGCAACACCTCGGTCCAGTCCGAAGGGCCCGAGACGGTGCTGCGGGTGATCTATGGCGGGCTCGCGGCCCAGAGCGGCCTCGCCCCGATGGTGGCGATCGGCCAGCAGATGACCGACGTCGAGGTGAGGAACGTCACCGACTACATCCGCAACTCCTGGGGCAACAAGGCGCCGGTGGTGACCGGCGACAAGGCCTCCGAGGCGCGCGCCGCCACCAAGACCATGCTGGCCGGCACCGCCCCCTGCGCGGAGATCGAGCAGGACAAGCTCAAGGCCGCCTTCGACAAGATCGGCATCCAGGAGAGCCTGAAGGGGTTGAAGCAGCAGGACTTCGTCCCGACGCTCGTCCGGCTGGTGCAGCAGGTGAAGGCGGAGCCCACGGGGGTCACGGACGACGACATCGTCAACGGCCTGACCACGGCGTTCTGCAAGGTCGGCCGCGACGATCCGCAATACGGCAACCCGAGCTGGCCCGCGGTGATCGGCACCTTCGCCAACGTCGCCTACAGCCAGGTGAAGCATCCGGAGAAGCAGGCGGCCAACGTGCCGTCCGCGACCACGCCGCCGCCGGCGAAGAACTGAGGCGCCACGCCTCAGGCCGCCGCTCCGGGCTCCGATACGGGGCACCGGAGCGGCGCGAACAGTCCCGGGAACGGAGAGGCGCGCCCGTCGTTTGAGCGAGGATCCCTCAGGAACCTCGTCCCGGAGTGTCCGTGTCCAGCCTCGTCCGCATCCTGCTCGCGATCTTCTTTCCGCCGATCGCGGTTCTCGTCACCACGGGCTTCGGCCTGCAGTTCCTGCTGAACATCCTGCTGTGGATCCTCGGCTGGCTGCCCGGCACGGTCCACGCCCTGTGGCTGATGAACCGCGACCGGCCGCTGGTCTGAGCCGTCAGGGCTTCCGGCCCTCGGGCTCGCCCTTCCGGAGGGCGGGCTTCGCCTCGACCTTGCCCTCCGCCTTCGCCTCGGCCTTGCCGTCGATCTTGCCCTCGACCTTGGCGGTCTTCACCGCATGGGCCTTGGCGGCCTTCGGCGCGACCTTCTCGGCGGCGTGGGCGAGCTTCACCGGCTCCGGCACCACCGCGGCGTCGACCGCCGGGGTCGGGGGTGCCGCCGGGGCCGGCTTGTCCTTGGCGAAGAGCTGGCCGAACAGCTTCTGGTAGCTGCTCGGGTCGCCGTCCGCGTCGGCGACCGCGATCCGCGCGGGCTTCTCGGGCAGGGCCGCCGTGGTCTCGACCTGCGCGTTGGGATCGGCGCGGTTCGCCATGAGCGTCGTGACCGCCGGCTTCGCGGGCTCCCGCCCGCGCCCCTTGCCGTCGGCCTTCGCGGCCCGGGCGGGGGCCGCCGGCTCGGCGCCGGCCAGCATCACCGGCTGGCCCTTCGGCGTGACCTCGATCTCCTGCGGGCCCGCCGCCAGGGTCTCGGGCCGGCTCACGTCGCCGAGATTGTGCCGTCCGTATTCCTTGGCGTCGTACGGCAGGACCGTCTCGGTCCCGCCGAGGCTCGCGAAGGCGCTCGTGTTCTGCGGGCGGAAGACCGGGTTCTGGCCGCCGTCCTGGTAGACGACCCGCACCGCCGGCGTGCCCTTGGCGACGAGGTCGGCGACCGCGCGGGCGTCGTGCGCGCTCTTCTCCGCCACCAGCGGGTCGACATGGGGCTTGCACGAGCCGGCCGCCGCGTCGGCCCCGCCGAACACGTATTTGGTCCCGCACTGGCCGACCTTCGGCTCCTCGTGCAGGGCCTCGAAATAGTCGGACCCTTCCTTGAGGTTCTGCCAGAAGGCGATGTTCGGGTCGTTGCGGAACTTGGCCATGTTCTCGGCCGTCATCCGGAACGGGTAGGACTGGAACTGGAAGCTGCGCTGGCCGCCGATGAACGCCTCGCGGGCGACGGCGTAGATCTCCGCGATGGTGGCGTCGGTCATGGCGAAGCAGCCCGCCGACGAGCAGGTGCCGTGCACCATCAGGTACTTGCCGGTGCGCCCGTTGGCCCGGTCGACGGCATTGGGGAAGCCGGTATCGAACGAGAGATAGTACGAGGAATTCGGGTTCATCAGGCCCGGGGTGATCGTATAGAAGCCCTCCGGCGCCTGCCGGTCGCCCTCGCGGGTCTTGGGGCCGAGCTGGCCGGACCAGCGGCAGATCGGGTAGGTCTTCAGCAGGGCGTAACGGCCGTCGCCGCCCCGCTTCCAGATCTCCATCTCCGCTTCCTTCTTGAAGGTGCGGATCAGGATCGGGTCGGATTGCTGCATCCCCTTGGATTGCATCAGGGCGACCGTCTGGGGGGCGACCGGCGCGAGGCTGCGCGCGCTCGGGCCGTTGATCCCGGAGCCGTCCTGGCAGGCGGCGAGCGACAGGGCCAGCAGGGACGCTGCCGCCAGCAGTCGCGCGGTCGCGAGACGCGCCGTCATGGGGAACCTCGATCGTCTTACGCGCGCCCGCGGGCCTTGCTGGCCGCGTCGGGTGCCACTCCCCAACCCAATAGGCTCGTTAAGCTTGCGCCTTCCTTACCGCAAGGACGCGGGTGCAACACTGGATTGTTATCCGGTGTGGAGAGCCTGCGGCGCAGGCCCTATCCACAGGCGGCCGGGACCGCGGCGGGGCGACCCAGCCAGAGCACGAGGACGAGGCCGGCCAGCGCCAGGGCGGCGCCGGCCAGGGACACCGCCGGGTAGCCGAGCCCGGCATCGATCGTGGCGCCGCCGACGGCAGCCCCGACCGCGTTGCCGAGGTTGAAGGCGCCGATATTCATGGCCGAGGCGAGGCTGGGCGCGTCCGCCGCCTGCGCCATCACCCGCATCTGGAGCGGGGCCACGCTGGCGAAGCTCGCGACACCCCAGAGGACGATCAGCAACGCCGCGGCGGCCGCCCCGTGCATGCCCCAGGCGAACAGCACGAGGACGACGAGCTGCGCCGCCAGCGCGCCGATGATCGTGCCGTCCACCGAGCGGTCCGCGAGCCGGCCGCCGAGCCAGTTGCCCACGGTCAAGCCGAGCCCGAACAGGACCAGCATCGCGGTGACGAACGGCGCCGTCGCGCCGGTCTCGGCCCGCAGGATCGGCGCGATGTAGGTGAACACCGTGAACATCGCGCTGAACCCCACCATGGTCAGCGCCAGGGCCGCCAGGACGGGGCCGCGGCCGAGGACGCGCAGCTCGGACCACAGGTCGGCGCTCGGTTCGGCCTTCAGCTCCGGCAGGGCGAGCCGCAGCGCCAGCATGGCGACGGCGCCGATCGCGGCGATCCCCCAGAAGGCCGCGCGCCAGCCGAGCATCGCGCCGGTCCAGGCGGCGAGCGGCACGCCGCCGATCGTCGCGATGGCGAGGCCCGAGAACATGGCCGCCACCGCGGCGGCACGGCGCTCCGGCGGCACGAGGCCCGCGGCCACCACCGCGCCGACGCCGAAGAAGGCGCCGTGGTTCAGCGCGGTCACGAGCCGGCCGGCGACCAGCATAGCGTAGCTGTCGGCGAGGGCCGCCATCAGGTTGCCGAGGGTGAAGATCGCCATCAGCCCGACCAGCAGACGCCGCCGGGGCAGGCGCGCGGTGGCGAGGGTCACGAGCGGCGCGCCGATCACCACGCCCAGCGCGTAGGCGCTGACGACGAGGCCCGCCGCCGGGATCGACACGTTCAGGTCGGCGGCGATCAGGGGCAGCATGCCCATGGGGGTGAACTCGGTCACGCCGATGCCGAAGGCGCCGACCGCGAGGGCCAGCAAGGGTGGGTTGAGCGCCATGGGGTCCGCATCTCCGTTCGTTCCGCGGAGGCAGGTGACGGATTCGTCTCCAGGGCAGTAGTCCCCGCTCGGGACCAGGATCTGTGCGCCGACGGCACGAATGCGGGCTTGCCGACGGCTCGGCGACGGGGGCATCCTGCGCGGCTCTCCCGAACACGCCCTCATCGTGAGGTGCCCGCGCCGGCGGGCGTCGGAGGGGCGCTCCGGCACCACAGGATGAGGGCCTCGGGTCGGAGCGCCCGGGATCGGCTTCGGGCATCGCGAGACGGGCATGATGCTGCGCGACAAGGTCGACCGGGCGGGCGAGATGGCGGTGTTCGTGGCGGTGGCGGAGGCCGGCAGCCTGTCGGGGGCGGCGCGCCGGCTCGGGCTGACGCCCTCCGCGGTCAGCCGGATCGTCGCCCGGATCGAGGCGCGGCTCGGCGCGCAGCTCCTCGTGCGGACGACCCGGACCCTCCGGCTCACCGCCGAGGGCGAGACCTACGGGCGCGCCGCGCGCCGCATCCTGGCGGATCTCGACGAGACCGAAGCCGCGCTCGCCGACCGGGGCTGCCCGCGCGGGCGGGTCCGGGTCAGCGCCGCCACCGCCCATGGCCGGCTCGTGATCGTGCCGCTGCTCGCCGCCTTCGTCGAGCGCCATCCCGGCATCACGGTGGAGATCGACCTCAGCGACGAACTCGCCGACGTGCTCGGCGGCCGGGCCGACGTGGCGATCCGGTTCGGCCCGCTCGCCGACAGCCCGCTCACCGCCCGGCGGCTCGGGGAGACCGGCCGGACGGTGGTGGCCTCGCCGGCCTACCTCGCCCGGGCCGGCACGCCGCGGCGGCCCGCCGACCTCGCCGGCCACAACTGCCTGGATTTCAGCTTCCGCCGCTCCGAGCCCGGATGGCCGTTCCGCATCGACGGGCACGACAGCGTCCTGCCGGTGGGCGGCAACGTCGCCGCCAACAACGGCGAGACCCTGGTCCAGCTCGCCCTGCAGGGCACCGGCATCACCCGGGTCGGCAACTTCCACATCGCCGAGGATCTCGCCGCCGGCCGGCTGGTGCCGCTGCTGGAGCCGTTCAACCCGCAGGACCGCGAGGCGATCCACGCGGTGTTCGTGGGCGGCCCCGCCATGCCGGCCCGGGTGCGCGTGCTGGTGAATTTCCTGGCGGAGCGGATGCGCGGGGCCGCCTTCGGCGCTCACCCGTGAGGGAATTGCCTCGCGCCCGTCCGCGTCGGCGCGATCGTCGCCCTGTCGCGCGCCACGCAGTTCGGGCTTGGCGCCCGCTCAGCCGAACAGCGCCGGCCGCCGCGCCGCCTCGGCCCGGATGATCTCAACCAAGGCCGCGTCGTCGGCCGGGTCGGCCAGCCGCAGGCCGACGGGCTCCGAGGGCGTGTGCACGGTGAGCCAGCGCAGGGATGTCCGCAGGTCGACCGCCTCGGCGACCGCCATGCGCGGATGCCCGGTCTCCAGCTGCAGGAAGGTCAGGTGGTTGCGGCTGGCGCGCTGCCCGAGCAGGTCGTCGATCGCCTCGACCACGTCCCGGGGCGTGTGGAGATGGGTCATCATCCAGAGGCGGTTGTCGGTGCCCGGCGTGTCGAGGGCCCGGCGCAGCCGGCGCACGCCCTCGGTGAGGAAGGCGTAATCCGCCTCGCTCGTCGCCGGGTCGTGGTGGTTGAACACGCATTCGAGGCCGTGCCGCTCCCGGTAGAGGCGGTGGCGCCCCCGCCAGATGCCGGGGCCGCGCCGCTCGGATTCCGGGATGCTCTCCAGCTGGCTCCGGTCGACGAGCGCGGAGAAATCGTCGGCGAGGCAGTCCCGGGCCATGCCGGGCATGGAGAAGATCCAGTCGAGGGGCCCCGACCATTGGCGCAGGTCGAGCGTCTTGAGGACGTGCGCCATCTGGCAGTTGCAGCCGAGGGAGATATGGTTGTGCCGGTCCGGCTCCCGCGCGTCGCGCCGGCCCAGCAGCCGGCCGAGCGCGCCGAACAGCCCCCCCGACGCCCCGGGCTCGCTCACAGGGTCCGGCCGATCGCCAGGAACTTCTCCGCGCGCCGGTCGCGGATCTCGACGGCCGTCAGGCCGTCGAACAGGGCGAGGGCGTCGGCGACGGCGTCGCCCGCGGCCCGGATCGCCGCCTCGCGGTCGCGATGCGCCCCGCCGGTGGCCTCCGGGATGATCCCGTCGATGACGCCGAGGCGCAGCAGGTCCTGGGCGGTGATCTTCATGGCGGTGGCGGCGTCGGCGGCGCGGCCCTGGTCGCGCCACAGGATCGAGGCGGCGCCCTCCGGCGAGATCACCCCGTAGATCGCGTGCTCCAGCATGAGGACCCGGTTGGCGGTGGCGAGCGCGATGGCGCCGCCCGAGCCGCCCTCCCCGATCACCACGGCGACGTTGGGCACGCCCAGCGCGAGGCAGGCCTCGGTGGAGCGGGCGATGGCCTCGGCCTGGCCGCGCTCCTCCGCCTCGATGCCCGGATAGGCGCCGGCGGTGTCGACGAAGGCGAGGACCGGCAGACCGAACCGGTCGGCGGTCTCCATGAGCCGGACCGCCTTGCGGTAGCCCTCGGGGCGGGCCATCCCGAAATTGTGGCGCAGCCGCGCCTCGGTGGTGGCGCCCTTCTCCTGGCCGAGCACCAGGACCGGCCGTCCGCGGAACCGCCCGAACCCGCCGAGGATCGCCTCGTCCTCGCCGAAGTTCCGGTCGCCGGCCAGCGGGGTGAACTCGGTGATCAGCCCGTCGCAATAGTCCACGAAGTGCGGCCGCTGCGGGTGGCGCGCCACCTGGGTCTTCTGCCAGGGGGTGAGGTTCGCGTAGATCTCCGCCAGCGCCTGGCCGGCCTTGGCCTCGAGCCGGCCGACCTCCTCGGCGATGGAGACCGCGCCGTCGCGCGCGCTCACGGCGCGCAGTTCCTCGAGCTTGGCCTCCAGCTCGGCCACCGGCTTCTCGAAGTCGAGGTAGGTGCGCGTCACCGCCATCGTATCACAGATCTTCCCGGGGTCCGCCGCGCGGGGGCGGCGGGCGCGAGGTGTTGGCGATGGCGGGAGTGGTGTCAACCGGCCTGTTGCCGGACCGGGCCCTCGACCGGCGGTCCGGGCCCTCGGCCGGCGGCCCGGACAGGCCGCGGCCGGAAGGTCAGGCAGCCTGCGACTCGACCCGGTTCCGTCCGGCCGCCTTGGCCCGGTAGAGGGCGAGGTCGGCGCGCCGGAGCATGTCGGCGGCGCAGAGATCCTCGCCGCGGCGCACGGCGACTCCGATCGAGACGGTCACGGGCACCGTCCGGGTGGCTCCCAGCACCGAGAACGGCACCGCCTCGACCCGCTCGCGGATGCGCTCGGCGATGCCCTGGGCCTCGCCGAGCCCCGCCTCCGGCAGGATCACCACCACCTCCTCGCCGCCGTAGCGCGCCACGATGTCGATGGGCCGGGTGTGCTGGCGGACCCGCTCGGCGAAGCCGCGCAGCACCTCGTCGCCGGCCTCGTGGCCGAAGCTGTCGTTGATGCCCTTGAAGTGGTCGATGTCGAGGATGAGCACGGAGAGCTGGGCCCGGCGGGCGGCCTCGTCGCCGAACAGCGTGCCGAGATGGTTGTCGAGGTAGCGCCGGTTGTGCAGGCCGGTGAGCGCGTCGATCACGGCCATCTGGAGCGAGGCCTGCATCGCCCCCCGGAGCGCCTCAGTGAAGCGCTTGCGCTTCACCTGGGTGCGGACCCTGGCCATCAGCTCGTTGCGGTCGACCGGGCGCATCAGGAAGTCGTGCACGCCGAAATCGAGGCCGCGGACGACCCGGGCGCGGTCGTGCTCCTCCGCCAGCATGATCAGCGGCATCGTCCGGGTCCGATCCAGCGACCGGAGCTGGCTGCACAGGCGCAGGCCGTCGAAGCCCGCCAGATCGAGGCTGACCAGGGCGAGATCGAAGGGCGCCTCGGCGGCGAGGTGCAGGGCCGCCTGCGGATCGGGCTCGACCGTGACGACGTGGTGCTGGCGCAGGGCCCCGGCGAGGCGCTCGGCCGATCCGGGGCGGTCCTCGATGAGCAGGATCCGGGCATCGAGGCCGGTCTCGGCGGTGGCCAGCGCCAGGGGATCGCCGATCCCGAATTCGCGCGAGGCGAGCGCGCGCTGGCGCAGCTCGTCGGTCACCGCCTTGAGGCGCACGAGGCTGCGCACCCGGCTGAACAGGGCGGTGTCGTCCACGGGCTTGGTCAGGAAGTCGTCGGCCCCGGCGTCGAGGCCGCGCAGGCGGTCCGCGGGCTGGTCGAGGGCCGTGACCATCACCACCGGGATATGGGCCGTGAGCGGGTTGTTCTTGAGGTGCCGGCAGACCTCGAACCCGTCCATGCCGGGCATCATCACGTCGAGCAGGACGAGGTCGCAGAGGCCCTTCTCGCAGATCGCGATCGCGTCCCGGCCATTCATGGCCGCGAGCGTGTCGAAATATTCCAGGCCGAGCTTCGTCTCCAGAAGCCTGACGTTCGGGAACAGATCATCGACGATCAGGACACGGGCCGACATGCTTCCTCGTAGGGGCGCGGTGGAGCGGCCCGGACCGGGCACCGTGTGCCGTGGCGCGCGCCGCCGGTCAGCCGCAGGGGCCTGGGCGGATACGACAGGACGGACGGTTGAACCGGTCACCCGACCCGGACGGATCGGGTGACCGGTTCAACGGCGCGCCTCGCCGGCGTGGTCACGGCTCAAGATAGGCCCGAACCGTTGCCAAAAACTTCGCAACCGAGATCGGCTTCGACAGGTAGGCCTCGCAGCCGCCCTCGCGGATCCGCTCCTCGTCGCCCTTCATGGCGAAGGCCGTGATGGCGATGACCGGAATGCCCTTGAGGTCGTCATCCTCCTTGAGCCATTTCGTCACCTCGAGCCCGGAGACCTCGGGGAGCTGGATGTCCATGAGGATCAGGTCGGGATGATGGGCGCGGGCCAGTTCGATCGCCTCGATGCCGTGGGCGGTCTTCAGGGTCGCGTAGCCGTTCGCCTCCAGCAGGTCGTTGAACAGCTTCATGTTCAACTCGTTGTCCTCGACGATCAGCACCGTCTTCTTCATGATCCGATGTCCCGGTGCGCGCCGATCATGATTAGTGGGCGGTGAAGCCCCTCCGTCACCTTTGTAGCGTTCACATGTTGATGAATGGCAAACCTCTTCAAGGGGATGAGTCCGCCGAACGGCTCGCCCTGGACGTTCTGTTGTGGATCGCGGGGGACGAGGACCGGCTCCTGCCCTTCCTGGCGGCGAGCGGATTGAGCCCCGACACGCTGCGCGAAAGCGCCCGGGAGCCGGCTTTCCTGGTGGGCGTCCTCGACCACGTGATGGGCGACGAGAACGTCCTCGTCGCCTGCGCGAACGGTCTCGGCGTCAAGCCGGAGCGGATCGCCGCGGCGTGGCAGCGGCTGTCGCCGCGGCCGGATGACGAATGGGCGTAAGACCTCGGGCGCGACGCGGACCGCTGCGCGCGTCCCGCCCGCGGATCCCGGGCCTGCCCGCGATCCGCGCCCGGCCTGCCCCTGGCCCAGCACCATGAGGCATGGGTCCCGGGCGCTGGTCTCTCACGCGGTGGATGGCTGGCACACGACGTGGGGATCGGCGAGCCCGCGCACAGGGGGGCCGCGACCCAACGCGCGACCCGCCCCCCGATCGGATCGGCGGGCCCGGGAGCCCGGGAGCATGGTCGGAACGGTGCGCGCCCTCTGCCCACCGGCGCTCAGGGCGTGCAGCCCTTCCCCGCGTCCTTGTCGCTCCGCCCCGCCTTGGCGTCGATGTCGAGGGCGGTCATGTCGCCCAGGATGGCGAAATCGCCGTAATCGAGCTTGAGCGCGCCGCTGACGCCGTTCTCGTACAGGTCGAAGCCGAGGGTGTAGATCGGCGTGCGCTCCCCGGCGCCCTCGGTGTAGTAGCTCAGGCGGACCGGCCAGTGCGGCATGCCGGCGAGCGAACCGTCGCGCAGCGGCTTGTCCCGGTCGGAGCCCGCGGCCGAAGCCGGGCCGGTCTCCGTGTGGCCGATCACCGCGAAGGTGTCGTAGATCTTCTTGCCGTCGTCCGAGCCGTCGTAGACCTTGACCGAGAGGGTCGACTGGCCGGCCCGCGCCGCCGCGATCAGGCGGCGCATGTGCTCGCTCGGGAACAGGACCGGCCCCTCCACGGTGAACGGCTTCGGGCCGCCCTTCAGCTTAACCGTGAGGGCGTCGCCCTGCTCGGAGGCGGTCCCGTCCACCGGGGCGGCGGCCTTGTTGTTGGTCAGCGTCGTCGTCTTGAACCGGAACTCGCGCCCCTGCCCGCCCTCGAAGGTGGTGCTGCGCATGTCCGACAGGCGCGTGCCGGTCTCGCCGGAGGACAGTTCCGTCACCTGGCGGGTCAGCATCGTGTAGCCCCGGCAGGCATCCCCCCGGAAGTCGATGACGATGCGCCCGCGGGCGCTCTCCACCGAGCGGGTGCCTCCGCCCTCGGCCAGCGACAGGTCGTAGACCGCCCGATGGTTGGCCAGGACGATCTCGGGCGACGGGGTCGCCGCCTCGGGCTTGGCCGACGGTTCGGGCCCGGCGGGCGGGGCCGCCTGAGCGTTCCCGGCGCAGACGAGAAGGCCGGCCGTCAGCAGTCGGAAGAGGCGCAGGCGCATGGACAACCTCGATTCGGTCCGCCGCAGATAGCAGGCTCAGGGAATCGGGCAATGCTTGGGCCGGGCCGCGGGGGCGTCCCGAGGGCCCCGCCCCCGCTTTCCGGCTCCCCTACCGGTAGCCCTCAGCCTGCAGGGTGAACAGCTCGGCGTAGCGGCCGCGCCGCTCCATCAGGGCGGCGTGGCCGCCCTCCTCCAGGACCCGGCCGCCCTCCAGGACGAGGATGCGGTCGGCCATGCGCACGGTGGAGAAGCGGTGCGAGATCAGCACCGCCGTCCGCCCGGCCGACAATTCCCGGAACCGCGCGAAGACGTCGTGCTCGGCCCTCGCGTCGAGGGCCGCGGTCGGCTCGTCCAGGATCAGGATCTCGGCCTCGCGCATGTAGGCCCGGGACAGCGCGACCTTCTGCCACTCGCCCCCGGAGAGGTCGAGGCCGCCGGCGAAGCGCTTGCCCAGCGGCTGGGCGTAGCCCTCGGGCAGGCGCTCGATCACCGGCGCCGCCAGCCCCCGGGCCGCCGCGGCCGCGATGCGCTCCGCATCCCCGGCGGCCTCGATCCGGCCGACCGCGACGTTCTCGCCCGCCGTGAGGTCGAAGCGGACGAAGTCCTGGAAGATCGCCCCGATCCGCGCCCGCAGCTCGTCGAGGTCGTAGGCGGTGAGCGGCACCCCGTCGAGGAGCACCCGGCCCTCGTGCGGGTCGTAGAGCCGGGTCATCAGCTTGACGATCGTGGTCTTGCCGGCGCCGTTGCCGCCGACCAGCGCCACCGTCTCCCCGGCGCGGATCGCGAAGGAGAGGTGGCGCAGCGCCCAGGCCTGCGTGCCCGGATAGCGGTAGCCGACATCCTCGAAGACCAGCCCCTCCCGGATCGGGCGCGGCACCGGCACGGCCTGCGCGGGCGAGCGGATCTGCGGGCGGATCGCGAAGAAGGAGTAGAAGTCGTCGAGGTACTGCGCCTGGCCGGTGATCTGGGTCAGCCCGAGGAGCAGTCCCTCCAGGCCGCCGCGCAGGCGCTGGAAGGCGCCGGCCAGGAAGGCGAGATCGCCCACCGAGAAGGTGCCCGCCACCGTCCGCCAGACGATCACCGCGTAGGCGGCGTAGTAGGCGAGCGTCCCGAGGCTCGCGAAGGCGAAGCCCCAGCCGGCCCGGGCGACGGCGAGGCTGCGGTTCTCGGCGAGCAGCCGGCGCGCCGCCGTCCCGTAGAGGCCGGTCAGGTAGTCCGAGAGGCCGAAGAGCTTGATCTCCTTGGCGGTCTCGACGCTGGCGCCGAGGTAGCGCAGGTAGTCGATCCGGCGGCGCTCCGGGCTGCGGATCCAGGCGAGGCGGTAGCCGGCCTTGGTGAAATGCCACTCGTTGAGGACCGCCGGGACCAGGGCGGCGGCGATCAGCACCACGAGCCAGGGCGTGAAGGCCGCGACGCCGATCGCCAGGGTCGCGAGGGTCAGGAGCCCCTGCAACTGGCCGAACACCGTCCCGATGAGCCCGGTGCGGCCGCTGACCTGCCGGCGCGCCCGCTCCAGCCGGTCCTGCTGGGCGCTGTCCTCGAACTGCGCGAGATCGAGGGCGGCGGCGTGCGCCATCAGCCGCAGGGAGGCGGCGTTGGCGTAGAGGTCGCCGATCAGGGTCTCGGTGAGGTTCGCGAGACGGCCGGTGAGGTCCGAGACCAGGGCGAGGCCGAATTCGGCCGCCACCAGCCCGGCGAGCCGGGCCCGGCCGGGATCGGCCAGCCAGTCCGCCAGCCCCGCCCCTGGCGCCGGCCGGGCATGCTCGGCCACGATCCCGTCGAGGATCAGCTTGGCGAGATACAGCATCAGGACCGGCAGGCAGGCCGCCACGAGGCGCAGCGACAGGCTCGCCGCGAGCAGGCGCGGGCTGGCGGCGGCGATCTCCCGGAACAGGGTCGGCAGGTAGCGCAGGGCGCCCAGGCGCTCCCCGAGCCGCTCGCCCAGGCGTGCGCCGAGCCTCGTCCGCGCGCTCATCCCCTGGGGATTGCTCACCGGATTTCGGACGTGGATTGGACGACGCGCAAAGACAGCATTAACTGTAGATGCATATAGTTTTAATCCTCGTCGAGTGGTGCGTGCTCAGCGGTCCTGCAATCCTCAGAATTTCGGTCCTCCTCATCATTGCCGGCATACTCGCGGCGGTGGTGCAGGTCCTGTTGCCGGGCCCGGCGCCCGGACCGGTATCCCCGCCTGCGCCCTCGGCACCGGCGGTTCCCGAACCCTCGACGGCCCCGCCGCCCGCGCCGGCTCCCGCCCCGTCCGCGGCGGTCGAGCCCGCGCCTGCGCAGCCCGCGCCTGCGCAGCCCGGCAAGGCCCCGGCGCCCGCCGCGCCGTTACAGATGCCGTCCGACGCGATGGCGGTTCCCGCCGACCCTCCGGCTCCGCAGGCGGCGCCTCAACCGCAGGGCGAGGACGCGGCCGGTCAGGCCGAGGTCGAGCGGGCGGAGGACAGCGCCGGGCCCCGGGCCCTGGCCGTGGTCGATCTCAACACGGCCTCCGTGGCGGATCTCAACCGCCTGCGTGGCGGCGGCGCCATCGGCCGGGCGATCGTTGCCAAGCGGCCCTACACCGCGGTGGAGCAGCTGCTGTCGAAGCGGGTGCTCAGCCGGTCGGTCTACGAGAAGATCAAGGATCAGGTGACGGTGCGGTGAGGCGGCCGCGGCCGGCCCGGTGTCACGTGGTGTCGTCCGGGCTCGCCCCTGTCCCGGGCGCGTGCGACGCCGGCGGATTGCGGCCCGGGATCCCGCGCCGGACGTCGCGAAGCGTCCGCCCGAAACGCGCAGGCCCGTTCCGCCGCGCTTCGTCTGCCGGATCCCGGATCGCCGTCCACGGCGTTCCGGGCGTCCGGGAAGAGGGGTGCGTCCCGGAGGCGCCGGCCCTCAGAGCGTCGTCCCGAAGATCTCCGCCACCTGCGGGATGTCCTTGTCGCCGCGACCGCAGAGATTGATCACCATCAGGTGTTCGGCCGGGCGCTGCGGCGCCAGTTCCAGAACCTTGGACAGGGCGTGGGCCGGCTCAAGGGCCGGGATGATGCCCTCCAGCATCGAGCAGAGCTTGAACGCCTCGAGGGCTTCGGTGTCCGTCGCCGAGATGTAGGTGACGCGACCCGTCTCGTGCAGCCACGCGTGCTCGGGCCCGATGCCGGGATAGTCCAGCCCGGCCGAGATCGAGTGCGCGTCGGCGATCTGTCCGTCCGCGTCCATCAGCAGGTAGGTGCGGTTGCCGTGCAGCACGCCCGGCTTGCCGCCGGTGAGCGAGGCCGCGTGCAGGCCGGAATGAACCCCGTGGCCGGCCGCCTCGACCCCGAAGATCTCGACCTCGCGGTCGTCCAGGAACGGGTGGAACAGGCCCATGGCGTTGGAGCCGCCGCCGATGCAGGCGACCAGCGAATCCGGGAGGCGGCCCTCCTGGGCGATCATCTGCTCCCGGGTCTCACGCCCGATCACCGACTGGAAGTCGCGCACCATGGCCGGATAGGGGTGCGGCCCGGCGACGGTCCCGATGCAGTAGAACGTGTCGGCGACGTTGGTGACCCAGTCGCGCAGGGCCTCGTTCATGGCATCCTTGAGGGTCCGGGTGCCGGATTCCACCGGGATCACCTCGGCGCCGAGCATCTTCATGCGGAAGACGTTGGGCGCCTGCCGGGCGACGTCGACCGCGCCCATGTAGACGACGCACTTGAGGCCGAAGCGCGCGCAGAGCGTCGCGGTGGCGACGCCGTGCTGGCCCGCGCCGGTCTCGGCGATGATCCGCGGCTTGCCCATGCGCCGGGCCAGCAGGATCTGGCCCAGCACGTTGTTCACCTTGTGGGAGCCGGTATGGTTCAGCTCCTCACGCTTGAAATAGACCTTGGCCCCCTGCCCGGCCGGAGCCTTGGCGCGCAGGTGCTCGGTCAGCCGCTCGGCATAGTAGAGCGGGCTCGGCCGGCCGATATAGTGGGTGCCGTAGCTCGCCATGTCGGCCGCGAAGGCCGGATCGACCTTGGCGGCCTCGTAGGCGGCTTCCAGCTCCAGGATCAGCGGCATCAGCGTCTCGGCGACGAAACGGCCGCCGAAGATGCCGAAGCGGCCGCGCTCGTCGGGACCGGTGCGGAAGGAGTTGGGCTCGGGGGCGATGGTCACGGGACGGGTCCTGCGGTCGCTGGGGTCGATCTGTTGCGGGTGCGTAGACCCATGCGGGCGCGGCTGCAATGCGGCGTCCCGCCCGCGTAACCGGTTCGGGCCACGGGGCGAACACCCTGTTGGTTTCCGGCAGGAGGATAGAATGGCACATCGCGATCGAATCCGCACGCTCCTCGGGGCCGCCCTCGGGCTCGGACTCGCAGGGGCCGTCCTGCTCCCCCGGCTTCCGGCCTTCGCCGAGGAAGCGCCCCGGCGCCTGCCGGAGGCCGCGACCCGCTCCGCCGAGCCGCCGGGGCCGCGCGTCGCGGTCTTCGCCGGCGGCTGCTTCTGGGGCGTGCAGGGGGTGTTCCAGCACCTGCGCGGCGTGAGCAATGCGGTGTCGGGCTATGCCGGCGGCACCCGCGCGGAGGCCGATTACCGGACGGTGAGCGGCGGCGGGACCGGCCATGCCGAGGCGGTCTCGGTCACCTACGACCCGGCCGCGATCCGCTACGACGAGCTCCTTCGGATCTTCTTCTCGGTGGCCCTCGACCCGACCCAGGTGGATCGCCAGGGGCCCGATACCGGGCACCAGTACCGCTCGGCCCTGTTCCCGCAGGATGCCGACCAGGCGCGGGTGGCGAAGGCCTACATCGCCCAGCTCGACGCGGCCAAGGCCTATGCGCGGCCGGTCGCCACCCGGATCGAGCCGGCGGCCGCGTTCTACCCGGCCGAGGGTTACCACCAGGACTTCATGGCCCTGCATCCCGGCCACCCGTACATCGCCGCCAACGATGCGCCGAAGCTGGAGGCGCTGCGCAGCCTGTTCCCGGAGCGGACGGCGGCGCAGCCGGTTCTGGTCAACAGCCCGCCGGCCTGAGCGGGCGGCCCGGCGCGGTCCGCTATTCCTCCGGTGGCCGCGGCCGGCCGAAATCCGGCGCCGCGGTCTCCTGGCCCTGCGCCACGATGCTGCGCCGGATCGCCCGGGTGCGGGTGAACATCGCGTGGAGCGCGTCGCCGTCGCCCCAGCGCACCGCCTTGGCGAGCGCCGACAGGTCCTCGTTGAACCGTCCGAGCATCTCCAGCACCGCCTCGCGGTTGTTGAGGAAGATGTCCCGCCACATGGTCGGGTCGGAGGCGGCGATGCGGGTGAAGTCGCGGAATCCGCTGGCCGAGAACTTGATCACCTCGGACTGCGTCGCCGATTCGAGGTCCGCGGCGGTGCCGACGATGTTGTAGGCGATCAGGTGCGGCAGGTGGCTGGTGATCGCCAGCACGTGGTCGTGGTGCTCGGCGCTCATCGTCTCGACATTGGCGCCCATCCCCGCCCACAGGGCGCGGACGGTCTCGACCGCCGCCGGATCGGTGCCCTCGGGCGGGGTCAGGATGCACCAGCGGCCCTGGAACAGGGTCGCGAAGCCCGCATCCGGCCCCGAGAACTCGGTTCCGGCGATCGGGTGGCCGGGGACCAGGGCGACGCCCTCGGGCAGGTGCGGCCGGATCGCCGCCACCACGGCGCCCTTCACCGAGCCGACATCCGACACGATCGCGCCGGCTTTCAGATGCGGCATCATCTCGGCCGCCGCGGCGCCGATGGCGCCCACCGGCACGCACAGGATCACGAGGTCGGTGTCGGCCGCGCCCTCCGCCGGGTCGCCCGTGACCGCGTCGGCGATGCCGAGTTCGCGCACCCGGTCGCGCACGGCCTCGTCCCGGTCGACGGCCACGATGGTGCGGGCGAGCCCGTAGCGGCGCGCCGCCCGGGCGATCGAGGATCCGATCAGCCCGAGGCCGACGATGGCGAGACGGTCGACGGCGGGCCTCTCGGCCTTGAGCGCCTCAGGCATGGGTGCTCCCCTGGGCGCCACGCACGAAGTCGCCGAGCGCCGCCAGGAAGGCCGTGTTCGCCTCGGCGCCGGCCACCGTCACCCGCAGGGCGTTGGGCAGGCCGTAGGCGGTGACCCGGCGGGTGATGAGGCCGCGCTCGGTCAGGAACGCGTCGGCATCCGCCGCCGAGCGGCCGGGCGCGTCGGGGAAGTGGATCAGCAGGAAGTTCGCGACGCTCGGCGTGACCGTGAGGCCGAGCGCCCGGGCGCCCTCGGTGAGCTTCTGCAGCCACTCGGCGTTGTGGGCCGCGGCGGCGGCCATGTGGGCCTCGTCGGCGATGGCGGCCGAGCCCGCGGCGATCGCCGGCCCCGAGACGTTGAACGGCCCCCGGATCCGGTTGACCGCGTCCGCCACGTGCGACGGCGCGACCATCCAGCCGATCCGCACGGCGGCCAGCCCGTGGATCTTCGAGAAGGTGCGGGTCATCACCACGTTCTCGGCTTCGAGCGCGAGTTCGAGCCCGGCCGAGTAGTCGTTCGCCCGGACGTATTCGGCATAGGCGCCGTCGATCACCAGCAGCACGTGCGGCGGCAGGCCGGCGTGGAGGCGGCGGATCTCGTCGAAGGGCAGGTAGGTGCCGGTCGGGTTGTTGGGGTTCGTGACGTAGACGATCCGCGTCCGGTCCGTGACCCGGGCCAGGATCGCGTCGACGTCCACGGTGAGGTCGCGCTCTGGCGCCACCACCGGCTCGCCCCCCGAGGCCAGGATGGCGATCCGGTACACGAGGAAGCCGTGCTCCGAGTAGATGCCCTCGGTGCCCGGCCCGGCATACGCGTAGGCCAGCAGCGAGAGCAGCTCGTCCGATCCCGCCCCGCAGACGATCCGCTCGGGATCGAGCCCGTAGCGCCTGGCGATGGCGGTGCGCAGCGCCGTGGCGCGCCCGTCCGGGTAGGTCTCGAGCTTGGCGGTCGCCGCGTGGAGGGCGGCGAGCGCCGCGGGGCTCGCGCCGAGGGGCGTCTCGTTGGAGGAGAGCTTGTAGACCGTGCCGCCGCCGGGCCGCCCGCTCTTGCCGGGCACGTAGGTGTCGATCGCCAGGACGCCGGGGCGTGGTTCCGGACGGGCGGGGCGGAGGGCGGACATTGCGGTGCGACTCGGGATGCGCGGGGTTCGGTCGGTTCCGCGTCCGTCTACAGCATTTCCTTTGCCGGTGAACCCGGGCCCGCTTCAGGGGCGCCGGTCCCGGTGAGCGCGCCCGGACGTCCTGAGGCGCAATCACGCAGCCCGGGGCGCCACGCCGGTCGCGCGCCGCCTCGATCCGATCCCGGCGGGACTCGTGGTCCGGGTTCGAGGCTGCACGCCGCGGCGAGGGAAGGCGCGTGGCGTGGCCGCTGGTCATCGGATGCGCCGGGGATGCGCCGGTCCCGCCGCGTCCGGCAGACCGAGTTCCGCAGGCCGGGGCCACCCGATCCGAGCCCTGTCCCGACCCGGGCGCTCCCGACCGCGCCGACGATTCGAGACGGACCCGATCCGGGATGGATCGGACGGCGCTGCGGCGTCTTGTACGCCCGCACGAAGTCATGGCTCAATGCCGGCGCTCCGCCGGCAGGCGCCCCATGCGAAGGACCCCATTCATGCCCCTCGAACGATACCTGGACGGCGGCGCCCACATCCTCCCCGCCGACGACACGCTGATCCGCTTCGGCATGACCAACGGCCAGCGGGTGATCGCGGTCGAGGTCCCGATCCCCGTGCTGCGTCAGCAATTCGGCGGCGGGGCCGACCTCGCGCCCCTGGAGCTGTTCGCCCGCAACCAGGCGGTGATCGAGGCCGCGGCGAGCCAGGCCTACGACCGGACCGAGACCCCGAACGATCTCCTGGATCTGGGGCCCGAGGATTTCGACACCCGGCCCGCCTCGGCCAAGCTCTGAACGGCAAGCTCTGACGGGCAAGCCCCGATCCGCAAGCTCTGACGGGCTCGATCCATCCGGGCGCGCCGCGGCAAATCGGCGACGCGCAAATGCCGCGGGGCACTCGCCACGTTTCGGCCTGTTGAACCCGGAGAACGGGGGCGCGTCGGGCGTGCCGCGCCCTGCATGCGCCTGGATGGATCGACGATGCCCGGTGACCTGATCCCCTGCAGCCTGTTCCTGATCGGGATCCTCGTTTCGCTCGCCGCGGATTGTCGCCTGCGCCGTGTCGAGCCGGCGCCCTGGGCCAACGGCTGCATCACGGCCGCCGGGGCCGCCCTGGTCTTCGCGGCCTGCGCGGCTGCGATGCGCTGAGGAACCGCCAGCCCCAGGACGCACTTTCCCACCGGCAATCAGGCGCCGCGCCAGGACGTGCGGCCGGCTGGGCGAGGGATTCATGGTTTCGATGCAGGCCCTGATCGGCTGCGGTCTCGTTCTCACCGGGATATTGATCGAAAGTGCTGCGAGCCGTCACTGGCGGGCGGGCGTCGGCGCGGATCGGCTGGATGCCCGCGCCGCCCTCGCCCTCGGCCTTCCGGCC
The DNA here is from genome assembly GCF_040545035.1 of Methylobacterium sp. 1973. Lineage (NCBI taxonomy): Bacteria > Pseudomonadati > Pseudomonadota > Alphaproteobacteria > Hyphomicrobiales > Methylobacteriaceae > Methylobacterium > Methylobacterium sp. 1973. The sequence continues at coordinate 465,597 of NZ_JBEPLA010000002.1, forward strand.
CTGGGACTGGCCGTGATGGCCGCGCCGCTCGCGTGAGCGGCATCCGCTGCGGCGGCACGGCCCCGTTCCCGGGATCCTGCGTGTCCGGGCGCACCGTCGCGGCCGCCTGCCCGCCGTAGACCTGCGCCATCGCGACGACAGCGCGCGATGGAGGTGTCGAGATGAGCGTCGTTCTCAACTTCGTCCTGGACGGTGCGGCCGGCTTGGTCGAACCCGCATGGCTGCGCGCGCAACGCGCCGTGACCGGCGCCTCGGCGACCGAGATCCGGACGCGCGCGTCCGATTGGACATCCGGCGTCCCCGACGGGCAAGACCCTGCCTGAGTAACCCGGCCTGGGTAACCCGGCGGCGGCCGCCGGCCTGCGCGCGTTGACGCTCGGGCCCCCGCGCATTACCTCCGCAGGGCTGGCCGCGTCGGGCGAGTGCGGCGCGTCTGGCGGCACGATGCTCTCCCGGTTCGGATCCGAACGGATACACGGTCGTCGCGACCCGCCATGGACACCCAACCGGACACGGCCCTGAGGCCGGACCCGATCGACGAGCCGGCACGGCGCGCGTCCGAGCGCTCGCAGGCGCTCGACCCGAAGAGCCCGGTGGCGCGGTTTTCCGCGGACACGCCGCTGCTCACCGATGCGGGCATCGAACTCGCCCCGTTCCAGATCGCCTACCAGACCGCCGGCACCCTCAACGCCGCGCGCTCGAACGCGGTCCTCATCTGCCACGCGCTCACCGGCGACCAGTATTTCGCCCACACCCACCCGGTGACCGGCAAGCCCGGCTGGTGGGAGACCCTGGTCGGCCCCGGCAAGCCGATCGACACGGACCGCTACTTCGTCGTCTGCTCGAACGTCATCGGCTCCTGCATGGGCTCCACCGGGCCGGCCTCGATCGACCCGGCGACGGGGCGGCCCTACGGGCTGAACTTCCCGCTGGTCACGATCCGCGACATGGTCCGCGCCCAACTGATGCTGCTGGAGCACCTGGGCATCCACGACCTCTTCCTGTGCATCGGCGGCTCGATGGGGGGGATGCAGGTGCTGCAATGGGCGGCCCTCTATCCCGAGCGCGTCTTCGCCGCGATGCCGATCGCCACGGGCCCCCGCCATTCGGCGCAGAACATCGCCTTTCACGAGGTCGGCCGGCAGGCGATCATGGCCGATCCGGCCTGGGCGGACGGGCGCTACCTCGAGGCGGGCACGCGGCCCGCCAAGGGCTTGGGCGTCGCCCGGATGGGCGCGCACATCACCTATCTCTCCGAGCCGGCGTTGCATCGCAAGTTCGGCCGCCGGTTCCAGGGCGGATCGGCGCCGACCTTCTCGTTCAACGCCGACTTCCAGATCGAGAGCTATCTGCGCCACCAGGGCCTGAGCTTCGTCGAGCGGTTCGACGCCAACGCCTACCTCTACCTGACCCGGGCGATGGACTATTTCGACCTCGCCGAGGACCATGGCGGCGTGCTCGCCAACGCCTTCCGGGGGACGAAGACGCGCTTCTGCGTGATCTCCTTCACGTCGGACTGGCTGTTCCCGACCCGCGATTCCCGGGCGATCGTCCATGCGCTGAACGCCGCCGCGGCGCCGGTCGCCTTCGTGGAGGTCGAGAGCGACAAGGGCCACGACGCCTTCCTGCTCGACGAGCCGGCGATGTTCTCCGCCGCCCGCGGCTTCATCGACGCCGCCGCCCGGGCGCGCGGCCTGTGAGCGGCGGGTCCGGCAAGATGATGTTCGGCAAGCTGCCCCTGGGCAAGCACGCTCTGGGCAAGCACGCTCTGGGCAAGCACGCCCTGGGCAAGCACGCCCTGGGCAAGCATTCCATGGGCAAGCATTCCATGGGCAAGCATTCCCTCGGACAGGCCCCGCACGGCGCACCCTGGGAGAGCGCGGACGCCCTCCCCCATGCCGGCGAGGGCAACGGCGCCCGGGTCGACCATATCGTCGTGCTCGGCCTCGTGCCGGCGGGCGCCCGGGTCCTCGACATCGGCTGCGGCGACGGCTCGCTGCTGGCGCTGCTGCGCGACCGCCGGGGCATCGACGGGCGCGGGATCGAATTGTCCCGCGAGGGCGTGAATGCGTGCCTCGCCCGGGGCCTGTCGGTGATCCAGGGCGACGCCGACACCGACCTCGCCAACTACCCGGATGGCGCCTTCGACGTGGTGGTCCTGTCCCAGACCATCCAGGCGACCCGCAACCCCCGGGTGGTGCTGGAGCACCTGCTGCGCATCGGCCGGCAGGTGATCATCTCGTTCCCGAATTTCGGGCACTGGCGCGTGCGGTCCGAACTCGCCTTCCGCGGGCGCATGCCGGTCACCGAGATCATGCCGGACGCGTGGTGGGAGACCCCCAACATCCACCATTGCACGATCCGCGACTTCGTCGGCCTGTGCCGCCTGATCGGCGCGCGGATCGAGCACGCGACGGCGCTCGACGCCCGCGGCAGGCCGATGCGGTTCTCCATGCCCTGGTGGGTCTGGAACCTGTTCGGCGCGCAGGGCGTGTTCCTGCTCCGCCGCGAGGACGCCGGAAGCTAGCGCGCGAACGCGGCGCCGCCTCGGCGCCGCGCCCTGTAGGGGCCCTGGATCGCCGTCCGCCGCGCTCCGAGGCGCCGGGATCGGGCCTCGCGTCCCCAGCCCCCCCCTGTCCCGCACGGAGGCTGCGCCGCGCCTCCCGCCGCGCCTCCCTCCGCGCCTCCCTCGGAGGGGCCGGCATGCGCACCGTGCCCGACGCGCTTTGCCCGATCCGAAATAGAGCAGAAACGGAGCTTGGCTATTTCTGGTCGCGTTCCCGTGATCGGACCGTGATTACGGATTCGTTTGGCGTTTTCCCGAGACGTGCGCGTCCACGAGGGGTCGTGGACTGTGTCCGGCTGTGCGGAAGACTTGCCGCAATCACGAAATCCAGCAGGGTCGACAGGACACGTGCGCCGCGCGATCGTTCACATCGGGATGCCGCGAACCGGCTCCACCGCGTTTCAGGAGGTGCTGGCCCGCCTGCGCCCCCGTCTCGCCTCGGTCGGGATCTGTTACCCGAACCTCGCCCCGCCGGGCGCCCCCGGCAGCGACGACGTCAATCACTACCGGCTCGGCCAGGCGCTGGACCGCCGCCGCGGCGCCGCGGAGCGCCGCGAGGCCCTCGCGCGGCTCGACGCGATCCTCGCCACCACGCCGGCCGACACGGTCGTGCTCTCGTACGAGGATTTTTCCGTCCAGCGCCCGCTCTGGCGCGTGCCCGAGATCCTGTCCGACCTCTTCGCGCGCCGCGGCTTCGCCCTGGAGGCGGCGCTCGTGGTCAAGCCGCAGGGTGAGCAGCTGGCCTCGGCCTATGCCCTGCGGGCTCAGGTCGTCGCCGAGGGCCGCACGTTCCGCGGCTTCCTGCGCTCCGAGGGCGCGTCCGGGCGCTACGACTACGCGGCCCGGCTCGAGCCCTGGCTGCGTGCCGCCGCAGGGCGCGTCACCGCCCTGCCGTACCGCGACCGCCGGTCCGACGCCCCGCTGCTGGCGCGGCTGGTCGACGGGCTCGGCCTGGGCGCGCGCCTCGCGCCGCTCCTCGGTCCCGCCGACCTGGAATACCGCACGAACCGGAGTTCCGGACCCGTCGCGGTCGAGGCGTCGCGCCGCCTGTACCGGCTCGGGGTCCACCGTCAGGTGGCCGGGCATCCCCGCCTGCTCGGCCATGTCCTCGACGAGTGGGCCTGGGCGCGAGGGCTCGATGCCGAGCGGTTCCGCGGCGATGCGCCGGACGGTCTGGCCCGCGTCGCGGCGCGCTACGCGGCCGCAAACGCGCGCTTCGCCGCCGCCTGCTGGGGGCAGTCCTGGGACGCGGTCATCGATCCCGCCCCCGCGGCACCGCCGAACGAACTCGCCTCCGGGCCGATCGCGCCGGAGACGGAGGCGGCGGTCGATGCGCTGGTGCGGGCGGCGACGGCGCAGGCCGCCTTCCGGTCCCCGCCCGCGTGGTGGTGGCGGACGGCCCACATCCTGGAGGAATGCCAGGCGCGGCTCGGCGAGGCCGTCGGCTGCCCGGTCTGGCGCGTGCCCTAACGGCCCGCGCCGGCCCCCCGATCCCGTGTCGATGTCCAAAGACCGGCAGCCGCCTCCGCGCACGCTGCCCCAGGCGGTGGATATGTGCGTCTTGCAGAAGATCCCGACCGGCCTCCCTCCGGGCCCCGTGACCTGGCACCCCCTCCAGGCCCGGGAGGCGCGCTGGGCGCGCCTCGGCCAGGTCCCGGTGATCGCGTGGCTCACCGGCCTGTCGGGGGCCGGGAAGTCGACCCTCGCGGTCGAGGCCGACCGGATCCTCGTGGCGGGCGGCCGGCACAGCGCCGTCCTCGACGGCGACAACCTCCGCCACGGGCTGAACGCCGACCTCGCCTTCTCGCCGGAGGACCGCGCCGAGAACGTCCGGCGCACCGCCGAGGTGGCGCGGCTGATGGCCGAATCGGGCGCGGTGGTGATCGTCTCGCTGATCTCGCCCTACCGGGCCGACCGGGCGCTGGCCCGCCGGATCGCCGGCGACATCCCGTTCCTGGAGGTGTTCGTCGATACGCCGCTGGGCCTGTGCGAGGCCCGGGATCCGAAGGGCCTGTACCGGCTGGCCCGCGCCGGCCGCATCCCGGGCTTCACCGGCATCTCGGCGCCCTACGAGGCGCCGGAGCAGCCGGACCTGACGATCACCACGGAGGGCCGCAGCACGGACGCCTGCGCCCGCGCCTTGAGCGCGCGGCTGATGCGGCTGAGCCGGGCCGCCGAGGCGGCGAAGCCGCGGGGGTGAGCGGCGCGACCGGGATCATCCGACGCCGCTCGCGGCCTGTCGAGCGGCGGACGGGCCGACGATCCGAAACCGGGCGCGGGTCCCCTCTCCCGTGCGGGAGAGGGACAGGGTGAGGGTCGGGAGCTGTCCGGACGAGGCGCACCGTGCCTGCGCGTCGACAGCGCGCGCCGTCCTGAAGCGTCCGGTCCCTCACCCCAACCCTCTCCCGAACGGGAGAGGGGGCAGGTCGCGCCCGCCAGCGGCTCCGGGTGTCCCTACGCGCCCGGCCAGCTCAGCTCCGCCCGCAGGCCCCCCATCTCCGAGCGCCCGAACTCGAGCTGGGCGCCCGCGGCCTCGGCGACGTCGCGGGCGATGGCGATGCCGAAGCCGCTGCCCGGCCGGCTCTCGTCCCAGCGCTGGCCACGGCCGATGCCGGCGATCGCCGCCGGGCTCATGCCGGGGCCGTCATCCGCGACGGCGAGGCCCGGGCGGCCGGCGATCGTCCCGGTGACGCGGACCCGGCGGTGCGCCCATTTGCGGGCATTGTCGAGGAGGTTGCCCAGCACCTCCATCAGCTCGCCCTCCTCGCCGGGATAGGCAAGGGTCTCGGGCACCGCCACGTTCCATTCCAGGGAGTCGGCCTCCGGCAGCCGGCGCAGGGTCGCGACCAGGCGCTCCGCCACCGGGGCGACCCGGCAGCTTCTCCGGCGCAGGTCGCCCGCGGCGGCGATCCGCGCCCGGGTCAGCGCCCGCTCCACCTGCCCGCCCATGGCCCGCGCCTGCTCGGCGATCTCGGCCGCCAGCGCCGGGTCGGCCGGCCCCGTCCGGCGCGCCAGGGCGTCCAGCACCGCCAGCGGGGTCTTGAGGCCGTGGGCCATGTCGGCGGCGGCGTCGCGGGCGCGGATCAGGGCCCGCTCCTGCGCGTCGAGCAGCCGGTTGAGGTCGGTGACCAGCGGCCGGACCTCGTCGGGGAAATGCTCCGGCAGCCGCGCCCGCCGCCCGGAATGGACCGCCAGGAGCTCCGCCTGCAGCACCCGGAACGGGCCGAGCGCCCGGCGCACGAACAGGCCCATCGCCAGCGTCAGGACGACGAACAGGGCGACGAGGGCCGGGACGAGCAGGCGCAGGAAGGTGGTCCGGCTCGCCGCGAGGCTGCGCCGGTCCTCCGCCACCGCGACCCGCAGCGCGGTCTCGGAGCCCTGCGCGCCGATCTGGACCGGCCGCACCACCGCGATGAGCCTTCCGCCATCGGGCCCGGTCGTGTCGAGGGTGGCGGGGGTCTGCGCACCCGCTCCGGCCCGGCCGAGGTCGAGGCTCTTGTCCCAGAGGGAGCGCGAGCGCAGCAGGTGCGATCCCGCCTCCACCTGCCAGTACAGGCCGCCATAGGGCGTGGCGAAGCGCGGGTCCGGCAGGTCCCGGGACAGCGTCGGCGCCCCGTCCGGCGCGAGGCCGACCCGCCCGGCGATGAGCTTGGCGGTCCGGTCCAGCTCCGCGACGGTGCGGGCGTCGAGCACCCGGTCGAGGATCACCGTGAGGCCGATCCCGGCGAGCACCAGCGCCAGGGCGATCAGGGCGGCCGCCGCGAGGCCGAGCCGGAGGCGGAGGGAGTCGCGCCTCACGATCCACCCGGTCCGGGGACCAGATAGCCGTGGCCCCGCCGGGTCTCGATCACCCCCGGCCCGAGCTTACGGCGCAGGCGCGTCAGGAGCGCCTCCAGGGCGTTCGCCTCGCGCTCGGTCCCGACCCCGTGGAGGTGGTCGAGCAGCTCCCCCGCCGGCACGACCTGTCCCTGCCGGTGCAGCAGGAAGGCGAGGAGCCGGTATTCCAGGGCGGTCAGCTCCGTGGGCCGTCCGTCGACGCTGACCGCGCGGGTGCGGGTGTCGAGCTCCACCGCGCCGACGCGCAGCACCGGCGAGGCGTGGCCGGCGGTGCGCCGCAGGATCGCCCGGAGCCGCGCCACCAGCTCCTCCATCCGGAACGGCTTGACGAGGTAGTCGTCGGCGCCGGCGTCGATGCCCTCGACGCGCTCGCGCCAGCCGTCCCGGGCGGTGAGGATCAGGACCGGCAGGGCGACGTCGGCGGCGCGCAGGCGGCGCAGCACGCCGAGCCCGTCGAGCCGCGGCAGGCCGAGATCCAGCACCATGGCGTCGTAGGGCTCGGTCTCGGCGCGGAACCACGCCGCCTCGCCGTCCGCCACCACGTCGGCGACGTAGCCGGCCATCTCCAACCCCTGCCGGATGTCGGCGGCGATGCGCGGCTCGTCCTCGACGATCAGGACGCGCACGGCCCGGCCTCCTCAATCATCGTCGTCCTCGTCCAGGATCTTCAGCGTGCCGGCATCGACCTTCACGGTCCGGCGCTTCCCGTCGGCCCCGAGGATGCGCAGCTTGTACAGCCAGCGCCCCTCGTCGTGCTTGAGATCGACCGACACGACATCCCCCGGAACCGCCGCCCGGGCCGCCTCCAGCACCGCGTCGAGGGGGCGGATCTCGCCCCGCTCCAGGGCCCGGCGGGCGCGGTCGGCATCCTCGGAGGCGTGCAGGGGCCCGCCCGCGAGGGCGGCCAGCAGGCCGAGGGCCAGGACGCGGCCGACGAGGCGGTGGAGGCGGCGGGGCGGGAACGGGCTCATGCGGGCAGCAGGCTTAAGCCGTGCCGCCTGACGGGACGCTGACAGGCGGTGTCAGGGTCGCGGGGCGGCGCTTCGGCACAAGGGCGGCCATAGCCCTTCCGGAGACCTGAGACCATGTCGCTCTTCGTCGGTATCCTCCTCGCCTGCGCGGCCGGCCTCGCCGGCACCCTCCTCTGCCCGGACGACAAGGCCGGCCGCTCGCGCCTGCCGCTCCTCGCCGCGCTGCTGGCGGGCGGCCTGTCCTGGCACGCCCCCGCCCGGGCCGGCGAGATCCTGAGCGGCCCCGCCCAGGTGATCGACGGCGGGACGCTGCGCGTCGGCACCCGCGCGGTCAGCCTGTTCGGGATCGCCGCGCCGGAGGCCGACGCGACCTGCGCGGACGCCCAGGACCGGCCCTACCCGTGCGGCCGGGACGCCGCCCGGGCGCTGGCCGAGCGGATCGGCGGGGCGGCCGTCGCCTGCGAGCCGCGGGGCCATGGGACCGGGGACGCGGCGACGGCGCTCTGCCGGGTCGGCGACGCGGATCTCGGGGCCTGGATGGTGGCGCAGGGCCTCGCCCTGCCCGATCGGGACGTGGCGCCGGATTACGCGGCAGCGGCGGACCGCGCCTGGGGGCGGCGCCTCGGCCTGTGGTCGGGGGTGTTCCAGGATCCCGCCGAGCGGCGGGGCCGGCGCGCCGCCGCGTCTCTCGGCGCCGCCGGGTGACGACCGGCCGACGACCGGCCCTCTCCCGGGAACGCGCCCGGCTGCGCCCGGTTGGACCCGTAGGCCCGTCCGGGGCGCACCTGGAATGGCGCACCTGAAATAGCGCACGTGAAATGGCGCACTTGGACTTGCGGAGGCCCCATGAGGATCCTGAACGCGACAATCCTGCTCGCCGTCCTGCTCACCGGCGCGGCGGCCGCCGCCGAGGGGCAAGGCGGCAAGGCCGACGGACGCACGGATGCCGGCGCGTCCACGACCAGCATGGGTGCCGGCGGCCTCAGCGGCACGGGGGCCATCCGGGACGGCGCCCGCACGGGCTCGGTCGAGAGCAAGGGGCGGACCGGGGACGCGAAGGCGCCGCCCGCCCCGGCGGCCGGGACGAGCCGCTGATCCGGGGCGGATCGAGGGGGGGGCGTCCGCCCACCCCCGGACCTCATCCTGAGGTGACCGCGTCAGCGGGCCTCGACGGCGGGCTCCAGGGATCGCGCGACGGGCCGGAGGCCGCCTTCGGGGTCGTTTTCGGGGCCATCTTCGGGGCCTCCGCCGCGCTCCGGCACCGCAGCATGAGGCCGCGGGTCCGGGATCCCCATCCGGCCGGGCCGCCCTATTGCGAGCGGCGGCTGAACGAGACCGCGTAGGCCTGGACGCGGGCATCGATCAGCGGATCGTCCGAGACCTCGATCCCGTCGGTCAGGTTGTTGGGCATGAACAGCAGCGCCTTCTCGGCCTCGGCGCTGTCGGGCACCACCGTGCTCACCGTCACGGTGCCGAGATCGACCGTCTTGCGGTCGTCCGGCCAGGGCTTGGTGGCGTCGTTGGTCGGGTCGCCCGGCTCGGCGAGCTGGGCCAGCATCCTGAATTTCGCCGGCGTCTTGGCGACCCGCGGGCCGATCTCGGCCATCAGGAAGTTCGGATCGCGCTTGGCCGCCTCTTCGGGCGGGAGGATCTCCTCGCCCTCCACGGGCACGAAGCGGAACCGGAACGGCTGCCGCTTGCCGGCGGAATCCACGAAGATGAAGGCGTTGACGCCGTTATAGGTCTGCCGGGCGAGGCTCGACGGGGTCTTGGCGGTTCCCCCCGCCGTGGCGGCGGCCGGGTGGGCGGCGGCGAAGCGCTCCAGCGCGGTGGGATGGGCCGCCTTCGGGCCGCTCTCGGCGACGGCCTTCAGGAGGTCGCGGAAGTCCTCGCCCGTGGCGACGGGGAAGTACTTCAGCGCATTGGTGACGACGTCCATCTCCGAGCCGTCGCTCAGCTTGAACTTGAGCGCGAGGCCGTGCGGGTTGGCGTTGGCCGCCCCGTCCGGGATGGTCGGGACGCCGGTGGCGTCCGAGAACCGGATCGTGACCGGCACCGCCGGGCCCTTGAACAGGGAGGCCTTGCTGATCCTGGCCGCCTCGGGCGACGGGGTGAAGCTGCCCTCGGCCACCACGCCCTTGGCGTGGTTGGCCCGCGCCCCGGGATGCTTGCCGAACAGCGTGTTCATCACGTCGATCGTCTGCTCGGCGGTGGAGGCCTCCTGGGCCAGGGCCGGAGCGCCGGCCGCGAGCACGGTGCTCAGCAGCAGGGCGAAACCCAATCTCGGATGCAGCATGGGGATCCTCTCGGCGGTGCGGGCTCTCGGGAGCCGGTCAAGGCGGACCGGCCCATCTTCTAGGGAGCCAAGCACGGGAGGCACAACCAAAAGCTATGCCGCGGCGGAGCGGAATGCGGGAAAATCGGGTGTCGGTATCGGAGGGCCGCGGCGCGAACGGGAGAGTCTCGCGCGTCGAGCGGGTGTCGACCCTCCGCGCGCCGTGATGGTCAGCCGCGTGCCGGAAGGGGCGCCCGCGCCCCCTCTCCCGCACGGGAGAGGGGGCCGCGCCTCATTCCGGGACCCTACCGCGCCCCGCGGTGGAGGTCGCCGTCGATCAGCAGGGCGCTGCGGCTGTCGAGCCGCGAGCGGTAGACCTGCAGGTTCTCCATCACCCGCTGCACGTAGTTGCGCGTCTCGGTGAAGGGGATGCGCTCCACCCAGTCGATCACGTCGACGTCGCCCCGGCGCGGGTCGCCGTAGGCGTCGATCCACTTCTTCACGTTGCCGCCGCCGGCATTGTAGGAGGCGAAGGCGAGCACGTAGGAGCCGCGCCAATCCTCCATCAGCTCGCCGAGATGGGCTTGGCCGAGCTTCGCGCAATAGGCGGGATCGCTGGTCAGGCGGTCGACGTCGAACGCGGCCGAGACCCGGCGGGCGGTGCGTTGCGCCGTGGCCGGCATCATCTGCATCAGGCCCCGCGCCCCCACGCCCGATTGCGCCCGCGGGTCGAACTGGCTCTCCTGCCGGGCGATGGCGTAGACCATGGCCCGCTCCACCTGCGGCACCGCCGTGAAGGTCTCGTAGGTGGGGATGCCGATCGTCGGGTAGGCGTGGGCGTCCAGCGGCAGGCCGCGCTGCACCGCGAGCTTGCCGATCGCCACCAGGGCGCGGGGATCCTTCATGTCGGTGGCGAGGTCGCCGAGCGCCTGGAGCTCGCGCGGGTCGGAGAGGTCCCGGGCGGCGTCGATGTAGAGCGGCAGGGCCAGCTCCTTGATCCCGGCCTCGCCGAGGAGGCGCAGGGCGCGGATGGAGAGCCGGCCCTCGAAGGCCTGCCGCTCGGCCCCCTCGAGGTCCGCGGGCGCCCGAAGGGGCAGGCTCGTCTGGCCGAGCCGCGCCCGGGCCACCTGGCCGTAATAGGCGATCGGCTGGAGGGCCGCCCGCTCGTAGAAGCGCTTCGCCTCGTCCTTTTGCCCGAGCGCCTCGGCCGCCCGACCCTGCCAGTAGGCGGCCCGCGCCAGCGAGATCGGGCTCTCCGCGACCGTGGCCATCCGGGCGAAGTGCTGCGCGGCGCTCGCCGGATCGCCGGCGAAGCGCAGGGCGATCCAGCCGGCGTGGAACTCGGCCTCGATCCGCTTCTCCGGGCTGCGCGCCGCCGGGGCGCTGGCGACCGCGTAGGCGGTCTTGGCATCGCCGAGGTCGAGGAGCTTGCGCGCCACGATCCGGCGCTCGATCCACCACTCGTCGCCGTCGACCAGCACGTCCGGATTGGTCGGCGCCGTGGCGAGCACGGCGGCGGCGGCCTCGGGCTTGTCGGCCCGGCGAAAATACTGCGCCCGGGAGAAGATGTAGGAGGCGTCCCCGCGCAGGGACGGCGGCACCGCGGCGAGCGCGGCCGCGGCGCCGGAGGACTTGTCCTCCACGGCCCGGCGGGCGCGCACGAGGCTGGCATAGCCACCGCCCGCATAGCCGGCCGCCCGGCCGGCACTCTCCCAATCGTCCTTCAGGAGCGCCCGCTCCATCCGGTAGCGATGGTCGATCCGGGTGAGCACGTCCGGGAAGGCGTCGAGCACCTTGGCCTCCAGGCTGCGCCCGAAGCTCTCGGTCCGCCAGAGGTCGCGGACCATCTCGGCGGCGTCGGCCTCGCAGCCCTCGGCGCGCAGCGCCAGCGCCAGGGCGAACTTGCCCGGCGCGCTGGCCGGCTTCGCCGTGGCGAAATAGGCCCGGACGATCGCGGGGGATTTCCGCTCGGAGAGCAGCGCCTCCTCGGCCCGGCGGCGCAGCAGCGGGCCGGCCGGCCAGTCCGGATTGGCCCGGACGAAGGCGACCGTGCGGTTGAAGCCGATCCCGGCGCCCGCGCGGATCGCCACCCATTCGAGCAGCGCCTTCGCGGCCGGATCGGTGAAGGTGTCGCGCATCCGGTCGCCGTCCGCGACCCGGCCCTTGCGGTAGAGGTCGATGGCGCCGCGCAGCAGCGTCGGGTCGGTGTCGCCGGAGATCTTCGGCCGCGCGGGATCGGGCACCTCGGGCACCGGGGCCGCCGGGGTGACGGCGGCGTCGGGCAGCGGGAAGGCCACCGGGGCATCCGGGTCGGCGGAGGCGTAGGCCGAGGCCGCGGCCGGCAGCGGCCGTGCGGGTTCCTCGCCCTTGTCGTCGCCGCCGGAGGCGTGGACCGGGTCGAGCTTCAGGGCATCGGCGGCGACCGGGTCGGCGGCCTTCACGGCCTGCATGCCCTGGACCTGGCCGGTGGGGAGGAGCGCGTCGCTCGCCGGCGGTGTGGGCTGCGAGGCCGGGGACTGCGAGGCCGGGGGCGTCGCGGACGGCTCGGGGCCGACCGTGCCGGCGAGCGCGACGCCGACGGTGGCGATGAGCGCCGCGGCGGCGAGGGACGTGCGCTTCGAGGCCGGATGCGAGGCCGCGGATCGGGTCACGATTCCCCCCTTCTGATCACCGGAACGGGAAAGGTCGAGGATGAGGCCGCGACCATTAAGATCGCGTTAACCGTCGCGACGATCTGTTTGCGCGCCGTGGCGCGACCGCCTATGTCTGCCCGTCCGCGCCCGTACGATGCGGACCGCGTGCGGCGCCGAGACCGCCGAAATCCCAACTGGGACCCTTTGGGACGCCTGAGATGACCGAGATGACCGGGAGCCGCCTGCGGGGCTCGCTCACCGCGCTTGTGACGCCCTTCCGCGACGGGGCCTTCGACGAAGCCGCCTTCCGGAAATTCGTGCGCTGGCAGATCGAGCAGGGCAGCCACGGCCTCGTGCCGACCGGCACCACCGGCGAGAGCCCGACCCTCACCCATTCCGAGCACGACCGGGTGGTCGAGGCCTGCATCGACGAGGCGGGCGGGCGCGTGCCGGTCGTGGCGGGTGCGGGCTCCAACTCCACCGCCGAGGCGGTCGAGCGGGCGCAGCACGCCGAGCGCGCGGGGGCCGACGCCGTCCTCGTGGTGACGCCGTACTACAACAAGCCGACGCAGGCGGGCCTCTACGCCCACTTCAAGGCCGTCAACGATGCGGTCGGCATTCCGATTATCATCTACAATATCCCGCCGCGCTCCGTCATCGACATGAGTGTCGAGACGATGGCCCGGCTCTTCGAATTGAAGAACATCGCCGGCGTGAAGGACGCGACCGCCAAGATCGACCGCGTCAGTCAGCAGCGACAGGCCATGGGTGCGAGCTTCATCCAGCTTTCAGGCGAAGATGCGACGGCGCTCGGCTACAACGCCCAGGGCGGCCACGGCTGCATCTCGGTGGTGGCGAACGTCGCCCCGCGTCTCTGCGCCGACCTCCAGGAGGCGACGCTGTCGGGGGACTACGCCAGGGCGCTGACCCTCCAGGACAAGCTGTTCCCGCTCCAGACCGGCCTGTTCGCCGAGGCCAACCCGGCGCCGGTGAAGTACGCGCTCGCCCGGCTCGGCCACATGCAGGAGGAGCTGCGCCTGCCGCTCGTGCCGGTGACGGAGCCCACGAAGCGCATCGTGGACGACGCCTTGCGGCATGCCGGGCTCCTGGTCGACTGAGAGGCACCCGCATGGCCCCGAAACCGGAGCCCAGCCGGCGGATCGTCGCCGACAACCGCGCCGCGCGCTACCACTACACCATCGAGGACACCCTCGAGGCCGGCATCGCGCTGACCGGCACCGAGGTGAAGTCCCTGCGCGGCGGCAAGGCGACGATCGGCGAGGCCTATGCCGGTCCCTCCGGCAACGACCTGATGCTGTTCAACGCCTACATCCCGGAATACCTGGAGGCGAACCGCTTCAACCACGACACCAAGCGCCCCCGCCGGCTGCTGCTGCACCGCCGCCAGATCAACAAGCTGATCGGCGCGACCCAGCGGCAGGGCTACACGGTGGTGCCGCTCAAGATCTACTTCAACGACCAGGGGCGGGCGAAGGTCGAGCTGGGCCTCGGCAAGGGCAAGCAGGCCCACGACAAGCGCGAGGCGGTGAAGGAGCGCGACTGGCAGCGCGACCGGGCCCGGCTGCTGCGCGACCGGGGCTAGGTTCCGGGCCTAGGTCCCGGGGCCGGTGGGGCTGAGCCGGATGCACCGGGGGCGCGGACAGGATCGCCTTGGCGGCGATCCCGCGCCGTCGCATGATCCCGCCTCCGCCGGTGCGGCGGCCCGGACTCGCGCATACGAGGTGCGGCCCATGCCATCCAGCCACGACGTCCTGCCCGACGACCTGCCCGTTCCCGTCGACGACGGCGCGGCCGCCCATCTCCGCGGGATGCGCCTGCCCGACGTGGCGCTCACCGCAACGGATGGACGCACCGTCTCGCTGGCGCGGCTCTCCGGGCGCACGGTCGCCTACGCGTATCCGCGCACCGGCGAGCCGGGGAAGCCCGGCCTCACCCCCGACTGGGACGCGATCCCGGGCGCCCGGGGCTGCACGCCGCAGGCCTGCGATTTCCGCGACCACCACGCCGAGCTGAAGGCCCGGGGCGTGGCCCAGGTCTTCGGCCTCTCGACCCAGACGAGCGCCTACCAGCGGGAGGCGGCCGAGCGCCTGCACCTGCCCTTCCCGCTCCTCGCCGACCCGCACCGGGCCTTCGCCATGGCGGCGCGCCTGCCGGTCTTCGAGGCCGGCGGCGCGGTGCTGCTGCGCCGCCTGACCCTGGTGATCGACGACGGCGTGGTGAGCGCGCTGTTCTACCCGGTCTTCCCGCCGGACCAGAGCGCCCGGCAGGTTCTCGCCTGGCTCGACCGGCCAGGCGCCTGAGGGCCTACTCCTCGGCTTCCGGCTGGCGGATGCCGTAGCGGTTCTCCAGGCCCGGGTTCGTCCGGCCCTCCCCGCGGTAACGGCTCGGCGCCTCGCCGGGCGCCCGGACCGGACGCTCGCCCGGATCGCGCCCGATCCGGCCCGCGAGGCTCGCGAGGTCGACGAACTCGTCGGCCTGCCGCCGCAGCTCGTCGGAGATCATCGCCGGCTGGGTCTGGATCGTGGAGATCACCGTCACCTTGACGCCCCGCCGCTGCATCGCCTCGACCAGCGAGCGGAAATCGCCGTCGCCCGAGAACAGGATCATGTGATCGATATGCGTGCTGAGTTCGAGGGCGTCGATCGCCAGCTCGATGTCCATGTTGCCCTTGTACTTCCGCCGGCCCATCGAATCCGTGAACTCCTTCACGGGCTTGGTCACGACGCGGTAGCCGTTGTAGTCGAGCCAGTCGATCAGGGGGCGGATCGATGAATATTCCTGATCCTCGATCATGGCGGTATAGTAAAATGCGCGCAGAAGGTTCTCGCGCGATTGAAATTCCTTGAGCAGCTTCTTGTAATCGATGTCGAAACCGAGGGCCTTGGTGGTGGCATAGAGATTGGCGCCGTCGATGAAGATGGCGCTGCGTTGGGTTGTGGGCATGAACAGGTCAGATCCCGGAAAATCGTGGGTGACAGGAAATCGTCTGATTAAACGGCCAGGGTCCGCCGACGGCGACTGGCCGGGGCGGTGCTCCGCGATCGGGGGCGCCAAGCTTTGCAATCCAGCGCGTAACGACGCGGTCCGTGTGCGTGCGGCCGCCGCTCTGGCGACCGGACCATTCGTTTCAAACGCGTCCGTGTCAAGCAGAGCACGGAGATGTGCGGCTCTGGAAACCTGGATCAATGGCTCGGGAGATTGATCGAATGGGCATCTGCGCTGAAGAAAGAGGTTTACGGAAGTCGATCCCGTAAACCTCAGATGCGTCGGGGCCCGGCCGTGCGCGGGCACCCGGACTCAGCCGTTGACGCGCTCCACGCTGTTGACCGGGCGCTTGCCGCGCAGCTCGGCGATGATCGCGTTGAGATGCTGGAGATCCCAGACCGACAGGTCGATCGTGATGTCGGTGAAATCCTGGGTGCGCCGCTTCATCGAGATGTTGTCGATGTTGCCGTCGTGGTCGGCGATCACCTGGGCGATCTGGGCGAACACGCCCGGCTCGTTGATCGACTTCAGCGCCAGCCGGGCGGGGAAGCGCTCGCCGCCCAGCGCCTCCGTGTCCCAGCGGACGTCCAGCCAGCGCTCCGGCTCGTTGTCGAAGGCGGCGAGGGCCGCCGACTGGATCGGGTAGACGGTGACCCCGACACCGGGGGTCAGGATGCCGACGATGCGATCCCCCGGGACCGCGCCGCCATTCGGCGCGAAGGTCACGGGAAGGTCGCCCGCGAGGCCCCGGATCGGGATCGCGTCGCTGCGATCCTCGGCGCCCTCCTTGCCGTCGGCGCCCTGGAAGGTGAGCCGCATGGTCTGGTCGGCCGAGCGGACCAGCCGGCCGGCGCCGTTGGCGGCCCCCTGCGCGGGGGAAGGCCGGCGCTCGTCGCGGTGGTCGGGATAGACGGCGCGGACGACGTCGCCCGAGAACATCTCGCCCCGCCCCACGGCGGCGAACACGTCCTCGGTGGTGGCGCGGGCGAGCCGCGGCAGGGCGCCGCGCAGCTTGTCCTCCGAGAAGGTCTTGGCGGCGCGCTCGAAGGCCCGGTCCAGGATCTGGCGGCCGAGGCCCGCATATTGCCGGCGCACGGCGGCCCGGGTCGCCCGCCGGATCGCCGCCCGCGCCTTGCCGGTCACGACGAGCGATTCCCAGGCGGCCGGGGGCGAGGCGCCGTCGGAGCGGCTGATCTCGACCTCGTCGCCGTTGGCGAGTTCGTGCAGAAGCGGCGCCATCCGGCCGTTGATCTTGGCACCCACCGCCGTGTTGCCGACGTCGGTATGCACGGCGTAGGCGAAGTCGATCGGCGTGGCCCCCCGCGGCAGGGCGATCAGCCGGCCCTTCGGGGTGAAGCAGAACACCTGGTCCTGGAACAGCTCCAGCTTGGTGTGCTCCAGGAACTCCTCCGGGCTGTCGCCCTCGGCGAGGAGTTCGATGGTCCGGCGCAACCATTGGTAAGCGCCGCTCTCGCCGGCGAGCCGCGGATGCACGCTGCCCTCGGCGCGTCCCGGATCCTTGACCAGCTCGGCGCCGACTTCCTTGTAATGCGCGTGGGCCGCGATGCCGTACTCGGCGATGTCGTCCATGGCGCAGGTGCGGATCTGCAGCTCGACGCGCTGGCTCTTCGGCCCGATGACCGTGGTGTGGATCGAGCGGTAATCGTTCTGCTTCGGGGTCGAGATGTAGTCCTTGTAACGGCCCGGAACCATCGGCCAGCTGGTGTGGACGATGCCCAGCGCCGCGTAGCATTCCTGCACGGTGTTGACGACGACCCGGAAGCCGAAGATGTCGGAGAGCTGCTCGAAGGCGACGGATTTGCGCTCCATCTTCGACCAGATCGAGAAGGGCCGCTTCTGCCGGCCGCTCACCTCCGCGGTGATGCCTTGCGCGGCGAGCTTCTCGGTGAGCACCTGCGCGATGGTCTCGACCACGCTCTCCGACTTGGCGGTGAGCCGCGCCAGCCGCTGCGTGATGGTGGCGTAGACCTCCGGCTCCAGGTTGCGGAAGGCCAGATCCTCCAGCTCCTCGCGCAGCTCCTGCATGCCCATGCGGCCGGAGAGCGGCGCGTAGATGTCCAGCGTCTCCTGCGCGATGCGGTGGCGCTTGTCCTCCCGCATGTGCTGGAGGGTGCGCATGTTGTGCAGGCGGTCGGCGAGCTTGACCAGCAGCACGCGGACATCCGCCGCCACCGCGAGCAGCAGCTTGCGGAAGTTCTCGCCCTGGGCCGCCTGCTTGGAGACGAGGTCGAGGCGCTTGAGCTTGGTCAGGCCGTCGACCAGGGCGCCGATCTCCGGCCCGAACAGCCGGCGGATCTCCTCCAGCGTCGCCTCGGTATCCTCCACGGTGTCGTGCAGGACCGCGGCCACGATGGTGGCGTCGTCGAGGTGGAGGTCCGTGAGGATCGCGGCGACTTCGAGGGGGTGGGCGAAGAACGGGTCGCCCGAGGCACGCTTCTGCGTGCCGTGCGCCTGCATGGCGTACACGTAGGCGCGGTTGAGCAACGCCTCGTCGGCGGCCGGATTGTAGCGCTTGACCCGCTCCACGAGCTCGTACTGGCGCATCATCCGCCGGGACGGGGCCGGGGCTTCCTGGGTCGTGCGTGGGGTCGGGATCACGCGCGATTGTTCCGCAACCGCCGGGCCGGCGCCAGCCCCCGGCGGGGGAAAACCCTCCGGCGCCGGGCCGGCCTCGGAACGAGAGAACCCGGCGTCTCCGCCGGGTCCGGTCTCGGTCAGGTCGTGCGCGTCCAGGCCCACGGTGTCCGGCTCACTCGCCCTCGTCGTCGGTCTCGACCGGCGGGGCGAGGTTCTCGAGGCCGCGGAGCAGATCTTCCTCGCTCATGCGGTCGAACTGGACCGCCGCGTCGTCGCTGGAGGACTGGGGCGCCACCGCGGCGGCGGCCGGCGAGCTCGACAGCAGCGGCACGGTCTCGGCCTCCGGCTCGTCCACCTCGACGTATTTCTGCATCGAGTGGATCAGCTGCTCCTTGAGGTCGTCGGCCGTGATCGTCTCGTCGCCGATCTCGCGCAGGGCCACGACGGGGTTCTTGTCGCGGTCGCGGTCGATGGTCAGGGGGGCGCCGGCGGCTAGGAGGCGGGCCCGGTGGCTCGCCAGCAGCACCAGCTCGAAGCGGTTCTCGACCTTCTCGATGCAGTCTTCGACGGTGACGCGCGCCATGCGGGGCGGCTCCTTGGGCTTGAGCGACGGAAGATGTCGGGTATGGCGCCACTCTACACCGGATGCCGTTGTGCAACAAGCACAGCGGGTTGCGCCGGGCGCGCCTCCGGCGAGCGCTGCGGGCCGGGCGCGCCGAGGCCCGGGTGCGGCGTCGGTGCGGCGTGGGTGCGGCGTCATGGTGCGGCGCATTGTTGACACCCACGGCCGCGGGTGCGAGTGCGCGCCCCATTCCAGAGTTTCGGCCGACACGGGCGGCGTTCGCGCGCCGAAAGGTGCCGGCGATCAGGACGCAACATGCGCGCACTCATCTTTCCCGGCCAGGGCAGTCAGGCGGTCGGCATGGCGCGGGACCTCGCGGAGGCCTTCCCGCAGGCCCGGGCCGTCCTCGACGAGGTCGACGCCGCCCTGAACCAGAACCTGTCGCGGCTGATGTTCGAGGGGCCGGTCGAGGAGCTGACCCTCACCGCCAACGCCCAGCCGGCCCTGATGGCGGCGAGCCTCGCGGTGCTGCGCGTGCTGGAGGCCGAGCGCGGTCTCGACCTCGAACGCGACGTGGCCTGCGTGGCCGGCCATTCGCTGGGCGAGTACGCGGCCCTCGCGGCCGCCGGCAGCCTGACGATCGCGGATGCCGCCAAGCTGCTGCGCCTGCGCGGCGAGGCGATGCAGGAGGCGGTGGCGCCGGGCGCGGGCGCCATGGCGGCGCTGATCGGCACCGATCTCGACTCCGCCCGATCCGTCGCCGAGGCGGCGGCCGACGAGGCCGGCGGCGGCGCGGTCTGCGACGTCGCCAACGACAACGGCGGCGGCCAGGTGGTGCTCTCCGGCGACCGGCCGGCCGTGGAGCGCGCCATCGGCATCGCCACCGGCCGCGGGATCAAGCGCGCCGTCATGCTCAACGTCTCGGCGCCGTTCCACTGCCGCCTGATGGCCCCGGCCGCCGAGGCCATGGCCCGGGCGCTGGCCGCCGTCGCCCTGAAGGCCCCGCGCGTCACCCTCTACGCCAACGTCGCGGCCGCCCCGGTCTCCGATCCGGAGGCGATCCGCACGGCCCTGGTCGAGCAGGTCACCGGCACCGTGCGCTGGCGCGAGAGCGTCGCCGCCATGGCGGCGACGGGCGTCGACCGGTTCTACGAACTCGGCGCCGGCAAGGTGCTGACCGGCCTCGTCAAGCGCATCGCCCCCCAGGCGAGCGCCACGGCGGTCGGCACACCCGCCGACGTCGCCGCCTTCGCGCTCTGATCCGACAGGAGCCCCGCATGTTCGATCTCACCGGCCGCAAGGCCCTCGTCACCGGCGCGACCGGCGGCCTCGGCCAGGCGATCGCCCGGGCGCTGCACGCCCAGGGCGCCACCGTGGCGCTCTCGGGCACGCGGCCCGCGGCCCTGGAGGCGCTCGCCGCCGAACTCGGCGAGCGCGCGAGCCCCGTCGCCGCCGACCTCTCCGACAAGGACTCGGTGGAGGGCCTCGTGCCGGCCGCCGAGGCCGCGATCGGCCCGCTGGACATCCTCGTGAACAATGCCGGCATCACCCGCGACAACCTGTTCATGCGGATGAAGGACGAGGAGTGGGAGCAGGTGATCGCCGTCAACCTCACCGCCGCCTTCCGCCTGTCGCGGGCCGCCGTGAAGGGCATGATGCGCCGCCGCTCCGGGCGGATCGTCAATATCGGCTCGGTGGTCGGCAGCACCGGCAATCCCGGCCAGGGCAACTACGCCGCCGCCAAGGCCGGCCTCGTGGGCATGACCAAGGCGCTCGCCGCCGAGGTCGCCTCGCGCGGGATCACGGTCAACTGCATCGCCCCGGGCTTCATCAGCTCGCCCATGACCGACGCCCTCAACGAGAAGCAGCGCGAGGGCATCCTCGCCCGCGTGCCCGCCGGGCGGCTCGGCGAAGGCTCGGAGGTGGCCGCGGCCTGTCTCTACCTCGCCTCCGCGGAGGCGGCCTACGTCACCGGGCACACGCTGCACGTGAATGGCGGTATGGCCATGTACTAGTGTGCGAAGACCGGTCTCGAACCGGCGACGATCGCGCGCGAATCACCCCCGCCGACACGCAAGTGCCACACCCATGAAGGGTTTCTGAACGGGCCCTCGCCAGGGCGGGAACCCTGTGCTACCACGCCCCGCAGCCGTACAGGGGGTTGACGGTTCAGCGGGTTTTCAGTCCAAGGCCCTCCGGCGGGGGCGTCCCGGCTCACGCGCCGGTTCACCTCAGAAGCACGCGCGATCGGACACCGGCCCGTCACAACAAGCCCGCAAGGGCGCGACGCGGCCACGGCACCACCCCGAGAAGACTGACAGACCAAAAGGACGAGGACGGAAGACCGATGAGCGATATCGCTGAGCGCGTGAAGAAGATCGTCGTCGAGCACCTGGGCGTGGAGCCCGAGAAGGTGGTCGAGAGCGCCAACTTCATCGACGACCTCGGTGCCGACAGCCTCGACACGGTCGAGCTGGTCATGGCCTTCGAGGAAGAGTTCAACGTCGAGATCCCGGACGACGCTGCCGAGACCATCCAGACGGTCGGCGACGCCGTGAAGTTCCTGGAGAAGAACTCCGCCGCCTAAAGGCGCCGGGGACCGGGTTTGACGCGGCGCGGGTGAGGCGAAACAGCCCCCGCGCCGTTATGCGTTTCAAGGCTCGGAGGCGTGACGGATCCCGCCGGGACCGATTCCGCCGCCGAGGGCGTTAGGACGATGCGCGACCGCGGCTCTGCCGGCGGGGCTGCGCCTCAAGACGGGACAGGGCACATGCGGCGGGTGGTGGTCACGGGTCTGGGGATGGTCACGCCGCTGGGCTGCGGAGTGGAGCACACCTGGAGCCGGCTGATCGCGGGCGACAGCGGCGCCGGCCCGATCCGCGGCTTCGAATCCGCCGACCTGCCCTGCCGGATCGCCGCGCAGGTCCCCTTCGGCGACGGCACCGACGGCACCTTCAACCCCGACCTCGTGATGGAGGTGAAGGAGCAGCGGAAGGTCGATCCGTTCATCGTCTACGCCATGGCGGCGGCCGACGAGGCCCTCAAGGATGCCGGCTGGGCGCCGAAGAGCCACGAGGACCAGTGCGCCACCGGCGTGCTGATCGGCTCCGGCATCGGCGGCATCGGCGGCATCTACGACGCCTCCGTGACCCTGCACGAGAAGGGGCCTCGCCGGATCTCGCCGTTCTTCATCCCGGGCCGGATCATCAACCTCGCCTCCGGCCAGGTCTCGATCGCCCACGGCCTGAAGGGCCCGAACAACGCGGTCGTGACGGCCTGCTCCACGGGCGCCCACGCCATCGGCGACGCGAGCCGCCTGATCGCGCTCGGGGACGCCGACGTGATGGTGGCGGGCGGCGCCGAATCGCCGGTGAACCGCCTCTCGATCGCGGGCTTCTCCGCCTGCCGGGCGCTGACCACGGGCTTCAACGACACGCCGGAGAAGGCCTCCCGCCCCTACGACCGCGACCGCGACGGCTTCCTCATGGGCGAGGGCGCCGGCATCGTGGTGCTGGAGGAGTACGAGCACGCCAAGGCCCGCGGCGCGAAGATCTACGCCGAGGTGGTGGGCTACGGCCTCTCGGGCGACGCCTACCACATCACCTCCCCGTCCCCGGACGGCGACGGCGCCTTCCGCTGCATGAGCGCCGCGGTGAAGCGGGCCGGGATCTCGCCGTCCGAGATCGGCTACATCAACGCCCACGGCACCTCGACGCCCATGGGCGACGAGCTGGAGCTGAAGGCCGTGGAGCGGCTCCTGGGCGATGCCGCCGCGAACGCCACCATGTCGTCCACCAAAAGCTCGGTGGGCCACCTGCTGGGTGCGGCCGGCTCGGTCGAGGCGATCTTTTCGATCCTCGTCCTGCGCGACAACGTCATCCCGCCGACGCTCAACCTCGACAACCCCTCGGTCGAGACCAAGATCGACCTCGTGCCGTTCGAGGCGAAGCGGAAGCGGGTGGATGTCGTGCTGTCGAATTCTTTTGGATTCGGCGGGACGAATGCGTCGCTGGTGATGCGGCGGGTCGCTTAAGAGCGTCACCGTCTCACGCTGAGACGGTCTGCAACTCTCTCAGAAGCATTGATCGCGATCTGACGTGTGGAATGCCTCCGCGTTCCTGCAACGGGTGGAGACTGCACGCTGACGGGCCGTGCGCGTCCGGGCGGTTGGGAGCTGGCACGGGCCTGAAGCAGGTCGAGCGCGCGCCGACGATGCTTGCAAGAGGAAATACGTTCCGGCTAGCAGTTCTTCTGTCGGTCAACGCGGGCGTCTCGTCGACAAATCGGTAAAACCTGCGGCCCGTCACGGCATTCAGGGCAGGATACTGCCTCCGGTCCAACAATGGCGCCGGCGCAGATACTCTTCCTCTGATCCGCGACGCTGGTGGCCGTGAGACCTGGGCGCGGAATCCCGTGCCCGCCCTCATCCTGAGGTGCTGCGCAGCAGCCTTGAAGGAGGGCTCCAGGGATCACGGGGCTGACTGGATGGTTCCTTCGAGGCCTGCGCTGCGCTCCGGCACCTCAGGATGAGGTCGCGATCGGGATCGCTGTCCGACGCGCCGCGCGCCAGCCGACCTGTCGTCCTACCACCCCCGCCGCTCCGCCTCCCCCGGCACCCGCCCCTGCGGGGTGAGCGTGTGCACCACCTCCGGCAACGCCTGGGCGAGCTGCGCGAGAAGCGTGTCCCGGTCCATCCCGGTCTGGCTCTGCAGGGTGTCCACCGTGTCGGGGCCGAGCGCCCGGGCGAGCTGGTCCGGGGCCACCGGGCGGTTGGCGCCGGGGCCGATCCAGGACTCGATCACGTCGCCGAGGCCGCCCTGGCGGAAGCGGTCCACCAGCCCGTCGAGGCCGCCGAGATCCCCCTGCCCCTCCGGGGCGGCGCGGCTCGGGGCCGGGGCGTCGCCGGGGCCGTCGAGCATGCCGGACAGATCCGAGAAATCGCCGGGCGGGAGGGACGGATCCGTCGGCCCCTCCGGGCCCCCGTCGCGGCGGCCGCCATACTGGTCCCAGCCGCCGATATCGCCCCCGTCGTCGGGGCGGCGTCCGCCGGCATCGGCGGGGTGCTGGCCGGGATCACGGCCGTAGGGGCCGGCGCCGCCGGAGCGGTCGGCCTCGGGGCCCGGCTCGCCCCGTCCCCCGCGCCCGAAGATGTCGCCGAAGCCGCCGCTGGCGCCCTTGGCCAGCAGCAGCATCAAGAGCGCCTTCACCAGGGGCGACATGCCCCCGGCGCCCTGCTTCTGCCCGCCGAACACCTGGCCCAGCACGCCGCCGATCGCCGATTCGAGCAGTCCCATGCGCGTCTCCCCCACGGTTCGGGCCGGACGGGCCCCGGCGAACAACCCTCGGGGGCGGGCGCGGGTTGCCTCGCTCAGCGGGCCGGAGGGGTGAGCGCGGCCTGCGTGGTGTGGGCGGCGGTGGTGGCGTCGGCGGGCTCGATCAGCGGCACCGTCGCGGCCGAGAGGATCAGTCCGGCCAGGAACAGGCCGGTGGCGGCGGCGCCGGCGCGGGGGCGCGGCAGGCGGACGGCGCGGCGTTTCGCGGAATGGGGACTTTCGACGGTCCAGGGCATCGCGGCCTCTCCGGGTTCGGGGCGGGCCCTCGGGGCCCTGTTGCCGGATGAACGCCGCCGGGGGGCGGACCGGTTCCCGAACCCTTAATCCCGGACGACGAGGCGGCGCCCCAGCGCCCCGAGGGCGCAGGCCGCGCAGTAGACCGGCAGGATCAGGCCCGCGCCGTCGAGCCACAAACCGGGCAGGCCCGGCACGAACCCGGCGAGCGCCGCCGCGGCCACGAGCCCCGCGACCACGCAAAGTCCCAGCGAGGCGGCGAGCCGGTCCGGCCAGCCGACCAGCGCCCCGACCACGAGGCCGAGCGCGGCCGCCCCGGCGAGCCCGGGCCAGAATCCGGCGAGCAGCAGCGTCACGGCCGTCCGGCCTCCCTGCGGGCGCGATCGATGCGCGCGGATGGGCGCGGCCCGGCGGGCGGGCGCGGGGCGGAGCGGATGTCCCTCACGGCAGCAGCGCAAAGACGACGGGGCCGGCCGGCCCGTCCGGCCCGGCCGTGACCTGCTCCGGTCGGGCGCCGGCCTGGAGGAGATACTCCATCACCGCCTGGGCGCGCAGGCGCGGCAGGTCGGGCGGCGGCTCCTCGGGGGCCTCGGCGGGCTTCTTCGCCGAAGCCTTGCCGTGCGCGGCCGGCTCCTTCCTGGCGTCCTTCTTGGCCGCTTCCGCCTTGCCGGCCTCGGTCTTGGCGTGATCCGGCTTGCCCCGCGTCTTGGGCGTGTCCCCCTTGGGTGTGTCCCCCTTGGGCGTCTCCCCCTTGGGCGTCTCCGTCTTGGGCGTATCTCCCTTGGGGGGCTCCGGCTTGGAGGATTCCGGCTTGGGGGACTCCGTCTTGGCGGCGCTGGCGATCTGGGTCGGTGCGGCGGCGGGCGCGCCCTCCCCCGTGGCCGCCGGACCGGCGGCCGGCGTCGGGGTCGGCTTGGTCGGGTCGGCGGGCCCCGAGACGGCGATGCGCAGCGACGGGCAGGTCTTGGCCAGGGCCGCGAGGGCGTCGAGGGTCGGGTAGAAGGCCGGCGTCAGGACCGCGCCCCCGGCGGGGAAACGCAGGTCGGTGCCGGCCAGGGCGGCGGTGAAGTCGGCGCGGCAGGTGGCGGGGTCGCGCCGCTCGGCGGCGTCCCGGGCCGTGACGGTGGCCTGTCCGGTCCAGCCGGGGGGCAGCGCCTCGGCCAGCCGGTCCGGAGTGCGGGCGGCGCCCTCCCGGTAGAGGCTTTCGCCGGTCAGGGTCAGGGCGCGGTCCGAGACCGTGACGGTCCCGTCCGCGAGGTTCGCCACCAGCGGGGCGGCGGCGGCCAGCGCGTCCCCGAGATCCGGCGGGGCGCCGTCGGCGAGGCGGGTGCGGTCGATGACCGGTTCCCGGAACAGGCGCGGGCGCAGGGCGGCGAGCACCCGCTCCCGGGTCGCGGTGTCCGGCAGATGCCCGGTGAGGAGTACGGAATCGGCGGTCCGGCGGATCGCCACCCGGTAGGGCGAGAGCGGCCGCGCCGTGAGCGCCACCGGCCCGGCTGCCACGCCGGCGGGCCGGCCGTCGCGCATCAGCGCCTCGGCGTCCGGGAGCGCCTGCCCGTCGATGGCGTCGCCGGTCACCGAGACCGCCCCGTCCTGGAAGACCACGCGGCCGGACTGGATCAGCTCGGCGAGCTTGAACGCGAAGGCGATGAGGCCCTTCGGGTCGATGGCGGGGTCGAGGCCCCGGGCCGCCAGGAGCCGGTCCTCCACGGCGCCGCCCGCCGCCGCCTCGGTGGCCGCGCGCAGGGCGGCCTCGCGGTCTGCGGCCGAGGGGGTGAAGCCGTCGAGGACGACGCCCCGGCCGGATTTCTCCACGGCGAACCGGTACGCGGCCACCTTGGGCGGCAGGATCTCGATCCGCCCGATGCTGAAGCCCTCCGGCGGGTCCGAGAGCGCCGCCCGCAGGGCCTCGTAGGCCGGCACGTCCAGGGCCTCGCCCGAGAGGCTGAGCACGGTGTCGCTGAGGGCGGCCCGCCCGCCCTTGGCGAGGCCGGAGAGCCGGGCTGCCAGGAACGCGGCCGCGCTGGCGAAGTCCGGCGGCGCCCCCCGGGCGGCCCGGGCGGTGTCGTCGAGGCCTGTGCCGGTATGGAGGGCGCCGGTGATCCGCGCCTCCAGGGCCCGCCGGCCGATCTCCACCGGGCGGCTGCCCTCCAGGGCGATCCGGTTCGGGCCGGTGCGGATCGCCGCCCACTGGAAGGGCGCGGCGGTCTCCACGATGCCGACCTCGGAGACGATGCGGCGGGGGCCGTCCAGGGCCGCGAGGCGGGACAGCACGGTGGCCCGTTCGGCGACGTCCGGCGCCTCGCCGGCGGCCACGAGGTCGCGGCCGCTGGCCTCCAGGCGCAGCCAGGGCTCGCCGGTGGCGGTGGCCGTGCCGGATGTCACCGCCGCCCCCTCGGCCTCGAGTCCCTCGGCGATCCGCGGGGCGGCGTAGAGGGTCGCACTCGCCCAGATCAGCGCGAGGGCCGGCAGGCCGGCGAGCCAGCCGGCGCTGCGCAAGCCTGAGGCGAGGGTTTCGGGCAACGGTACGATCGCAGGTCGGGGCGCAGGTCCGGGCGGATCCGCCGCCGAGACCACACCGCCTTTCCGGCAGCATGAAGGCCGACGGTGCTCTTTCCGCGCCTTGGGCGGGCGTTCCGCGTCGGTGCGCCGCCGGAACCGGCCGGACGCCCCTCTGTTTCTCGGCAACAAATCTGTCCGGCTTTGTCTTCGTCCGCCGGCCTGCGGAGCGTGCCATGCGGTCCATCCTCGCCGCCCTGCTGCTGCCGATCGCCATCCCGGCTTCGGCGCAGAGCCTGTCGGCCACCGCGACGGTGCCGAGTTCGGCCTCGCCGGAGCCGATCACGCCCATCGCCAATCCCGGCCAGCTCAGCCTCGGCGGCGGCACCACCACCGGCCCGTTCCCGACCGTCTCGGCGCAGACCGGCGGCTTGGTGAATGCCGGCCAGCTCAGCTTCGGCAGCGCGGGCGGCGGCGGCCGCATCGGCGCCTCGGGCGGGCGCTCGGCCGGACAATCGGCCGGGACTGCCATCGGCACATCGGCCGCGGGATCGACCGGTGCGGGCCAGCTCGGAACCTTGGGCTCGGCCGCGACCGGCGGCGCAGGCGTCTCCGGCTCCAGCCTCCGGACCGGGGGGACGATCGGCGCCAGCGGCCTGCGCAGCGGATTCGGCACCGCGTCGCGTTCGGGGCTGGGCGCGTCACCGGGGAGCACCCTGTCGCTGACCAGCGGCACGATCGGTCTGGGTGGCGGGTCTGGCCTCTCCCTGGGCCTGGGATCCGGCGGCACGACCCGCACGGGGCAGACGACCGCCCTGACAGGTGCGGGCTCCCTCAACGGTCTTGGCACCGCCACGGGTGTCGGCTCTGTCGGGACATCGGGAACGTTGCTCCCTGCGGCTGCGTCGGCCGGCCTCGCAGGCCGGACTGCCGACGCGGCCGCGATCGGAGCGTCCGGCACCACCCTGTCCAGCGTCGGGCCGTTCGGCGTGTTCGGGCTCGGGACCGGCGCGACCGTGAGCCCAGGCGCGGGCGCCTCGATTTCCGGAGCGGCCGGCGCGGGGGGCGTCGGAACGGGCGGGGCCGGGATCGTCGGGGCGAGCGGGCTCCGCGCGGACGATCCCGCACAAGCGGCCCGCACGCTCCCGTCCGGCGGAGGGGCGTTCGGCGGGGCCGGCATCGGCGGTGCGGCGGCCGCGCCGGTCCGGACCGGCGACCTCTGCGGCGATCCCCTGGCCGAAGCCTGCCTCGGCGGCGGCTTCTGAGCGCCTCCCGGAACCGGAACCGGGCCGAACCGATGCCGTTCATCCTGTTCCGGCACCTGGGCCGGGACAGGAGGCAGAAATGAGCGTCATTCTGGGCCGTGTCTCTTTCGCGGCCGTTCTCGTTCTCGGCGTCTCGGGCGCAGCCCTGGCGCGCGATGCCGGCCCCAAGGCGCAGGGCGCCCATGGCGCGACAGGCCTGCACGGGATCGGTTTCAACGAGCCGAAATTCCGGTCGCACCTGCAGACCGGCAAGAATCAGCCCTATACGTGGCCGGTCAGCGACCGCTATCGCCCGGTCTCGCAGCCCTATTACGGTCGCGCTTACTGAGCCGCCCGGAGACCGCTCCGTCGAATGGATGAGTGGCGCCGCGTCGGCCCCCGCGTCACACAGGGGCCGGACCGCGGCCCGTCATCGGGATTGGCGGGCACAGGCGCGGCTTTCCGTGCCGTGCCGGCTTCCAAGCCTGGAGAGTGTGATGCATCCGCTGACCCGGCTCGTCGTCGCAGGCCCAATCGTCGCTCCCCTCGTCGCCGCCTCCCTGCCGGGACGTGCCGGCGAGTTCGCGCCGACGGCTCCGGTTCCCGGCATGGCCCTGACGCAGCCCGATCCGGGGATGGCCAGCGGCGCTCCCGCCCCCGTCCTCCCGGCCCAGCCCGCACCGGTCGCGGCGGCGCCGGCACCGGCGCCGGTCCAGGCCGACCCGACCGGGGGGCGCCGACGTCCCCCGGGGCTGGGGAGCGGATTTTCATCCCTCGAAGGGCGGCTTCCGAACCAGCGCACCGGTCTGCGACACCCGCACGTGGTGCGCGACATCTGCATCGGCTGCTGATCGTGTCCGCAAGACCCGCGTCGCCCCAGCTATTGCAGGGATCGCGAGCGGGAATGCGCCTGGATCCAGCGCGGTGAGAGGATGTCACCAGCCTCGGTGATGATCCACGGCTGGGCGTCGTCGGACGCGATCGCCTCGAGCGCAACCGCGAGGGCTTCGCGCAGCGTCGCGAACGGGCGCCCCTCCGCGGAACGACCGGTCGCGCGTGCGGGCCAGATGGTGAGTTCGGCCCTTTTGTCGAGATCGGAGGGCGTCATCGGCGCATCCGTGATGCTTGGCATGGTGTGTGGGTCTACCGGGCCTGTGTGACGGGCATCTGGCGCCGGAGGCCGCCAATCCGGGTGCGCCCGTGCGGCTGCGACGAACCATCCGGCGCCCGGATCAGAAATTAAATGATGCGCGCGTCCAAGTTATATTTGAGAACCGGCCAATGGAAGTTTAGTTCATTTGCATCGAATGCATGGGCATTTAATTGTCGCCCTGCTCAGGCCCCCCGGAAAGCCCGGGAACATTGCAAAACCGTGCCGTCGTGGCGATATGGTGCAATGCGAAAAACGCATGCCGCATCGCACAAATCCGTGGTCTCATGCGCTGGTCGATCGCAATCCGCGGTCGACGCTGCGATCGAAACGGAGACGCACCATGCGCACGATCCTCATCCTCGCGTCGGCCGCGCTCACCTCGGCCGCCTTCATCGGCCCGGCCGCCGCCGACGACCACCTGCACCTGACCCCGCCGCTCTATCGGGAGCAGGCCCGGCCTGCCCAGCAGATCCGTGCGATCCACGACCTGACCACCACGCCTCAGCCCGTGGCGGCGCCGGCGACCGTCAGCCGGACGGTCTCGGCCCTTGGCCGACCGATGGTCCAGGCCTCCGTCGAGGCGAGTCGCTGAGCCCGCCGCCGGAGACGGAGCGCCCCGGGCGCCTCTGTCTCCGGCCCTGACTCAGACGATGTGCAACGCCTGAGCGGCTGCCGCCGGCGATACGCCGCGACGGATTAAGCGCCGCGTCCGCGCCCGTTGATCGCGTTCGGCACTGAGGGCGGCTCCGGCCGCCCGATATCCCTCGAGCCACAGTTCCGCCCAGGCATACTGCATCGCCATCACGAGCAATGCGGCATTCTCGGCCTGCCGCAGGCTCAGCCGCAGGCCCTCATCCGCCAGGCGGCCCACCTCCCCGTACATCATTGCCAACTCCGCGTCCGAAGACGGCCGGCAGCGCCGCGACGGGCCGCCCGCCCACGCGCCCAGAGACCGGGCGCGGATGGCTCTGTACACGTCCTGCACGGCGTCATCGCGGCATCGAGCGCCTGCCCGCGGGTGCGGGCGGGATCGGCCGAATCGTGAAGCGCGTCGATGAGCTCCCGATGGCCCTGCGGGCCTGTGCGAGGCCGGTCCCGGCGAAGGCGCGTGTCCGGGTCGGAGCCGCCTGGCGACGCATCCTCGCCCAGGCGGGTCGGCCGCACGAGCACGGAGGTCCAGGGATCGACCGTACCGTGCAACGACCGGTCGGATCTCGGTTTCGCGTCTCACGGGCGAATCCCGTGCGTCGGTGGGCCGATGATGGCCTGCCGCTCCGTGTTGAGGGCCCGCCCTGCGCGGAACGACGCGACGGGGCCCCGTGTCTCTCACGATGGCGGGAGGCGCGATGCGGGACGCGCCTCTATATGGGAGGTGAGAGCAGGGAGAGAGACGTGTTCACCGTCAAGGGGATTGATCCGTCCGGGCGCGTCATGACGTTCGCCTGCGGGACTGACGAGCAAGCCATGGAGAAGACCTGGGAACTGGCCCGGCGCGGCTTCCGCGAGATCACGGTCGCCGACCCGAAGGGCAAGGAACTGTCCGCGGCCGCCTTCGAGCGCTCTCTGAACATCGATTGGGACTGACGCGAGCCGGCTCCACGGTGCCCCGGCGCGCCGACCGGCGCGATGATCCGATGCGAAGGGCCACTTTGGGCCGCGCGGCCTCGCTGCGGGGCGGACCGGCCTTCGGCCGCCTTCAGGCCCGCTCCAGCTCGTGAAGCATCGTCCAGCCGCCCGACCGAGCCGTCTCGGGGACGTCCGCGGTCGCCCCGATCTCGTCCGCCTTGCGCCAGATGGCCTGGCAGACGAGGATCTCGTTGCTCGCGTCGATACTGAGGATGAAGCGATCCGGCACGATCTCGGTGTCCGGAAGCGCGATCCGCACGCCGCCGGCCGATCGATCGTAGACGATGCAGGGCAGGCTTCGATGCTCGTCCACCGAGATGCTGCCGGTCTCGTTCAGGATCGTGCGCGGAGCGCTGCGTCGTTCGAACATCACCGCCTCGACAAACCTCTGTCCGACAGGATCGGACACCCGGGTTCAGACAGGGTTTGCGAAATGCATCGAATTGTCGGGATGCCCGCCGAACTGTGAATTCAGCGGGCTTCGGGCGCGGTGCGATCGGGCGACCGCGTGGCCTGTGCCGCGCCGGCCGCCCAGTAGAAAGGGGGCGATGAAGCCGTGACCGGCGGGTCGGCCTCGTCTGCGCCGCACCGGTCGCGGCTTGCGTATCGATCCGGTGCCGGTCCTAGCCGGTGACGACCTCGACGAGGGTGGTGAGAAAGCCCAGGGCGACCGCGCCGATGCCGCTCATGAAGGCGACATCCCACCCGGCGAATTCCTTCGACTGGGGCGCGCGCATGAAGGCGAACAGCGTGACGGCAGCCCCGCATAGGACGAGGGCGAGGGCCAGATAGAGCGGTCGGGACATGGCGTTTCCTTCTCCGCCGGTCTCGCGGCCCTTGGGGCTCTTGTACGGACGAGTGCGACCGGCTTGATCTGTTCAGTTTCATCCGTCGTCAAAACATGACAGACGAAGAACGGGCGAACAAGATCATAATCTGTTCTGCATTGCGGAACATAAAGTCGGTCTGCCGTCCTCATCTGTTCTGGGCGCGGGCCTCGTGGAAGATCTGTCGCGAGGGCTGTCGATGTCGTGGGGGCTGAGCGCAGGGCCGGCCCCCAGCGGGCTCAGTCGATGAAGACGCGGACGCCGTCTGTATTCAGGATCTCGCGTTGGTCGGCGCACCATTGCTCCGCACCCACCGCGGCGATCTCCTCCGCGACGCGCCGGCCTTCCGCGGCGATGACGGTCTGCGCCTGCCGGTGGCCGAGGGAAACGTCGAGTGCCCGGCGGACCGTGCGGGACAAGCCTTCGGAGACCGTATCATCGACGGTGTAGAACTTGCGGCAGTAGAGAACGATGCCAGCTTGCGCGCCGACGATCCGCACGAGACCCGCGATCGTCTCGGTGCGCGTGGCGTCCTTCGGGTCTTCGGCCGCCGCAGCCGCGGCGGGCAGGACGGCCGCGGCCAGTAACGCGGGGAGCAGAAGAGCACGAGTCATCCGGAGGCCTTCCTTCGGTCCGGGACCGGACCACGCCTCTGGAACGCCGCAGCGGGCGGACAGTGCCCGCGCATCCGCGCGGGCCTGTGGGCTCGTTTCGCGGGCGCACCCGCGAGAGCCCGTCGCTCACTTCCGGGCGGCCATCATGTCATGGGTCAGGACGGTCAGCTTGCCGATCAGGTTGCTGATGTCGGAGCCCTTGCAGGACCATTGCGTGCCGATCGCCTCGCCGTCCGCCGAGACGGAGACCACCGCCACCGAGCGCAAACGGCCCTCGCGGGCCAGCGCCAGCTGATCCTGCAACACGGCGATGATCGACGCGGTGTCCTCGTCCGCGACCGCGGGCGCGATATGCGCCGGGAACGGCACGACCGAACTCGTCATCGTCTGCTCTCGCTTCATCTCGCCGAACCCCTCGGTAACATCCCTGGGCTCCGGCGTGCGCATCAGCTTTGTGCAGAGTGTGGCAGCTTGTCCGTGTCCTGCGATGTCTTGGAGGCGTGTGGCGGTGATGCAACGGTTTCGGTGCGTTCCGGCGGCCAAAGGCTGCGGACCGTTCCGGCCGCAGCGGCGCGATGCGCGTGGCTCCGCGGAGCGTTGCGGGGGCGCCCCGCACGGGGCACCCCCGGAGATGTCCGCCTTCAGGCTGCCTTGCGGCCCTTGCGCTCACGCTCGGCCATGGCGCCGGGCTGGCCCAGGCCGATCGCCTTGGCGAGGGCGGAGCGCTGCTCGGCGTAGCTCGGGGCGACCATCGGGTAGTCGGCCGGAAGGCCGTAGCGGTCCCGGTAGCTGCGCGGATCGAGGCCGTGGCTGGTCAGGTGACGCTTCAGCGTCTTGTAGGTCTTGCCGTCGATGAAGCTGACGATCCCGTCCTGCCGGACCGACTTGCGGATCTGGGCCGCGCTCGGCTTCTCGATATCGGCCTGGGGCGCCGCCCCGGTCTCCGGCGTCAGGGTCCCGGCGACGAGCCCGCTGATCGCGCCGTGCACCCGCGCGATCAGGGCCGGCAGCTCCGAGGCCGGAACCGGATTGTTCGACACGTAGGCGGCGACGATGTCGCCCGCCAGCTCGATGAAATTCGAGTTGGGCCCTGTGGTTTCCTCTGTCACTGCAAGATTCCTGATGTGCCCCTCACGAGGGATCTGCTACTTTTGAGCGCTGAATGCAAGTTACAAAAGCGTTTGGCGCGGGGCATCCTGCGGATGACTGGCGTGCGCGCGGCGGACAGCTGGAAGGTAGATCTGGCAATCGGCGATGGAGAACTTTCTTGCGCGGCCCGGCGAAGCCTATCGACTGCGGTAGTGTTTCCACTCTGCGGAACGACCAGAAGGCGAGTCTCGCGGCTTCGGAGCTTGCGCGTCTCTGTCGGCCGGGGGCTGCATCGTCTTCTGCGGTGACGCGGCGGCCGGGGCGTGGCATGGCGCGGCCATGCTGATGCTCGTGCTTCTCATCGCCCTGCTGGCCGTCGTGGTCGTGATGATCGTCCTCCGGCGGTGGACCGGGCGCCTCGCTTCGCTCGCGACGCTGCTGGCCGGAGCGATCGCGGTTCTGTGGCTCGCCGAGGTCGGACTGCTTCCGGGCACCCAGGGGCCGCTGACGGCGCAACGCCCCCTCGTTCCGGGGCTCGACCGGTAACGGTCCGGTAAGCGTGCCGGCGCGAGCATGGGCCATGCCCACGCTCTCCGCCCCGCGCCTGCTCACGTTCCTGGTGTCGGCCGTGTTGATCGGCCTTGCCGTCGCCAGCCTGTACACGCGCATCCCCATGGTCGGTAAAACGGTCGTGGCGCACCGGCAATGGTTCTTCATCGGTGCCTACGTCCTGCTCGCCCTTGGGGTGACCACACGCAGCCTGTAGGCGAGCGAGCCGTCGGCCTCGCGATCGCCGGCTGCGCCGAGGAGACCGGAATGACCCTGAGGACCACCTTCCTCGTGCAGCCGTTCGAGCTGCATCGGAAACGCCTGCGGCCCGCCCGTCAGGAGCCCGCCCAGAGCGAGTTCGGCGCCCTCAAGAAGGCGGAGGCGCTGGCCGCCCGCATGCCGGGCGCGGCGGCCCTCAAGATCGTCGCGGACGACGAGACCGGAGAACTGGAAGGCGTGACGATCCTCGGCCAGTTCGGGGAGGTTCCGGACGATTTTGCCGAGACTCTTCTGGGGAACTGATCCCGGCCGCGTCTCGGGATGCGACACGGAGGACCGCGCAGTGCGGCCCGCGGGAAACTACGTAGAAACACCGGCGGTCGATACCTGCGCGCTTCCGCGCTCGCTGAGCCCGCATCCGTGCCCCGCTATTTCATCGATCTCCACGACGGCGCCAACCTGATTCGCGATCGGGACGGCTTCGATCTGCCCGATCTTGCCGCGGCGCGGGCGAAGGCGGTTCGATTGCTGACCCGGGTCGCGCAGGGGCTGACCGATCCGGTGCAGCGGCAGGACTACGTCATCGCCGTGCGCGACGAGCAGGGCGCGGTCCGCCTGCGGCTGCGCCTCTCCTACGATGTTGAAACCGGCTGACGGCGCGCCCTCCGGCGCGGTGTCGGAGGCCGGCACGGGTCCAAGACAGGGGCATCACATGCGACGTTCGACAGGTCCGGCCCGTGCCCTCGCGGCAGCGCTCATGCTTCTCGGCTCGGCCGGATGGGCGACGGCGCAGACCGCACCGCCCCCGCCGGCGGGCACGGCTTCGGCCACGGCCGACAACGCCGTGATGCTGACGGTCTTCCTGCGCCACGACCAATCGCGCCCGCTGGCGGACCTGAACGCGCAGCTCGCCCGGCAGGGATTCTACAAGGCCTTCCCGCCTCCGGGCATCGAGGTCGTCTCCTGGACCGTCGTCATGGGGATCGGGCAGATCATCGTGCTGCGGCTGCCCGCATCCCGCCTGCGCGAGGTCAACCGCGTCCTCGAGGACACGGCCTGGGGTGCGTATCGCACCGAGTTCTACCCGACCTACGATTACAAGGCCGTGGGCCTCGGGGAGCACGAGAAGGCGCGCTGAGCGCCTCCCCGCCCGCAGATCCGGCGGCTCCGCTCAGACGAAATGCGCCGGCAGGGACAGGGCCTGCGCGTACAGGGTCAGCGCGATGGCGCCACCCGCCAGGGTGAGCGCCAGTGTGATGCGGTTGGTCCAGCTCATCGTCGATCTCCCTCCGGCTCGCGACTGTCTTCGCGGTATGGGGAAGAGATAAGCCCAAGCTTTCGCGGCGGGCGTGTTCCGCGGCACATCGGGGTGCGGCCGCCTCAGGCCGGGGCTCCGCGTCCGGTATCCGTCGGCCCGAGAATCAGCGCTTCGTCCCACAGGCACGGATGGCCGAGCCGCTTGGCCGTGTACATCGCCGCGTCGGCTCGCTCCGCCAGGGCCTGCGCCCGCGTGGCGTGCAGGGGTGCGCAGGCCACGCCGATCGCGGCGCCCACGCGGATCGGGGATCCCGCACCGAGATCGTAGGGGGCGGCGAGGCGCGCCTGGAGGTGCAGGGCGAAGCCCAGCGCCGGCGCCGGCGCCGCGTCGCCCAGGAGGATGGTGAACTCGTCGCCCCCGAGCCGCGCGGCGATGTCTGCCGCCCCCAACCCCTCCCGGAGGCGCTCGGCCAGCTGCCGCAGGAGCGCGTCGCCCATGGCGTGACCGTGACGGTCGTTGACCGGCTTGAAGCCGTCGAGGTCGATGGACAGCAAGGCGCAGGGCACGCCGTCGCGGCGCGCCAGGGCCCGGTCGAGCCGGGCCGCGAACAGGTAGCGGTTCGGCAATCCGGTCAGCGGGTCGTGGTGGGCCATGTAGCGCAGGAGCGACTCCGTCCGGCGGCGCTCGGTCACGTCCTCCCACAGGGCGGTCCAGCCGCCGCCGGCCTGCGGGTGCAGCGTGCGCGCGATCTGGCGCCCGTCCGGAAGCGTCTGCACCACCGCATCGGTCGTGCCCCGGGCGCGGAGCCGCCGGCACGCCGCCCAGAGCCCGTTCGGATCCCGGTCGGACGGGAGGGGCCCGGCCGCGCTCGCGGCATCGACCTCCCGAGCATGCAGGCCGGGCCGGATCCGGTTCGCGGCCGACCCGAAGAGGCGCCGGAACCCGTCGCTCATGAACAGCAGCCGGTCGGCGGCATCGAACACGCACAGGCCGTGCGGCAGGGAATCCAGGGCCCGGACCAAACCGGGTCCGAGGGTGCGTCCGCGGCCGAGGCCGTCCTGGCGCCGGCCACGGACAGCCCGAGGATAGCGCCGCGCCAGCTTCATCGCCGCCCTGCCCAACCGCGCCGTCATGGCCATTCCCCCGATGCAACCCGACCACGTCGCGCGGCCGCCGGATCGAGCCGGCTCGGAAATTAATCCCTTGTCCTCATAGAATGGGATTCCTTTCGCCAACCTTGACGAAATCAATTCGCGTTCAACGATCCTTGGCGCG
The DNA here is from genome assembly GCF_040545035.1 of Methylobacterium sp. 1973. Taxonomy (NCBI): domain Bacteria; kingdom Pseudomonadati; phylum Pseudomonadota; class Alphaproteobacteria; order Hyphomicrobiales; family Methylobacteriaceae; genus Methylobacterium; species Methylobacterium sp. 1973. Next base: position 501,965 of record NZ_JBEPLA010000002.1, read on the forward strand.
GTCGCGCCATCCGGAAGTTGAGACGGTCGCGTGGATGCGCCTCAAGACTGTCCAGAGCCCCGGACGAGGTCCCGGCGCGCGGATGCCGGCCGTCGGCCAAGGCGGTTTCCGCGTCCGCCCGGCGGCGCAGGCCGGGCGGGTCGATCCGGCCGCCGCGCGATCCGCGCGGCGGCGCGATCACGGCGCGATCACGGGGCGTCGTGCACGCCGTGATGGCCGTCGAGGACGGTGTCGCTGGTCGGGACCGTCTCGGCCACCGCCTGGGCGCGGCGGATATCCGGGGCGGTCGCCTCCGCCACGAAGGCCGCCACGGCCTCGGTCAGAGGCAGGGTGCGGGTCTGCTGGCTGCCGAGCCGCCGGATCGAGACCGTCCGCTCCTCCGCCTCGCGCTTCCCGAGGGCGAGCAGGACCGGCACCTTGGCCAGCGAGTGCTCGCGGACCTTGTAGTTGATCTTCTCGTTGCGGAGATCCGCCTCGACCCGCAGGCCGGCCCGCTCCAGGGTCCGGATGACGTCCCGGGCGTAGGCGTCGGCCTCGCCGGTGATCGTCGCCACCACCACCTGCACGGGCGCCAGCCAGAGCGGGAAATGCCCGGCGAAATGCTCGATCAGGATGCCGGTGAAGCGCTCCATCGAGCCGCAGATCGCCCGGTGGACCATGACGGGCGGCTTCCTCGCGCCGTCGGCGTCGATGTAGAAGGCGCCGAACCGCTCGGGCAGGTTGAAGTCCACCTGCGTGGTCCCGCATTGCCAGTCGCGGCCGATGGCGTCGCGGAGCACGTACTCGAATTTGGGCCCGTAGAACGCGCCCTCCCCCGGGTTCACCGCGGTCTTGATCCGGCCGGCCGACTGCTCCTCGATCTGGGCCAGAACCCGGGTCATCACCTCCTCGGCATGGTCCCAGAGGGCGTCGGAGCCGACGCGCTTCTCGGGCCGGGTCGAGAGCTTCACGACGATCTGGTCGAAGCCGAAATCCGCGTAGGTCGAGAGGATCAGGTCGTTGATCTTCAGGCACTCGTCGGCGAGCTGGTCCTCGGTGCAGAACACGTGGGCGTCGTCCTGCGTGAAGCCGCGCACACGCATCAGCCCGTGCATGGCGCCCGACGGCTCGTAGCGGTGCACGATCCCGAACTCGGCCATGCGCAGGGGCAGGTCGCGGTAGGATTTCAGGCCGTGCTTGAAGATCTGCACGTGGCCCGGGCAGTTCATCGGCTTGAGGGCGAACCAGCGCTTGTCCTCGGCCTCCTCGCCGGCCGACTGCGCGGCGAACATGTTCTCCCGGTACCAGCCCCAGTGGCCGGAGGTCTCCCACAGGGCCTTGTCGAGGATCTGCGGGGCGTTCACCTCGGCGTAGTCGCCGCGCAGGCGGCGGCGCATGTAGGCGATCAGCTCCTGGAAGATCGTCCAGCCCTTGGCGTGCCAGAAGACGACGCCCGGCCCCTCCTCCTGGAAGTGGAACAGGTCCATCTCGCGGCCGAGGCGGCGGTGGTCGCGGCGCTCGGCCTCCTCCAGCCGGTGCAGGTAATCGTCGAGGTCGGCCTGGCTCGCCCAGGCCGTCCCGTAGATGCGGGTCAGCATCGGGTTGTTCGAATCGCCCCGCCAGTAGGCGCCCGCGACCTTCATCAGCTTGAAGGCGGTGCCGACCTTGGCGGTCGAGGTCATGTGCGGGCCGCGGCAGAGGTCGAACCAGTCGCCCTGCCGGTAGATCTTCAGATCCTCGCCCGGCGGGATCGCGTCGACCAGCTCGACCTTGAAGCCCTCGCCCTTGCCGGCGAACAGGGCGCGCACGTCCTCGCGCGTCCAGACTTCCTTGGTGAAGGGGGCATCGCGCGCAATGATCTCGCGCATCTTCGCCTCGATCTTCGGGAAGTCCTCGGGCGTGAACGGGGTCTCGCGATGGAAGTCGTAGTAGAAGCCGTTCTCGATCACCGGGCCGATCGTGACCTGCGTCTCCGGCCAGAGCGCCTGCACCGCCTCGGCGAGCACGTGGGCGCAATCGTGTCGGATCAGCTCCAGGCTGCGCGGGTCGGTGCGGTCGAGGAACTCGATGCGGGCGTCGCCCGCGATCGGGTCGTCGAGGTCGGCGACCGTGCCGTCGAGCGCCATGGCGACGGTGCGCTTGGCCAGCGACTTGGCGATGCCCTCGACCACGGCGCGGCCGGTGGTGCCGGCGGCGATCTCCCGGGTGTTGCCATCGGGGAAGGTGAGGATCGGCATGGTTCGAGCGTCTCCGGGCTCAGTCCTGCATACGCGGCAGGTAAGCAATTTCGGGGGAGCGGCCGTGTAGACCGATTTCTCGGGCGAGGGAACAACGGCGCGGCGCAACTCCACGCATCCCTGGCCCCCGTCCGCCGTTCCGGTGCGCCTGATCCCGCGCGGCCGCGCTGGAGGGCGGGACGCGAGCACAGGGAATTCGGGTCCCCTCTCCCGCACGGGAGAGGGGGCACGGCGCGGGTGTCCCGACCGGAGCAGCCTCCGGAGCCGGGTCCCGCTGCGCGGCCCCGGGATGACGCGCGTCCCACGAATGCCGGAGACGGGGCTGGAAGACGGCCCCGTCCGGCGACATGCTGGCGCGGCGCCTCCCCCCGTACGGACGGGCGGGCGGCCGGACACCCGGAACAGGGACACCCGCATGGCCGCGCGCTTCGCCCTCCTCGGCCTCGGCGCGATGGGGCATCCCATCGCCCGCAACCTCGCGGCCAAGCGGGACTCCGACGCCGAGACGCTCGTCGCGATTGATTGCGATCCGCGGCGCCTCGCCGGTCTCGACACGCCGGGGCTCGTCGCCACGACCGATCCTGGTCAGGCCGCCGGCGCCGACGTGCTGTTCCTGTGTCTGCCGGACGGCGACGCGGTCGAGGCGGCGCTCTTCGGCACCGGCGCCTTGGCGGAGCGCCTCGCCCCCGGGGCAGTCGTGGTCGACCTCAGCACCATCGCCCACGCCAAGGCCCTGGCGATTGGCCGCGCCGTGGCGGCGACCGGGCGCGCCTTCGTCGATGCGCCGGTCTCCGGGGCGCCGGCCGGTGCCGAGGCCGGGACGCTCACCGTGATGTGCGGCGGCGAGGCCGGGGCGGTGGCGCGGGTGCGCCCGCTGCTGGCGCGGATCGGCACGACCATCCTCGCTATGGGGCCGGCCGGGTCTGGCCAGCTCACCAAGACGATCAACAACGCGCTCTACGACATCAACATCGCGGCGCTCGCCGAGGTGCTGCCGATGGCCGTCGCCCTGGGGCTCGACCCGGATCAGGTCGCCCAGGTGGTCACCACGGGCACGAGCCGAAGCTACGCGGCGCAGTTTTTCGTGCCGCGCATCCTCCAGGGCCGCTTCGACGAGGGTTATCCGATGGGGGCGGCCTACAAGGACCTCGTCGCCGCGGCGGCGATCGCCGCGGAGAACGGCTTCCCGATGCCGGTCACCGCGGCCGCCACCGTCACCTACCAGACCGCCCTGCGCCAGGGACACGGCGACCGGGACAAGGGCGCTATGGTCCTGCCGTTCGAGGCGCTGCTCGGGGTCCGGGTGCGGTCGCGGTCCTAGGGGATCGCCCCGGCGGAGCGGCCGCGAAGGAGGGCTTCAGGGATCGCGCGCCCGGCCGGAGGCCTCCTTCGCGGCCTTCGCCGCGCTCCGGCACCGCGGGACGCGGGCGCGGATGCGAGGCATCCCGCGGGATCAGGGCAGCTCCAGCACGTCCTTGAGGGGGACCACCGCCAGCACCGCACCCGACGCGTCGGCGATCTCGAAGGACTGGCCGGCCAGCACCGCGCCGTCGACGCGCTGGATCTCCAAGAGCGCGCGGGCGGAGCGCTCGGCCTCGGCGCGGGCGGCGTCGAGGTCGGCCAGGTCAGCGCCGTCGAGATCCTCGATCAGCCACTGGCCGTCACGGATGTGGAGATAGAAGTGCGGCATGTCCGGCAAACGGCCGCTGCCGCCTCCGGTTGCACCTGGGCCGCTCGGCACGGTCCGCTTGTGTCCGCCCGGTCACTCCGCGGCTTCGGTCTCGGGCAGGGCCGCCTGCCCGGGCCGGGGCGCCACCGGTGCGTCGGCGCGCTGCAGAACCTCCAGGGCCGCATCGGCCTCCCGCTGGCGGTCCCAGAGCGCCGCGTAGACGCCCCCGGCCTCCAGCAGCTCCGCATGGGTGCCGCGCTCGACGATGCGGCCGTGGTCGAGGACCAGGATCGCGTCGGCGTTGACCACCGTGGACAGCCGGTGGGCGATCACCAGGGTGGTGCGGCCGCGGCTGACCCGGTCCAGCGCCGACTGGATCTCCGCCTCCGTGAAGGAATCGAGCGCCGAGGTCGCCTCGTCGAGCACAAGGATCGGCGGCGCCTTGAGGATGGTCCGGGCGATGGCGACCCGCTGCTTCTCGCCGCCCGAGAGCTTCAGGCCGCGCTCGCCCACCGGCGTGTCGTAGCCCTCCGGCAGGCTCGAGACGAAGCGGTCGATCTGCGCGAGCCGGGCCGCCTCGCGCAGCTCCGCGTCGGTGGCGTCGGCCCGGCCGTAGCGGATGTTATATCCGATCGTGTCGTTGAACAGCACCGTGTCCTGCGGGACCATGCCGATGGCTGCCCTCAGGGATTCCTGCGTCACCGCCGCGATGTCCTGCCCGTCGATGCTGATCCGCCCGCCCTGCGGCTCGTAGAACCGGAACAGCAGGCGCGAGAGCGTCGACTTGCCCGCCCCCGAGGGCCCGACCACCGCCACCGTCTGGCCCGCCGGGATCGCGAAGGAGACGCCGCGCAGGATCGGCCGCTCCGGATGGTAGGCGAAGCGGACATCCTCGAACCGCACCGTGCCGCCCGCCACCGCGAGCGGCGCGGCGCCCGGCCGGTCGGCGATCTCGGGGTTCTGCCCGAGGATGCGGAACATGTCGTCGATGTCGATGAGCGCCTGTTTGATCTCGCGGTAGATCATCCCCATGAAGTTGAGGGGCATCGAGAGCTGCACCAGCATGGTGTTGGCGAGCACGAAGCCGCCGATCGTGGTGCGCCCGGCCAGGATGTCCCGGGCGGCGAGCCACATCACCACGGTCATGCCCAGGGTGAAGATCACCGCCTGCCCGGCATTGAGCACCGCCAGGGACACGTAGGTCTGCGTCGAGGCCTTCTCGTACCGCGCCATCGACTCGTCGTAGCGGGCGGCCTCGCGGCGCTCGGCGCCGAAATACTTGACGGTCTCGTAATTGAGCAGCGAATCGACCGCCTTGGTGTTGGCGTCCGTGTCCGAGGCATTCATCCGGCGGCGGATGGCGATCCGCCACTCGGTCGCCTTGTAGGTGAAGGCGAGATAGGCCGCGACCGTCACGAAGGCGGTCGCCGCGTAGGTCCAGCTGAACTCGTAGGCCAGCACGCCGAGCACCAGCACGAACTCGACGATGGTCGGCACGAGCGTCAGCACCATCAGGCGCGACAATTCCTCGATGCCGGCGCGGCCGCGCTCCAGCACCCGGGTGAGGCCGCCGGTCTTGCGCTCCAGATGGAAGCGCAGGGACAGCCGGTGCATGTGCTCGAAGGTCTGGAGCGCGAGGCGCCGCACCGCATGCATCGCCACCTTGGCGAACAGACCGTCGCGCACCTGGGTCAGCGCCGACATGGCGATCCGCGAGACGCCGTAGAGGGCGATCAAGAGCATCGGCGCGGCGAGCAGCCCCGTGGGCACCGGTGCGTCCTTGCCCCCCACGGCGGCGACCAGCGCGTCGGTAATCCACTTGAAGGTGAACGGCGTCACCATCGTCACCAGCTTGGCGGCGAGCAGCAGGCCGAAGGCCAGGAAGACGCGGCGCTGCAGGTCGGGCCGGCCATGGGGCCAGAGATGCGGCCAGAGCCGGCGGTAGGTGGCGATCAGGCCGGGGCGCTCGGCCGGGAGAGGCGGCCCGGCCTGAGGCGCGGTCTTGTCGGTCATGCGGGTTCTGTCGGGAGGGAATGCTGAGTGCCGCATATAGGCGCGGGGCGGCGCGGGATCACCCGCGCTGCGCGCAGGGCACCCGTCACGCCCGCCAGAACGGCTTCGCGATCTCGATGCGCAGCGCCCACGGCTCCAGGCCGGCATCCCGAGCCTGATCGGGGTGGAGCGCCGCGAGGGCGCGCCGGGTGCGGATCCGATTCAGCCACGTCCGGAGCAGGGACGGGCGCGCGGCGGGGCGGCGAAGGGCGGGTGACGAAGACAATGTGACGGCGGGCATCGCGGTCGATCCGGTGGCGGGGATGTGCAGTCCGGCCGGGATTGCTGGCGGAGCATTGATCCGATACACATCTCGGATCAATCGAAACATTGATCTCGGAGCAATGATGCGCGCCGCGGATTACCGCTCCGTCGCCGACGCGATCGCCGCCGACATTGCGGCGGGCCGGCTGCGCCCCGGGGCGCGGCTGCCGCCGCAGCGGGACTTCGCCTACGCCCGGGGCATCGCGGTCTCGACGGCGAGCCGGGTCTACGCGGAACTGGCCCGCCGGGGGCTGGTGACCGGCGAGGTCGGGCGGGGCACCTATGTCCGCAGCGATCCGGGGCAGGCCGGCCTGCTCCGGCCGGAGCCGCCCGCGGCGGCCCTCGACCTGCAGCGGACCCATTCGCGCCTGCCGGAGCAGGAGGCGGTCCTGTCCGAGACCCTGGCGGCGCTGGCCCGCAGCGGCGCCGAGATCGGCTTCAGCCAGTACGGGCCCGCGGGCACGCCGCGGGCGCAGGCCGTCGCCGCCGGGTTCCTGGCCCGGGAGGGGTACGCCCCCGATCCCGCCGATATCCTGTTCACCGGCAACGGCCGGCAGGCGCTGGCCGCCGCCCTGGCGGCCCTGGCGGCGCCCGGCGAGCGGATCGGCTGCGAGCCCCTGACCTATCCGGGGGTGAAGGGCATCGCGGCGCGGCTCGGGATCACGCTGATCCCGCTGGCGATGGATGCCGAGGGTGTCTGTCCCGAGGCGCTGCTCCAGGCCCACCGGGCGACCCCGCTGAGCGGCGTCTATCTCCAGCCGACCCTGCACAATCCCCTCGGCGCCACGATGGGGCCGGCGCGGCGGGCCGCCCTGGCGGAGGTCCTGGATCGCACCGGGCTCATCGCCATCGAGGACGCGGTCTACAGTTTCCTGGCCGAGGCGCCGCCGCTGGCCGGCCTCGTGCCGCACCGGGTGATCTTCGTGGACAGCCTGTCGAAGCGGGTGATGCCGGCCCTGACGGTCGGCCTGATCGCCGCGCCGCCTGCCCTGACCGACCGGCTCGCCGCCTCCGTCCGCCAGGGGGCCTGGACGGTGCTCGGCCTGTCGCTCGCGGCCGGCATGCACTGGATGGCCGGGGGCTCGGCGGCGGCGCTGGCCGAGGCCAAGCGCCACGATGCGGCGGCCCGGCAGGCTCTGGCCCGGGCCGCGCTCGCCGACCTCCGGGTGGTGGGCGATCCGCAGGCCTACCACCTCTGGCTGGAACTGCCCGAGACGTGGCGGGCCGAGGCCTACGCGGCCGCGGCCCTGCGCCAGGGCATCGCCCTCCTCCCGGCCTCGGCCTTCGCGGTCCATCCCGGCCACGCGCCGAACGCGGTGCGCCTCGCCCTGGCCTCCCCGTCCCGCGCGGACCTCGACGGGGCGCTGCGCAGCCTGCGCCGCCTGGCGTTTGCGGGCGACGATCAGGTCGTGGAGTGAGGCGGTCTGGGGACGGCGCCGGTGCCCGGCTCTACCCGGCTCTGCCCGGGCTGTGCCGCCGCGGTCACGGCGGCCGGCGTGACGACGGTTCGGCGGCATCGACCGGAGGCGGTCCGGGCGCCTTGCGCGCGGGGACCCGTCCCGTCCCTGGGCCTCGCCCTGATTGGCGATCGGGATTCCGGAGCCCTCCTGCGAGGCCCGCGCGCGCGGGCACCCCAGGACGAGGTCGCGGTCTGGAGCTCCGGCGTTTCAGGCCGCCCCGGCGGCCCTGAGGGCGGTCGGGCAGGCCCCGAAGCCGCTCAGCCGCGCTTGTCGGCGGGGAGCACGAAGATCTGGCCCGGATAGATCAGGTCCGGATCGCGGATCTGGTTCTGGTTGGCGTCGTAGATCACCGTGTAGCGCTCGCCCCGGCCATAGGTGCGCTGGCTGATGCGCCACAGATTGTCGCCGCGGGTGATCCGGGCCGTGCTGATCTCCGGCACGAACACCGTCCCGGCCCGGTTCGGCCCCGCCATGTCGGCCACCAGGGGGCTCGCTCCGGTGGCCGGGGGCGAGGCCGCGGCCGGCCGGTCCCGATCGGCCCCGTCGCGGGCGTCGCCGGCCCGCGCGTCCGGGGCCCGCGCCCCGTCCTGGGCGGCCGAGGGCGCAGGCTCGGCGGGTTCCCGGGCGGCGAGCTGCGCCGGCTCGGGCACCGACAGGGGCACCGCCGCGCGGCTGGCGACCTTGCCGGTGGCCGGGTCGACCTCATCGATCCGCACTTGGTACTGGCCGGACTTGAGACCGCGCCCGATGGTGAAGGTCGCCCGGCCGTCCGGTCCGATGCTGCCGGGGGCGATCAGCGTGTCGTTGAGGTAGAGCTGGATCCTGGCTCCCGGCGTACCGGTGGCCGTCACGAACAGGCGGCCGTTCCCCTGCACGTCCACGCTGACGATCCGGGTCGGCGCCGACCCGGGCGCCGCGGCCTCGCGGGTCTCGCCGCTCCCGGCCGGCCGCGCGGCCTGCGCCGGGTCGGCGGGCCTGGAGCCGGGCTCGGTGCTGGGCTGAGAGCCGGGCTGAGAGCTGGGCTTGGATCCGGCCCTGCCATCCGCCTTGCCTCCCGCCTTGGCGTCGGCCGTCGCGCCGGGGGCGCAGGGCTGCGACAGCACCACGGTCGCGGCGTCCGGGGCGGTCAGGGCCACCAGGGGCTGGCGATCCCGGCCGGGGGCGACATCCACCGCGACGCTCTGCTGCGACTCGGTCGCGCGCCCGTCCTTGCCGGTCATGCGCAGGCGGAGGGTGCTGGCCCCCGCCGGCAGGGCCGGCGGCACGATCGCGAACTGGCCGTTGGCGTCGGCCTTGGCCCGGGCCACCGGCCTGCCGTCGACCAGCATCTCGATCCCGGCATCCGGCGCACCGCGGCCGGCCACCACGGCGTCGCCGTTCGGCTCGACCCGGACGATGTCGAAGCGCGGCGCCTCGGCGGCGTCCGGCAGGCGCGCATCCGGGCTTGGGCCGGCCTGCGGCGCTCCGGGTGCGGCGGCGCGGGGATCCTGCGGGCGGGCGGCCATGTTGCCCGCCCCCGGCGCCGGGCTCGCCCGGCCCGGCTTGTCGTCGCGAAAGTCGATGGTCGGGTCGGGGCGACCGGCCACGGCGCCCGGATCGGTCAGGCCGCGCAGGCTGGCGCTCGGCGCGGGGGAGTCCGGACCGGGCCGGCCGGTGAGCCGCCGCAGGGAATCGCCGCCGAACAGCGCCAGCACGAGTCCCAGTCCGCCGAGAAGGCCGGCGAGCGCCAGGGCGAGACTGCGCCGCACCTGTCTCGACATCGCCACGAAGGCCTCCCCTGATCCTGCCGCCGCCCGTCGGGCCGCCCCGCGCGAAAACCGTCGACGGCGCCGCCCATAATACCGTACATGGTCCTGACACCAAGCCGTCCCGCCGTCCAGGCGGGCGAATCCCCCGCGAATTCAGCAGTTTGGCGCGTGGAGTGCCGGGCGCGGGGCGTGTTCTGGACGGCTCGCAACGGACGCGCGAGGAGGGCGCCGGATGGCCCCGGTGAGGACAGTCTGTGTCTATTGCGGCTCCGGCTTCGGCCGCGACCCGGCCTTCCGCGAGGCCGCGGAGGTCCTCGGGACCGCGCTCGCGCAGGCGGGGATGCGCCTCGTCTACGGCGGCGGCGATGTCGGCCTGATGGGAACGGTCGCCCGGGCGGCGCTCGCCGCCGGCGGCCACGTCACCGGCATCATCCCGGATTTCCTCCAGGCGCGGGAGCACATGCTGGCGGACGTCCAGGAGACCGTGGTGGTGCCCGACATGCACACCCGCAAGCGCCTGATGTTCGAGCACTCGGATGCCTTCGTGACCCTGCCGGGCGGCATCGGCACCCTGGAAGAGCTGGTCGAGCAGCTGACCTGGGCGCAGCTCGGGCGGCACCGGAAGCCGGTGGTGCTGGTCTCGGTGGCGGAGTTCTGGGCGCCGCTGCTCGCCCTGTTCGAGCACATGCGCGGCCACGGCTTCATCCGCGAGGGCCTCGACCTGAGCTACCTCGTCGCCCGCGAGGCGGCCGAGGTGGTGCCGATGCTCCGCACGGCCGGCCACGAGCCGGATCCCCAGGCCGAGACCATCGTCCAGCAGCGGATGTGAGGCGGTCCGGGCGGGATCCGGTGCGCCGGCGACCGCGCGGCGGGAGGATTTTCAGGATGCGCGCTTCCCTCCTCGCGGCCCTGCCGCTCGCCGGCCTCGCCGGCGCGGCCTCGGCCGGACCCGCGCCGGTCCTCCAGACCCTGGACTACGCCAACACCCGCTATTCGGATCTCGCCCAGATCGACGCCGGCAATGTCGGGCGCCTGAAGGTCGCCTGGACCTTCTCCACCGGCGTCCTGCGCGGCCACGAGGGCGCGCCGATCGTGGTCGGGCACGTGATGATCGTGCACACGCCCTTCCCCAACGTGGTCTACGCCCTCGACCTCGACCATGACGGCCGAATCCTGTGGCGCTACGCCCCCCGGCAGGAGGCCGGCGTCATCGCCGTCATGTGCTGCGACACGGTCTCCCGCGGGCTGGCCTACGCGGACGGGCGGCTGTTCCTGCAGCAGGCCGACACCACCGTGGTCGCCCTCGACCCCGAGACCGGCCGGGTGCTGTGGTCGGTGAAGAACGGCGATCCGGGCCGGGGGGAGACCAACACCGCCACGGTCCTGCCGGTCCACGGCAAGCTCATTGTCGGGCTCGCGGGGGGCGAGTACGGGGCGCGCTGCCACGTCACCGCCTACGATCAGGCGACGGGCCGGCGCCTCTGGCGCGCCTACGCCACCGGGCCCGATGCCGACATGCTGGTCGATCCGGAGACGACGACCGAACTCGGGCGCCCGATCGGCAAGGATTCCTCGCTGACGAGCTGGGAGGGCGACCAATGGCGGACCGGCGGCGCCTGCAGCTGGGGCTGGTTCTCCTACGATCCCGACCTGAACCTCGTCTATTACGGCACCGGCAACCCCGCGACCTGGAACCCGTCCCAGCGCCCCGGCGACAACCGCTGGTCCATGGCGATCATCGCCCGCGACGCCGACACGGGCATGGCCCGCTGGGTCTACCAGATGACCCCCCACGACCAGTGGGACTATGACGGCGTCAACGAGATGATCCTCACCGAGCAGGTGATCGCCGGCCGGTCGCGCAAGGTGCTGACCCATTTCGACCGGAACGGCTTCGGCTACACGCTCGACCGCGCCACGGGCGAAGTGCTGGTGGCGGAGAAGTTCGATCCCACGGTCAACTGGGCCAGCCGGATCGTGATGGACCCCGCCGCCCCCGATTACGGCCGGCCGGTGGTCGACAAGCGCTATGCGCCCGGGGAGGCCGACGAGGAGGAGGTGACCAAGAACATCTGCCCCGGGGCGCTGGGCGCCAAGAACCAGCAGCCCGCGGCCTACTCGCCCCTGACCCGGCTGTTCTACGTGCCGACCAACCACATGTGCATGGATTACGAGGCGTTCCGGGTCACCTACACGCCCGGCCAGCCCTATGTCGGCGCGACGCTCACCCTGCACCCGCCGGAGGGCTCGGACCGGACCGGGGCGTTCATCGCCTGGGACGGCGCCAAGGGCCGGATCGCCTGGACGATCCCGGAAGCCTTCTCGGTCTGGTCGGGGGCGCTGGCCACCGCCGGCAACGTGGTCTTCTACGGCACGCTGGAGGGCTACCTGAAGGCGGTCGATGCCCGGGACGGGCACGAGCTCTACCGGTTTAAGACGCCGTCCGGCATCGTCGGCAACGTCACCACCTACCTGCACGACGGGAAGCAGTACGTGGCGGTGCTCTCCGGGGTCGGCGGCTGGGCCGGGATCGGTCTGGCGGCCGGGCTCACCGATCCCGCCGACGGTTCGGGGGCGGTCGGCGGCTACGCGGCCCTGTCGCAATACACGGCGCCGGGCGGGCAGCTCACGGTGTTCGAACTGCCGAAGTAGGCCCGGCCGCCGGTCCCGGCGGCATCCGCACGCGCCGCCGGGCGATTCGCACGGCATCCCGCCGGGTCGCTTCGGCACCGGATCCGCCCGGGCGCAATCCGGGCCGCCTCCCCTGCCCCGCCTGGCCCCGACCCCTGCAACCGCGTCCGACCTCGGGCGCGGCTATTCAGGTGCGGCCGCACGTACGCGGCAATCGAAGACCAAAACCCAGTTATTGACGGATAATGTGATAGATTAAATCCGGCTATCTCGGTATATTATTCGAAAATAAGCCGACTTACAGAGTGTTGCTCTGAAGATACGAATCGAGAATACGTCAGATTTTGAACGAAATATGACGATTTTCCATCGATGATCTTGGATATGGGGCGCGCGACCGGCCGGACGGGGCGGTGTCGGGGAGCGCATCATGAAACGGGGATATGGGGTCTCAATCGCCGCTCTGGCGGTCGCGATGCTCGGTTCGGGCGCCCAGGCACAGACGCCCGGTGCGGGCAACGGCGTCGACATCCTGTCGGGCTTCGGGCGGATCTGGATCCCCGGACGGACCTACGACACCGGATCGCCCACGGCCCTCGGGGCGCCCCTCCTGCTGCGCAACATCCAGATCGTCGCCGAGCGGGCACGGGAGCGGACTCTCGCGCAGGAGGTCGCCGCCTATTACGACGACCGCCGCAACCAGAGCTACAGCGTCATCGACGGCCTCGGCCCGCTGACCGAGGCCTATCTGGCGGGGTCCGGGGCGACCACCACGATCCCGGCCTTCGACGCGACCACGTCCCGCGTCCAGTATGTCGACCAGGGCACCGGCGCCGGCGTGACGACGTCGCCCCTCGGGAAGGTCGTGCAGCTGGTCAACGTGTTCCGGACCAACGCCTCCACCAGCCCGGCCAAGGACGCCTACAGCTACCCGCGCCCGTGGCGGCAGAGCCTGAACGGCGAGAGCCTCGGCTTCGTCGTGCCGCCCTCCCTCGTGCCGGAGAAGAGCCCGACGCCCGCGACGGATGGCGGCTTCCCGAGCGGCCACACCAACGCCGCCTACCTCTCGGCCCTCGCCCTGGCCTACGCGGTCCCGCAGCGGTTCCAGGAACTGCTCACCCGCGCCAGCGAGCTCGGTGACAACCGCATCGAGGCGGGGATGCACTCGCCCACCGACGTGATCGGCGGCCGCGTGCTGGCGACCTACTTCGCCATCCGGGCGCTCAACGACCCGGCCAACGCGACCCTGCTGGCGGACGCCGTCGCGCAGGCCCAGAGCTACCTGAGCCAGGCCTGCGGCGGGCCGCTGGAACGGTGCGCCCACGCCGCGGTCGATCCCGCCACCGACCGCTTCTCCGATTACGCGCGCAACAAGGCCGCCTACACGGCGCGCCTCACCTACGGTCTCCCCTCGGTCGGACCCACCAATCTGCCGCCGGTGGTCCCGACGGGCGCCGAGGCGCTGCTCGCGACGCGCTTCCCCTACCTCACGGCGGCGCAGCGCCGCGACGTGATCGCCACCACCGAGCTTCCCTCCGGCGGATTCCTCGACAACGGCCTGGGCTACGACCGCATCAACCTGTTCGCCGCCGCCGACGGCTACGGGGCCTTCAACGGTCCCGTCAGCGTCACCCTGGATGCGGCCAAGGGCGGCTTCTCGGCCTACGATGTGTGGCGCAACGATATCGGCGGCGCGGGCAGCCTCGAGAAGCTCGGCAGCGGTACCCTGGTGCTGGCCGGCGCCAATACCTACGCGGGCGGCACGACGATCGGCGGCGGGACGCTGGTCGGCCATGCGGGTGCCTTCGGCACGGGCGCGATCGTCGACAACGCTACCCTCGTGGTCGATCAATCCGTCGACGGGACGCTGGCCAACGCCATCTCGGGTTCCGGGACCCTGACCAAGACCAATGCCGGCACCCTCACGCTCACCGGCCTCAGCACGCTGAGCGGCGCCACCACGGTTCAGGCCGGACGGCTCGCGGTGAACGGCTCCCTCGCCAACTCGGTCGTGTCGGTGCTGCCGGGGGCGGAGCTCGGCGGCTCCGGCACGGTGGGCGGGATCGGCGCACTCTCGGGGGGCACCGTGTCTCCCGGCAACTCCATCGGCACGCTCACCGTCGCCGGCAATGCCGCCTTCGCGGCCGGCTCGACCTACCGGGTCGAGGCCAACGCCGCCGGACAGGCCGACCGCATCGCCGCCACCGGCAGCGCCACCCTGTCGGGCGGCACCGTCCAGGTGCTGGCCGCCTCGGGCGCCTACAACCCGCGCACCACCTACACGATCCTCTCCGCCGCCGGCGGCGTCTCGGGCCAGTTCGCCGGCGTGACGGCGAACCTCGCCTTCCTCAGCCCGGGCCTGCGCTACCGGACCGACGCGGTCGACCTGACCCTCACCCGCAACGACGTGCCGTTCGCCGCGTCAGCCACCAGCCGCAACGGCATGGCGGCGGCCAACGCCGTCCAGGCGGCCGGCCCGGGCCGGCTCTTCGACGCGGCGGTCGCCTTCACCACGGCCGAGGCCGATGCCGGCTTCCGGGCGCTGGCCGGCGACATCCATGCCGGCACCGTGTCCACCGCCTACGAGACCGCGTTCTTCGTGCGCGAGGCGGTGCTCGACCGCCTGCGCTGGGGCAGCCCCGGCACCGGGCTCGATTACGGCACCCTGCCGGCCGCCTACGCGGCCGACCTGCCGGGGCGCCAGCCGGTGGTGGCGGGCGTGCCGGTGCGGACGCTCGACCCGCAGGTGTTCGGGCTCTGGGGCCAGGGCTTCGGCGCCTTCGGCACGGCCGAGGGCGGCGGCAACGCGTTCAACCTCGACCGGCAGATCGCCGGCTTCGCGGCGGGCGCGGATGTCCGCGTGTCGAACGGGCTGCGCGTCGGCGTGGTCGGCGGCTACACGGAGGCGTATCTCGACAGCGCCGGCCGGTCCGGCGGCACGAGCCGGGCGGAGAGCGCCACGCTCAAGAGCGGCTTCGGCGGCCTGTATGGCGGCTATGAGGTCGGGCCGTTGTCGCTGCGGCTGGGGGCGCTCTACGCCGAGACCGACACGCGCACCCGGCGGGCGGTGCTGTACGGGCTGTCGGACACGCTGAGCGGCCATGGCGGCGGCTATACGGTGCAGGGTTTCGGCGAGATCGGCTGGAGGATCGCGCTCGGCCAGCCGGCTCCGGCGGCTCTGGTGTCGAGGGACGGCGTCGCGGTGCCGGTGCCGCCGGCGGCCTCCTACGTCGAGCCGTTCGTCGGCGGGGCGTATGTCGGCATCCGGCGGGACGCCTTCGCGGAGACCGGGGGCGCGGCGGCGCTGGCGAGCGTCGCGCGGGACTACGATCTGGGCGCGGCGACCGTGGGGGTGCGGGCGCAGACGGGCCTGGAGCTGGGGTTGGGTCTTCCGGTGACGCTGCGGGGTCTGGTCGGCTACCGGCGGGCCTTCGGCGACGTGGTGCCGACGGCCCTGCTGCGGTTCGGCACGGGCCCGGCCTTCCTGAGCGCGGGCGTGCCGATCGACCGGGACGCGCTGGTGGCGCAGGTCGGGCTCGATCTGGCGGTGGCGCCGAACGCGAGCCTGGGTGTGGCCTATACCGGCCAGACCGGCGCCCGCGCCCAGGATCAGGCCGTGAAGGGCACCTTCACCCTCCGGTTCTAGCGCGCGACGCCTGCGCGCCGACGAAATCCACGAAGGCGCGCAGGGGCGCCGGCAAGAGCCGCCGGCCCGGATAGTAGAGGAACGGGCCGGAGAAGACCTGCCACCAGGGTTCCAGCACCGGCTCCAGGGCGCCGCTCGCGAGCTGCGGGCGCAGCCAGTCCTCGAAAAGGTGGACGATCCCGGTACCCGCGACCGCGGCTTCCACCGCGAGGTCGCTGGCGGCGACCCGCACGATCAGCGGCCCGGACGGGTCCACCCGGACGATGTCGCCGTCGCGCTCGAACTCCCAGGGCGCCGTCAGGGCGCCGCTCGGGAACCGGCCGAGCAGGCAGGCATGGGCGAGGAGGTCGCGCGGATGCTCCGGCCGGCCGCGCCGGTCGAGATACGCCGGGGACGCGGCGGTGGCGAAGCGCTGCCGCCGCGGGCCGATCGGCACGGCGATCATGTCCTGCTCCAGCCGCTCGTCGTAGCGGATCCCGGCGTCGCAGCCCGCCGCCAGCACGTCGACGAACCCGTCCTCGACGACCACCTCCAGGCGGATCTCCGGGTAGGCCGCCAGGAAGGGCGGCACGAGGGCCGGCAGGACGAGGCGCGCCGCGCTCAACGGCACGTTGAGCCGCAGCGTCCCGGCCGGCCGGTCGCGAAACCCGTTCACCACGTCGAGGGCGGATTCCACCTCGGCCAAAGCCGGGCCGAGCCGCTCCAGCAGGCGCATGCCCGCCTCGGTGGGCGCGACGCTGCGGGTGGTGCGGTTCAGGAGGCGCACGCCGAGCCCCGTCTCCAGCCGGCGCACCGCCTCGCTGAGGCGCGACGCGCTCCCGCCCCCGGCGCGGGCGGCCTCGCGGAAGCCGCCGGCCCGCGCCACGGTCACGAAGGCGGCGAGGTCCGTGAGATCCTGGGTCATTGTTCGAAGATCCGCACAGCCCGTGCCGATTGTCACCGCTTATCGGTCGAATCGCTGGCGTCTACATCCGGGACGCGAACAGGAGATCCGTCATGACCGACATCGCGCAGGCCGGCACGTTCCAACTCGGCGACCGCAGGGTGAAGCGGCTCGGCTACGGGGCCATGCAACTCGCCGGGCCGGGCGTGTTCGGGCCGCCCAGGGACCGCGCCGCCGCCATCGCGGTGCTGCGCGCGGCCGTCGCCGCGGGCGTCGACCACATCGACACCAGCGACTTCTACGGGCCGCACGTCACCAACCAGATCATCCGCGAGGCGCTGCACCCCTACCCGGACGACCTCGTGATCGTCACCAAGGTCGGCGCGAAGCGCGGGGCCGACGCCTCGTGGAACCCGGCCTTCTCGGCCGCGGAGCTGACGCAGGCGGTCCACGACAACCTGCGCAACCTCGGCGTCGAGGCCCTCGACGTGGTCAACCTGCGCCTGATGTTCGACGTCCACGGGCCGGCGGAGGGCCCGGTCGAGGCGCCGCTCACCGTGCTGGCCGATCTCCAGCGCCGGGGGCTGATCCGCCGGATCGGCCTGAGCAACGCCACGCCGCGTCAGGTCGCGGACGGGCGCCGGATCGCCGACATCGTCTGCGTGCAGAACCAGTACAATCTCGCCCACCGGGGCGACGACGCCTTCATCGACGCCCTCGCGGCTTCCGGCACCGCCTACGTGCCGTTCTTCCCGCTGGGCGGGTTCAGCCCGCTGCAATCGGGCACCCTGTCGGAGGTGGCCGCCGGGCTCGGCGCGACGCCGATGCAGGTGGCGCTCGCGTGGCTGCTCCGCCGGTCGCCCAACATCCTGCTGATCCCGGGGACGTCGTCCCTCGGCCACCTGCGCGAGAACCTCGCGGCGGCGGAACTCAGCCTGCCGGAGGAGGCCATGGCGGCGCTCGACCGGATCGGGGCGGCGTGAGAGGCGCTCATCCGACCCCCGCCCTCATCCTGAGGTGCTGGAGCGAAGCGGAAGCCTCGAAGGAGCCCTCCCGATACCGCCGCGATCCCTGGAGCCCTCCTTCGCGGCCGCTGCGCGGCACCTCAGGCTGAGGGGTTTGGTGGGATAGCTCGGGCCCCTACTTCGCGGTCATGCCGGCCACCATCGGGCAGCCGCCCTCGCTCATCGGGCGGAAGGCCTGCTCGGCGGGGATCGTCTCCAGCACCTTGTAGAGGTCCCACGCGCCCTTCGACTCGGAGGGCGCCTTGGCCTCGAACAGGTACATCGGGTGGATCTTGCGCCCGTCCGGCCGGATCGAGCCCTTGCCGAACAGCGGGTCGTCGGTGGGCATCTCCTTCATCTTGGCCACCACGGCGGCGCCGTCCTTGGCCGAATGCAGGGCCGCCACCGCCTTCAGGTAGTGCAGCGTGCTGGCGTAGACGCCCGCCTGGTACGAGGTCGGCTTCTTGCCGGGCATGCGCTTCTCGAACCGCTCCGCGAAGGCGCGGGTGCCGTCGTTGAGGTCCCAGTAGAACGAGGCCGTGAAGTCGAGCCCCTGCGCCACCTCCAGGCCCAGCGAGTGGATGTCGGTGATGGCGATCAGCAGGGCGGCGATCTTCTGGCCGCCCTGGCGGATGCCGAACTCGTGCGCCTGCTTGATGGCGTTGGCGGCGTCGAGGCCGGCATCGGCGAGCCCGATCACCTGCGCCCCCGAGGCCTGGGCCTGGAGAAGGAACGAGGAGAAGTCCGGGTTCGGGAAGGGCGTGCGCACGCCGCCGACGACCGTGCCGCCGTTCTTCTCCACCACGGCCTTGGTGTCGCGCTCCAGGGCGAGGCCGAAGGCGTAGTCGGCGGTGATGAAGTACCAGGTCTTGCCGCCGCGCTTGAGCATCGCCTTGCCGGTGCCGTTGGCGAGCGCCGCCGTGTCGTAGGTCCAGTGCACGGTGTTGGGCGTGCAGGCCGGCCCGGTGAGGTCGGCGGTGCCGCCGCCCGAGTTGATGAAGGCCTTGTTCTTCTCCTTGGTGATCTGCGCGATGGCGAGCGCCACCGAGGAGGTCGGCACGTCGAACACCGCGTCGACGCCGTCGCGGTCGTACCATTGCCGGGTGACGGAGGCGCCGACATCGGGCTTGTTCTGGTGGTCGGCGGAGACGACCTCGACCTTCAGCCCGTGCGCCTCCGGCTTGAAGTCCTCGACCGCCATGCGGGCGGCCACCACCGAGCCCTCGCCGGTGGAATCGAAGTAGACGCCCGAGCGGTCGTTCAGGACGCCGATCTTCACCGGGACGAGGTCGGCCGCGAAGGCGGCGCCGGCGCCGAGCGCGCACAAGCTCCCGAGCAGTCGCGCGACGTGGTGGCGGACCGTCATGTCTCTCTCCCTGTTTGTCCGAACGCGGCGGCGTTGATCGCCGCTCGGTTCTTCTCAGGGTGCAGACTATCCGGGGGGGATCGCGGTCGATACGGCAACGCGTGAGGATGCGGGCGTTCCGTCAGGGGCCGCCTTCCCCGCCCGCGACGACGCTTCGGTGATCGCGGACGGGCATTCGCTTCTCCGAGGCGCCACCCCGTCTTCGCTGCGCACGTGATGACGGGTGAGCGGCGGCGACCGGACTCTCAACCGCCCCGCGGCGCCAGCCCGAAGATCGCCCGCGCCTGATCGGGCGTGGCCGGCGCACGGTCGATATGGGCCAGCAGGTTCACGGCCTTCTCCACCAGCGCGGCGTTGCTCGGCGCGAGGGTGCCGCGGGACAGGTACAGGTTGTCCTCCAGCCCGACGCGGACGTTGCCGCCCATGCCGGCGGCGACCGCGAGGATCGGGAACTCCTCACGGCCGATGCCGAAGGCCGACCAGACCGCGTCCTCCGGCAGCCGGGCGCGCATCGCCACCAGGGCTTCCGGTGTCGCCGGCGCTCCCCAGGGAATGCCGAGGCAGATCTGGAACAGCGGCGGCCGCGCCAGATGCCCCTCGGCGATCAGGTGCCGGGCCAGCTCGATCTGGCCGAGATCGAACACTTCGATCTCGGGCTTCACGCCCGCGTCGCGGATGTGACCCGCCATTGCCCGCAGGTGGCCGGGGGTGTTGAGGAACAGGTGCTCGCCGAAATTCATCGTGGCGACGTCGAGGGTGCAGATCTCGGGTGTGAGTGCCGCCACGTGCCGGGTGCGGGCTTCCGGGCTCACGAAGGTGGTGCCCGGGCCGGCGACGGCCGGATCGGGATCGCCGGGCACGAACCGGCCCCCCGCCCCCGTGGTCAGGTTGAGGATCACGCTGTCGTTCTGGTCGCGGATCCGTTCCACCACCTCGCGGTAATGGGCCAACTCCATGCTGGGCGCGGCGGTCTCGGGATCGCGGACGTGGATGTGGACCACCGCGGCCCCGGCGGCGGCGGCCTCGAGGGCCGACTGGGCGATGGCCTTCGGGCTCACCGGCACGGCCGGATTCTTCTTCGGCGTGTCGAAGGAGCCCGTGAGGGCACAGGTGATGACGGTGGTGCTCGACATCGTATCCTCCCCGGGCTCAGATCGCCCCGCCGTCGACCGTGATCGTCTCGCCGGTGATGTAGGCCGCCCCCGCCGCGAGGAAGAAGATCGTCTCGGCGATGTCCTCCGGCCGGGCCATGCGGCCGAGCATCGTGCGCTCCACCGTCGAGGCCTTGCGCGCCTCCGACCAGGGCTCGGTCCAGGGCGTGGCCACGAGGCCCGGCGCCACCGCGTTGACCCGCACGTCGGGCGCCAGCGCCCGGGCGAGGCTGCGGGTCAGGTTGATCAGCCCGGCCTTGCTGGCCGCGTAGGCCACCGAAGAGCCCCGCCGCCCGAGCCCGGCCACCGAGGCGGTGTTGACGATGGCGCCCCGGCTCGCCTTGAGGGTCGCGGCCGCGGCCCGGGCGCAGCGGAACGGCCCGAGGAGGTTGGTCGCCAGGATCGTGGCCCAAAAATCCTCACTCATCGCGTCGAGATCCTCGAAGGCGATGGGCGTGGTCGTGCCCGACGTTCCGGCATTGTTGACGAGCACGTCGAGGCCGCCGAGCCGGTCGATCCCGGCCGCCACCATCGCCTCGGCCTCGCCCGCCCGCGACACGTCCCCGGGCAGCGCGAGCACCGAGAGCCCCGTCCCGGCAAGTCGCGCGACCTCGGCGGGACCGCGGGGATCGTCGGGCAGGTGATTCAGCGCCACCGCGGCGCCGTTGCGGGCGAAGATTTCCACCGTCGCGAGGCCGATGCCCGACGAGGCTCCGGTGACGAGGACGCGCCGTCCGGACAGGTCCGCTCCGATCATGATCCCTCCATCCGGCCGATCCCGGCCATCGCCGCCTTGAGCGCCAGGAGCTTGCGGTCGCGCTCGCGGAACAGCTCCGCGGGCGCCCGGCCGCCCCAGTCGAAATAGCCGCGCCCCGCCATCACCCCGGTCCGGCCCGCGGCGCAGAGGGCGTCGAGGGTCTCGGAGCGGGTGCGCGGCGGCGGCGGCGCGTAGCTGCCGTTGGCGAGCGCGCGCTGCGTCAGCTCCAGGCCGGTGAAGTCGGCCTTGGCGAGGTGGCCGAGGATCGGGATGCGCAAGGAGAGTCCGTGGATGATCGCATCGTCGATGTCCCGCGGCGCGGCGACGTCCTCGTCGAGGAGCCGGAACACCTCGGCGCTGATCGCCTGCTGGATGCGGTTGGCGATGTAGCCGGGGATGAAGCGCTTCAGCACGATCGGGACCTGCCCGAGGCCGCGCACGAGGTCGGCCATGGCGGCGACCACCGCCGGATCCGTGCCGGGCCCCGGGACCACGTCGACGAGGTCGACGATGTAGGGCGGCGTGTACCAGTGCAGGATCAGCGCCCGCGCCTGCCGGGCCTCCGGGATCAGCGGGAACACGTCGAGATAGCTGGTGTTGCTGGCGAGGATCGCGTCGGCCGGGCAGAGCCGGTCGAGCTCGGCGAACAGGGCGCGCTTCGCCTCCGGGTTCTCGGTGATCGCCTCGATGACGAGGCCGGCGCCCGCCACCGCCGCGTCCAGCGCCGCCTCGACCCGGACGGCCCGTGCCAGTCGCTCGGCATCCCAGCCCGCGGGCGCGGCCCCTGCCTCCTGCAGGGTGGCCAGCGCCGATTCCATCAGGCCGGGCACCCGCGCGCGGGTCTCCGGTGACGTGTCGGTGATCCGCACGCCGTGGCCGCCGAGCGCCAGCACCAGGGCGATGCCGTGCCCCATCACGCCGCCGCCGACGATCGCGATCTCGCCCATGCCGCACGCTCCGTCCCTGTCCCGGGCTCCTCTGGCGGGAGTCCTCGGGTCTTCACGCGAATTCAGCCGCCGCGCTGGTCCCGGCGCATCATGAAGGCCAGCTTCTCGAAGAGGCTGACATCCTGCTCGTTCTTCAGGAGCGCCCCGTGCAGGGGCGGGATCAGCTTGCGGCTGTCCTGCTCGCGCAGGGTCTCGGGGGCGATGTCCTCGGAGACGAGGAGCTTCAGCCAGTCGAGCAGTTCCGAGGTCGAAGGCTTCTTCTTCAGGCCCGGCACCTCGCGCAAGGCCAGGAAGGTCCGCAGGGCCTCCTCGACGAGGCGGTGCTTGATGCCCGGATAGTGGACGTCGACGATGCGCTGCAGCGTCTCGGCGTCGGGGAACTTGATGTAGTGGAAGAAGCAGCGGCGCAGGAAGGCGTCCGGCAGCTCCTTCTCGTTGTTCGACGTGATGATCACGATCGGCCGGCGCACGGCTTTGACGGTCTCGCCGGTCTCGTAGACGTGGAACTCCATCCGGTCGAGTTCGGTGAGGAGGTCGTTGGGGAACTCGATATCGGCCTTGTCGATCTCGTCGATCAGCAGGACCGGGCGCTCGGGCGCGGTGAACGCCTCCCAGAGCTTGCCGCGCCGGATGTAGTTCCCGATCTCCGAGACCCGGGGATCGCCGAGCTGGGAGTCGCGCAGGCGCGAGACCGCGTCGTACTCGTAGAGACCCTGCTGCGCCTTGGTGGTCGACTTGATGTTCCAGACGATCAGCGGCGCGCCGAGTCCCCTGGCGATCTCCTCGGCCAGCACCGTCTTGCCGGTGCCGGGCTCGCCCTTCACCAGGAGCGGGCGTTCCAGCACCACCGCGGCGTTGACCGCCGCGGTGAGGTCGGGGGTCGCGACGTAGGTCTCGGTTCCGGAAAAGCGCATCGCGGTCTCGGAGAGAGGGGCTTGAGCCCAGGGGTAACGCGGCGCGCAGCCGGGCCGCAAGCGCGGCGCCGGATCCGACCCGCGTCCGCATCCTGAGACGCCCGCGTCAGCGAGCCCCGCAGGAAGGCTTTTGGGGAACGCGCGGCCGGATGGAGGCCTCTTCCGAGACCTCCGCTGCGCTCCGGCACCTCAGGATGAGGGTGGAGATCCGAGCTCAACCTCGGGACCTGGTCAGCCCTTCTCGTGCCAGACGCAGTTCCGGGCCAGGATCTCCAGGTTCACGTCCGACTTCTGCGGCTGCGGCAGGGTCTTGCCGTCCATGGCGAGGTCGATCTTGATCTCGACCTGCCCCTTCGCCTCGGCCGTGCGGCGGGAGAAGTAGCAATATTGCTGGTAGGGCTGGTCGGCGCTGTCCTTGAAGTTCCAGCCGGTCACGATCTGCCCGTCGAGATAGGGCACCTGCTTGAACACCGTGAAGGTGGTGTTCACCGTCGCCTTCGAGGCCGGGGCCGCGTCGCTGCCGAGCTGCGCCTTGGTGGGGGTCGGCGACGCGGATGCCTTGGGCAGGCCTTCGAGCTTCAAGACGTTGTCGGTCAGCGTGACCTCGCCCTTGGTCTTCAGGGTCACGTCCGAGAGGGCGGCCTGCATGGCGGCGGCGATCTTCTCCGCCGCGGTGTCGAACTGGTTGAGCGTCGCCCAGCCATAGGCCGCCGCCCCGATGCCGATCCCGGCGAGGCACGCGAAGGCGCCGAAACCCAGCGCCCGGAACAGGAAGGCCCGGGCGGCGACGTAGCTCGAATCCGCCCGCAGGCGGGAATTCACCTGCTGGGCGAGGGCGATGTTCTCGGGGGTCCCGCTCGCGACGTAGTTCATGCGCCGGCTCCAGCGGCAGGGAGGGTCTGGCCCGGATGGGCCTGGTTGGGCAGCGCCTGCTGGCCTTGCGCCGGGCGGTTCATCGGGATCACTGCCCCCGAGGCGTTGGCGGCCCGCGGCAGGATCGGCTCAGGGTTCGAACGCAGGGCGTCGGCGATCGCGTCGAGCATGTACGGCGCCGCTTCCGGGTTCACGGCGGCGCCGAGGTCGTCCTCGTCCATGAAGGTCCGGCGGGTCGAGACCGCGCAGAGGGCCAGGATCGTCGACGCGAAGGCGGCGCAGACCGCGGGCAGGAATACGAAGATCCGCAGGAAGGCGTGGACCTGGCTCTCGGTCACGTCGATCGGGTCGACGCCGTAGACCATGGCGGTGAAGGAATGGAGCTGCGAGCGGTTGACCGCGTTGCGGTAACCCTGCTCGGCATCGGCCACGCGCCGGTCGGCGGCGCCGGGATCGAGGGCGGCGCGGGCCTTGCGGGCCTCCTCCAGGTCCTTGATCATCCCGGCGCGGTCGGCGGACGCCTTGGCGACACCCTGCGACAGGGCGGCGACCCGCGGATCGGCCACGCATTTCAGGTTCTGGTACTTCCGGCCCTTGCTGTTGGTGCCGAAGACCCGCTCGCAGCGCTGGGCCGGCAGGCCGGCGAGCTGCTGGGCGTTGTCGGCGGAGCGCTTCTCGATCTGGTCGAGTTCGGCCGTGTACTGGGCCACGCGTTCGTCCGCCGCCTTGATGCGGTCGCCGATCGTGGCACGGTCGGCCTGGGCGTCCTTCAGGGCCGTCTTGGTCCGGGCCGCCTCCATCAGGCGGGGATGGAACATCATCTCGCCGAGCTGCGACACCGACTTGGTGGTCACGCCCGCCGCGAAGATGATGCCCAGCACCGCCAGCCCGCGCACGAAATGCGAGCGCTGGGTGCGCGCCAGGATGCCCAGCGGCACCCGGCACAGCTCCACCGCGGCGTAGACCAGGGGCGCCAGCAGCATGAAGTAGAAGGCGTGCCAGTCGCCGTCGCTGTAGACGCCGGCGAACAGCCACGCGCCCCAGAGCGAGGCGCCGATCACCATGAACTCGACGAGGTACGCGATTGCCACGTAGCCCCACTTGATGCGGTAGCCCTTCTCGACGTGGCGCTGGTGGCGCCAGCGGTCCGACTCGAGCTTCCACTCGCGCTTCTCGCGCTCGCGATCGCGGCTGGGGGGCGCTGTCGGACCGGAGAATATCGATTTGATGGAGATCATCGGCCTCGTCGCATCCATCCGGTCCAGTTCCGGGCAGGGCCCGGCCGAGCTTAACCCCCGGTTAACTCAGGCGTGTATGCGCCCATTGTGCCGATTTTGAGCCGCGTTGCACACACCCGCCGTACACATCCACCGGGTGATCGCCCGCAGCATCGCCCCGGTGGCGGAAATGTCTCACCCGATCGATGTATCCGGCTTGTGTCGGAGCGCACCTGCGCCGGCCCGTTCCCGGCCTGAAAGCGGTTGCCCGCAGCACGGCGACGACCCATGATCGCGAAGCCGTGATCGGCGTCCCCCCGCAGCCCCGAGAGACGAGGTTCGATCCGCCGCCGATGCCAGAGGTCCATGCCGGCTCCTACAAGGAAGCGATCCTGTTCCTCGTCACAGCGGGCATCGTGGTGCCGCTGTTCCACCGCCTGCGGATCTCGCCGGTGCTCGGCTTCATCGGCGCCGGCGCCCTGCTCGGACCCTTCGGCCTCGGCCGGCTGGCCGACACCTATCCCTCCGTGCACCTCTTCACCATCGGCAACCGGGCCGAGATCGCGCACCTCGCCGAATTCGGCGTGATCTTCCTGATGTTCATGATCGGGATCGAGCTGTCCTGGGAGCGCCTGCGGGTGCTGCGCCGGCTGGTCTTCGGCCTCGGCTCCCTGCAGGTGGGCTGCTCCGCGCTGATCCTCGGGGCGATCCTGTACGGGCTCGGCGTGCCGCTCACCGGCGCGGCGATCGTCGGCATCGGCCTCGCCCTGTCCTCCACCGCCGTGGTGCTGCCGGTGCTGGCCGAGCAGAAGCGGCTGAACGCGCCCACCGGCCGCACCAGCTTCGCGGTCCTGCTGTTCCAGGATCTGGCGGTGGCGCCGGTCCTGTTCGCCATCGCGGTGCTCGGCCGCGACGACGGCGGCGACAAGGGCTGGGCGCTGGCCATGGCGCTCGGGCAGGCGGCGATCGCGCTGGTCCTGATCGTGGTCGCCGGCCGCCTCGCCCTGCGCCCGCTGTTCCAGCTGGTGGCGCGCACGCGCTCCACCGAGCTGTTCATGGCCGCCTGCCTGCTGGTCATCGTCGGCACGGCGCTGACCGCGGCGGCGAGCGGCCTGTCGATGACGCTCGGCGCCTTCGTGGCCGGCCTTCTGCTGGCCGAGACCGAGTACCGCCGGGCGATCGAGGCGACGATCGACCCGTTCAAGGGCCTCCTGCTCGGCGTGTTCTTCGTCTCGGTGGGCATGAACCTGGACCCGGCCCAGCTCATGGCGAGCCCCGGCGCGATCCTCGGATTGTCCCTGGCGCTGGTCCTGATCAAGGCCGCCGTGGTGATGATGGCGGCTCCGGTCCTGAAGATCCCCCGGCCCGTGGCGCTGGAGACGGCGCTGCTGCTCGGGCCGGGCGGCGAGTTCGCCTACGTGCTGATCGGCGGCGCCATGGCCACCGGGCTCGTGCCGGAGGAGGTCGGCGCGGCCGCCCTCGTGGTGACCACCGTCACCATGATCATGATCCCGGCGCTCGCCGCCGTCGGCCGCCGGCTCAAGATGCGGGCGACGGCCAGCGCCCAGGCCGCCGCCAAGGCCGAGCCGGTGCCGGAGCGGGTGGACAACCGGGTGATCGTCGCGGGCTTCGGCCGCGTCGGCCGGCAGGTCGGTGAGATGCTGGAGCGGCACCAGATCCCGTACCTCGCCCTCGATTCCGACGCCGCGCGGGTGGCCGAGCAGCGCCGCGCCGGGGCGCCGGTCTATTTCGGCGACAGCGGCAGCACCGAGATGCTGCGCCGCTGCGACATCGCCACGGCCCGGGCCCTGGTCGTCACCCTGGACAACCCGCGCGCCGTCGAGGCGGCGGTGGTGGCGGCCCGGGCCGAGCGGCCGGACCTGACCATCGTGGCCCGGGCCCGCGACGCCCGCCACGCGTCGTCCCTCTACGAACTCGGCGTCGACGACGCGGTGCCGGAGACGATCGAGGCCTCCCTGCAGCTCTCGGAGGCCGTGCTGGTCGATGTCGGCGTGCCGATGGGGCTCGTCATCGCGTCGATCCACGAGCGGCGGGACGAGTACCGGACCCTGCTGAAGAAGCGCGAGAACGAGGCGAAGCCGATCTTCCGTGCCCGCCGCACGGTGGGCAAGGCTCTGGGCAAGCCGCCGGCCAAGCGCGAGCCCGAGCGCCAGGAGGCGGCCGGCCAGGAGGCGTGACAGGAGGCGTGAGCCGCAGCCCTGCCGAACCAGCGGGGCGCCGCCGCGGTAGCGCGTCCGCTGTCCGTCTGCGGAACCGGAGAGCGTGCCGATTCCGCCGCCCGACCAAGGGCAGGATCACGACTGCCTGGCTGTCCCAGGCCCGGTTGCGGGTCCTGCCGCGTCCAACGCCGGCCGCTTCCCAGCTTCAGCCAAGTCGTGCTGCGGCGGCGGCCGGCAGGCGCAGGAGACGTCGAAATCTTTCGACGCGATTGATTCGAACAGAAAGCGGCGCCAAATTTTTTTCGCGTGAAGTCTGTAGTGCGTGCTGCTAGGGGTCGCGTGTTCAAATACGATATTACGGAATATTTGCCTAAGTAGTTCTTTGTTTGGCTGAAATCGATTCGATCTCTGCGAATTTTGTCTTCGCCCGCAGGTGCCTCTGAGGGCGCGGTGCGATTGCAGGTGAGATTGGCTCAAGATTTCGCCCTGTAGGATTGCGGCATTCGACCGGTGCGCGTCTGATGCGAGGTGAAGCCCGTGATGGCTAAAAGCGGTCTCCTGATGTTCTGCGCGTCACGTAACGTTCAACCGGCGGCGCAAGACCGGCTCGCCATCCGGGTCTTCCCGCCGATCCGTGCGTGCGGCGTCGAGCGAGGTCGCGATGTATGAGGGGGACGGCCGATTTCCGCGGGTCGGCGGTGATCGGGACATATCAGAATACGCGACCGTGCGGATGAACACGGACGCGGTGCCGCTCCAGACACGTTTCGATTACTGGGTTGAGGCATGCCGAACCATGTTCGGCAGTTTCGAGTTCGTGGATCTGGAGCGAAAGAACTTTCGCGCCGCGTTGAACACTCTGACCGTCGACAACCTCACGATCGCGCACTACGTCGGATCGCCCCACGCCATGGTCCGGACGCGGTCTCACATCCGATCGTCCGATAACGATTTCTATCTCGTCATCCTGGCGTCGGAGCGGACCTTCAATCTGGATCACGGCCAATACCATCGATCCAGTGCCGGCGGGATCTCGCTCCTGGACAACACCCAGCCCTTCCTGGGTGCCCATCCTGAAGGCTTGGACATCATCAATGTCTTCATCCCGCGGGCGGTGCTGGAGCTGGCAATGGGGCCGGCCCGGTGCCTGACGGGATTGTCGATCGACGCGACGCAGACCAGCTTTCCTATCATCGTCTCGTACCTGTCCGCGCTGATCAAGCATGGCGCGACCCTCGATCCGGCCTGCCAGGCGCGCGTGGCTGCGATTGCCGTTCAACTCATCGCGGCCGGCTTTGCGGAGAAAGTGGAGTCCGACGCGCCCCGGTCCCTGGGCGGCGCCGCGATCCTGAGCCGGGCGCGGGCTTTCATCATCGACCATATCGGCGTCGAGGGCCTGTCGATCAACGATGTCGCGGCCGCGCTCAATATCTCGGTCCGCCGGCTTCAGGAGGTGGCCAGCGCGGAGAACATCGCACTGATGGATTGGATGTGGGAGCGCCGTCTGCAATTGGCGCACGCGAAGCTGGCCGATCCGGTCAACGGCGTCGTGCCGGTCGGCCTGATCGCGTATCAATGCGGGTTCGCCAGCCAGGCGCACTTCTCCCGCCGCTTCAAGGAGCGCTTCGGGCAGACGCCGACGGAGTACAAGGTCGCGTCCGGACTCACGCGGGCGGCACGCGCCGCCGCGGCGGCCGGCATGGCCTGAAGCGGGCCGGTGCGCGCAAGCCGCCGATGCCGTCAGATCAGGGCGGGCTGCGCGTCCTCGTGCTTGGGCCGCCGCGTCACGCGGCTGCGCGGCGCCGGCTCGAACCCGTCGGCGAAGCTGCACCGGTAGACCAGCTCGTCCGCCGGCCCGAGGCCGGTGACCAGGGGCACCGTCACGGTGTCGCCGGAGAAGCGCCAGCCGCGGGCGCCCTTGTCCCAATAGAGCCAGACCGTGCCGGGATAGCCGCGCAGGGTGAAGACCGCCGCCTTGCGCGACAGGGCCTGCACCGCCCGAGGGGCATACATGCCCTTGTCGCGATACGCGTCCCGGGTCGCCTCCGGCTGGCGATCCATGAAGGTGTTGCGCACCAGCTGAATCGTCGCCCCCGGCTTCCCGAGAAACCGCTTGAATTCCGTCAGATTCCGCAGGATGACCGCCATCGCAGGTCTCCTCGCCAGTCCGGTCCGGACCGCGTCGCCGCGTCCGCACACACTCGATGCCCCGAGTTGAGCGATTCCCATGACCGATTGAGTGACCGGGCGAGGCTTGTCCGGGCACATATCAACAGATTCGACAACTTATACCCAGGTTATGAGTCCCATCGGCCCGGAGAGACTCGCTTCGGCCCGAGATCCGGCCGCGTCGACGGCGATGAATCTTGTCGACCATCGCCGAAGACTCGAAATCCGGCCCAGAAAGTCCTGCGCCGCCCGGCGCGGCCTTGGCCGATTCGCGCGGGCTTGACCCGGGCGCCCGGCTGGCGCGTTCTCCCGGGATGCTGCTGCAGTTCTTCACGGCCCTCCGGGACGCCAAGGTCCCCGTCTCCCTGAAGGAGTACCTCATCCTGCTCGGCGCCCTGGACCGGGGCCTCGCCGGGCACGATGTCGAGGCGTTCTACTTCCTGTCGCGGACGGCGCTCGTGAAGGACGAGGCGCATCTCGACCGGTTCGACAGGGTGTTCGGCACGGTGTTCAAGGGGCTTCAGACCCTCGGCGAGGCGGTCGAGCCCGCGGCGATCCCCGAGGAGTGGCTGCGCAAGCTCACCGAGAAGTACCTGACCGAGGCCGAGAAGGCGGAGTTGAAGGCGCTCGGCTGGGACACGCTGTTCGAGACCCTGAAGCAGCGGCTCGCCGAGCAGAAGGGGCGCCACCAGGGCGGCTCGAAATGGATCGGCACCAGCGGGACGTCGCCCTTCGGCGCCTACGGCTACAACCCCGAGGGGATCCGGATCGGCCAGGACGGGAACCGCAACTTCCGGGCGGTGAAGGTCTGGGACAAGCGGGAATTCAAGGATCTCGACGACGACCGCGAGATCGGCGCGCGCAACCTACGCCTCGCCCTCCGGCGCCTGCGCCGCTTCGCCCGGACGGGGGCGGCCGAGGAACTCGACCTCGACGGTACGATCCGGGCGAGCGCCCGCCAGGGCTATATCGACGTGAAGCTGCGGCCGGAGCGGCGCAACGCCGTGAAGGTGCTGCTGTTCCTCGATGTCGGCGGCTCGATGGACTGGCACATCGAGCAGGCGGAGGCGCTGTTCTCGGCGGCGCGCTCGGAGTTCAAGCACCTCGCGCATTACTACTTCCACAACTGCCCCTACGAGGCGGTCTGGACCGAGAACCGGCGGCGGCACGAGGCGCAGACGCCGCTGCTCGACGTGATCCGCACCTATGGCAGCGACTACCGGCTCGTCTTCGTGGGCGACGCCTCGATGAGCCCCTACGAGATCGCGACGCCGGGCGGCTCGGTGGAGCACTGGAACGCGGAGGCCGGCGCCGTCTGGATGCAGCGGCTCCTCGACCATTTCCCGAAGGCGGCGTGGCTGAACCCGGTGCCCGAGACGCACTGGGGCTACACCCAGTCGATCGGCATGATGCAGCGGCTGATCGCCGGCCGGATGTTCCCCCTCACCCTGGACGGGCTCGACGCGGCGGCCCGGGCGCTGGTGCGGTGAGGCTCGGTATGCCCCGGCTTCGTCGCGCCGATCCGCGGCCTCATCCTGAGGTGCCCGCGTCTGCGGGCCTAGAAGGCGGGCGCGAGGGATCGCGGCGCTGACTGGAGGGCTCCTGCGAGGCCTCCGTTGCGCTCCGGCGCCTCAGGATGAGGGTGCGGGGATCGGGACGCTCCGCGACATCGTGGCCCGGCCGGCTCCGCGATCGGAGGGCCTGTCAGCCCTGCTGGGACGGCGTCGTCACCACGAGTCCATCGAGCGCCGGGGTGATCTTGATCTGGCAGGACAGGCGGGAATTCTCGCGGACGTCGCTGGCGAAGTCGAGCATGTCCTGCTCCATGTCCTGGGCCTTGCCAACCACCTCGATCCACGCGTCGGCGACGTAGACGTGGCAGGTGGCGCAGGCGCAGGCGCCGCCGCACTCCGCGTCGATGCCCGGCACGTTGTTGCGCAGAGCCGTCTCCATCACGGTCGCGCCGACGCTGCCTTCGACGGTCCGCTCCGTCCCGGCGTGGTCGACGTAGGTGATCTTGGGCATGCTGGGGGCTCCGGGCTCGCGTCGAGCGCACTCTGTCCGACGGGCGGCGTGCCTGCTTGGCGGCTGGAAACGCGGAATGCAAGCGCGGCATTAGACACCGGTCCCGGATCGATCGCCGCATTGCGGCGACCCCGTCAGGCCCGGGCCTCCGCGATCTCCGCCAGCGCTTGCGCGACCGCGTCCGCGAGGTCGTCGACCGGCACGGGCCCGGTGCCGTCCCGTAGGCGCGCCTCCGCGGCATCCGCCAGGGCCCGCACGCGCACGGCCCCGACGCCGGCGGCCGAGCCCTTCAGGGTATGGGCGAGGTCGGCGCGCGTGTCCCGCGGCACGGCCGGGTCGGCGAGGCGCGGCAGGATCGACCGGCACTGGCCGGCGAACAGATCCAGGACCTCACGGGCCAGATCGGCGTCGCCACCGGTCTGGGCGTCCAGTTCCGCGGGGTCGATGGCCTGCATGCTCGGGCTCCCGGCATCCGGATTCGTCGGGGATTGCGGATCTGATCCACACAATTCACCCCCTGATTCGCCGGGTGGGGATCGCGCCGGACCCCTCCCCTGCGGCAGGATGGTGGACGCGGTGAGCGACGGGCGCGGTAACCATTCGGTTAACGTTTTCTGGGGCCAGTCGAGGGCTCGGGTATCGGCAGTCGCTGCCTGAGTTTAGTCTTGTAATGGTAAACGGGGCGTTGCGTCTCCGGCATCAGCCTTCCCCAAGGCGTCGGTGAACCCGTGTAACGAGGCGTTGAATGGCGACCGAGAAGAAGCTGAAGGACCCGGCCGAGGCCGCGCTCTCTGCGATCGAGCAGGCGCTGAACCTCGACGCCCTGACGCCGAACGGCACCGATGGCCGCGCCGAGCCACGCCTGCCCGATGTAGGTGACGCCGAGCCGCTCCTCGACGGCGGCCTCGATGCCGCTGGGCGGACCATGCCGCCGCGCCTCGATCTCGACCCGCCGCTCGCCTCCGACCTGCCGCCGCCGGGCCTGGACCGCCCGCGCCGCGAGGGCGGGCTCCTGCCCCCCGACCGCTCGCTGGTGGCCAACGACGACCGGCGCAACATCGGCATCCTGCAGCAGACCCTGCGGGTGCGCTCCTCGCCCAAGCCCTACCTGCTCGCGCTCGCCGCCGGCGCCGTCTGGATCGGCGCCCTGGTGCTGATCGCATGGTCGAAGTCCGAGGGCGACCTGCGCGCCGTCGTGTCGGGGCTCTCTGCCCTGCAGGCGAGCGTCGGCGCCGCCGCCCTGTTCGGCCCGGTGGTGCTGTTCGTGATCGCCGCCATGCTCGCGGTGCGGGCCCAGGAGATGCGCCTTGTCGCCCGTGCGGTCGGCGAGGTCGCGGTGCGTCTGGCCGAGCCCGAGAGCTTCTCCACCGACGCCGTCCTGACCATGTCGCAGACGGTGCGCCGCGAGGTGGCGGCGGTGGGCGACGGCGTCGAGCGGGCGCTCGCCCGGGCCGGCGAGCTGGAGACCCTGGTCCGCGGCGAGATCGCCACGCTGGAGCGGGCCTATTCCGACAACGAGATCCGCATCCGCTCCCTCGTGGACGAGCTGGTGGCCCAGCGCGAGGCGATCGTCACCAACGCCGACCGGGTGCGCAGCGCCATTGCCGGCTCCCACCAGAGCCTGAGCCAGGATCTGGAAGGCGCCTCGGACCGGATCGTGTCGGCCGTGACCGGCGCGGGCGAGCGGGTGACCGGCGCCCTGGAGACCCGCGGCGCCGCGATCACCGCCTCCCTGGGCGAGGCCGGCGACCGGGTGGTCAACCTCATGACCGCCCGCGGCAGCGACCTCGTCGACACCCTCGCGGCCACCAGCCAGGAGGTGCGCGGCGCCATCCAGGAGGTCGGCGAGACCCTGACCCGCAGCTTCGAGGATCGCGCCGGCGCGGCGACCGGCGCCTTCCAGGCCGCCGGCACCACCCTGGCCGATCGCCTGTCCGAGAATGCCGGCGCCCTCACCCGGACCCTGGAGGAGACCGGCAGCCGCGTCAGCGACGCGCTGGAGCGCCAGGCCGGCACCGTGCGCGAGAGCTTCGAGCGATCCGTGACGGGGCTGGAATCCGTCTTCCTGTCCCGGGGCTCGGAGCTGACCGAGCGCTTCGGCGCGATGGGCGCCGACATCACCGCCCGCTTCGCCGAGACCGGCTCGGCCCTCACCCAGGACATCGCCGGCCGCGGCCTCGCGCTGCGCGCCGAGATCGAGAGCGCCGGCCTGTCGGTCGCCGAGACGATCGAGGGCCGCGGGCGCGATGCCCAGGCTGCCCTGGCGCTGGCGGCCAGCGGCGCCGGTGAGACCCTGACGGCCCGTGCCGGCGCCGTGCGCGACGACCTCGTCGGCACCGCCGAGCGGATCGCCGAAGGGCTGTCGGAGCGCGGAAGCGCCCTCGCCGAGCGGATGGACGGCATCGCGGCGCGCCTCGACGAGACCGTGACGGTCCGGGCCGCGGACCTGGAGCACCGGGTCGCCGCCGCGGCCGAGCAGGCCGGCGGCAGCATCGCGCACCGGACCGAGACGGTGGCGGCGCGCCTGGAGGCCGCCTTCGCGGCCCTGGGCCAGGGCTTCGAGGCGGGGGCCTCCTCGGCGGTCCAATCCCTGCGGGGCACCGTCGAGAGCCTGTCGGGCGAGATCGACGGCCGCACCGCCGAGGCGGTCGCGGCGCTCCAGCGCGGGGCCGAGGCGGCCACCAGCGCCCTGCGCGGCACGACCGACGAGGCCACCGGCGCGGTCGAGGCCCGGACTTTGGAGGCCGTGCGGGTGTTCGAGCGCCGGGTCGCGGATTCCGCCACCACCCTGTCGGCGCGCACCGAGGAGGCCGCCGCGGCGCTGCGCGCCGCCGCCGATCAGGCCGGCCAGGCCGCCGAGACGCAGACGCGGGATGCCGCCGCCCGGCTCACCGCGGCCCTGGAGACCCTGCGCACCGCCTCCGGCGAGGTCACCGGCGCCGTGGAGGCCGAGACCGCGATCCTCACCGCCCGGTTCCGCGACGCCGCCGACCGCGCCGGCACGGAACTCGGCGAGCGCGGCACGGCCGCCGTCTCGGCCGTCCGCGCCGCCCTCGACGACCTCAACCGCGAACTCGCCGCCCGGACCGGCGACGCCACCGGCAGCCTCGCCGAGGCCGCCCGCGCCATCTCGGCCGACCTCGCCGCCCGGATCGGCGAGATGGAAGCGGCCTTCGGCGCGCATGGCCGCGGCGTCGCCGAGCTGCTCGCCAGCCATGCCGACGAGACCCAGGCCCGGATCAGCGGCACCGGCCGCGACATCGTGCTCGCCGTGGCGAGCCAGGGCGCCCGCATCGCCGACACCCTCAGCCAGACCGGTGCGAGCTTCGCCGAGACCGCCGACGGCCGGGTCCGGGCGATCGACGAGACGCTGGGCAGCCGCCTCGCCGCCCTGCAGGAGACCATCGCCCGCGGCGACATCCTGGCCGACCGGATCGGCCGTGACACCGCCGCCCTCGGCGAGACCGTCGGCGCCCGTCTGGAGGAGATGGACCGGCTCCTCACCGGCAAGGGCGAGGCCGTGGCCGAGACGATCACGGCCCGGGCCCGCGAGGCCGGCAGCCTGATCGAGACCCATCTCGGGGGCCTGGAGACGCGCTCCGCGGAGCGGGCCGCCGCGATCGCCGCCACCGTGGCCGACCTCGTCGGCCAGATCGACGGTCATCTCGGAAGCCGCACCAGCGCGGCGGACGAGGCGCTGCGCGCCCGGACCGACGAGATGGCGCGGGTCATGGCCGAGGGCCATCGCGGCCTGATGGAGATGCTGGAGGGCCGCACCAACGGCCTCGGCCAGGACATCGCCCGGCACACGGGCGAGATCGCTCGCCGGATCGAGGAGAGCGCCGGCCATTTCGACACCGGCGTCATCGGCCGCCTGCAGGCGATCGCCGAGACCCTGGACGAGCGTGCCCGCCTCGTGGACGAGAGCTTCGGCGTGCAGGCCTTCGAGGCGATCCGCCTCATCGAGGCGCGCACCCGCGCGGTGGACGAGGAGCTGGCCGGCCGGACCCGCGACCTCGTGGCGATGATCGCCGACCGGACCGGCGGCCTCGACGGCGCCATGGCCGAGCGCGTCCGCGCCCTCACCGGCACCATCGAGGAGGCCACCCGCGGCCTCGAGTCCGCGCTGGCGAACCGTGCGGAGTCGATGGTCCGGCTGGTGGACGAGCGCACCGAGAGCGCCGACGCGGCTTTGACCGCCCGCACCGAGGCCGTGCACGCCGCCTTCGCCGAGCGCGCCGACCTCCTCGGCCGTCTCATCGACGAGCGCATCGCCGCCATGTCGGGCGAGCTCGACGAGAAGGGCCGCGCCGTGTTCGGGGCGATCGGCGGCCGGATCACCGAGCTGGCCCGTCTGCTCGACCGCGGCGGCACCTCCCTCGCCGAGCTGATCGACCAGCGCGGCGACAGCGTGCTCGCCAAGCTCCAGCAGACCATCGCGGATGCCGAGCGGATGCTCGATGCCGGCGAGGGCCGCCTGGGCCACACCCTGTCGAGCCGCACCGCCGACATCAGCGGCCTGCTCGACGAGGGCGTGCGCTCGGTCCACACCCTGCTGGACGACCGGACCAACCAGATCCGCGTCATGCTGGACGACCACGCCGGCACCCTGGCCGCCACCCTCGACGGCCGCATGGGCCCGATCCACGCCGCGCTGGACGGCCGCGGGCAGGCGCTGGTCACCGCCCTGGAGGGCGCGTTCGGCTCCGCCAGCGGCGCCCTGGACGAACGGACCCGCCAGCTCGGCAGCCTGTTCGACGAGCGGCTCGGCCATCTCGAGAGCCTGGTCGACGGCCGCGGCAACCGCCTCGCCGACACCCTCACTGCCCGGGCCCAGGCCCTGCGCACCCTGTTCGAGGAGGCCCAGGCGGCCCTCGACGGCGTGGTCGAGGGCGGCGGCGGCCGCTTCGCTGCCACGGTCGATGCCCGCATCCAATCCCTGCGCGCGGTGCTGGAGGAGGCGCCCGCCGCCGTCTCGGCGCTGGTCGAGACCCGCGAGCGCCAGCTCGCCGCCACCCTCGACGCGCGCACGCAGCGCCTGCAGACCCTCTTCGAGGAGGCTCAGGCCGGCCTGCGCGACCTCGTGGACGGACGCGGCCAGGACGTCGCCGACGCCATCGCGGCCCGGACCGAGGGCCTGCGCGCGACCCTCGACGCGGCACCCGCCCAGATGGCGGACCTGCTGGATTCCCGCCTCTCGGACCTTCAGGGCCTGTTCGAGCGGGCGCAGGGCGAGATCGACCGCCTCGTGGACAACCGCGGCCGCCAGATCGCCGGGACCATCGAGCACCGCACCCAGGCGCTCCAGGCGACCATCGAGGGGGTGAACCCGGCCATCGCCGGCCTGCTCGAGGAGCGCGAGAACCGGCTCGCCGAGACCCTCAAGGAGCGGACGGGCGAGCTGCAGACCCTGTTCGATCGGGTGCAGAACCGCCTCGGCGCGCTGGTCGAGGGCACCGGCCGCGACGTGTCCGAGCGCGTCGACGCGCGCATCGAGACCCTGCGGTCGACCTTCGAGCAGGCCCGCGCGTCGATCGAGGGGCTTCTGGAGGACCGCAGCCAGGCCCTGGTGGCGGCGGCCGAGGGCCGTACCGGCGCCCTCGTGGAGGTCTTCGACACCCGGCTGCGGGATCTCGACGGCGTCGTCGAAGGTCGCACCGGCGCCCTGGTTCAGACCTTCGACGCCCGGCTGCGCGACCTCGACGGCGTCGTCCGAGGCCGTACCGGCGCTCTGGTCGAGACCTTCGACACCCGGCTGCGCGATTTCGACGGCGTCGTCGAGGGTCGTACCGGCGCCCTGGTCGAGGCCTTCGACACCCGGCTGCGGGATCTCGACGGCATCGTCGAGGGCCGCACCGCGGCCCTGGCGCAGGCCGTGGAGGCGCAGAGCGAGGCCCTGGCCCGTGGCGTCGACGCCCGTGCCGATGCCTTCACCCAGCGCATCGACAGCCGCATGCGGCTGTTCGCGACCCTGGTGGCGCAGCGCGCCGACACCCTGGCCACCGCCTTCGACGACCGCCACGAGGCCTTCGCGGGCCTGATGGACGAGCGCACGGCGTCCCTGGTCGCCGCCCTCGACGAGCGGGCGCGGGCCCATGCCGAGCAGGTCGACGCCCACAACGCGGCGCTGGCCGAGACCCTCAGCCGCCGCGAGGCCGCGCTCGCCGGCCTGATCGACGCCCGCACCGAGGCCCTCGGGGCCGGGTTCGAGCGCCGTGCCACGGCGCTCGGCGCCCTGGTGGATGCCCGCGGCGAAGCCCTGTCCCGCCGCCTCGCCGAGAGCGCCGAGACCCTGGTGCGCGCCATCGAGGAGCGCGGCGGCGCGCTCGTCGCCAGCGTCGAGGGCAGCGGCCGCGCGGTCGGCGACAGCCTGGAGGGCCATGTCGAGCGCCTGCGCGGCGCCATCGACGGGCCGATGATGGACCTGTCCCGGGCGCTCGCGGACCGGGCCGAGGCGATCGAGCGGGCGCTCGCCGAGACCGGCGTGCCCCTGGCCGAGAGCCTGCGGGCGCGGACCGAGGAACTGGCCGTGCAGTCGCGGGCCTCGGCCGAGCTGCTGCGCGCCGCCGTCGAGGACGGCGCGGGCCGCACCCTCTCGGAGCTGTTCGAGACCAACGACCGGATGGGTCGCGAACTCGGCAGCCTGCTGCAGCGGATCGAGGCCGCCAACACCGCGCTCACCGACCTCGTGGCCGGGGCCGACACCAACCTCGGTGCGATCGAGCGGGGTCTCGCCGGCCGGATCGAGCAGGTCCAGGGGGCCCTGGAGCGCATCGCCGCCGAGACCGGTCGTGCCAGCGCCGGCGTCTCGGCCCAGGTCGAGGCCCTGCGCGGCGCCGCCGACGGGGCGCTCAGCGAGGCCTCGCGCCTCGCCGAGACCCTCGACGGCCGCGGCCGCTCCCTCGGCGAGCAGACCGCCGCGCACGTGGCGGCCCTCGACCGGGCCGCGGCCTCCCTGGCGGCCATCGAGGAACGCCTGGACTCGGCCCTGTCGGGCCGCGAGACCAAGCTCACCGAGGCGCTGGCCACCTTCGAGGCCCGGGCCGCCGCCCTGGAGCAGAACGGCAACGCCCTGGCGCAGACCATCGAGCAGACCCTGCGCGCCGCCGAGGAGCGGGCCCGCAGCGTCGGCGAGTCCCTGGCCCAGTCGGCCCAGGGCGCCGGGGCCTCGGTGACGAGCGCCTTCGCCGACCTGAAGGACAGCGCCAGCGCCGAGGGCGAGAAGGCCGCCCAGGGCGTCCGGCAGGTCATCGAGGAGGCGGCCCGCGAGATGCGCAGCGGCTTCCAGGAGGCCCAGGCCAGCTTCGGCGATTCCTTCTCGGCTCTGCGCGAGATGGCGGGCTCGATCCGCGGCGAACTCGACGCGACCCGCGCCGAACTCGCCAAGGGCGTCCTCGAGCTGCCGCGCGAGACGCAGGATGCCACCGGCGAGATGCGCCGGGTGGTGGCGGACCAGATCAAGGCGCTCAACGAGCTGTCGTCCCTGGTCTCCCGCTCCGGTCGCTCGGTCGACGTCGCCCAGCCGCAGGCCCAGCCCCAGCGCCGGGTCGCGGAAGGCGGGGGCCGCGCCGTCGCGGCCGCGTCCGCCGCGGCCCCCGCGGCCGCGTCCGCCGCGGCCCCCGCGGCCGCGCCTTCGGCCGCACCGGCGGCCTCCGCCGCCCCGGCGCTCCCGGCCCCCGCGGCGGCGCCGCGCGCCGCCCCGGCCCGGATCGAGGCGCCCCGCCCCTCCGCGACCGCCCGCCCGGCACAGGCCGGCGACAAGCGCGGCTGGCTGTCCGACCTGCTGACCCGCGCCTCGCTGGACGACGACGAGGAGGAGGTGCCCGCTGCCGACGCGCCGGCGCCCGCACAGCCGGCCCGCCGGCCCGCGGTGGCGGCCGCCGAGACCGGGCGGATCGCCCTCGACACGATCTCGACCGACATCGCCAAGATGATCGAGCATCGGACCGCGGTCGACCTGTGGGAGCGGTACCGTCGGGGCGAGCCGAACCTGTTCGACCCGCGGATCTACACGCCGCAGGGCCGGGCGACCTTCGCGGAGATCCAGCGCCGGTACCGGTCGGATGCGGAGTTCCGCCGCAGCGTCGACCGCTACGTCAGCGAGTTTGAGCGCCTGCTCGGCGACGTGGTCAAGAACGACAGCGACGCCAAGCGCACCGATGCCTACCTGACCTCCGAGACCGGCAAGGTCTACACGATGCTGGCCCATGCCAGCGGGCGCTTCGACGGGGCGTAGGACGGATCCCGCCGGGGCCGAGATGGCTCCGGCGGGTTCGCAGGCCGGGGTGAGAGCTGTCCCACCCTCCCCCTCACCTGAGGGGCCTGCGGCAGCAGGCCTCGCGGGGATGCAGGGATCGCGGCGCCGTCTGGAGGGCTTCCTTCGCGGCCACCGCCGTGCGCCGGCGCCTCAGGAGGGCCTGCGGGGGACTGAGCGGTGGGGGGCGCTACATCCTCACAGCAGGCCGAGGCCGACCAGCTCGCGCCTCAGGGCCTCGGGCATCTCGGCGAGGTCCCCCGACGCCTCGGCGCCGAGGTCGGCCGGCGCGTCGCGCGCCGTGAGGTAGCGCCAGCCCTGGAAGGGCCGGCAGGGCCGGGGCGCCACCGGGACGAGGCGCGGATCGAAGACCAACCGGCAGCGCGGGATGCCGTCCTCGCCGGTCAGCGGTTCGATCGCGGTGATCGCCTGCCGGCAGGACAGAGTCCCCCGGATCACCCAGTAGATCGAGCCGCGCCCGGTGATCTCCCGGTGACGCTTGGGCAGGGTGCGGGTGACGTGGAACGGGGCCGCGGGCCGGCCGTCCCGGAGGGCCTCCTCCCGGAACCGGGCCTGCCGGGCCTCGAGGTCGGCGATGGTGGCGGGGCCGACACAGAGCTTGATCAGGTGCAGGGCCACGGACGTGCTTGCTCGGGATTGCCGGGGGCGGCCCTGATAGCAGGGTCCGCGTCGGGACGCGCCTGCCGAACCGCCTCAGGCGGATGCGGCGGCGCGGTCTTCCGTGCGCGCGGATGGCCGGGGCCGCGTCGGCCTCGCTCGGAAGCCGTCAGGCGAACAGGGCGAGCCGCTGCTCCGGCGTCAGCGCCGCGATCTCGGCGAAGCTCAGGGCCGGATCCTCCGGCGGCATGGCCGGCTCGGGGGCCGCCGCGACGGCCTCGCCCCAGGCCAGATCGGCCATATCCGCTCCGAGCCAGTCGTGGGGCTCCGGCGCGGCGTCGGGCTCCGGCGCGGCCTCGGCGAAGGTGCCGGTGTCAGGGGGCGAGACAGTCTCGGGCTCGTCGGCAAACCCGGGAACGGTGTCCAGGTCGGCCACCCTGTCGATCTCTTCGACCGGCGCCGCGACAGCCTCCGGCTCGGAATCCGCGACCCGCTCCGGTGCTTCCGCATCCGGCTCGGCCTCCGCCGAGACCGGGAGGAACACCAGATCCTCGTGGAGCGCCGGGCTGCCGGGGCGCGCCACGAGGGCGGCCACCGTGATGGCCGGTACGTCCATGGCGATGTAGCGGTCGACGTCGCTCTGGTTCAGATCGGCCGGCTCGCCGGCCGGCCGCGCGCTCCGGTGGGGCGGAACCCGCACCGCGTCCTCGCCCCAGATGGCGATCATCGCGGAGACCCGGTCCTCCAGGTAGCGCAGGGTGTAGACGATCCGGGCGGTGCGCTGCGCGGTCAGGTCCTGGAAGGAGCAGGCGGTGTAGATCGCGGTGGCGTGGCGGTCGAGGGCGTCGCAGGCCTGCGCGTCGGCCCCATGCTCGCGGAGGGTCCAGGCCGCCTCCTGGATCGACTCGGCGGCGCTGAGGATGTCGGAGGTGGCCTGCTCGGTCTCGCGCACGATGGCGTCGAGGGCGAGCGACGCCTGCGTCAGCCGGGTCTCGTCGCTGTTCGGGGCGTTGAGCGCCGCGATCTCGCCCTTGGTCCGGCTGATCGCGTCGGCCATGTCGAGAAGGTTGCCGCGCAGGTGGCCGAAAGCCTCCTGCCCGCGGTCGGCGGTGACGCTCCGCTCCAGCCGTGCGATCGCTCCGAGCAGCACCTCGGTTTCGGGGCCCCGGTTGCGCCGGGCGTATTCGGCGAGGAACCAGCGGCCGCGCTCGCTGGCGCTGATCGTCGCCTCAATCGCCTCGTACTCGGCCGACGCATGCGCGCTCGGAGTCACGGAACCGAACATGGGCCTCTCTGGACGCTGGCGGCGGGCGCGGTAGCGGCCCGCCCAGGTGCGCGCCAATCCCCGGGAATTTGACAGACTCCCTTTAACGGGCGCTTACGGACGGCCTACGCCCCCCGCCCCTCCCGTCGAGACCCGCCTTGCCCCGCCCGTCCGGCCCGGCGCGCCTGTCGCTGCTCTACGCCGTGGTGTTCACCGAGATCGGCATCGCGATGCCGTTCATGCCCCTGTGGCTCGACGCCCTGGGCCTCGATGCAAGGGTGATCGGCCTCCTGCTCGCGCTGCCGATCGCCACGCGGATCGCCGCCACGGCCCCGCTCATGAGCCTGCTCGACCGGGGCCTGGGCCCGCGCCGGCTGATCCTGCTCGGCAGCCTCGCGCTCAGCCTGACCTACGCGCTGATGCCCGCCGCAGCCGGGATCGCCTGGCCGTGGCTCGCCGCGCTCATCGTGCTCAACGCGGTCGCCGGCGCGCCCCTCGTGCCCTGCATCGACTACCTGACGCTCGCGGCCGTGCGCGGGGATTCCCGCCTCGCCTATTCGCGGATCCGGATGGCGGGCTCCATCGCGTTCCTGCTGGCGAACCTCGCGGGCGGGGTCCTGCTCTCGGTGCTCGGCGGGCGGCTCGCCGTGCCGCTGCTGCTGACCGGCCTCGCCCTCGGCGCGGCGCTGGTGGCGTGGCGCAGCCGCGCGGTGGCGGCCCTGCCGCCGTCCGCGGCGGGAGCCGGCCGGCCGCGGCTGCCGCTGAAGCTGTGGCTGTGCATCGGCGCGGCGGCCGCGATCCAGGCGAGCCACGGGGCGATCTACGGGTTCGGCAGCATCTACTGGACCAGCCAGGGGATCCCGGCAGCCTGGGTCGGCTCGCTCTGGGCGACCGGGGTGCTCGCCGAGATCGCCCTGTTCGCCGCCCTGCCCGCCCTGCCCGCCGCCTGCCGCAGCCCGGTGCGGCTCCTCGGCGCCGGGGCCGTCGCGGCGATCCTGCGGGCGGTCGGCATGTTCCTCCTCGGCGACCATCTCGCCGCGCTGGTGCCGCTGCAATGCCTCCACGGCCTGACCTTCGGGGCGACGCAGCTCGGCGCCATGGCGGCGGTCTCGGCCTACGCCCCG
Organism: Methylobacterium sp. 1973; assembly: GCF_040545035.1. Classification (NCBI taxonomy): domain Bacteria; kingdom Pseudomonadati; phylum Pseudomonadota; class Alphaproteobacteria; order Hyphomicrobiales; family Methylobacteriaceae; genus Methylobacterium; species Methylobacterium sp. 1973. The sequence continues at coordinate 544,397 of NZ_JBEPLA010000002.1, forward strand.
GACGGCGCCCGGGGCCGGGCGCAGGGCACGCTCAGCGCGGTCAATGCCGGGATCTCGGTGGTCGCGACCCTGGGCAGCGGCGTCGCCTACCGGGCCGGCGGCCCCCTCGCCTTCCTGCTCATGGCGCCGCTCGCCGCCGCGGGCCTGGGGCTCGCCCTGGCCTCACGCCGCGCTTCAGGGGTGAGGTTGGAGACGGATCGTCAACCGTAATGTCGTCATAACCGCCGGGCAGGGTGGTGCCTCGATCGAGGAGTATGGGTGTTGCTGAGCGAGGGCACTGTTCCCGGCGCCTTGGCCGGCGCCGCGCTGCGGGACCGGACGGCCGACGGCCGTCTGACGCTCGACGGCCGCTGGACCGCCGACCAGGGCCCGGCCGTCGAGGCCGCGGCCGCGGGCATCGCGGCGGCCGGCCGCGCCGGGCCGGTGGCGGTCGACCTGTCGGCCATCGAGCGCCTCGACACCCTCGGCGCCTGGGTTCTGGAGCGGACCCGCGCCGAGATCGAGCAGGCGGGGGGCGCCCTCACCTATCTCAACGCACGGCCGGAGCACCGCACCCTTCTGGGGGAGGTTCGCCTGCGCGAGCCGGACGCGCCGCCGCCCCGGCGGCACGGCCCGGTCGTCGGCCTGCTCGATGCCACCGGGCGCCAGACGGTGCAGGGCGGCCATGAATTCGTGACCGCCCTCGCCTTCCTCGGCGAGCTGATCGCCGCCTGCGGACGCGTCGCCCTGCGGCCCGGGACGTTCCGCGGCAACGCCCTGATCAACCAGATCCAGCAGGTGGCGCTCAACGGCACGCCGATCATCGTGCTGATCTCGTTCCTCGTGGGTGGCATCGTCGCCCAGCAGGGGATCTTCCAGCTCCAGCGCTTCGGCGCCCAGACCTTCGTGGTCAACCTGATCGGCCTGCTGATCCTGCGCGAGATGGGCGTGCTGCTCACCTCGATCATGGTCGCCGGCCGCTCCGGCTCGGCGATCACCGCCGAGATCGGCTCCATGCGCATGCGCGAGGAGGTGGACGCGCTCCGGGTCATGGGCCTCGACCCGGTCGAGATCCTGATCGTGCCCCGGGTGCTCGCCCTGATGATCGGCCTGCCGATGCTGACGCTGATCGGCGACCTCGCGGCGCTCGCCGGCGGCGGCCTCACCGCGATGCTCTACGGCGGCCTGACCCTCGACCAGTTCCTGGTCCGGCTCCAGGCGGCGGTGGGCGTCCACCACGTCATGGTCGGCCTGATCAAGGCGCCGTTCATGGCGCTGACCATCGGGGTGATCGCCACGATCGAGGGTTTCGCGGTCGAAGGCTCGGCGGAATCGCTCGGCCGCCACGTCACCGCGTCGGTGGTGAAGTCCATCTTCATGGTCATCGTCCTCGATGGCCTGTTCGCGGTGTTCTTCGCCGCGATCGACTTCTGAGGCCGACCCGATGACCGCCCCCGCCCCGATCATCCGCGTGCGCGACCTCGTGGTCGGATTCCGCGACCGCAACATCCTGAAGGGTCTGAGCCTCGACATCCGCGCCGGTGAGATCCTCGGCTTCGTCGGGCCCTCGGGCCAGGGCAAGTCGGTGCTCACCCGGACGATCCTGGGCCTCAACCCCAAGCGCGCCGGCACGATCGAGGTGTTCGGCCGGGACGTCGACGAGCTCACCTACGCGGAGCGGCGCCGGATGGAGCAGCGCTGGGGCGTGCTGTTCCAGCAGGGCGCCCTGTTCTCGGCGCTCACCGTCAAGCAGAACATCCAGGTGCCGATGCGCGAGCACCTGAACCTGTCCGAACGCCTCCTCGACGAGTTCGCCCGGCTCAAGATCGAGATGGTCGGCCTCAAGCCCGACGCCGCTGACAAGCTGCCCTCGGAGCTGTCGGGCGGCATGATCAAGCGCGCGGCGCTCGCCCGTTCCCTGGCCCTCGACCCCGAGATCCTGTTCCTCGACGAGCCGACCTCGGGCCTCGACCCGATCGGCGCCGGCGAGTTCGACGACCTCGTCTCGACCCTCAAGGAAACGCTGGGCCTGACCGTTTTCATGGTCACCCACGACCTCGACAGCCTCTACACCGCCTGCGACCGCATCGCGGCGCTCGGCGACGGCCAGATCATCGCCGCCGGCACGATCGACGAGATGCTGGCGAGCGACCATCCCTGGCTGCGCTCCTACTTCCACGGCAAGCGTGCCCGGACCATCGCCACGGGCGGCGCCTCGGCTCATGCCTGACCCGATGCCTGATCACCGTCCCACCCAGATCCCGCCCTGCTCCCCTCCGGGTGCCGGGGCCACAGGCCCGGCCGCATCCCCGCCGGCCAGAACCGCAGGTTGAGCGCATGGAAACCCGCGCGAACTACGCCCTCATCGGGGCCTTCACCATCGCCGTCATCCTGGCGGGCTTCGGCACCGTGCTGTGGCTCTCCGGCGGCTCGTCGCGGCAGGTCAGCCAGATCGTCCGCATCGTCTTCTCCGGCTCGGTCGGGGGGCTCTCGCGCGGATCGAGCGTGAACTTCAACGGCATCAAGGTCGGCGAGGTCACCGATATCCGCCTCGCTCCGCAGGATCCCCGCCGGGTGCTCGCCACGATCAAGGTCGATCCCGCGACCCCGCTCCGGGCCGACACCCGCGCCCGCCTCGACTCGGCGATGCTCACCGGCGTCTCGGTGATCTCCCTGTCGGGCGGCAACGCCGACGCGCCGGTGCTGACCCCGATGGCCAACGGCGAGCCGCCGACCATCTTCGCCGATTCCTCCGACATGCAGGACATGATGGCGCTGGCCCGTCAGGTGGCGCAGCGGGCCGACGACATGCTCGCCCGCCTGGACAGGCTCGTCTCCGCCAACGAGGGGGCGATCAACCGGTCGCTGTCCAATGTCGAGACCTTCTCCAAGACGCTCGCCGATGCCGGCCCCAACATCTCCGCCCTGGTCAAGGCGGTGGACGGTGCGAAGCTCGGCCGCGTGATCGACAATGCCGACCGCTTCTCGGCGGCCCTGTCCAAGGCCAGCCCCGACATCGAGGCGGGCCTGCACGACGCCCGGCTGCTCGCCGGCAAGCTCAGCGCCTCGGCCGACAAGATCGACTCGGTGCTCAACGGCGCCGAGAGCTTCCTGGGCTCGGCCTCCGGCCAGGAGGGCTCCAGCACCTTCGCGGAGATCCGCGCGGCGGCGATCTCGGTGCGCGACGCCGGCAAGGCGTTCCGGACCATGTCGGAAAACCTCGACAAGCGCACCGCCAGCATCGCGACCAGTTTCGGACGGCTCAGCGGCACCGGCCGCCGGGAGGTGGAGGCCCTGTCGGGGGACGGGCAGCGGACCCTGAGCACCCTCAACCGCACGGTGCGCAGCCTGGAGCGCGACCCGAGCCAGGTGATCTTCGGCGGCAAGCCATCGTTGCCCGAATACAACGGTGGGCGCTGAAAGCGCGCGGGGCCCGGCGGATGTGTCCCGGCGCACGGCACGGATGCCGCAGCGGATTAGTTTTAACCGCATAGCTTTTACAGCTCCGCTGCTCGCCGGCGGAGTTTCTCAGGTCATGTGTATGGTCCGCTCGTCCCACATCCTCGCCGCCGCGCTGTTCGCCGCCCTCCTGGGCGGCTGCGGCGGCGGTGTGGCGCCCCTCACCTTCGACCTCGCGGCGCTGCCCCCCGCGGGCCGGCCGATCGCGGCCGGCCGTTCGATCGTGGTGTCGGAGCCGGTTGGGATCCAGCCCTTCGAGGCCGACCGGATCATCGTGCGCGAGAACGGCGGGGCGCTGTCCTTCCTGGGCGGCGGCCAATGGGCCGACCGGCTGCCGCGCCTGATCCAGACGCGGCTCATCCAGAGCCTGGAGAATTCCGGCCGGCTCCGCTCGGTGAGTCGCCCCGGCGACAAGGTCGTGGCCGACTACCAGCTGATCAGCGAGATCCGCGCCTTCGATGTCCAGGCCGCGACCGGCGAGGCGGTGGTCGACCTGTCGCTGAAGCTCGTGGCCGACGGCACCGGCAAGGTCGCCGCCGCGCGGATCTTCACGGCCCGGGTCCCGGTGTCCAAGATCGATGCCGGAAACGGCGCCCGCGCCCTCGATCAGGCGCTGGTGACCGTGCTCGCCGACGTGGTGCGGTGGGTGAACAGCGGGCGGTGAAACCGCCTCACTCCATCACGGCGGCCTTCATGATCACCACCATGGTGGCCCGGGCCGGGCCGTCCGTGCAGCGGATGAGGTGGGGCCGGTCGCAGCGGTAGCGCAGGGTCTCGCCGGCCCGCGCGCGCTGCACGCTGCCGCCGATCTCGACCTCGAACGCGCCCTCGGCGACCGACAGCGATTCCACCGAGCCGCGCTGGTGCGGATCCGAGTCGAGGACGCCGCCGAGATCCGCCGTGACCTCGTACCATTGCAGCCACTCGATCGTCTTGAGCCAGCCGATGATCGCGAGCCGCACCTTCCCGTCCTCGGAGACGAGGATCGGCGTGTCGGCCCGGGAGGTCTTCTCGATGAAGGGCTCCTCGTCGCCCGCCGCCAGCACCCGCTCGATGGACACGTCCAGCGCCTGTGACAGGCGCCAGATGGTCGCGAGGGTCGGATTGGTCTCGTTGCGCTCGATCTGGCTGATGATCGATTTGGCCACGCCGGACTGCTCGGCGAGTTCCGAGAGCGACAGGTTGTAGGCCTTGCGCAGCCGCTGGATGGTCTTGCCGAGCTGCCCGGAGAGCGCCTGCGCGCCGGTCAGCAGGTCGCGCCCGCGCCCCCGGTCGGGCCGTTCCGCCTGATCCTGCATCGTCACCGGTCCGCCTGTACCGTTCCGTTATCCGAACGATCGTGCGCTTCTTCAAACGCAATCGCCGCCCGGTTGCAAGGCGGCGGGCGGCGGGGGCGCTGGAAAGTGCCGGCTCGGGCGCGGCCTACGACCAGAGAGCGTGGAAGTGATGAACCGGCCCGTGGCCCGTCCCGACCGCGAGCTGGTCGGCGGCGGCGAGGGCGGCCGTGAGGTAAGCCTTGGCGGCCGCCACCGCCTCAGGCAGATCCAGGCCCTGGGCGAGTCCCGCCGCCACCGCGGCCGAGAGCGTGCAGCCGGTGCCGTGGGTGTTGGCCGTCGCGATTCGCGGCGCCGAGAGGGTCCGCAGGGTGCCGTCCGCCGTGACGAGGTGGTCGATGCTCTCGCGCCCCACGCCGTGGCCGCCCTTGATCAGCACCGCCCGGGCGCCCAGCCCCACGAGCCGCCGGGCCTGGGCCACGATCGTCGCCGCGTCCGTGGCGACGGCCTCGCCGAGGAGCACCGCCGCCTCCGGCAGGTTGGGGGTGATCAGATCGGCCCGCGGCAGCAGCCGCTCGCGGAGCGTCGCCACGGCCGCGTCCGCGATCAGCCGGTCGCCGCTCGTGGCGACCATCACGGGGTCGAGGACGACCGGGATAGCCCCGGCGTGGCGCGCCAGCCCCTCGGCCACGGCGGCGATCACCGCCACCTGCGACAGCATGCCGATCTTCACGGCCTTCACGGCGAGGTCGGAGAACACGCTGTCGATCTGCCGGGTGACGAAGTCCGGCGGCACGTCGTGGATGCCCTGGACCCCCGTCGTGTTCTGCGCGGTCAGCGCCGTGATCACGCTGGCCCCGTAGACGCCGAGCGCCGAGAAGGTCTTGAGGTCCGCCTGGATGCCGGCGCCCCCGCCGGAATCCGAGCCCGCGATCGTCACCGCGATGGGCGCGGGGTCGCTCATCGCGAGGCCGCCCGCTCCGCCAGGGCGGCGTCGATCCGCGCGCGCAGGTCGCGGGCGCGCTGGCGCACCGAGTCCGCGCCGAACAGGGCGGTGATCACCGCGACGCCGTCCGCCCCCGCGGCGATCACCGCGGCGGCGTTGTCCAGGCCGATCCCCGCGATGGCGCCGAGCGGCAGGTCCGCCCCGCGGGCGAGGCGGGCGCGGAAGGCGATGCTGGCAAAGCCGTCGAGGCCCACGGGCGGGTCGGGATTGTCCTTGCTGGTGGTGGCGAACACGCCGCCGATGCAGGCGTAGTCGACGGGAAGCCGGTACAGCTCGTCCGCCTGGGCGGCCTTCTTGAGGGTGAGACCGATGATCGCGCCCTCCCCCAGGAGGCGGCGGGCATCCGCCGGATGGAGGTCGCTCTGGCCGAGATGCACCCCGTCCGCGCCTGCGGCGAGGGCGAGGTCGACGCGGTCGTTGACGAGGACCGGGACCCGGCCGCCCACGGCTTCCAAGATCGCCCGGATCCGCCCCAGGGCGGCGCGGGCATCGGCGATGTCCTTCTCGCGGTACTGGAGCAGGGTGCAGCCCCCGGCCACCGCTTCGGCGCCGAGTTCAGCCAGCCGCGCCCCGTCGGCGCCGCAGACGCCGACGTCGAGGAGGCCGTAGAGTCGCAGGTCGACCGCCTGTCTCCCGGTCGATGCGGCGCTGGCGCTGGCTGGCATCGCTGTCGCTGTATCCTCGTTCCGGCAGAACCGCCCCGGCGGCGTCCGCGCCGGTCCCTCCCTGTTTGGGCAGGCATCGGCGCGTTGGCAAGCGCACGGGGCCGCTCCGTCCGACAGCGGCGTTGACGCGCGGCGATCCTGTCCCCCTATAGGTGGGATCCGCTCCGGCGCGTCCCGGGGGAGAGGCGGTCGAGGAACGATGAAGGGTGCCGCGGCGCAGACGGATGCGCGGGGGGCGCAGGCCTCGCCGGAGCGCTCCTCCGTAGGCCTCGTCGCGGTGATCGTCGCCGCGACCAAGGGGGAGCCGCGCGCCCTGACGATCCGCGTGCCCGACCAGGCACCGGGCCGGGGCGACGGCCTGCCGGCCGGCCCGCTGGTCCCCGAACACGCGACCCTGGAACGGGGCCTGCGCGCCTGGGTGGAGCGGCAGACGCACCAGCGTCTGGGCTACGTGGAGCAGCTCTATACCTTCGGCGATCGGGACCGCTCCGGCACGGCGAACCTGTCCGGCGTGCATTCGCTCTCGGTGGCCTATCTGGCGCTCGTTCGCGAGGAGCGGCCGGCCGGCTTGGCCGAGGCCGCGTGGCAGAACTGGTACCGCTACCTGCCCTACGAGGATTTCCGCCAGGGGCGCCCCCGCCAGCTCGACGCCATCGAGGCGCGGCTCGCCGCCTGGGCGTCCGAGCCCGAGGAATGTGCTACCCGGACCCGCCGCCTGGACCGCCTCGGCCTGACCTTCGGCATGAACGGCGGCACGTGGAACGAAGAGCGTGTCCTGGAGCGCTACGAGTTGCTGTTCGAGGCCGGTCTGATCCCGGAGGCGAAGGGCAATCCCGGTCCGGCCCTCCCGAACGACCCGACCGGCGTGCCCATGGCCTTCGACCACCGGCGGGTGCTCGCCACCGCGATCGGCCGGCTCCGGGGCAAGATCAAGTATCGCCCGGTGGTGTTCGAGTTGATGCCGCCGGAATTCACCCTGCTCCAGCTCCAGCGCACCGTGGAGGCCCTGTCGGGAACGCAGCTGCACAAGCAGAATTTCCGCCGTCTCGTGGCGCAGCAGGGACTGGTGGAGGAGACCGAGAGCGTCACCAGCGGCGCCGCCGGCCGGCCGGCGCGGCTCGTGCGCTTCCGCCGGGAGGTGCTGCTGGAGCGGCCCGCCCCGGGGTTGCGGCTGCCGTCGCGGCGGGTGGGCTGACGAACGGGATCGATCTTTCCGTCGCGCCAGGATGCCGAGGCCCAGGCCGGCGGTGCGCCGTAGGCCGCCCCCCAGGCCTTCAGCCTGTCCTGGCCGGCCCGGCCGTCGAAGACGCGGTCGGCGAAGCTGTCGGCGCGCCCCTCCGGCAGGCCGGACGGGACGGCGTTCGTCAGGACGAGGGTGTGGAAACCGGCCTCCGGATGGAGCGACACGAGGATCTGCGCGCCGGTGCTGAAGGCGCCGGCATGGCTCCAGGCGAGGCCGTGGCGACCGTACGCGCTGGTCCAGCGTTGGTCGCCCCGTGTCGGATTCTCACTGCAGGTGTGGTCGTCCGCCGGTACAGAGCGCGCCCGCGCCGGCCGTCACGGCATCCTCGAACGGGCGCGGCGCGTTCGGGATTCGCATGCGCCCGCGCGTGGCCGGGCTATCGGAACGGGTTGTCGTCGGCCGGGGGCTTCACGCCATGGAGCATCCGGTAGAGCGTCCATTCCTCGACGATCTTGTTGCCCGGCAGGGAGCAGAGCCCGATCGCGCCCCCATCCGGCAGCTTCGCGATGATCGACCGTCCCCCCATCGTTGCGCAGAAGGCGGAGGCCGGGTTTTCCAGCGCCTGCGCCGGTCCCGGTCGGGCGATGGCGGCGCACAGCGCGAAGGCGATGACGAGCCTCTCGGCGCGACCGCCCGACGGCAGGATCGGAGGGGACATCGGCCGCCCCTGCCCTACCCGTAGGTGTGGTCGTCGGCCGGGAACCGCCCGGCCCGGACCTCCTCCGCGTAGGCTTTCACGGCCTCCTCGATATGGTTGCGCAGGCTGCCGAACTGGCGCACGAATTTCGGCGTCCGCTCGGACAGGCCGAGCATGTCCTCCAGCACGAGGATCTGGCCGTCGCAGACTGCGGAGGCGCCGATGCCGATCGTGGCGGCCGTCACCCGGGGCGAGGTCGCGATGGCGCGAGCCACCGGCTCGACGATGCCCTCCAGCACGATCGCGAAGGCGCCGGCCTCGGAGATGGCGCGGGCATCCTCCAGAAGGCGGCGCTCGTCGTCGGGCCCCCGGCCCTGGACCTTGAAGCCGCCCATCGTGTTCACAGCCTGCGGGGTGAGGCCGATATGCCCCATCACCGGTACGCCGCGCTGGACCAGGAACGCCACCGTCTCGGCGAAATGGGCTCCGCCCTCCATCTTGATCGCGCCCGCGCCCGTCTCTTTCAGCACCCGGGACGCGTTGAGGAACGCCTGTTCCCGGCTGGCCTCGTAGGAGCCGAACGGCATGTCGACCACGACGAGCGCCTTCTCGGTGCCGCGGATCACCGCCTGGGCCTGGAGGATCATCATCTCCAGGGTCACGGGGATCGTCGATTCCATCCCGTGCATGACCATGCCGAGGGAATCGCCCACGAGGATGAAGTCGCAATAGGGATCGACGATGCCGGCCGTGTGGGCGTGGTAGGCGGTCAGCGCGGTGATCTTGCGCCCCTCGGCCTTGCGCTTGCCGATATCGATCGCCCGAAGCCGTCGGGACTGCACGACCTGCGACATGATTCAGATCCCTTCCGGCACCGAGGGCAAGCGCCTGTCCCCCTCCCGTGCGGGAGTGGGACAGGATGAGGGGGTGACTCGTCCGGAAAGACCTGTTCCCTCACCCCAACCCTCTCCCGCTCGGGAGAGGGGGCGCGTCCCGTTTCATGCGTCCCTCTTACACCGCCCGGCGCCGCCGGTCAGCGCCCCGCCTGTGGCTCGGCGCCCGCCTTCCAGGCCGGATCGACCTGCAGGTTCGCGGTCTCGTGCGTCTCCTGCCAGCCCTCGACGCCCTGGGGGAACCAGCGCACGCCGGTATAGCCCTTCAGGATGAGGCGCTTGGCGGCGTTCCAGCTGCCCCAGCACTCCACGTGGCAGAACACCACCACCGGTCGGGCCTTGTTGCCGCCCGTCAGCGCGGCGACCCGGTCGTAGAACAGCGCCTCGCGCGCGGGCGCCAGGGGCTCGGCGCCGGCCTCCGGCATCCAGACGGCCCCCGGAATCGAGGGATGCACCGGAAGCCACAACCGTCCCTCCGGGAAGTTCGACGGTTTGCGGTCCGGGGCAGCCACGTCGATCAGCACCGGCTTGTCGGGGCCCGCCATCAGGGCCGCGACGGCGTCGGCATCGACCACCGTCGCCCCTTTCAGGGTCTGTGGCGTGTAGCCCTTCGGCGGGCCGGCATAGAGCCCCTCCGGCTCGGGGACGTTGACCGGCGAATCGGCCGGCGCGGCGGCGAGGCAGAGGAGTGCGGCACAGGCCGCCGCGGCCCGGCCGGTCAGGAGGAGGCGCCGCATGGTCAGTTCGTCGGGCCCGGCGGGGTGAAGCTGTGCTGCCAGCGCCCGCCCTGGTTGTCGGAAGCCGCCACCTGGATCGGCTTGCCGTCCGGCTTGAAGGCGAAGTTGATCACCGGGTTCGAGGCGATGGAGATGTCGCCCGTCATGGTGAAGACCGTCCGGTCGCCCGCCGAGACGGTGAGCTTGTCGATGTAGCGCGCCGGCGTGTAGTCGCGGGTCACCTGGTTCATCTGCATGCCCGAGAAATTCGGGTGGCGGATCATCAGCGTCGCCTCCACGGGCTTGCCGGGCTGGGTCTCGGCGAACTTCATGCGCATGTCGCCCATGCCCTTCATGGCCTCCTCGTCGCTCATGCCCATCGGGGCCGAACAGCCGCCGGACGCCTTCACGAACTGCTTGGCCTCGTAGAGCTTGCCGTCCTGCGTCTCCACCACGGCGTGCATGTCGGTGTAGTTGTTGACCCGAACGCGCAGCTTCAACTCGGCCGGGTCGGCGGCCGGTCCGAACTCGAACTTGGCCGCGTAGGGCGCCGGGTTGTCGTCGATGATCAGCGAGACCGCCTTGATCTGCCCGTCGTTGGGCATGGTCAGGGTGATCGGCACCAGGGCGGCGTCGAGCGCCCGGGCGGGGGCGTCGATCTTCACGAGGCTGTCGGTCTGGGCGATCTGGCGGTCGCCGAAGATCGACTTGGCGATCTCCTGCCAGCGGGCCGCCCGCTCCTGATCGGTATCGGAGGCGCCCGCCGCCTGCGCAGCGTGGACGAGGGGGCCGGACAGGGCGGTCGCCGCCAAGGCGGCGCCGAGGGCGAGGGTGGAGAGGGTCTTTCCGATCCGGTGGGTCATGGCGTGCCTCCCGTTGTCATCCGATATGGGGATCCGAAAATCCTATTCCCACTCGAGTTCCTGATAGGCCACGGTGACGTTGCGGCCGTTGTAGGTCTCGAACAGCGCCCACTTGTCCCGCTGGTCCGCGGCGACGCGCGTCACCGCCTTCTCGATGGGGACGTCCTTGGCGATCGCAGCCCGGGTCCCGTCGCGGAGGGCGGTCAGGTAGCCGGTAAGGTCGGACAGCGCCGGGGCGAGATCCACCGCGACGGGGCCGTGGCCCGGCACCGCCCGTGAGGCGCCCATGGCCTTCAGGCGCTCGATCTCGCTCAGCCAGCCCTTGAGGCTGCCGTCGAGGGACGGGATCCGGTTCACGAACAGCAGGTCGGCGGGGAACAGCAGGCCGCTGCCGGAATCGATCATCGACAGGTCCGAGGTGGTGTGCGCCGGCCCGTGCGCCGTGAAGGTCAGGCGCCGGTCGCCGAGGTCGATCTCGGCCGTCTCGGCCACGCTCATCGTCGGGTAGACCACCGGCCCGGTCCGGTCCTCGCCCAGGAGATCGATCAGGCGCTTGCGGTAGAACTCGCCCCGGGCCGAGAGCGCCTCGGTGAGCTTGGCGTGGCCGATGAAGACCGGCTTGTCCTGGACGAACGCCCCCGCGCCGAAGACGTGGTCGGGATGGACATGGGTCAGCACGACGTGGGTGATCGGCTTCTGCGTGCGCTTGACGATCTCGGCGCGCAGCCACTGGCCGTCCGCGAGGCTGCCGCCGGATTCCGTCACCAGCACGCCGCTCTTGCCGACGAGGAAGCCGATATTGGCGATGGCGTCCGCATTGTCGGAGGTTGCGTCGGCGATCAGGCCCTTGCGCACGAACACGCCCGGGCCGACCTCCTCCATCGTGAAGCTCTCGGCGGCGCGGCCCAGCGTCGGCAGGCAGCACAGGCAGAGCCCCGCGAAGAGCGCGTGCCGCCGCGTCAGCCCGGCGCCGGCGGCAAACGTCCTCGGATGGACGGCGGATGCCGTCATGCCGAAACCTCCCGATCTTGATTGTCTACCATTAAGTAGGTAGATTGCTCCTCCGTCAAGGGGTGGGCCGGGATCGGGATCGCGGCCGGCCCCACATTCGCGTGAGCCGGAGCGACGATCGCCGCGATGAGGGATACCCGCGCCGAGCTGCTGATGCAGGCCGAGACCCTGGTGCGGGGACGCGGCTATGCCGGCTTCAGCTACGCCGACCTCGCGGCGGCGGTGGGCATCCGCAAGGCGAGCATCCACCACCACTTCCCCACCAAGATCGATCTCGGCGCCGCCCTGGTGGCGGCCTATGCGGCGCGCTACGCCGCCGCCCTGGAGGCGATCCGCCGGGACGTCCCGGACGGGCCGGGCCGGGTCGAGGCCTATGGCCGGCTCTATCTCGGCGGTGTCGAGCAGGGGCTCGGCTGCCTGTGCGCGGCGCTCGCCATCGAGGGCGAGGCCCTGCCCGAGCGCCTGCGCCGGGACATTGCGGCCTTCTTTGCGGATCACCTCGCGTGGCTGGAAGCGATCCTGCGGGAGGGGCAGGCGGACGGGAGCGTCCGCGGCGGCGCGGATCCGGCGGCGCTCGCCCGCTACGTCGTCGCCACCCTGGAGGGGGCGCTGCTGATGGAGCGCCTGTTCGCGAGCCCGGCGGCCTTCCGGGGGACGCTGGCGGTCCTGGTGGACGGGCTCAGGCCGCAGTGAACCGCGCGTAGCCGTCCGCCCGGAGGCGGCAGGCCGGGCAGGTCCCGCAGCCGTAGCCCCAGGGATGCCGCTGCCCGCGCTCGCCGAGGTAGCAGGTGTGGCTCTCCTCGACGATCAGGTCGACCAACGCTCGGCCCCCCAACGTCTCGGCCAGTTCCCAGGTCTGCGCCTTGTCGAGCCACATCAGCGGCGTGTGCAGGACGAAGCGTCGCTCCATGCCGAGATTGAGCGCCACCTGCAGGGCCTTGATCGTGTCGTCGCGGCAGTCCGGGTAGCCGGAATAGTCGGTCTCGCACATCCCGCCGACCACGTGCCGGAGGCCCCGCCGGTAGGCGAGCGCCGCCGCGAAGGTCAGGAAGACGAGGTTGCGGCCGGGCACGAAGGTGTTGGGCAGGCCCGACGCCTCGTAGCCGATCGCGGCCTCCCGGGTGAGTGCCGTCTCGGACACCTGCCCGAGGGCGTCGAGGGCGAGCGTGTGGTCCGCCCCGAGGCGGGGCGCCCAGTCGGGATTGATGTCCGTCGTGCCCGCCCGCAGGGCGGCGCGGCGGTCGAGCTCGACCCGGTGGCGCTGTCCGTAATCGAAGCCGAGGGTCTCGACATGGTCGAACCGGTCCAGCGCCCAGGCGAGGCAGGTGGCCGAATCCTGGCCGCCGGAGAACAGCACCAGCGCGGCGCGGTCCCCCGAAGGCGCGGCCTCACTCGCCATCGTACTCGGCCCAGGACATCGGGGTCTCGGCGACCCGCACCAGCGTGAGGCCCGGCAGGTCCGGCTGGAGGCGCTGCCAGATCCAGGCCGCGATGTTCTCGGCGGTCGGGTTCTCCAGCCCCTCGATCTCGTTGAGGCAATGGTGGTCGAGCCGGGCGAGCAGCGGCCCGAAGATCGACTCGATGTCGTAGAAGTCGATCACCCAGCCGGTGTGGGCATCGACCGGACCGGCCACCGTCAGCTCGACCCGGTAGGAATGCCCGTGCATCCGGTGGCAGCGGTGGGTCTCGGGCACGTTCGGCAGCCGGTGGGCCGCCTCGAAGGTGAAGGCTTGGGTGATCTTCATGGGCGGGGTTCGCGGGCTGGGACCGATCTCGCACCCGCAATAGCGCCGACGGACCGTTTCGCGCAAAGGCTGGCTGTTCCGGGGCGTGCCGCCCGCCCCCCCCCGATGGCCGAGGAGGGCCGCCCCGGTGCAGGGTCAGGCCCGGGGGCGGTCCTCCGCGGCCTCTTCCGACCACCGGGCGTACCAGGCCTTGAACAGGCGCAGCTGCGTCTCCGCGTAGTGGCGCTGGCCGGCGCTCAGCGCGTCGGTGGCGTTGAAGTGGAGGGCGTATTCCGGGTTTCCTTCCAGCACCATGAGGTGCTTGTAGTACAGGACGAGGTCCGGCCCCTCGTCGAAGCTCGACAGGATCGCCAGTGCGGCGTCGAGCTCCTCCGCCCGGCGGCGGGCCTGGACGTCGCCCGCGGCGGCCTTCTCGCACAGGGCGACGAGGTGGAGGACCTCCCGCGGCAGGACGTTGCCGATGCCCGTGATGGCGCCCCGGGCGCCGCAATTGACGTAGCCGTGCACCACCTGCGTATCCACCCCGACCATCAGGGTGATGTCGGGCGACTGGCCGGTGATGTGCTCGGCCGCGTAGGTGAGCGAGGCCGCGCCGCCGAACTCCTTGAAGCCGACGAGGTGCGGATACCGGGTGCGCAGGCGGAAGAACAGGTCCGCCCGGGTCTCGAACCCGTAATAGGGGCTGTTGTAGATCACCGACGGCAGGTCGACCGCCGCCTCGAGGATGCCGGAGAAATGGGCTTCCTGCGCCGCGGCCGCGCTCCCCCGCGACAGGACCCGCGGGATGATCATCAGGCCCTGGGCGCCGACCGCCTTGGCGTGGGCGGCGAGCGCCGCCGCCCGCATCGGGTTCTGGGCCCCGGTCCCGACGATGACCGGGACGCCGGCCGCCAGCAGCCGCTCGACGCCCGCCATCCGCTCCTCGTCGGTGAGCAGCGGCCAGTCACCCATCGAGCCGCAATAGACCACCGCCGACATCCCCGCGGCGACGAGATCCTTCCCCTTCCGCGCCAGGGCGTCGAGATCGGGCGTCCGGTCCGGCCGGCAGGGGGTCATCAGGGCCGGGATCGTGCCGGAGAAGATGTGTCGGTCGAAGGCCATCGCCGGCTCGTCTGTTGGGAGGAGAATCGCCCCGGCCGGCCTGTCGGGCCTCGCGGGGTGGCGCCCCTCTCCATGGCAGCGACGCGCGATTCTGGCAAGGATTTTATACAATCTCGTGCTTGGCGGCGGTCGCCGAGGCGTCGCCCAGGAAGGCCATCAGCGCGGCCGCGACGTGGTCGATATGGTCGGTCAGGAGGGCGCAGGCCGCCGAGACGTGACCGTTGCGGCAGAGCCGGACGATCTCGCGGTGCTCGCGGTCGGCCCGTTCCAGCTCGGCATTGTCCGTCGAGAGCTGCAGGCGCGTGTAGCGGTCGCACTCGGCCAGGAGGGAGCCGACGAGAGCGAGGGCGCGGGGTCGCTCGGCCCGGCTGTAGAGGAGGAGGTGCAACTCCGTGTTGAGGGCGCCCCAGCGCGCCGTCGCGCCGTCGCGCAACGCCGCGGCGTAATCCTCCAGCAGGGCGTCGGCCCGGGCGTAATCGTCGGCGGTCAGGTTGGGCGCCGACAGGGACAGGAGGCGGGGCTCGAGGGCGCCCCGGAGTTCCAGGGCCTCGGCCGCGTCCGCCGGCGAGAGCGGCGCCACCATGGCGCCGCGATGGGGCAGGATCCGCACGAGGCCCTCGGCCTCGAGCTGGAACAGGGCTTCCCGCACCGGGATCCGGCTGGCCCCGAACTCCGCCGCGAGCCCGTCCTGGCGGAGCTGCGAGCCGGCCGGATAGCGCCCGTCGAGGATGCGTCGCCGGATCTCGGTCCCGATCGAACCCGCGATGGTCCGGTTCTTCATCGTCTCGCTCCCGGTCGCCCC
Source organism: Methylobacterium sp. 1973 (assembly GCF_040545035.1). Lineage (NCBI taxonomy): Bacteria > Pseudomonadati > Pseudomonadota > Alphaproteobacteria > Hyphomicrobiales > Methylobacteriaceae > Methylobacterium > Methylobacterium sp. 1973. Next base: position 559,791 of record NZ_JBEPLA010000002.1, read on the forward strand.
CGGGAGCTCCGCAGGACCCTTGACGGCGGAGCTCCGGTGTTGAAATTGTATAAAATCAATCGGGCAACGGGCTCGATCAGGACAAGGGTGCCCGCGATGAAGCTCTCCCGTCGCCAGCTTCTGGCCGGAACCGCAGGCGCGGCCGCCGGCCTCGGCCTCCCGCACCTGGTCCGGGCCCAGCCCGGCGGCGGCAGCGTGCTGCGCTTCATCCCGTCGACGCCCCTGCCGTCCCTCGATCCGATCGTCGCCACGAGCTACGTCATCCGCAACCACGGCTATCTCGTCTACGACACGCTGTTCGCCACCGACGAGAATTTCCGGATCCAGCCGCAGATGGTCCGCGAGTGGCAGACCGCGCCCGACGGCCTGCGCTGGACCTTCCATCTCCGCGACGGTCTCACCTTCCATGACGGCTCCCCCGTCGAGGCCAAGGACTGCATCGCGTCCATCGCGCGCTGGTCCAAGCGCGACGCCTTCGGTCAGACCCTGGCGGGATTCGTGGCGGAATACGGCCAGGAGGACGCCCGGACCTTCACGATCAGCCTGAAGCAGCCCTTCCCCCTGCTCCCGGCGGCGTTGGGCAAGCTGTCCTCCAACGTGCCCTTCATCATGCCGGAGCGCATCGCCCTGCAGGATGCCTCCAAGCCGATCGCCGACGCCATGGGGTCCGGGCCCTGGCGGTTCGAGGCGCGGGAATGGATTCCCGGCCAGAACGCGATCTACACCCGCCACGCCGGCTACCGGCCCCGCGAGGAGGCGCCCTCCTGGGCGGCCGGCGGCAAGGTCGCCAAGGTCGACCGGATCGAGTGGCTGGCCATCACCGAGGCCTCGGCGGCGGTGGGCGCGATGATCCAGGGGGCGGTGGACTGGTACGAGCAGCCGGCGATCGACCTGATCCCCGTCCTGAAGGGCAAGCCCGGGATCGAGATCCGCAACGTGCCGCTCGGGCTGATCCTGCTGATGCGGTTCAACCACACGCAGCCGCCGTTCAACAATCCCGAGATCCGCCGGGCCGTGATGATGGCCATGCAGCAGGACGACTACATGCAGGCGGTGGTCGGCAGCCCCGAATACTACCGGGAGGCCAAGACCTTCTTCACGCCGGGCTCGCCGATGTCGACCGGTGCCGGCGGGGCCGCCGCCATGCAGGGGGACCTCGCCAAGGCCAAGGCGATGCTGGCTAAGGCCGGCTACAAGGGCGAGCGCGTGGTGCTGCTGGCCCCGGCCGACCAGCCGATCGCCTACAACCAGTCGCTCGTGACCCAGGATCTGCTCAAGCAGCTCGGGATGACTGTCGATCTGGTCTCCACCGACTGGGGCAGCTTCATCGCCCGCCGCGGCAACCGCGGGCCGGTCGATGCCGGCGGCTGGTCGCTGTTCCACACGCTCTGGTCGGGGGCCGACGTCCTGAACCCGGCGCTCCACCCGCTGATCCGGGCCAACGGTCAGGCCGCGTGGTTCGGCTGGCCGGACGACCCGACGCTCGAGACCCTGCGCAGCGAGTGGATCGCCACGAGCGACGAGGCGCAGCAGAAGGCGCTGACCGCCCGCATCGAGGAGCGCGCCTTCGCGGTCGTGCCCTACGCCCCTGCGGGCCTCGTGCAGCAGCCGATGGCCGTGAGTTCGAAGCTCAAGGGCATGGTGATGGCGCCCGTGCAGTTCTTCTGGAACATCGAGAAGACCGCCTGAGCCTGGAGGGTCGGAGCGCCCGCGGCGGTCCTAGCCCGCCCCTTTCTCGGACACACCGGCCTGCGCGAAGGTCGCCATGCCGGTGTGGCAGGCGAGCGCGCCCTTCAGCAGGCCCATCGCCATGCCGGCGCCCGAGGCCTCGCCGAGGCGCATGCCGAGCGCCAGCAGCGGCACCAGACCGAGCCGCTCCAGCACCTCGGCGTGGACGCCCTCCGCCGAGACGTGGCCGGCGAGGCAATGGTCGAGGGCGCTCGGGTCGGCGGCGTGGAGCACGGCCGCGGCGGCGGTGGCCACGTAGCCGTCGATCACCACCGGGATGCGCTGGAGCCTGGCGGCCAGGATCGCCCCCGCCATGGCGGCGATCTCCCGGCCGCCGAGGCGCGCCAGGACCTGGAGCGGGTCGTCGAGATGGCCGGCATGGTGGGCGAGCGCCGCCTCCACGGCCGCGACCTTCCGGGACAGGCCGTCCCGGTCGACGCCGGTGCCGCGCCCGACCCAGTGGGCGGGATCGCCGCCGAACAGGGCGGCGTAGAGGGCGGCCGCCACGGTGGTGTTGCCGATGCCCATCTCGCCGATGCCGAGGCAGTCGGTACCGGCGGCCACCGCCTCCATGCCGAACGCCATGGTGGCCACCGTGGCGCGCTCGTCGAGGGCCGGCGCTTCCGTGATGTCGCCGGTGGGCATGTCGAGGGCGAGGTCGAACACCTTGAAGCCGAGGCCGTAGGCCGCGCAGATCTGGTTGATCGCCCCGCCCCCGGCGGCGAAATTGTCGAGCATCTGCCGGTTGACCGCGTCCGGGAAGGCCGAGACGCCGCGGCGCGTGACCCCGTGGCTGCCGGCGAAGACGCAGACCAGCGGCCGGTCGAAGCTCGGGGGCGCCTTACCCTGCCATGCCGCCAGCCACGTCACGAGGCTCTCCAGCCGCCCCAGCGAGCCCGCGGGCTTCGTCAGGGTCGCGTCCCGGGCGGCGACCGCGGCCTTCGCCTCCGCGTCGGGGCCCGGCATCGCCTTCAGCAGGTTGCGGATGTCGTCGAAGGGACCGGGTTCGGGAGCGGTCATCGGGTCGGTCATGGCGGCGATGATTTCCTGTGGGCGCCCCCGGACGGGGAGACTATAATGGACCGGCGCGCGGTGGCGGGCGGATGCGAGAGACCGCGATGAACAGGCAGACCGGCGGGGAGGCCGACTGGCCCGGGCGCGGCGCCCTCTACGACCTCGCCGGGTGCCTGCGCTTCTACTCCCGCCTGCCGGTGCCGCAACTGCCCGGCGAGCCGGACCCGCATCGCAGCCCCGACTTCACCACCCTGCCCCGGATGCTGCCGCTGGCCGGCCTGATCCTGGCCCTGCCCGCGGCCCTGGTCCTGGCCGGCGGCTGGTGGATCGGGCTCGGGCCGTTCCTGGCCGCGACGCTCGCCATCGCCATACTGGTGGTGGCCACGGGCGCCCTGCACGAGGACGGGCTCGCCGACGTCGCCGACGGGTTCGGCGGCGGCACCACCCGGGAGCGCCGCCTGGAGATCATGCGCGACAGCCGGATCGGCGCCTACGGGGGCGCGGCCCTGGTCCTGGCCCTGGCCCTGCGGATCGGCGCCCTGGCCACGCTCCTCGACCGGACCGGGTACGCCGCCGTCACCGGCCTGATCCTGGCCGCCGCCCTGTCGCGGGTCGCCGCCCTCGCCCCGATGGTGCTGCTGGAGCCGGCCCGGCCCGGCGGGCTCGCCGCCGCGGTGGGCCGCCCGGACCGGGCGAGCCTCGCCACCGCCCTCGGCCTCGGTGCGGTGCTGGCCCTCGGCGCCGTGCCGCTCGGCCTGCCGTTCGGCGGCGTCGTGTCGATGATCCTGTGCGCCGGCCTCGCGGCTTTGGCCCTGACCCGGCTCGCCCGCGCCAGGATCGGGGGGCAGACCGGGGACGTGATCGGCGCCTGCCAGCAGGTCGCGGAGATCGCCGCGCTGCTGGCCCTGGTGGCGGCTTGGGCGGAGTGAGGACGCCAACGCGTCTTGACCCGGCCACGATCCCCCGCCCAAGGTTTCCCGATGCCGCCCGCGCCAAAACCCTCCTCGCCCTGCACCAAGGTCTGCGTGCTCGACGCCCCGACCGGATTGTGCTGCGGCTGCGGGCGGACCCGCGACGAGATCGCCGCCTGGGGGGCGCTGTCGGAGGTGCAGCGCCGCACCGTCATGGCGGGGCTCGAAGCCCGGATGCGGGCCGCCGGCCTCACGCCTCTGGAAGCGCCGCTGCCGTCATGATCTATCTCGGCCTCGCCGCCCTCGCCCTGGTGGCCGTCGCCCTGGTCCTCAGCGACGGCAGCGACAGCGTCGGCGGCGTGATCGGGCCCGATCAGCTCGCCAACCTCGCCTGGACCGGCACGATCCTGCTCCTGGTGGTGGCCGGATTCTGGCGGCAATTCACGGCGCGCCTCGGCGCAAACCTGCAGGCGCTCCTGGCCTGGGGGCTGATCGGCCTCGCCCTCGTGATCGGCTACAGCTACCGCGACCGGATCCAGGATGTCGGCGCCCGGGTGCTCGGCGATCTCCGGCCGGGGAGCGCGACCCCGGGCGCCGACGGGTCCGTCACCGTCACCCGGCGGGCGGACGGAGATTTCCGCGTCGATGCCGAGGTGAACGGCCGGGTGCAGCCCTTCCTGTTCGACACCGGGGCGAGCAGCGTCGTGCTCACCGCCGAGAACGCCGCCGCCCTCGGCCTCACCCCCGCGCCCGCCGATTTCACCGCCCGCGTCTCCACCGCCAACGGCATCACCTACGCGGCGCCGACCCAGCTCGACTCGCTCAGCGTCGGCACGATCACCGAGCGGCGGGTCAACGCCATGGTGGCCAAGCCCGGCGCGCTCTCCGCGAACCTCCTCGGCCAGACCTTCCTGTCGCGGCTGTCCGGCTACGAGGTGCGGGGCGACCGCCTGATCCTGCGGCGTCCCTGACCGGGCCGCCGCTCAGGCCGCACGGGCTTCTTCGGGCGCCGCGCGGGAGACCAGCGCCACCGCCTCCCGCAGGGTCGCGAGGTCCGCCTCCGGGCGCATGCCGTGGGTCGAGAGATGGCGCCGGTAGGCCCGCGCCCCCGGCCGGCCGTTGAACAGACCGAGCATGTGCCGGGTCACTGCGTGCAGCCGCTCGCCCCGGGCCAGGGCCGCTGCGATATAGGGCTCGAATGTCGCGATCGCCGCGAAAGCGTCGGGGGCCGGTGCCGGCACGCCGAACAGGTCGGGATCGACACCGAGCAGCAGCGCCGGCTCGGTATAGGCGGCGCGGCCGACCATCACGCCGTCGACCTCGGCGAGCCGCGCCCGCGCGGCGTCCAGGTCGCGCAGGCCGCCATTGACCGCGATCGGCAGGCCGGGCAGCCGCTGCTTCAGCCGGGCCGCGCGTCCGTAATCGAGAGGCGGCACGTCCCGGTTCTCCTTGGGTGAGAGCCCCTGGAGCCAAGCCTTGCGCGCATGGACGATCAGCCCGTCGACGCCCGCCGCCACCACGGCGTCGGCCAGGGTGTCGAGCGCGGCCTCGGGATCCTGGTCGTCGACGCCGATCCGGCACTTCACCGTGACCGGCACGGAGACCGCTGCCTTCAGGGCGGCGACGCAGTCGCCCACCAGGGCCGGCTCGCGCATCAGGCAGGCGCCGAAGCGGCCCTCCTGCACCCGGTCCGAGGGGCAGCCGACATTGAGATTGACCTCGTCGTAGCCGAAATCCGCGGCGATCCGCGCGGCCTGCGCCAACTCCGCCGGATCCGAGCCGCCGAGCTGGACCGCCACCGGGTGCTCGACATCCGCGAAGCCGAGCAGGCGCTCCCGCGGCCCGTGCAGCACTGCGCCGGTGGTCACCATCTCGGTGTAGAGCCGGGCGCGCGCCGAGAGGGACCGGTGGAAGGCCCGGCAATGCCGGTCCGTCCAGTCCATCATCGGGGCGACGGAAAACCGCCATCCCGCCAGTGCGCCGCGTTCGTCAGCCGCCGTCACGTTCCCAGATCCGTGCTGTGACCCGTATCCCGCCCGCCATGCGTCCCGCCGGAGGCCGCGCGTCCGGGGATCCGGCCGATGGCGCGGGAGGGCGCCGGATACCACGGGAGGCCGCCCGGCGAAACGCCGTGCGGTGCCGGTCAGTCCGTCGCCGGCGTCGCGGCTGGCCTTTGGCTCGGTGAGGCGCGGGCTCGGTCAGGCGCGTGGTCCGGCCGGCCAGTAAATCCCTCGGCGATCGCGCCATGTCGGTGAAAACCGGGCCGCAGCATGGCTCCCATGTGCGGCAGGCATGGAATAATTCCAATGTAAAGAAGATGATGGTCCGGTGAGGTGCCGTGAAGCATTTGATTCTGTCTCGCCCAGGTGCGTATTTTACCAATTTATATTGGGAATTAACAGAAATGACTATCGGGAAAAAGGTCTTCTATATTATAGGCGGGATAATGTTGGCATTCATATCGATCGTGGGTGTGCAGGTCTCCTCCATCGGCGGGGTGATGATGGACGGCCGCAAGGCCGCCATCCGCGCCCAGGTCGAGTCGGCCCACAGCATCGTGGCGACGTTTGCCAAGCAGGCGGAGGCCGGCGCGATGACGGCCGACGAGGCGCGGCGGCGCGCTGCCGACGCGCTGCGGGCGATGCGCTACAACGGTGGCGACTACGTCTTCGTCTATAGCTCGACCCCGGGCGATATCGGCCGCAACGTCGTGCATCCCGATCCCAAGATCGAGGGCACGCGGTCCCGCGACGACGCGGCGATGAAGAAGACCTTCGTCTGGACGATGATCCGGCACGCTCAGGAGGGCGGCGGCTTCACCGAGTACCGTTGGGCCCGCCTCGGTGAGACCGAGCCCGCGCCGAAGGTCGCCTACTCGCTCGCCTACGAGCCCTGGCAATGGGTCATCAACTCCGCCCTGTACGTGGACGACATCCACGCCTTGGACCGGGCACGGATCGTCACCACCCTGCTCTGGCTGGTCCCGCTCGCCATCGGGGTCGGGGTGGTCGGGTTTCTGCTGGCACGCAGCATCACGCGCCCCCTGAGCGCGTTCACGGCCGCCCTGCGGCGGCTCGCAGGCGGCGAGATGGATGTCGCCATCCCGGGGCGCGGCCGGCGCGACGAGATCGGCCAGATGGCCGAGGCCGCCGGCGTGTTCCGGGACAGCATGATCCAGGCCCAGACTCTATCGGCCGAGCAGCGGGCCGAGCAGGAGCGGCGGCAGGAGCGCGCCCACTGGGTGGAGGCGGTGACCCGCAGCTTCGATGCCGAGGCGAGCCAGTTGCTGGCGCGGGTCGACACCGCGGCGGCCGGGATGCGGGAAGCCTGCCGGGCGATGTCGGAGACTGCCGCGGAGGCGGCGCAGCAGGCCGGCTCGGCGGCCGGGTCTGCGCAGCAGGCGGCGGCCAACGTGCAGACGGTGGCGGCCGCCACCGAGGAGCTGTCCGCCTCGATCGGGGAGATCAGCGGCCAGGTCGCCAAGTCGGCCGAGATCGCCGGTCAGGCGGTGACGGAGGCGGAGCGGACCGACCGGCAGATCCGCGGGCTCGCCGGGGCCGCCGAGAAGATCGGGGAGGTCGTGCGGATCATCTCGGCAATCGCCGAGCAGACGAACCTCCTGGCGCTCAACGCGACCATCGAGGCGGCGCGGGCCGGCGAGTCGGGGCGGGGTTTCGCGGTGGTCGCCGCCGAGGTGAAGGGGCTGGCCGGACAGACCGCGAAGGCCACCGAGGAGATCACCGCGCAGATCGCCGCGATCCAGGGCGAGACCATGGAGGCCGTCAACGCGGTGCACGCCATCGGCGGCACGGTCGACACGATGAACGCCATCGCCAGCGCGATCGCGGCGGCGGTCGAGCAGCAGCGGGTCGCCACGGGGCACATCTCGCAGAACATCGACCAGGCTGCCCAGGGCACCGATTCGGTGAGCCAGAACGTGGTCTCGGCCTCATCGGCCGCGGAGGCGACGCAACGCGTGGCCGGGGAGGTCGGCGCGGCGGCCGGCGACGTCTGCCGCAGCGCCGAGGCCCTGCGGTCCGAGGTCATGCGCTTCCTCGCCGAGATGCGGGCCGCCTGAGTGCGCGGTCGCGTCGGATGGGCACCACCGTGGCGGATGCCCGTCCGACGCGGCGCGTCAGAGCACCGGCATGGCTCCCGCCACCGTGACGAGCGCACCCGACGTGTAGCTGCTCTCCTCCGAGGCCAGCATCACGTAGGCCGAGGCGAGTTCGGCCGGTTGTCCGGGGCGGCCGAACGGCACTTGGCTGCCGAAGGATTTCACCGAATCCTGGCTCATCCCGGAGGGAATGAACGGCGTCCAGATCGGCCCGGGCAGCACGCCGTTCACGCGCACGCCCTTTTCCGCGAGCAGCTGGGCGAGGCTCAGCACCATGTTGCTCAGCGCACCCTTGGTGGCGCTGTAGGCGAGGAGCGACGGCATCGGATGCTTGGAATTCACCGAGGAGGTGAAGATCACCGAGGCGCCGGGCTTCAGATGGGCGAGGGCCGCCTTGGTCACGTAGAACGCCCCGAACACGTTGGTGCGGAAATGATCCTCGAACACGGCATCGTCGATTCCGGCGAGGTCCGCGTTCGGCTGCTGGAACGCGCCGTTGTTGACCAGCACGTCGAGGCGCCCGAACGTCTCCACCGTGCGGGCGACGATCTGGCGCCCGTAGGCGGCGTCCTTGAGGTCGCCCGGCAGGAGCAGCGCGCGCCGTCCCGCCTTCTCGATCCACTGGGCGACCGCCTCCGCGTCGGCCTGCTCGTCCGGCAGGTAGGAGATGGCGACGTCCGCACCCTCCCGGGCGAAGGCGATGGCGACCGCGCGGCCGATGCCGGAATCGCCGCCGGTGATCAGCGCCGCCTGGCCGGTCAGCTTGCCCGAGCCCTTGTAGCTCGTCTCGCCATGGTCGGGTTCCGGCTCCATGCGCCCGGTCTTGCCGGGGAAGCTCTGGGGCTGCGCCGCGAAGGGCGGGCGGGGATACTTGTGCAGCGGATTCGTGGTCACGCGTCGTCTCCGGTGGGGGTGCCGGTCCAACCGCACGGCCTCCCGGGTGTTCCGGCGCCGCGGCGCCGCGCCCCCGTCCGGCCCCGCCCCGCCGGGGCAACACGAGTCCGTCTGCCCGCGATGGGCCGACACAGGTCAGCAACAGGCGTTCGTCAATCTCGCTCCGAGGAGGTCCCGCCATGATCGAGGTTCAGCCGGAGGATCGGGTCGCCCGCGTGATCGATCGCGTCCTGCTCTACGCAGCGATGCTCTCGCTCACCTTCGGCTTGGCCACGGGCCTGTGGGGCCTGCTGCAGTGAGCCAGCCCCGGGACGGGGACCCGGGACAGGGATCCAAGGGGCGGATCATGGTCCGGCCCGGCCGCACATCCCTGCGGCGGTCCGGACGCGACTACACCGCCGTGGCGCTGATCGGGGCGGGGCTGACGGTGCTCGTGCTCGCGCTGCTTCTGGTCGGGCTCCCGTGAGCGGACGCCGACAATGCTGCTGAACCGCGCCATCATCGCGGCGCTGATCGTCGCGGTCGCGGCCTTCCTGCTGTACCTCGCGGCACTCGCCCGCGCGGCGCTGTCGCCCAACGAGTCCTACGCGGCCAGCATCGGCCTCACCCTCGACCAGTGCGTGGCCGCCCAGGACGGCCTGTCCGCCGAGGCGGCGCGCCTGTACTGCCGCAGGCCCGTGCCGAAACGCCTGTGACCGGCAGGGCTCCCGGCCTCCCGGAGGCACAGCGTGAGTTTTCCTGATACGCCGCGTGACGACTTGGCGATTGTTCGCATGGCGCCCGAAACCTAGACTTCGGGGCGCACACCGGATCTGTCGCCGAGCCGGATCGCAGGAAATCGCACGGAAGGCCCAGCACCATGGCGGACGATGCGACGATCCGGTCCGGCCGCTGCCATTGCGGGGCCGTGCGCTTCGAGGCGGCCCTCGATGACGATCTCGCGTCGATCCGCCGGTGCACCTGCTCCTACTGCCGCATGCGCGGCGCCGTCGTCGCGATGGCGCGGCCGGGCGGGGTGAGGATCCTGCAGGGTGCGGAGGCGCTGACGACCTACCGGTTCCATACCGGGGCGGCGCAGCATTTCTTCTGTTCCCGCTGCGGCGTCTACACGCATCATCAGCGGCGCTCGGACCCGAACGTCCACGCGGTCAACGTGGCCTGCCTGGACGGGGTCAGCCCCTTCGACTTTCCGGAGGTCCCGGTGATGGACGGCGTCAATCACACGAACGACACCGGCCAGCCCACGCGGCGCGCCGGCACGCTGCGCTTCGTCCCGGCGGAGTGACGGCGGCGGCCCGTCCGCGTTCCGGCGCCGGCGCAGGATTCCTGACCGGTCCTGCCTGACCGCCCCGGTCCCCGAGCGCCGCTCCGGGCCGGGCCGGGCTCAAACGCTAGTGATCGTGGCCGCAGCCGCAGCCCGGACCATGCACGTGGCCGTGATCGTGGGCATGATCATGGCCGTGCTTCTGGTGCCCGTGCTCGTGATCATGGCTGTGATCGTGGCTGTGGCCATGGTCGTGCGCGTGATCGTGAGCGTGGTCAGGCCCGTGACCGTGGTCGTGATGATCATGGTCGTGATGAGCGTGGGCATGATGATCGTGCCCGTGATCGTGCCCGCAGGTGCTGTGATCGTGGGCGGCGTGCTCGGGCCGGAAGGCGCGGGAGACCGGGGTCGCGACGCAGCCCTGCCCGCGGACCAGCTCGGCCGCGGCGGGTGTCGCCGGCACGTAGAGCACGTCCGCGCCGATCTCGGCATCCACGTGGCTGCCGCCGAGCTGCCAGGCCAGGCGCAGCAGGCGGGCCGGATTCTCGGCGCGCACCTCCAGGAGATCCTCGGCGGCCGCCCGCACCGCGACGAGCCGGCCGTCGTCGAGGCGCAGGGCGTCGCCGTCCTCGAGCGCCGCCGCCTTGGTGAGCGCGACGTCGAAGCCGAGACCGCCCTCGGCGACCAGGGGTCCCGTGACGGCATCCCGGGCCGCGCGGTCGAGGGTCACCGTGTCGGCGACGCGGTCGGCGCGCACCGCGGCCCGGCGGACGATCGTGGTGGCTGTCGGCATGGGACCCTCGGACATGGTGCCGGACTGATGCCGGACGTGGTGCCGGATAGGGGGCTACGGCATCCCGGCCGGAGCACCGCCTCGGAACCGTGGCATAGGGCGAGACGGGAACCCGACGCAACTCGTCTCGCGGCCGATGGAACCTTAGCCGTATGGCCGGCATTCCTTTCCTGCTAAGCTCGACGCGATCCGCAACGATTACGGCCACCGGCCGGACCGGATTCACAAGGGAGTTCTGGGGACCATGAAGAAGCTGACGGCAGCCGCCCTCGCCACCATCGCCGCCCTCTCGCTCGCCGGCTGCAACACCCCGGAAGACCGGGCTCTGGGCGGTGCAGGCCTCGGCGCCCTGACCGGTGCGGCGATCGGTGCGGCGGCCACCGGCCGCGCGGGCGGTGCCCTGGCGGGTGCCGCGATCGGCGGCGCCGGCGGTGCCATCGTGGGCGCCTCGACCGCGCCGCGCTGCCCCTACGGCACCTATCGCGACGCCTACGGCAACGTCTACTGCCGCTAAGCGAGACTGAGCTGGGCGGGCCGGGCGCGTCCCGGCCCTTCCTCGCGGCGTGCGGAGGGTCTATCCCGTCGCTCGGCCGGGCCTGTCCCGGTGCCGGAACCCCGCCGCCCCGATGACAGAGCCGAGCCGAGGATCAGCGCCGAGACCGGGCCGCCCATGAGCCAGGCGACCAAGTCTCAGGGCGTCTGGGGGAAGCTCGGCGGTGCCGGCATCGGCCTCGCGATCGGCGGTCCGCTCGGGGCCCTGATCGGAGGGGTCGCGGGCCATTTCCTGCTGGACCGGGTCGGCGCACCCTTCGGGCGGACGCCGCGCGACGTCGTGTTCACCACCGGACTCGTGGCGCTCGCCGCCAAGATGGCGAAATCCGACGGCGTCGTGCTGCCGTCTGAGGTCGAAGCCTTCGGCCGGGTGATTCAGGTTGAACCGTCCGCGCGGGCGGGCGTGGAGCGCCTGTTCGATCTCGCCAAGAAGACCACGAACGGCTTCGAGGCCTACGCGCACCAGCTGGCGACCACCTTCGGCGACGAGCCGGCGCTGCTGGAGGACGTGCTCGACGGCCTGTTCCAGATCGCCGGCGCCGACGGGGCCCTCCACGAGGCCGAGGAGCGCTACCTGCGCGCGGTCTCGGGGATCTTCGGCTTCGATGAGGTGGCGTTCCGGCGCATCGCCGCCCGGCACGTGCGGCTCCCGGACGATCCCTACGGCGTCCTCGGGCTGGACCGGGAGGCGGACGATGCCGCCGTGAAGGCGCGCCACCGCGCGCTGGTCGCCGAGCACCACCCGGATCGGGCGCTCGCCCGCGGCCTGCCGACGGAGGCGGTGGCCATCGCCACGCGGCGCCTCGCCGCGATCAACGCGGCCTACGACCGGATCGCGCAGGAGCGCGGGCTGCGGTGAGCCTCATCCCCGATACGCCCCTCGCCCGCCGCGTCGCGCCCTCGCCGAACCACGGAGCCCGGCGCGCGGGGCCGCTCGACATGCTGGTCCTGCATTACACCGGTATGGACAGCGGGGCCGCCGCGCTGGCGCGGCTGCGCGACCCGCTGAGCGAGGTCTCGGCCCACTATCTCGTGTTCGAGGATGGCGGCATCGTCCAGATGGTGCCGGAGGCCCGCCGGGCCTGGCATGCCGGCGCCGGGGCCTGGAAGGGCGAGACCGATATCAATTCCCGCTCCATCGGGATCGAGATCGTCCATCCGGGCCATGCCGGCGGCCTGCCGTCCTACCCGGACGCGCAGATCGAAGCGGTGATCGCCCTGGCCCGGGACATCATCGGCCGCTGGCCGATCCCGCCGGAGCGGGTGCTCGGCCATTCCGACATCGCACCCGAACGCAAGGAGGATCCGGGCGAGACCTTCCCCTGGAGCCGGCTCGCGGCGGCGGGGGTGGGCCATTACGTGCCCCCGGCCCGCCTCCAGGACGGCCGGTTCTTCGCGCGGGGCGATGCCGGCCAGCCCGTCGAGGCGCTGCAGGCGATGGTCGCACTCTACGGCTACGACCAGCCGGTGACCGGCCTGTTCGACGCGCGCACCCAGGCGGTGATCACCGCGTTCCAGCGTCATTTCCGTCCGGCGCGGGTGGATGGCGTAGCCGACGCCTCCACCATCACCACCCTGCGCGACCTGATCGCGGCCCTGCCGGCGGCCTGAGGACCGCCGGTCCCGCCTCAGGCGCGGTGGGCCCGGGCCTCGTGCGGAGGGACGGAATCCGCATCCGCTTGATCCGGCGCGTCGGTCCGGGTCCGCCAGAGGCTGTAGGCGACGCCGGCCGCCAGCAGCGTCAGGGTGACCACCAGCGAGACCCACGGCGGAACCGTCACGAGCCCGAACGTGTCGGCCACCACGATCTTGGCGCCGATGAAGATCAGGATGAAGGCGAGCGCGGTCTTGAGATAGGCGAACCGGTCGACCATCGCGGCCAGGGCGAAGTAGAGGGCGCGCAGGCCCAGGATCGCGAAGATGTTGGAGGTGTAGACCACGAACGTGTCGGTGGTGATCGCGAAGATCGCCGGCACGCTGTCGACCGCGAAGATCACGTCGGCGCCGTTCACCAGCACCAGGGCGAGGGCAAGCGGCGTGAAGTACAGGGCGACCCGGCCGGTCTTCGGATCGGTCTTGCGGACCGTGAAACGCTGGCCGTGCAGCTCCGGCGTCACCCGGAAGGTGGACTTGAACCAGCGCACGACGGCGCTGTTCTGGAAGTCGCCCTCCTCCTCGTCGCCCGAGACGAGGATCTTCAGGCCGGCATAGATCAGGAAGGCGGCGAACAGGGACAGAACCCAGTGCACCTCGTGCACCAGCGCGGCGCCCAGTCCGATCATCAGACCGCGCAGCAGCACCGCCGCCAGGATACCCCAGAGGAGGACCCGGTGCTGGGCAGCCCGGGGGACGCCGAGCGCCGTGAGGATCATGGCGATGACGAAGACGTTGTCCATCGACAGCGACTTCTCGACCACGAGTCCGGTGACGTATTCCTCGCCGGACTGGGGACCCAGATACCACCAGATCCAGCCGCCGAAGGCGAGGCCCAGCGCGAGGTAGAAGCCGGTGAGAGCCAAGCTCTCCCGGACGCCGATCTCGTGCTCCTTGTCGCGGTGGAGGAGTCCGAGGTCGAAGGCGAGCAGGCCGGCGATCAGGAGGTGGAACCCGAGCCACATCCACAATGGCTTGCCGAGCCATTCGATGGTGAGGACGTCCATCATGTGCGGGACCTGATGCTGATTCCGGAAGGAAAGCATCGGCTCCGACATCACGGGCGCTGGGAAGCGCCCGCCAGAGGGGCCCGCAGCCGATAGGGGCGAGGTAAGCGGTGATCGGGGCGAATCAAGGGCAGGGCTGGGGATGCGGGCCTGCATCCCCCGGATGGTTCCATCGGGAATGTGCCGGTGGGCGGCGCCTGGATCGGATGTGCGGCCCGGCCGGGCCGGCTCAGTCGGCTCGGCCGCTCTCGCGGTGCGTTCGGGACGGCGTGCACCCGTACTGGAGGGGTTGAGCGGACAAGCCGCGCAGATCGGCGAGGTCGTGACCCTGATCCAGGGGATCGCCGGACAGACCAATCTGCTGGCGCTCAACGCCCCCATCGAAAAGCCGCGCGTGCGGTGTGTTGACGGGGTGGACGAGGGATCCGTTTGCCGGGCGGCACGGTCCGGATCTGCGAGAGCGTCGTCGATCGCAGCGCCACGTGCCCCGAGACGGTCTTCGCTCCGCACCGGCCAAGCACACCGGCCGAGCGACGCCGCAGCCGAGGTTCCGAACCCTCAGCCCGGGTCGCCGGTAGCCGGTTCCCCGCCCATCCGCGGCGATGCGCGTTCGCGCAGGGGTCGCTCCTCCATCAGCGCCAGGAACGTGAAGGCGCCCAGCAGGCCGAGGCAGGCGGCCATGAAGACGAAACGGAAGGTCAGGGCGAGCTGCGCCGGGTCCGCGCCGCGGATCAGGCTCTCCACGTCGTGGCCTCCTGTCCCGCTCCCTGCCCCGCCTGCGACGCCGCCGAGTACGATCGTGCCGAAAGCCGCCACGATCAGCGCCCCGCCGAGCGACCGGAAGAAGTTCATCGCGGCGGTGGCGATCCCGAGCTGGTGCGGTTCCACCGCGTTCTGGATGGCGATGGTGGAGAGGGGCAGGATTGTCCCGATGCCCATGGAGAGCAGCGCGAACAGCACCTCCATGAGCCAGAAGGGCAGCGCCCGGCCTTCCCAGGCGATGGTGGCGCAGCAGGCGAGGCTGAGGCTCATCATCGCCAGGGGCACGCGCTTGTAGTGCCGGAAATGCAGCATCGATCGGCCCGACAGCGTCGCGCCCGTGACGGTGCCGATCATCAGCGGCACCAGCGCCACGCCGGACTCGCTCGCCGAGAGCCCGATCACCCCTTCGAGGAAGATCGGCACATAGATGGTGAGGCCGATGAAGGTGCCCATGGCGAAGCAGGCGGCCAGCGTCGCGCTGTAGACCACCCGGTCCTTGAGCACCTCCGTGGGGATCAGCGGCTCTGACGCCGTGGCGAGCCGCGCCGCGAAACCGCCGGCCAGTACGGCCGCCCCGGCGAGGAGGGCGAGGATCGTGGGCGAGCCCCAGGGATAGCGCACGCCGCCCCAGCTCAGGGCCAGCAGGAGGGTGACAGACCCCGCGACCATCAGGGCGGCCCCGGGCCAGTCCAGCCGGTGCTGGCGGTCGTGGCGCGGCAGGCGCTTCAGGTTGGCGTTGGTCAGCGCGAAGGCGAGGATGCCGATCGGCAGGTTGATCCAGAAGATCAGCGACCAGTGCAGGTGCTGGGCGAAGAGGCCCCCGAGCAGCGGCCCCGCCACCGAGGCGGCCACGAACACGCCCGCGATCACCACCTGATAGCGGGCGCGCTCCTTGGGCGACATGATGTCGGCCAGGATGGTCTGGGAAAGCGCGATCAGCCCGCCACCGCCGATCCCCTGGAGGCCCCGGGCCAGCGCCAGCGTCACCATCGTGGGGGCGAGCGCGCAGGCCAGCGACCCGAGCCCGAAGGTCGCGATGGCGATCAGCAGCATGATCCGCCGGCCGTGGATGTCGCTGAGCTTGCCATAGAGCGGGGTCACCGCCGTGGAGGCCAGCAGGTAGGCGGTGACGATCCAGGGGAGGTTGGCGGCGTCCCCGAGGTCGAGCCCGATGGTCGGCATGGCGGTCGCCACGATGGTCTGGTCGAGGGCCGCGAGCAGCATCGCGGTCATCAGGCCGTAGACGATCGCGCGGATCTCGCTCTGGTTGAGGCGATCTTGAGGGGCGCCGGTCTGCGCCTGTGTCTGCGCCGGGGTTCCGGTGACGGCAGCGGGGCTGGCCACGTGTCTGAGCCTCTGATCCGAGCCGTGCCGGCCGACCATCCGGTGCGAATGGGGACAGGGCGGCGAAAGGGGATGGCGGACGGCCCGCGGCCGCGGCTCGGGCCGCCGCAATCCGCGAGGCCCGGGACCAAGAAGAGCTTCCGCTCGGCCGTATCGATCCTTAGCGCAGCGCCGGAGGGCAGCCCATGCCGTCCGGCACCGATCCGGTCTTCGCCCTTGACAGGACTGGCGGCCTGTCGCTCTCCCGGCGGATGCCGGATGACAGGGATGCAATCGCCATCGTGGGCGGCGGGCCGGCCGGGCTCGCCGCCGCCGAGGTGCTGGGAGGCGCTGGCCGCGCGGTCGCGGTCTACGAGCGCATGCCCTCGGTCGCCCGCAAGCTGCTGATCGCCGGGCGCGGCGGCCTCAACATCACCCACAGCGAGGCGCGGGCGGACTTCCTCGCCCGCTACCATCCGCATGGCTGTCTCGATGCCGCCATCGCGGCCTTCCCGCCCGACGCGCTGCGGGCGTGGTGCGCGGAACTCGGCGAGCCGACCTTCGTCGGGTCGAGCGGGCGCGTCTTCCCGCGCAGCTTCAAGGCCTCGCCCCTGCTCCGGGCATGGCTGGCGCGGCTCGACCGCCTCGGGGTCCGGATCCACACCCGCCACCGGCTCACGGCCCTGGGCGGGACGCTGCATTTCGACACCCCGGACGGGCCGCGCGCGATCCGGCCCCGCGCCACCCTGCTGGCGCTCGGCGGGGCGAGCTGGCCGCGCCTCGGCTCGGACGGGCGCTGGGTGCCCCTCCTCGAAGGGCTCGGGGTGGCGGTGGCGCCCCTGCGTCCGGCCAATGCCGGCTTCGCGGTGGCGTGGTCCGACCTGTTCCGGGAGCGGTTCTCCGGCGCGCCGCTGAAGCGGGTGGCGCTCGCCTGCGAAGGCACCGTGGTGCGGGGCGAGGCCGTGATCACGCAGACCGGCATCGAGGGCGGAGCGATCTACGCCCTCTCGCGCCTCTTACGCGAAGCGATCGCGGCCGGGGGCCGCGCGCGGCTCGTCGTGGATCTCCGCCCCGACCTCACCCGGGAGGCCCTCGCCCGCCGTCTGTCCGGCGCCCGGCCGGGCGACTCGGCCGCGACCCGGCTGCGCAAAGCCGCGGGCCTCGCGCCCGTTGCGGCGGGATTGCTGCGCGAGGCGACCGGCGCCGCCCTCCCGGCGGATCCCGGGGCGCTGGCCGGGTTGATCAAGGCCGCGCCCATCACCCTCACCGCCTCCGCGCCGATCGAGCGGGCGATCTCGACGGCGGGCGGCGTCCGGCTCGACGCCCTCGACGAACGGTCGATGCTGCGGGCCCATCCCGGCCTGTTCCTGGCCGGGGAGATGCTCGACTGGGAGGCGCCGACCGGCGGCTACCTGCTCCAGGGCGCCCTCGCGGGCGGAAGGGCGGCCGCCGCCGGGATGCTCGACTGGCTGCGCGAGACCGGCGGCTGACGCGCCCGCCTCACGGCCGCGTGCAGAACCCGACGATGCCGGACGCGTCCGCGGGGCAGCTGGCGCCCTCCCCGTCATAGACCGCCACGCCCCCCTTGAGGCAATGGGCCGTGACCAGCATCTCGCCGGTCCCGCAGGTGATCGTGCAGCCCCCCGGGCAATCGGATTTGCGCACGGGTCGCAAGCTGGCGGCTGTGGCCTCGCCCTTCGGGCCCGGGCCGCCCTGCGGTCCGACCGGACCCCGCGGGCCCGGAGGACCCTGCAGGCCCGCGGCCCCGGCATCGCCCTTCGGGCCCGGTGCGCCCTGCGGGCCGACCGCGCCCTGGGGGCCGGTCTCCCCTTTCGGACCGGTCTCGCCCTGAGGACCCGTATCGCCCTTGAGACCCTGCTCGCCCTTGGCTCCTTGGTCTCCCTTGGCCCCCTGATCGCCCTTGAGACCGGCCTCGCCCTTGGCCCCCGTCTCCCCGGGCGGTCCTGCGACACCCTGAGGGCCGGGCGGTCCGGGCGGACCCTCCGGCGCGCAGTTCGCCACAACCGCCTCCCGCTCGTCCGGCTCCGCCTTCAGCGTCACCACGCAGGTCGAAGGCCGGTAGGGCAGCCGGAAGGTGAACCGTCCGCGCCGGTCGGCCTGGATCGAGATGTCGTCGTCCAGCACCACGATCGCCCCGGGCTTGCGCACCGAGCCCGAGATCCGGAGGTCGCCGGCCTCGATGCGCGCGTCGTAGACCATGATCGGCTGGCTCGGGGTCTGCGCGTGCCGGACCCGCGGGCGGGCCGGGCGCGATCGCCCTGCGGCGGCCGCGGCCGGATCCGGACCTGCGCCACCCGGCGGATCCGCCTGCTGGCCGAGCGCCGCCCCCGACAGGGCGAGCAGGATCGTCAGAGTGAGGGCTGAGCGCATGCGCGGTCCGGTTCGGCCGCGTCACGCACGCGGCGGCCCGACATTGGTCTCGCCCTGCGAGGGAGGTCAACCGGGGCGGCGGAACCGGCGGTGGCGGTCGATTCCACAGGCGTCCACAGCCATCCACAGGCCAAGCCGCTGCTTCCGTGCGCGATTCCGGGACGCCCTGGAAACCGTTTGTGTGCGTTCCTGTTATGTTCCTATCGTCCGGCATGACCGGAGCCGACGGAGATGGGGCTGGACCCTGCGGACGAGACCGAGGGGGCGATCGCGCGGGGCGATCCCCGGGCCCGGCTTGCGGCCCTGCGGATGCGCCTCGCGCCGCCGGCCGGCGAGCGGGACCTGCCGCCGGTCCTGCCGCTGGGCGTACCGGAGCTCGACGGGCATCTGCCGGGCGGCGGCCTCGTCCTTGGGCCGCCCCACGAGATCGCGCCGGCCGAGCCCGTGGACGGGGTCGCGGCCCTCGGCTTCGCCCTGGCGCTCTGCGCCCGCCACCTCGCTGGCCGGCCTGGTCCGGCGCTGATCGCCGCCGCGCCGGGGCAGCCCCTGCCCTACGGCCATGGCCTCGCGGGACTCGGCCTCGATCCCGCCCGGCTGCTGCTGCTGGAGGCCGGCAGCGATGCGGAGGTGTTCCGCGCGCTGGAGGCGGCCCTGCACGCCCGGGCGCTCACGGCCCTCGTCGGCCTCGTCCGGGACGGCCTGCCGCTGAAGCCGGGCCGGCGCCTGCAGCTCGCCGCGGAAGGGTCTGCTCCGCCGCTGCTGCTGATCCTGCGGCCGGCGCCTGCCGGCCTGCCCAACGGGGCCGCCACCCGCTGGCGGATCGCCGCGGCGCCCGCGGCGCGGGACCGGTTCGGCACCCTCGACAGGCCGCGCTGGCGGGCGCGGCTCGAACGCTGTCGCAACGGGCGGGGCGGCGACTGGCTTCTGGAGTGGGACCATGCCGCGCATCGTCTGCATCTGCCTGAGCCACTGGCCGGTGACGCGGCTGCGGCGGGCCGGTCTCGCGCCTGAGCGCGGCCCCCTCGCGGTGGCCGCCGAGGGCCCCGGCGGCCTGCGGCTCGTGGCCCTCGACCCGGAGGCCCGCGCCCTGGGCCTCCAGCCCGGCGAGCCCCTGGGCCGGGTCCGGGCGCGGATCGGCGTGCCGCTCCAGGTCTATCCCGCCGACCCGACCGCCGACCGGGACGCTCTGCTGCGGCTCTGCCGCTGGGCGGGCGGCTACGCGCCCCTCGTGGCGCCGTTCGGGCCGGCCGAGGCGGGGGACGGGCTCTACATCGACGTCGCCGGGGCCAGTCACCTGCGCGGCGGCGAGGCGAGTCTCGTCGACGATCTGGCAGACCGTCTCGCGCGGGGACATATCCCCGCCCGGATCGCCCTTGCCGACACACCCGGGGCCGCCTTCGCGCTGGCCAGCCACGGCGGGGTCGACCGGATCGTCGTGCCGCCGGGCGGGGCGGCCGAGGCTCTGCGGGGTCTGCCCGTGGAGGCCCTGCGGCTGGATCCCGGCACGGTCTCGGGGCTGAAGCGGCTCGGCCTGCGCCGGATGGGCGAACTCGATGCCCTCCCCCGGGGGCCCCTCGCCCGTCGCTTCGGCGAGGCGTTGCTGTTGCGCCTCGATCAGGCCCTGGCACGCCGTCCCGAGCCGCTGGCGCCCCTGTCGGAGGCCGCCGAATACGCCGCCGCCCGCGGCTTCCTCGACCCGATCGGGCGGCAGTCGGACATCGTCCGGACCGCCCGGGACCTGATGGCCGAGATCGCCCCCCGTCTGGAGCGGGACGGGCTCGGTGCCTGTGCCCTGCGCCTCGCCCTGCACCGGGTCGACGGGGTGGTGCGGGCCCTCGATCTCGGCCTGTCGCGCCCCGAGCGTCACCCCGAGCGGGTCGCGGCCCTGGTTTCCCTGCGCCTCGACCGGTTGGGCTCCGCCCTCGAGGCCGGGTTCGGCTTCGAGACCGTGGTGCTCGCCGTGACGGTGACCGGCGCCATGCCGGCCCGCCAGACCGATCTCGGGGCGGACGCCTCCGGCGATGGGGTCGCCGTCCTGGCCGATGCCCTGGCGCAGCGCCTCGGGCGGGGGTTGCTGCGCCTGGAGCCACGGGCGAGTCACCTGCCGGAACGGGCTGATCGGAGCGGTCCCTGGGTTGCCGGAGAGGGGCACGGATCGTCAGCGGACAAGGACATCGGCCGGACGCGCGCGCATCGCCCTCTCCCCTCTGCGGAGGAGGATGCCCCCCGAAGGGGGACGAGTCGGCACGAAGTCCCGCACGGGGGGGGCGAGGGTGCAGGGTCCGGCCGTGGCCATCATGAAGCGCGCGATCCTTCCGGAAGCGGCTTTTCCTTCTCCCGGCCCCTTCTGAAGCAGGAGCCAACCTCCCCCGCAGAGGGGGGCGTGAGGGCGCGGGCCTTTCCCATCTCCGTCCCCTGCTCCATCCCCTGGCCCGATCACCTCCCGCCCCGCCCCCTGGTGCTGTTCCCCCGGGGCGAAGCCGCGTGCGACGTGCTCTCCGCCGTCCCGGAGGGGCCGCCCCGGCGCTTCCGCTGGCGCGCGCAGGTTCACAGCGTCGCCCATGCCGAGGGGCCGGAGCGGATTTCCGCCGAATGGTGGTGCGCGCCCGGCGCGGAGCGAGACTATTACCGCATCGAATGCGAGGCCGGTCACCGGCTCTGGCTCTACCGCGACGGGCCGCACGCCCCCGGGCATCCGGCCGCGTGGTACGTCCACGGGCTGTTCGCGTGAGCCGCCCCGAGATCCCTTTCGCCGAACTCGCCGTCACCACGAACTTCTCGTTCCTCCACGGCGCCGCGCACCCGCAGGACTACGTCGTGCAGGCGGCGGCCTACGGCCTCTCGGCGATCGGCATCGCCGACCGCAACACCGTGGCCGGCGTGGTCCGGGCGCATGCAGCGGCGCGGGCGCTCGAAGCGGAGGGCACGAAGATCCGGATCCTGCCCGGCGTCCGCCTCGTCACCGAGGAGGGGTTCGAGGCCGTCACCTACCCGATGGACCGGGCGGCCTGGGGGCGCCTCTGCCGGCTGCTCACCCTGGGCAACCGGCGCGTCCGCAAGGGGGAATGCCGCTTCGCCTTCGCCGAGATGCTGGAGGCCGCGGAGGGACAGATGTTCATCGCCATGCCGCCGGCCCGGCGCCTGCCGGAGGGCTTCCGGGCGCGTCTGGAGGCGCTTGCCGCCGCGGCCCCGGGCCGGACCTTCCTCGGGGCGAGCCATACGCGCCGGGGCGACGAGCGGCGCCGCCTCGGTCTGCTCGCCGAGCTGGGCGCGGCCGCCCGCGCGCCGATGGTCGCGGTCTCGGACGCGCTCTACCACCATCCCGAGCGGCGCCCGCTCCAGGACGTGGTGACGTGCATCCGCGCGGGCTGCCGGATCGGCGAGGCGGGCTACCGGCTGGAGGCCAATGCCGAGCGCCACCTGAAGCCCCCCGCCGAGATGGCGCGGCTGTTCGCCGACCACCCGGAGGCGGTGGCCCGCACCGTCGAGATCGCCGAGGCCTGCGGTTTCTGCCTGTCCCAGCTGCGCTACGAATATCCCGACGAGCCGGTGCCCCCCGGGCGCACGCCGCAGGACTACCTGGAGGAGAAGACCTTCGAGCGGGCGCACTGGCGCTACGGCGGCGATATTCCCTCCGCCGTCGCGGCGACGCTCCGCGAGGAGCTGCGGCTCATCGCCAAGATGGACTATGCCCGTTACTTCCTGACCCTGTTCGACGTGGTCGAGTTCGCCCGCGGCAAGGGGATCCTCTGCCAGGGCCGCGGCTCGGCGGCCAATTCCGCCGTGTGCTTCTGCCTCGGCATCACCGCGGTGGACCCGTCCAAGCACCGGCTGCTCTTCGCCCGCTTCATCTCGGAGAACCGGGGCGAGCCCCCCGACATCGACGTCGATTTCGAGCACGAGCGCCGCGAGGAGGTGATCCAGCACCTCTACGCCCGCTACGGCCGGGAGCGGGCCGCCCTCTGCGCCACGGTGATCCACTACCGTCCGCGCATGGCGATCCGCGAGGTCGGCAAGGTCCTCGGGCTCACCGAGGACGTGACCGCGGCGATCGCCGACACGGTCTGGGGCTCCTGGGGCACCGGGATGCCGGACCAGCATGTGCGCGAGGCCGGCCTCGATCCCGGGAACCCGGCGATCCGGCAGGCGCTGGACCTCGCCCATCAGCTGATCGGCTTCCCCCGCCACCTGTCCCAGCATGTCGGCGGCTTCGTGCTGACCCGCGGGCGCCTCGACGAGACCGTGCCGGTGGGCAACGGCGCCATGGCGGACCGCACCTTCATCGAGTGGGACAAGGACGACATCGACGCGATCGGCCTGATGAAGGTCGACGTGCTGGCGCTCGGCATGCTGACCTGCCTCAAGCGCGGCCTCGCGTTTCTGGAGAAGGACCACAATACCTTCTACGAGACGCTGGCCGACCTGCCCCAGGAGGATCCCGCCACCTACGCGATGCTGGCGAAGGCCGATTCCGTCGGCGTGTTCCAGGTCGAGAGCCGGGCGCAGATGTCGATGCTGCCGCGCCTGAAGCCCAAGGAATTCTACGACCTCGTCGTGCAGGTGGCGATCGTGCGCCCCGGTCCGATCCAGGGCGACATGGTCCATCCCTACCTGCGGCGCCGCTCCGGGATCGACCCGGTGGAGTACCCCGCCCCGCACCCGGACCACGGGCCGGCGGACGAACTGAAGGAGGTCCTGCAGAAGACCTACGGGGTGCCGCTGTTCCAGGAGCATGCCATGCAGATCGCCATCACGGCGGCGGGCTTCACCCCGGCCGAGGCCGACGGCCTGCGCCGGGCGATGGCGACCTTCCGCCATGTCGGCTCGATCGGCGGCTTCGCGGACAAGTTCGTGGGCGGCATGACCCGCCGGGGCTACCCGCAGGACTTCGCCGAGCGCTGCTTCGCGCAGATCCGCGGCTTCTCCACCTACGGCTTCCCGGAGAGCCACGCGGCGAGCTTCGCGCTCCTCGTCTACGCCTCGGCCTGGATGAAGTGCCGGCACCCCGACGTCTTCCTGGCCGCGATCCTCAACGCCCAGCCCATGGGCTTCTACCAGCCGGCCCAGCTGGTGCGCGACGCCCGCGCCCACGGGGTCGAGGTGCGGGGCGTCTGCGTCAACGCCAGCGACTGGGACTGCACCCTGGAGCCGGCCGGAAATCCCGCGCTGCACGCCGTGCGGATCGGCCTGCGGGTGGTGCGCGGCCTGCCCGAGGCCGCCATGCGCCGGCTCGTGCGGCTGCGGGCCAACGGCTATGCCAGCATCGAGGGCCTGCAGGCCGCCCTCGCCCTGCCCCGCAACACCCTGGAGCGGCTGGCCGAGGCGGACGCGTTCCGCTCGCTGGGCCTCGACCGGCGCGCCGCCCTCTGGATGGTCCGCACCCTGGAGGGGACCTCGGCGCGCAAGGCCGCCAAGGCCGACCCGAGCGCGCGCCGGGCCCATCTCCTCGACGCGCCCCTGCCGCTCTTCGCTTGGCACGCCGATGACGGCCTGTTCCGGCACGAGCCGGCCGTGGACCTGCCGTCCCTGGCCCCGTCCGAGGCGGTGGCCGAGGATTACGCCGCCACCGGCCTGTCGCTGCAGGGGCACCCGGTCGCCTTCTTCCGGGGGCGGCTCGCCCGGATCGGCGCGATCCCGGCCCGGGCGCATCTCGATCCCGCCCTGCCCCAGGGGGCGCGGGTCACGGTGGCGGGCCTCGTGCTGATCCGCCAGCGGCCCGGCACCGCCAAGGGCGTGGTGTTCCTGACCCTGGAGGACGAGACCGGTATCGCCAACGTGATCGTCTGGAAGACGGTGTTCGAGGCCAACCGCCGGATCGCCATGCAGGCCCGGTTCCTCGCCGTGCGCGGCCGGATCCAACGGGCGGACGGGGTGGTCCATCTCGTGGCTGAGGGGTTTCGCGATCTCACCGCGTCCCTGCGCGACCTGCGCGAGGCCGGGATGAAGCTGCCCCCCGAGAACACGGATTTCGGCGTGCCCCCGGATCGGCGCGTGTATCGCAGCCGGGATTTCCACTGAGGAACGCCCCTCGACAGGCCCCGCGCCGCGCGTAGAGTGCGGCCATGTCGAGCTTCGCCGTTCCGCGCCTCCTCCTCGCCGCCTGCGCGGCCCTGCTCCTCTGGGCGGAGGCCGCCCGGGCCGACAGCTGCGACGACCTCACCCGCCAGATCGCCGGCGCCATCGGCGGCAAGGTCGGCAAGCGGGCGGGCCCCAGCATCGACATCCGCATGGCCGGCCCGATCAAGTTCGACGTGACTTGCCGGGCCGAGCCGATCGTGCAGGCGACCTCGGCCGAGCCCGCCCCCTCGGCGACCTTCTTCCGCGACCTGTCGGTGGCCTCCGAGATCCTGGTCGGCGAACCGGCCGCGACCGTCGAGCCGATCATCGCCAGCGCCTACCGGACCGCGCTGTCGGAGCGGCGCAAGTCGTTCATCCAGCAGAACGGCTGGTCGGCCTCCTGCTACACCGACCCGGGCAGCACCGCGATGCGGACCCTGTGCTCGGTGGGGCGCATCCCGCCGGGGTGATGCGATATCGACCCCGGCAGGATGCGCGCGAAGGGGCCTATCAGTACTCGATCACGCCGTCCAGGGCGTAGTGCTTCACGGTCTTCCGGTTGGCGATCAGCTCGTCCACCGTCGGCTCGCCCTTGAGGGCGCGGGCGATGGCGAGCTTCGTCGCCTCGTAGTTGGTCCGGTAGAGGTCCTTCTGGTCGAGGTTGTCGTCCTCGGCGCAGCGCTGATCGAGCCAGATCATGATGATCATGCACAGCTCGTCAAGCCCGTCCTTGGGCAGGATGCCCTCGATGATGCAGTCCACGATCGCGTCGCCGGTGGCGGCCTGGACCACGCCGCCGAGGAGCTCGGCATACTCGGCCGTGTGGATCGTGACCTTGGTGGTCATCATCGTGGCGGGGCGCACGAGCTGGTTGAGGTCGCGGACCACGAACATCCGCGTGTGGCCCTGGACCTGCCCCATCATCGACGCGAAGGCCTGGCCGACCGGACCGCGCACCGAGCCGATCAGCACCTCCGGCATGGCGTCGGTGTACTGGCCCTCGGCCGCCAGCACCGTGGCCTCGCCCGTGCGGAACCAGATCTCTTGCATGTTCGAACTCCACCTGATCGGAGCCCGCGGGAGACATCATCGGAGGCCCCGCGTCAATCGCGTCAGAGCAGGCCCACCCCGTCCAGGACGCCGACCATCGCGAACGCGATCGTGATCCCCGACACCGCGTAGACCACCCCCTTGTAGACGCCCGCCACGCGCTGCCCCTCGGGCAGGGCCCGGGTGGCGAGGAGGATCAGCAGGCCGAGCGCCAGGGGCAGGAGCAGCGCGTTCATCACCTCCACGGCGATGTTGAGCGCCACGAGATCCGGCACGAGCTGCACGGCGACCGCGCCGGCCGCGACCGCGAGCGCGAAGGCGCCGTAGAAAGCCGGAGCCTCCCGGGGCGACTGCTCCAGGGAGTGCGGCCGGCCGGTCACGTCGCCGAACCCCCAGGCCAGCGCCAGGGCCACGACGTTGAGCGCCACGAAGGCCGCCGCGATGATGCCCACCCCGAACACCACCTGCCCGAGCCACGGCCCCAGGGCCGGCGTGAAGGCGCCCGCGAGATCGCCGACGGTCTCCAGCCCCTTCGCGCTGCCCTGCCCGGCCTTGCCGATCGTGGCGGCGGTGGCGACGAGGATCGCGCCCATCACGCATTGCGAGACCACCGCACCCACGAGTGTGTCGAGCCGCGAGCGCCGCGCGTGCTCCCAGCCCAGGCCCTTATCGACGATCGCCGACTGCTGGTAGAAGATCATCCACGGCATGATCACCGCGCCGATATTGGCCGCGATCAGCACCCGGAACTGGCCGTCGCCCAGCGGCATGTGCCCGAAGGAGGCGACGATCTCGGGCAGGTTCGGCCGCGCCGCTACGGCGAGCCCAACGAAGACCAGCTCGAATAGGCCGACCACGATCGCCACGACCTCGACGCGCCGGTAGCTGCCGGTGAAGACGAGCCCCAGGAGCAGGCAGGCCGGCAGGCCGAGGCTCACGAGCCGCGGCACCCCGAACAGGTCCCCGATGCCGGCGATGCCGGAGAATTCCGTGACGATGGCGCCGATGCCGGCGACCACGAGGCCGCCGTACGAGATCCAGGCCCAGACCGGCCCGTAGCGCTCCCGGATCAACGCGCCGTGGCCGCGTCCGGTGGCGGTCCCGAGCCGCACCGTCAGCTCCTGGACGACGTACAGGATCGGCACCAGCAGGATCTGGAGGAGCAGGAGCGAATAGCCCCAACGCGCCCCGCTCTGGGCCGCCGTGATGAGGCTTCCGACATCCGTATCGGCCAGCATCACCACGAGTCCGGGGCCTGCGGCCTTGAGGTAAGCGGACAGGCGAGGCAGGGAAGCGCTGGGCACGGCTCGGGAACAGTCCCGCGCACGGCCGGTTCCGGCGGGCGCCTGCGGCGTTTTCCCGGGGCAGGCGGGAGGGACATGTGATGGCGGAGAGCACGGATCGGGGCTCCGGCTGGAGCCTGCAGGCGACCGCCGTGCCCGACGGGGTGCGCCTGGAACTCGCCCTGGCCGACCTCGGCGGCGCGCCGGTCACCGCCGCGATCGTTCTCGACCGGGCGGAAGCCCGGGCCTTCGCCCGCGCCCTGCTCGCCGCCGCCGGCGACGCGGCGGAACGGACCTTCCCGAAGCCGGGCGCCTGACGGCGCGCCGCCGGTCGGTCAGCGGGCCAGACCGGGATTGCGGCCCGGCAGGCGGGGGACCACGGTGCCACGCTTCTCGATCGGCGTGTCGCAGGCGTAGGCGAACTCGGTCTTCAGCGGATCGAACACGGTCTCGCCGGTGATCCGGCAATCCTCGCGCACGGTCTCGTCGAGATAGGCCCGAGCGGCGGTGCGGAAGCGCTTCACCCGGGTGGCGTCCGGCTCCGGATCGATCCGGGCCTCGCTCAGGTTGCAGCCGGTATATTCGCGCAGGGCGTTCGAGACGATCAGCATCCGGCGCATCTGCCGGTTGTCGTAGACCTCGTAGGGCTCCTTGCAGCCGATCGTCACCACCTGGGGGGTGAGCGCCACGTAGTTCCGCGAGATGTAGGAGAACCCGGTGGTGCAGCCGGCGAGGCCGAGGGCGGCGAGGCCGAGGGGCAGCAGAGCTGCGGGTCGTCGCATCCTCGTCATCCCAAGAGGGTCCCAGCCCGCGGCCCGGATCCGCCGCCTTCCCGGCGGGGCGCCGCGGTGCATTGAAACGGCTCCGCTTGCGCCGTCAATGCGTTTCTCGACCTTGCTCCCGCGAGCGCGGAGCGACGCGCCAAGCGTAGCGGTGCCGCCCTTGCGGAACACTTGCGGAACGTTTAACCTGTTCGTGATTTGTTTCAGAGACCGTCACGGGGCGGTCTGCCAAGCCGCGAGTCCCCCTTCGATGCTCACGCGCAAGCAGCTGGACCTCCTGCGTTTCATCCAGAGCCGGATGCAGGAATGCGGCGTCCCGCCGTCCTTCGACGAGATGAAGGACGCCCTCGACCTCAAGTCGAAATCCGGCATCCACCGGCTGATCACGGCCCTGGAGGAGCGCGGCTTCCTCCGGCGCCTGCCGAATCGGGCGCGCGCCATCGAGGTGATCCGCATTCCCGAGAGCCTGAGCCAGACGGTCCCATCTTCGGCCCCATCTTCGGCCCCGGCCGAGCCGCGCCGTTTCACCCCGAGCGTGGTCGAGGGCGGCAAGTCCAAGCATCCGCCGGCCCCGGCCAGCACGCGGATGATCGACGACGCCGGTCGTGCCATTTCGATCCCGGTGATGGGCCGGATCGCCGCCGGTACGCCGGTCTCGGCGATCCAGAACCAGAGCCATGCCATCACCCTGTCGCCGGATTTCGTGGCCGGCGGCGAGCACTATGCCCTGGAGGTGCGCGGCGACTCGATGGTCGAGGCCGGCATCCTCGACGGCGACCTCGTGGTGATCCGCAAGCAGGACACGGCCAATACCGGCGACATCATCGTGGCGCTGATCGACGACGAGGAGGCGACGCTCAAGCGTCTGCGCCGCCGCGGCTCCTCGATCGCCCTGGAGGCCGCCAACCCGGCCTACGAGACGCGCGTCCTCGGGCCGGACCGGGTCCGGATCCAGGGCCGCCTCGTCAGCCTCGTCCGCCGCTACTGAAGCGGCTCGGCCGGCGCGTTGCCGGGGGCGAGGTCCCCGCCCGACGCATCGGTTTCCGGAGGCGTTGTCGCCCCGTCGTCAGAGGCGCGGGCCTCCGCGGAGGGCGCGGTGACCGGTTGTGGTGATCCCGGCCCGTGTTCCGAGCGTGGTCGCCAGGGCACGGCGCGGCCATCGGCCCGGGCGTGACGGGCGACGAAGCTCTCGCCGTCGGACCTGAGGGCGACGGCGCCCTGGGCGGCCAGGACGCGCCGGTCGATCACCAGGGGGCCGGTGCAGGACGGTGGGGCCACGAGGCCCGTGATCAGCACCGCGGCGCGGGCGCAATCCTCCGGGAAGGCCCGCCGGTCCCGGACCAGGGCGACCGCCCGTCCGTCCGGCAGGCGCGCGGTGCATCCGAGCCGGTCACAGCGGCCGCTGCCCGATCGGACGATCAGTGCCCCGGCTCCCCGTCCGTCGCCGTCCGCCTTCAGCCATTGTTCGAGAACGAAGCCGGACGGGCTGCCGAGGGCCGCGAGCCGTCCGTCCGGCCCCCGCACCGCGGCCCCCGCACCCTGCCGATCGACATAGAGGTCGTAGCGGTCGGGTCGGGCCGCGACGACGAGTCCGAGCAGGATCGGCGGCACGGCGAGCCAGCGCAGGCGGGAGGCCGGTAACGTCGCGAGCAGCAGGCCCGCGGTCAGCAGGAACAGCGCCGCGGTGCCGAAGGCCGGTACGACCACGATGGCCCGCTCGAACCCGGCGATCCAATGGGAGACGGCGAGCATGCCCCCCACCGCCTGACCCATCAGCCACCAGATCGGGCGGTCGAGGGCGAAGGGATAGGCGAGGATCCCGATCACCGCGGAGGGCATCACCACGAGGGAGACGAGCGGCAGGGTCAGGGCGTTGCCGACGAGGCCGAAGGGCTGGATCGTCTGGAAATGGTAGGTGGCGAAGGGCGCGGTCGCGACCTGCGCCACCAGGGTCGTGGCCAGGGTCCCGGTGACCGCCGAGAGGCCGCTGCCGACGAGCCGACCGAGCCGGCCCGCCCCGTGGCGCACGAACAGCCGCCCGTCGATCAGCCGCGCGCAGGCGATCAGCCCGGCCACGGCGCCGAAGGACATCTGGAAGCTCGGGCCGAGCAGGCCCTCCGGCTCCCGGGCCAGGGCGATCAGCGCCGCGAGGGCGAGGTTGCGCATGGACAGGGCGGGCCGGTCCACCAGGATCGCGCCCAGCATGATCAGGGTCATGATCAGCGAGCGCTCGGCGGCGATGTCCCAGCCCGAGAAGGCGCAGTAGGCGGTGACGCCGACCATGGCGAAGCCGGCCGCGATCTTCTTGATCGGCCAGAGGAGCGCGCAATGGGGGACCAGCGCGAGCAGCGCCCGCACCAGCCAGAACACCACGCCGGCGGCCAGCACCATGTGGAGGCCCGAGATCGACACAACGTGGTAGATCCCGGCGGCGCGCAGCGCATCGTTGGTCGCCGGGCCGATGAGGCCGCGCTTGCCGGTCACCAGGGCCGCCGCCACCGCGCCCGCCTGGCCGCCGGCGGCCTCCGCGATCCGGCGGGTGAGCCCGTTCCGGGCCGCGTCGAGCGTGGCGGCGAGCCGCAGGCGGAGGGGCGGCGGCTCGGTCGGCGCCCGGATCGTGACCGCCCCGACCAGCGAGCCCACCGCGCCGATCCCCTGGAAGTAGGCGTCTCGGGCGAAATCGTAGCCTCCGGGCCGGGCCGCCTCCGGGGGAGGCAACAACCGGGCGGTGGCGGCGACGACGTCCCCGGGAAGCGGGGTCGGCGTCTTGCGGAATGACACCCGCACCCGGGCGGGCCGCGCCTCCGGCGCAAGGCCGGCGAAGCTCTCCACCCGGATCAGCAGCCGGGCGCCGACCTCGCGCTCGTCCAGGGCTTCGACCGTTCCGATGAGGGGGCCGATGGTGGTGCGGGGGAGGACCGGGGCGGCGACCTCCGAGACCCGCCAGGCCGCCGCCGCGAAGCCGAGGAACGCGGCCGCCACCGCGAGCACCGCCGCCAGCGCCGCAGGGCGCGCGCCGAGGAGCGGGATCGGCGCCAGGGCAAGGGCGGCGGCGACAAGGGGCGCGGCCAGGCTCGGCGCGCCGTCGGTCGCCGCGAAATAGACCAGGATCCCCCCGCCGAAGGCCACCGCCAGCCAGGGGAACAGCCGGCGCTGCTCGGCGTCCCGGGCAAGGCCTTCGGCCACCCAGTGGCGGATGACCGGGAGGGCGGTCGCGCGGGGGCCGGCCAGCGCCACCGCGCCGCCCGCCAGCCTCGCGCCGATCCGCCGCATCGCCGCCGCCCCGTTCCGCGCGACCTGTCTCGGGGCCGGGCGATTCTGCGGGCGATTCTTAACGCATCCTCCGGCTCGTGCTACAGCCGGTGCTTCGTGCTACGGGCGCCCTGTCGAGCCCCTCGCCGCTCCGCCGCCCCTTCGCCGTCCGTCGCGCTCCGTCCGCGACCAGCCCCGGAACATACCGGACCGATGTCCTCAGCCGTCGTCACGCGCTTCGCCCCCTCGCCCACCGGCTACCTGCATATCGGCGGGGCCCGCACGGCGTTGTTCAACTGGCTCTACGCCCGCCACACCGGCGGCAAGATGCTGCTGCGCATCGAGGATACCGACCGGGAGCGCTCCACCAAGGGCGCGATCGACGCGATCCTCGACGGCCTGTCCTGGCTCGGCCTCGACTGGGACGGGGACGTGGTGTTCCAGTTCGCCCGGGCCGAGCGCCACCGGGCCGTGGCCGAGGAGCTGCTGGCGGCCGGCCGTGCCTACCATTGCTATGCCACCGCCGAGGAGCTGACCTCGATGCGGGAGACCGCCCGGGCCGAGGGCCGCGCCCCCCGCTACGACGGCCGCTGGCGCGACCGCGACCCGTCCGAGGCCCCCGCCGGGGTCAAGCCGGTGATCCGCCTGCGCGCGCCGACCGAGGGCGAGACCGTCGTCGAGGACGCCGTCCAGGGCCGCGTGACCTGGGCCAACAAGGACCTCGACGACCTCGTCCTGCTGCGTTCGGACGGGACGCCGACCTACATGCTGGCCGTGGTGGTCGACGACCACGACATGGGCGTCACGCAGATCATCCGCGGCGACGACCACCTCACCAACGCGGCGCGCCAGAGCCAGATCTTTTCCGCCTTGGGCTGGGACATTCCCCGGATGGCCCATATCCCGCTGATCCACGGGGCGGACGGAGCCAAGCTCTCGAAGCGCCACGGGGCGCTCGGCGTCGAGGCCTATCGCGATCTCGGCTACCTGCCGGCGGCCCTGCGCAACTACCTCGTGCGGCTCGGCTGGAGCCACGGCGACCAGGAGGTCTTCTCCACCGAGGAGATGGTCGCGGCCTTCGACCTCGGCGCGGTGGGGCGCTCCGCGGCGCGGTTCGACTTCGCCAAGCTCGCCAACCTCAACGGCCTCTACATCCGCACCAGCACCGATGCCGATCTCGTCGCGGCGATCGAGACGATCCTGCCCAATGTCGGTCCCGGACGCGGCCTGTCGGCGCCGCTGCAGCCCGACCTCAAGGACAAGCTCACCCAGGCCATGCCGGGCCTGAAGGAGCGGGCCAAGACGCTGATCGAGCTCCTCGACAGCGCCTATTACCTCTACGCCCAGCGGCCGCTGGCGCTGGACGACAAGGCCCGCGCCCTCCTCTCCGACGAGGGCCGCGCCCGGCTCGCCGGGGTGCGGCCGGTGCTCGAGGCGCTGCCGGACTGGAATGCGGCCTCGACCGAGGGTGCGGTTCGCCAGTACGCGGAGGACGCCGGCTGCAAGCTCGGGCAGGTGGCCCAGCCCCTGCGCGCGGCGCTGACCGGCCGCACCACCTCCCCGCCCCTGTTCGACGTGATGGCGGTGCTCGGCCGGGAGGAAACCCTCGCCCGCCTGGGCGATCAGGTGCCGCAGGTCTGAAGCCACCGGGCGTAGCCGGGGAACTGCCGGCCCCGGCTCGAATTGCGCTTGGTGGAATTTGCTTGGCGTCGGGGTCGGGTTGTCACCGACCCCGTTGCTGCTGCATTGCCGTTTGGGTAACCCATGCCTGTGAGCACCCGCAGCATAATGCGTGTGCTCAGGCCCCCGGGACCGACTCGGGCAGCCCGAGCCCGGCATCCGCCACGTCGCCAGAGAAGGGTCCACGATCCATGAGCGCACCCAGCACCATCACCGTGGACGGCAAGTCGATCGAGCTGCCGGTGAAATCCGGCACGATCGGGCCGGACGTGATCGATATCGGCAAACTCTACGCCCAGACCGGCGCCTTCACCTTCGACCCGGGCTTCACCTCGACGGCGTCCTGCGAATCGAAGATCACCTATATCGACGGCGACGAGGGCGTGCTGCTCTATCGCGGCTACCCGATCGAGCAGCTCGCCGAGAAGGGCGACTTCCTCGAGACCTGCTACCTGATGCTGTTCGGCGCCCTGCCGACCGCCGCCCAGCGGGCCGATTTCGAGTACCGGGTCACGCGCCACACCATGGTGCACGACCAGATGAACCGGTTCTTCACCGGCTTCCGCCGCGACGCGCACCCGATGGCCGTGATGGTCGCCTCGGTGGGCGCCCTCTCGGCCTTCTACCACGACTCGACCGACATCACGGACGAGAGCCAGCGGCTGATCGCGTCGATCCGCATGATCGCCAAGATGCCGACGCTCGCCGCGATGGCCTACAAGTACTCGATCGGCCAGCCGTTCGTGTACCCGAAGAACGACCTCGACTATACCTCGAACTTCCTGCGTATGTGCTACGCGGTGCCGTGCGAGGAGTACGAGGTGAACCCGGTCTTCGCCCGGGCGCTCGACAAGATCTTCATCCTGCACGCCGACCACGAGCAGAACGCCTCGACCTCGACCGTGCGGCTCGCCGGCTCCTCGGGCGCCAACCCCTTCGCATGCATCGCGGCCGGCATCGCCTGCCTGTGGGGCCCGGCCCATGGCGGCGCCAACGAGGCGGCGCTCAAGATGCTGATGGAGATCGGCACCCCGGAGAACGTCGGCAAGTACGTCGCCAAGGCCAAGGACAAGAACGACCCGTTCCGCCTGATGGGCTTCGGCCACCGGGTCTACAAGAACTACGACCCGCGCGCCCGGATCATGCAGAGCACCACCCATCAGGTGCTGAAGGAGCTCGGCAAGACCGACGATCCGCTGCTCCACGTCGCCATGGAGCTGGAGCAGATCGCCCTCAAGGACGAGTACTTCATCGAGAAGAAGCTCTACCCGAACATCGATTTCTACTCGGGCATCACCCTCAAGGCGATGGGCTTCCCGACCGACATGTTCACGGTGCTGTTCGCCGTGGCCCGCACGGTCGGCTGGATCGCCCAGTGGGCCGAGATGATCGAGGATCCGTCGCAGAAGATCGGCCGTCCCCGCCAGCTCTACGTCGGTCCGACCCAGCGCGACTACGTGCCGGTCGACCAGCGCGGCTGAGGCAGGAGCACCTGTCCTGTGACGCGAGCGACGGGGCGGCCGAGAGGCCGCCCTTCGTGTTTGCGGGGGCGATCGAACGCCGCCTGCCCGTCCGGCCGCCCTACCACTGGGCGGCGATCCGCGCGTTCCTCGCCAAGCGGGCGATCCCGGGCGTCGAGGCGGCCGATCCCGTGGCGGCCTACGCCCGCACGATCAGCATCGCGGGGCGGCACGGGCTCCTGACGGTGGCGCCCGGCGCGGATTGCCTGCACGTCGCGCTGCGCGGCGTCGAGGCCGGGCACGCCGAGGCGGTCGCGGGGCGCCTGCGCCGCCTCTTCGACTGCGACGCCGATCCCGGCGCCATCGCGGCCTGCCTTGTCGGCGATCCGGTCCTGGCCCCGCTCGTCGCCGCGCGGCCGGGATTGCGCCTCCCCGGGGCCTGGGACCCGTTCGAGACCGGCTGCCGGGCGATCCTCGGTCAGCAGGTCTCTGTGGCGGCCGCAATCGGGCTCGCGGGCAAGCTGGTGGCGGCGTTCGGGACGCCCCTCGCGGAGCCGATGGGCGGGCTGACCCACGTCTTTCCCACGCCGGCGGATCTGGCCGAGGCGGATATCGCCCTGGCGCTCAACATGCCGCGGGCCCGCGGCGCGGCGATCCGAGCGCTGGCCGCGGCGGCTTTGGCCGATCCGGACCTGTTCGCCCCGGCGGAGTCGTTGGAGGCCGCGGTGCTCCGCTTCACGGCGATCCGCGGGATCGGTCCCTGGACGGCGCAGTACATCGCCATGCGGGCGCTCAAGCTGCCCGACGCCCTGCCGGTGGGCGATGTCGGCCTGCTGCGGGCGCTGGAGAGCCGCACCGGGCGTCCAAGCCCGGCGGCGCTCCTGGCCCGGGCCGAGGCGTGGCGCCCGTTCCGGGCCTACGCGGCGCAGCACCTCTGGGCGGCGGACGAGGCGACCGTGAAGGGGCGGTGATCGCCTTCCCTGATGTCAGCGCCGTCGTCGTTGCGAGCGGAGCGAAGCAATCCAGTCGGCACCACGCTAACGTATGCCGCGTAGCCCTGAGTCACTTCGCTGTGCTCGCGATGACGGAGGGGCTGGTCGACCCGGTGCCCCCATGGTCGTTGTGGGGCCATGGATGGCGCCCTACAGGGGGCGGGTGGCAAGCACCACGGACCCTCTGCCCGTGACGACAGCCCAGCTCCTTCTTCTGGCGGTTCCGATCGGCGGCGTGGTGGCCCTTGGCGCGCTCTGGCTCGATCAGCGTTCGCGCTGAGACCGTCTCCGAACGAGGCGCGGTTCCCCTCTCCCGAGCGGGAGAGGGACAGGGATGAGAACGATCCGGAAGAGGCGCGACCCAAACGCGCGTCGATGGCGGGCTCTATTCTGATCCTTCTCGACCCTCACCCCAACCCTCTCCCGAACGGGAGAGGGAGCCTGTCGCGCCTACATGAACGGACGTGCGTATGGCCGTCCTCTTTCAGTCGGCCCCCCTTCAGCGCCCGAACCGCTCGAATTTCGGGAAGCTGCGCGCCATCATCAGCCCGACCTCGGCGCGGTGGCCGAGCCACTTCTCCAGCACCGACGCGTTGGCGAGCCGGCCCTCCGGTGAGCCGTCCTGCCAGGGCAGGCCGTCCGCCAGCTTGAACACGTGCGCGTCGAGCAGCCCGCCGCTGCGGCAGCGCTGGAGGCGCACGCCCTTGCCGCGGGCGAGTTCGGCCACCTCGGAGATCGGGAAGATCAGCAGCAGCTTTTCCGTGTTGACCACCGCGACGTGGTCGCCCTCGGCCGGCACCAGCACCGCCGCGGTGGCGTCGCCGTCGAGGCCCAGAACGTTCTTGCCCTTGCGGGTGTTGGCCACCAGCGCGTCGGCGGGCGCCACGAAGCCGCGCCCGTCCGAGCCCGCGATCAGCAGCTTGGTCTCGGGCCGGTAGGGCAGCGCCGCCACGATCTCGGTGCCGTCGTCGAGGTCGGCCATCAGCCGCACCGGGTCGCCGAAGCCGCGCCCGCCCGGCAGCTTCGAGGCTTCCAGCGTGAACACCTTGCCGTTCGTGGCGAGCAGCAGGATCTTCTGCGTGGTCTCGGTGGGGAAGGCGATCTTCAGGGTGTCGTCGCCCTTGAACGCAACGCCCGAGAGGTCGGCGACGTGGCCCTTGAGCGCCCGGATCCAGCCCTTGGTGGAGACGATCACGGTGATCGGCTCGCGCTCGACCAGGGCGGCGGTGAAGTCGATGCCGCCGACATCCGGGGGGCTCGCCAGCGTCGTGCGGCGCTTGCCGAGCTTGGTCTCGGGCCCGAAGGTCTTCTTCACGGCGCGGATCTGCGCCTGGATCGTCTTCCACTGCGCCGGCTCGGAGGCGAGCAGGGCGTCGATCTCGGCCTTCTCGGCGGTGAGCGCGTCGAACTCGCGCTTCAACTCCATCTCCTCCAGCTTGCGCAAGCTGCGCAGGCGGGTGTCGAGGATGGCGTTGGCCTGGATCTCGGTCAGCTCGAAACGGGCCATCAGGGCGGCCTTCGGCTCGTCCTCCTCGCGGATGATGCGGATCACCTCGTCGAGGTCGAGATAGACGATGAGCAACCCGCCCAGGATCTCCAGGCGGCGGTCGATCTGGCCGAGGCGGTAGCGCGAGCGGCGCTGCAGGACGACGCGGCGGTGGTCGACCCATTCCCGCAGGCACTCGGCGAGCCCGATCACCTTCGGCACGAGGCCGCCGACCAGGACGTTGAGGTTGAGCGGGATCCGCGCCTCCAGCTCGGTGAGCCGGAACAGCGATTCCATCAGGATCACCGGATCCACCGTGCGCGAGCGCGGCTCCAGCACGACACGCACGTCCTCGGCGGATTCATCCCGCACGTCGGCGAGCAGCGGCAGCTTCTTCTCCTGCAGCAGCTCGGCCATCTTCTCGATCAGCCGGCCCTTCGGGATACCGTAGGGGATCTCGGTGACGACGATGTTCCAGGTGCCGCGGCCGAGATCCTCCTTGGTCCAGCGGGCGCGGACCCGGAAGGCACCGCGGCCGGTGCGGTAGGCCTCGGCGATCGACTCGGCCGAATCCACCAGGATGCCGCCGGTCGGGAAGTCCGGCCCCTGCACGAACTTCGCGAGCTGCCCGGACGTCGCCTCGGGATGGTTGATCAGGTAGAGCGCCGCGTCGCACAGCTCGGCGGCGTTGTGCGGCGGGATCGAGGTCGCCATGCCGACCGCGATGCCCTGGCTGCCGTTGGCGAGCAGGTTCGGGAAGGCCGCCGGCAGGACGATCGGCTCCTCCTTCTCGCCGTTGTAGGACGGCCGGAAATCGACGGTGTCCTCGTCGATCCCGTCGAGCAGGAGGCGGGCGACCTCGGTGAGCCGCGCCTCGGTGTAGCGGTAGGCGGCCGGACCGTCGCCATCGATGTTGCCGAAATTGCCCTGCCCGTCGACCAGCGGGTAGCGCTGGGCGAAGTCCTGGGAAAGCCGCACCAGGGCGTCGTAGATCGCCTGGTCGCCGTGCGGGTGGAAGTCACCCATCACGTCGCCGACGATCTTGGCGCATTTCTTGTGCGCGGTGTTGGGGTCGAGGCGCAGCAGCCGCATCCCGTAGAGGATGCGCCGATGCACGGGCTTCAGCCCGTCGCGGGCATCCGGCAGCGCCCGGTGCATGATCGTGGACAGCGCATAGGCGAGGTAGCGCTCTTCCAGCGCGGATTTCAGCTCGACGCTCTCGATCCCGTCGCCGGACGGCGGCTCGAAGGGCTGGCCCATGACGGCTCCTGTCTCAGGGCGGGGCCGCCGACCGGCAGCGCCGCCTTTCCGGATGGTTCGTCAGTCCGGGGCACCGAAGGCGAGCCCGGAATCCAGAACCACCGACCCTGTCCGAGGAGGCGGACGAACCTTGCGGGCCGAGCGATTCTGGATTCCGGGCCCCGCTTCGCGGCCCCGAAACGACGGGATGACACAGCCCGGGTTGAGCCGCGCTCAGACCCGGGCGCGATTAGAACATAGCGCGAACATTACCCGGCCTCGCGGCCGAGCGCAACGAATCGCGCCCGCTCCTCGGACGGCGCGAGGCCCCGCGGGCCCCAGACGTGCCGGTCGAGGAAGTACCCCGTCAAGGTAAACCCTTGGGCAACGCCGTCCGGACCCGGGGATCCGCCGGCGAGCAGGAAGGTTGGAAGCGCGAGAAGACGGTCCCGATAGGGCTCGCCCGCCGAGGCGCTGACCGCCCGGCCGCTCTTCGGCGAGACGTAGGCGAGGGCGTCGTTGCCGCCGGTGGCGGCGCAGGCTGTCAGGTCCAGGCCGAAACCGAGCTCCGACAGGATGGCCAACTCGAACCGCACCATCAGGGGCGGCGCGATGGCGGGGTCGTCGAGGTGCTCGACGAGGATCCCCGCCGCCGCGTAGAGCGCCGGATGCGGGTCGCGCTCGGGGAGGAGCCGCAGCAGCGCCGCGAGGTGTCCGATGCCGTATAGGGCCAGGCTCGATCCGAT
This sequence comes from Methylobacterium sp. 1973, assembly GCF_040545035.1. Classification (NCBI taxonomy): domain Bacteria; kingdom Pseudomonadati; phylum Pseudomonadota; class Alphaproteobacteria; order Hyphomicrobiales; family Methylobacteriaceae; genus Methylobacterium; species Methylobacterium sp. 1973. Next base: position 598,227 of record NZ_JBEPLA010000002.1, read on the forward strand.
CAGCCGGGAGACCTGCGACTCGAGGGGCTCCACCGCGTAGGCGCCGAGGCCCTCGTCGAGGCGCGCCCGCCAGGTCAGCCGGACCCGGTTGCCGGGCTGGAGCACCGGCTGCATCCGCCGCGAGCGTCCGCCATGGACGAGGCCGAGATGGCGTCCATGGGCCTCGGTCATCGCCTCCAGGATGACGCCGGTCTCCCCGTGCCGGCGCAGGCCGAGCACCAGGGCGTCGTCGGTCCATTGCATCGAACGTCGCGTCGTGAGGTGAAAGGGGCGCGGCGCGCGACGGGCGCGTGCCGCTCGTTCTCCTCATATAGGGACCCGCAGCCTTCGGCGCTGTCCAGCCTCAGGCAGCCTTGGCCGGTTAGCGAGGGCCGATGCCGCCCCGCGCCGCTCTTGCCATCATCTTCGCCCTCGCCCTCGCCCTCGCCTCCGCCGGCGCGCAGGCCGGGCCGCGCAAACCGAAGCCCGCGGCCGAGGACGTGCCCTCCCCGGCCCTCCTCCAGCGGATCGCCGCCCTGGCGCTCAAGCAGGTCGCCTTCGGTTCGATCTCGCTGCTGCCGGTGCGCTTCGAGGGCAGCCGGATCGCCGGGCCGATCGCGGAGGGCGGCCGGGTGATCTACTGCGTGTCGGGCCGGATGTACGGCCGGACCTTCGGCAAGCCCGAGCGCCCGAAGGTGACGTTGCTCTACGAGGCCGACCGGCTCACGGTGCTCGACGACGACGAGGACTGCACCGGCCATCGCACCCGGCCCTTCCCCGAACTCGACGCGCTTGGCAACAAGCCGTGAGGCCGCTGCGTTGAGGGCCATGCCCTGCGCGCCCGCCCGCACCCTCGACCTCAGCCTCGACCTGATCGCCCGCGCGCATTCCGTCCCGGTCCCCGACGACCCGAGCGCCCTCGACGTGCTGTCGGATTCGGAGTTGCGCCCGGGTTTGGAGGCGATCGTCGCCGGGCGCGAGGGCTGCGATCTCTGGGTCTTCGCCTACGGCTCGCTGATGTGGAATCCGGAATTCGAGGTCGCCGAGCGCCGGATCGGGACGGTGCGCGGCTTCCACCGCCGGTTCTGCCTGCTGCAGCGCCGGTTCCGCGGCACGCCGGAGCGGCCGGGCTTCGTCCTGGCGCTGGACCGCGGCGGCCTCTGCCGGGGCGTCGTGTTCCGCCTGCCCGGGATGGAGATCCGCGAGGCGCTGATGCCGGTCTGGCGCCGGGAGATGCGGGGCCGGGGCTACGTCGCCCGCTGGCTGCCGGTCGCCACCGAGACCGGAACCGTGTCGGCGCTGACCTTCCTGGCCAACCGCGCCAGCGACCGCTACGCCGGCCGCCTCTCGGACGCCGAAATCGCGGAAAAGATCGCCGCCGCCTGCGGGCACAAGGGACCGAGCGCCGAATACCTGTTCCGGACCGTGGACGCCTGCGAGCGCCTCGGCATCCGCGACCGCCATCTCTGGAATCTCCAGGCCCTTGTGGCCGCGCGGCTCAGGGCCTGTGCTCCGGGGGCGTGAGGTTCAGGTCCAGGCCCGCTTCATCACCACGGCGACACGTCCGCCCGCATGCTCGGCATCCGGATTGCGCGGCTCCCGGATCCCGGGGGCGCGGCCGGTGGTGACGTAGACCAGCAGGGTGAGGGCGAGCAGGATCTTCGTGCGCATGGCGACGCTCAAGCTTGAGCGCCGGTGCATAGGATCGATCGCTTTTTAAGGAGTTGCTGCGGTGCACACGGACGGGATCGCGGCCCGGTTCCTGCGGACGTGGTGAAGGAAGGGTTGCGGGCCGGCCGCGATCGTCTATGCCGCCGGCCCGGGAAGTCCACAGGTGGAGGATGAGATGCGGCTCCGGATCGGCGTAGCTCTGGCGGTCGTCGGCATCGCCGCCGTGGCTCTCCTGGCGGGGCCGCTGAGCCGCGGCGACAGGCTGTCCGACATCCTCACCGGGCGGACGCCGCTGCTCGCCGGCGGCACCCGGGCGCCCGGTGGCGGCGCGAACCTCACCGGCACTGCCGACCTGGGGACGGATCAGCGTCCGGCGAACCTTTACCTCGCCTGCGATCCGGGCGGAACCGGCCTGTCGGCGGCGCTGACGGTGCCGCGCTTCGCCGAGCTGGCGCCGCGCTTCGACTTCGCCGGGCTCGAAGGCTCCGGCAGCGCGACGCCGCTCACCGGCATCCTCGTCTCCAGTGCCGGCAGCGTGCGCTCCATGCGGATGCCCGTGCAGGGCGCGGCGAGCGGGGCGGATTCGGGCTTCACCCTGACGGTGACGGGCGCCCGCCGCGGTGAGGATCCGCTGCGCGGCCTCGCCGTGGCGCTCACCCAGCCCGGCACCAAGCTCACCTGGACGCAGGCGAGCCCGCGCTCCGGCGATCCGGCCCTGACGGCGGTGTTCACGGTGGCGGAGAGCGACGCCGCCGCGCTGAAGGGCGCCCTCACCGGCTGCCTGGCGGCCCCGTTCTAGCTCACCTCCACCTGCACCACCCCCGGCACGGTCCGGAGCTGGCCGGCGAGCGTCGGCGTCGCCTGGAATTTGCCGGGCAGCCGGATCTCCACCTCGCGGCTGCCGCCATCGAGCTTGAGGATCAGCGACACCTCGCTCTCGCCGCGCATCGACAGGCGCTGCTGCACGGGGGCGACGCCGCGCGGGTCGCTCAGGTGGATGCGGATCCCCTTCTGGTGGCGGGCCACCGCCTGGTCGAGGGGCTCCGCGGTGAGGATCCGGGCGCGGACATCCTCGCCCTCCAAATTCGCCTGGAGCTGCAGCACCAGCGGGCGGCCCGGCTCGAGGATGTCGCGGTACTGGCCGAGCCCCTCGGAGAAGATGATCGCCTCGAAATGCGCGGTCCGGTCCGAGAGGGTGACGATGCCCATCTTGTTGCCGGTCTTGGTGCGCCGCTCCGCCCGGTCGAGCACGGAGGCCGCCACCCGGCCGACGCTAGAGGTCCCGGCCCGCACCGCGCGGCAGAAATCGGTCCAGCTCTGCACCCGCAGCTTGTCGAGCAGGTCGCCGTACTCATCCAGCGGATGACCGGAGATGAAGAACCCGATCGCCGCGTATTCCCGCTTCAACGTGTCGGCCATCGGCCAGATCTCGTGGGGCGGGATTCGCAGGGACACGTCGTCCGCCACCACGCCGCCGAACATGTCGGTGACGCCGGCCGATTCCGCCTCCGCCGCGCTGGCGGCGAGCTTCATCATCGGCTCCACCGCCGCGAAGGCGCGCGCCCGATCCGGCTCGATGCAGTCGAGTGCCCCGGCCTGGACGAGGCTCTCCAGGGTGCGCTTGTTGATCTGCCGCGGGTTGAGGCGGCGGGCGAGGCAGGCCAGGTCCTTGAACGGCCGGTCGCCGCGGGCCTCCACCAGCGCCCGCACCGCCTCCCGGCCGACGCCCTTGATGGCGGCGAGCGCGTAGAAGATCTTGCCGTCGCGCACCTCGAACACCTCGCCGGAGGTGTTGATCGAGGGCGGCTCCACCGTGATCTTCAGGCGCTGGGCGTCCTGTCGGAATTCGGCGAGCTTGTCGGTGTTGTCGATGTCGAGGGTCATGGCGGCGGCCAGGAACTCGACCGGGAAGTTCGCCTTGAGATAGGCGGTCTGGTAGGTCAGCAGCGCGTAGGCCGCCGCGTGGCTCTTGTTGAAGCCGTAATCGGCGAACTTGGCCAAGAGGTCGAAGATCTCGTTGGCCTTGGCCTTGGTCAGCCCGCGCTCGGTGCAGCCCTTCAGGAACCGGTCGCGCTGCGCGTCCATCTCGGCGCGGATCTTCTTGCCCATGGCGCGCCGGAGCATGTCGGCCTCGCCGAGCGAGTAGCCCGCCAGGACCTTGGCGATCTCCATCACCTGTTCCTGGTAGACGATGATGCCGAAGGTCTCCTTCAGCATCGGCTCCAGCTTCGGATCCGGGTACCAGGACGCCTCGTTGCCGGCGTCGCGGCCGAGCTTGCGCTCGCAATAGACCGGGATGTTGGCCATTGGGCCCGGGCGGTAGAGGGCCACCAGCGCGATGATGTCCTCAAGCCGGTCGGCCTGCATTTCGCAGAGCGCCTTGCGCATGCCAGCCGATTCCACCTGGAACACGCCGACCGTCTCACCCCGGCCCATCGGCCCGTAGGTGTTCGGATCGTCGAGCGGCAGCGACGCGAGGTCGATCTCGATGCCGCGCTGCTTCAGGAGATCGGTGCAGCAGCGCAGCATGGTCAGGGTTTTGAGGCCCAGGAAGTCGAACTTCACCAGCCCGGCCTGCTCGACCCACTTCATGTTGAACTGGGTCACCCGCATGCCGGTCTTCGGGTCGCGGTAGAGCGGGACCAGCTCCTCCAGGGGCCGGTCGCCGATCACCACGCCGGCCGCGTGGGTCGAGGCGTGGCGGTGCAGGCCCTCCAGCTTCTTGGCGATGTCGATGAGCCGGCCGACGATGGGCTCCTCCTCCATGGCCTGCTGGAGCTTGGGCTCGCCCTCGATCGCCTGGGCGAGGGTCACCGGGTTGGCGGGGTTCTGCGGCACCAGCTTGGTCAGCTTGTCGACCTGCCCGTAGGGCATCTCCAGCACGCGGCCGACATCGCGCAGCACGCCGCGGGCGAGCAGGGTGCCGAAGGTGATGATCTGCCCGACCTGCCCCTCGCCGTAGCGCTGCTGCACGTAGCGGATCACCCGCTCGCGGCCCTCGACGCAGAAGTCGATGTCGAAATCCGGCATCGAGACGCGCTCAGGGTTGAGGAAGCGCTCGAACAGCAGGCCGAAGCGCAGCGGGTCGAGGTCGGTGATCAGCAGCGACCACGCCACCAGCGAGCCGGCGCCGGAGCCGCGGCCCGGACCGACGGGGATGTCGTGGTCCTTGGCCCACTTGATGAAGTCCGAGACGATCAGGAAGTAGCCCGGGAACTTCATCGACACGATGACGTCGAGTTCGAAGGCGAGGCGCTTGCGGTAATCCTCCTCCGAGAAGCCCGGCGCCGTGCCGTGCTGCTTCAGGCGCAGCTCCAACCCGGCCTCGGCCTGCCGGCGCAACTCGGTCGGCTCGTCGGCCGAGACCGCCTGCACGCCCGTGTCCGCCGCCTCCGCCAGCGCCTCCGCCATGGGGGGCGTCTCGCCCGCCGCCACGGCGCCGAAATTCGGCAGGATCGGCTTGCGGGTCCGCGCCCGCACGGCGCAGCGCATGGCGATCTCGACGGTGGCCTGGAGCGCGTCCGGCAGGTCGCGGAACAGCGCGGCCATCTCGGCGCGGGTCTTGAAGGCGTGGCTCGGCGTCAGCCGGCGGCGGCGCTCGTCGGAGACGACGCGACCCTCCGCGATGGCCAGCAGGGCATCGTGGGCGTCGTAATCGTCGGGCTTGGCGAAGTAGGGCTCGTTGGTGGCGACGATCCCGAGGCCGTGGCGGCCGGCAAGGTCGAGAAGTGCGGTCTCGACCCGCCCCTCCTCGGGCAGGCCGTGGCGCTGCAACTCGACGTAGAGCCGGTCCTCGCCGAAAGCCTCCTTCAGCCGCTGCAGGCGGCCGAGGGCCAGTTCCGGCCGCCCGGCCCGGAAGGCGGCATCGAGGGGCCCCGACAGGCCGCCGGTGAGGGCGATCAGTCCCTCCGAGGCTCCGACGAGGGCCGCGGCGTCCAGGCGCGGCGCTTCGCCGAGCGCCGTGTCGAAATAGGCGCGGCTCGCCAGCCGCAGCAGGTTGGCGTAGCCGGCCTCGTCCTGGGCCAGGAGCACGATGCCATGGTGCGTCGGCGCTTGGCGCTGGTGCGGATCCGCGGCCTCGAACGCCACCGAGAGCTGGATGCCGGCGATCGGCTGGACGCCCTCGCCGGCCGCCTTCTCGGAGAATTCGAGCGCCCCGAACAGGTTGTTGGTGTCGGTCAGCGCCAGGGCGGGCTGCCGGTCGGCGACCGCGGCCTTGATCAGGGAGCCGACCTTCAGCGCCCCTTCGAGCAGGGAATAGGACGAGTGGACGTGGAGGTGGACGAATCCGACCTCCTTGAGCTGGCGTGGCATGGCCGACCTTGTTCCGGGGTCGGCCAGCATCCCCGCTCGCCGGCTCCAAGTCGACGTGTGCCGGGCCGACGAAAGGCGATATCCACCGGTCGTGCCCCGGAAGCACCAGTTCGGGCCAGGCCTGTGGATTATCGGCCGCGCCGGGCGGATCGCCTGTGCATAACCCGCCCATCGCAGGAACCGGGGGCGCCTTGGAAAAATCCGGCTAACGAACCGGTGCCAAGGCTATCGCCCAGGCGCCGACCGCCGCGAACAACAGCCCGAACGCCATGAACTCGACCATCCCGGTCAGGACCAACCGCTTCAGCATCGACCTGCCTCCCGTGTTCCGGCCCTAGTATGTTCATGTTTTGTTCCAATGGAAGGGCGTTCGGGCCACAAACCGGCGCCCGCTTATCGGTACAGTAAAAAGTGTCTTGATGCGGATCAGGCGGGCTGGCATGCCCCGCCTTCGAGACGAGCTCGTCACCGCTTGGGGGGTTCGAAGGAGTAAGCCATTCCCGCGCACCGGACGGTCGAACGGTTCGACGTCGCCCTCGTGGCCGTCGGCACGCACGGTGACGTGCTGCCGTTCATCGCGCTGGGTCACGAACTCCTGAAGCGCGGTCACGGCGTCTCGCTGGCGGCCCCGGCGCCCTTCGAGGCGATGGCCCGCCGGGCCGGACTCGCCTTCCAGCCCCTGGGTACGGTCGCGGATTACGAGGCGGTGATCCGCCAGCCGGATCTGTGGCACCCGCAGCAGGGCTTCCGCCCGATGTTCGATTACGCCCTGCAGGTGGCCGAGCCGGCCTGCCTGTGGCTCGGTGCGACCCGCGCCCGGGGGATCGACCTGCGGGTGGTCGCCTCGCCGCTGGGTTGGGGCGCCCGGCTCGCGCAGGATCTGTATGATCTCCCGACCGCGACGCTGCACGTCATGCCGTTCCTGATCGAGAGCCGGTACGATCCGCCGCGTCTGCCGGGCCTGCCGCTGCCGCGCGTCCTGCCGGCCTCCCTGCGGGCCTACGTGAATCTCGGCGTCGACAAGGTGGCGGTCGGCCCGTTCACGCTGCCGCCGCTCAACGCCCTGCGGGCCCGCCTCGGCCTCGATCCGGTCTACCGGCTGCGTCACTGGTGGAACAGCCCGACCGGCATGCTCCTCATGTTCCCCGACTGGTACGCGGAGCCGCAGGCCGACTGGCCGGGTCAGGCGGTGCAGCTCGGCTTCCCGCTGGTCGACCGGTTCGGCGACGTGGCGGCCATGCCGCCGGAGCTGGAGGCGTTCCTCGCGGCGGGCGACCCGCCGATCGTGTTCACCTACGGCTCGGCCATGCGCCAGGGGGCCGGCTTCTTTGCCACCGCGGTGCGGCTGTGCCGGCGGATGAACCGGCGCGGCGTCCTGCTCGCTCCCCAGGGCGGCCAGATCCCGAAGCCGCTTCCGGCCGGGATCATCCACCTGCCCTACGCGCCCCTGAGCGCCCTGTTGCCGCGCAGCGCGGCCCTGGTCCATCACGGGGGCGTCGGCACGGTGGCGCAGGCTTTGGCCGCGGGGATCCCGCAGCTCGTGGTGCCCGTGGCTTTCGACCATTTCGACGAGGGGCGGCGGCTGAAGGACCGCGATCTCGGCGCCACCCTGAGCCGCCGCGCCTTCCGTCCCGCACGGGCGGCGCGGGTGCTGGGCCGGCTGCTCGCCGATCCCGTCGTGGCGCTGGCCTGCGCGGCGGCCCGGGCACGGATGGCGGGGAGCTCCGACGCCATCATCGACGCCTGCGACTACGTCGAGAGACTGATGCCGACCGAGGCCGGTTCCGGCCCCTCCGTCGCTCCCTGACCGCACCGGTCGCGCGGGGCGGCCCGAACGCGAGCGGCGCCGCCCCGGGGGGGGGGGCGGCGCCGTCTGCTTACTGGCCGAGCAGAGTCGTGGCCGAGCCGACGAGCGTCATGAGCAGGCCGCTCACGAAGGCACCGATCATGACGTAGGAGAGAGCCTTCAGCTTCATCTGTCCTCGCGTCGGATCAGCAGCGGTAACCGCCGGCGGTCTGGCCGTACTGCTTCACCGGCCGGGTCTGCTGATCGGCGTTGCCTTCGGCGGCCGAGCTCATCGGGCAGCCCACGTAGTTGGGATTGTCGTGGACACCGAGGCCGAGGGAGCCGGTCGTCTCAACCTCGTAGGGAGCGAAGCCGGTCCAGCGCGCGCCGTTCTCCGCCAGAGCGGACGAGATCGGAGCGACACCAAGAACAAGAGCAGTGACGGCGGCGGCGATACGGGTCTTCATGGCAGGGCTCCAGAGATCACGCAGTACAGGCCGGTTGTTCGGCTCTGTTTTATCTAGCGTGATGATAAGATAGGGAGCCGGTGTCTTCCGCGACGTGACTCGCCGCACGCGACGGGACGGATTAAAAATCGTGTGCATTTATGGACGCGTGAAGCCAGGCATGGGCGTCGCCGACGGCGCGGGTTGGGCGAACCGCAGGGTTGAAGGACCGCCCGTATGGCGCGTGGGGGGTGACGTCCGGGCGCACGAAGTCCGCCGCCGCCGCCTTGACCGGGAGCGATCTTGAGCCGAGCCCGTCCGCGTCGATGCGCGCGGCGCCGCGCGCGCCGATCCGCGGACACACGGGACGGTCCGTGCGGACGCGTCGCCGGACTCAGTCGAGCTGCGTGATCAGCCCGTCGCGGATGGTCACCCGCCGGTCCATCCGGGCGGCCAGCTCGAGGTTGTGGGTTGCGACCAGAGCGGCGAGGCCCGAGGCGCGGACCAGCGCCATCAGGACCGAGAAGACGTGGCCCGCCGTCCCGGGGTCGAGATTGCCGGTGGGCTCGTCGGCCAGCAGGAGGCGCGGGCCGTTGGCCACCGCCCGCGCGATGGCGACGCGCTGCTGCTCGCCGCCCGACAGCTCGGCCGGGCGGTGCGGGAGCCGTTCCTTGAGGCCCAGGAAGCTCAGGAGTTCCGTGGCGCGGGCCTTCGCCTCCGGACCCTTCAGACCGCGGATGAGCTGCGGCATCACCACGTTCTCCAGGGCGGAGAATTCCGGCAGGAGATGATGGAACTGGTAGACGAAGCCCATCTCCTCGCGCCGCAGACGGGTGCGCTCGGCATCGGCCATCGCCGCGGTGGGATGGCCGCCGATAAAGATCTCGCCCCCATCCGGCCGCTCCAGAAGGCCGGCCAGATGCAGCAGGGTCGATTTGCCGGCGCCCGACGGCGCCACCAGCGCCACCAGTTCCCCCGGCCAGATCGCGAGGTCAGCCCCGCGCAGGATCTCCAGGGCACCTTCGGCCTGGGGATAGCGCCGCTCGACGCGGGAAAAGAACAGGGCCGGGACCGGCTGGTCGCCGGTTGTCTGGCTCGACTCACTCATCGGATGCGGCCCGTCAGCCGTAGCGGAGGGCCTGCACCGGATCGAGCCGGGCGGCGCGCCAGGAGGGATACAGCGTCGCCGCGAGCGACAGCAGCAGGGACGTGATCACCACGGCGGTGATCTCCTTCGGATTCATCTGGGCCGGGATCTCGGCGAGGAATCGCACGGTCGGATCCCAGGCGCCGGGAAACAGCACGTGCTGGATCGGCTTGATGTTCAGGGTGATCAGGACGCCCAGCGCCAGCCCGCTCAGCGTTCCGACGACGCCGATCAGGGCGCCGTTGATGAGGAACACCCGCATGATCGTGCCGGGCGTCGCCCCCATGGTCCGCAGGATCGCGATGTCGCTCGACTTGTCGCGCACCAGCAGGATCAGGCCGGAGACGATGTTGAGCGTCGCCACCACGACGATCAGGCTGAGGATCAGGAACATCACGTTCCGCTCCACCTCCAGGGCCCCGAAGAAGGTCCGGTTGCGCTGGCGCCAGTCGGTGAGCAGGATCGGGCGCTCGGCCGCCATCTCCAGGGGCTCGCGCATGTCGCCGACATGATCGGGATCGTCGACATAGATCTCGATCATGCTGACGTCGCCGTCCCTGTTGAAGAACGCCTGCGCCTCGGCCAGGGGCATGAACACGAAGGTCTGGTCGAACTCGGTCATGCCGACCTCGAACACCGCCTTGACCGTGTAGCTCTTGGTCCGGGGCGCCGTTCCGAAGGGCGTCGACGAGCCCTTGGGCGTCACCAGCGTGATCGTATCTCCGGCCTGCAGGCCGAGGGTGTCGGCGAGCCGCCGGCCGATCAGCACGCCCGTGCCGTCGTCGAAGCCCTCCAGGGTGCCCCCGCGGATCGCCGAGGATACCGCCGCCAGGGCGTCGAGGTCGGCGGCCCGCACGCCGCGGATGATCACGCCGGAGCCGCCATATTGCGACGACGCGAAGGCCTGGCCCTCCACCAGCGGCACCGCGGCGCGCACGCCCGCGACCTTCGACAGGCGCTCCGACAGGTCGGTCCAATCGTTGAACGGCCGGTCGATCGGGGTGGCGAACAGGTGACCGTTGATGCCCACGATCTTCGAGAGCAGCTCCGCCCGGAAGCCGTTCATCACCGACAGGACGATGATCAGCGTGGCGACACCCAGCGCGATGCCCAGCACCGAGAAGAACGCCACCACCGAGACGCCGCCGCCCCGTCGGCGGGCGCGCAGGTAGCGGCCGGCGAGGATCCACTCGAACGGCGCGAACGGGGCAGTGGTGCCCGCACGGAACGACGCCGCGAAGGTCCTGACCCGGTCCAGCGCCGCTGATGCCGCCATCGGCACGCCTCAGACGCGCCGGATGCGTGCCAGCAGATCGACGATGGCGAGGCTCTCGCGCTCGCCCCCGGCACGCCGCTTCAGCTCGACCTTGCCCTCCGCCAAGCCCTTCGGCCCGACGATCACCTGCCAGGGCAGGCCGATCAGGTCCGCGGTGGCAAACTTGGCGCCGGGGCGCTCGTCGCGGTCGTCGTAGAGCACCGACAGGCCGGCGGTCTCGAGATCCGACTGGATCTGCGCGCAGGCGGCATCGGTGCCGGCATCGCCGACCTTCAGATTGATCAGGGCCACGTCGAACGGCGCGACCGAATCCGGCCAGATGATGCCGGCCTCGTCGTGGCTCGCCTCGATGATCGCCGCCACCAGCCGGCTCGGACCGATGCCGTAGGAGCCCATATGGACCGGCCGCTCGATCCCGTCCGGCCCGGCGACCTTGGCGCCCATCGGCTCGGAATACTTGGTGCCGAAATAGAAGATGTGCCCGACCTCGATGCCGCGTGCCGCGAGGCGGCTGTCCTCCGCAACCTCCGCAAAGGCCTCCGGCTCGTGCATCTCCTCGGTGGCCGCGTAGTGCGAGGTCCAGGCATCGACGATGCCCTGGAGGGCGGCGACGTCGTCGAAATCCACGGTCTCCGGCGGAATGTCGAAGTCGAGATAGGCCTTGTCGCAGAAGACCTCGCTCTCGCCGGTCTTGGCCAGGATGATGAATTCGTGGGACAGGTCGCCGCCGATGGGGCCGGTATCGGCGCGCATCGGGATCGCCTTGAGGCCGAGCCCGGCGAAGGTGCGCAGGTAGGCGACGAACATCCGGTTGTATGCGTGGCGGGCGCCGGCCTGGTCGAAATCGAACGAGTAGGCGTCCTTCATCAGGAACTCGCGGGAGCGCATCGTGCCGAAGCGCGGCCGCACCTCGTCGCGGAACTTCCACGAGATCTGGTAGAGGTTCTTGGGCAGGTCCTTGTACGAGCGCACGCTCGCCCGGAAGATCTCGGTGACCATCTCCTCGGCGGTGGGGCCGTAGAGCATCTCGCGCTCGTGCCGGTCCTTCAGGCGCAGCATCTCCTTGCCGTAGGCGTCGTAGCGGCCGGATTCCCGCCACAGCTCGGCGGATTGCACCGTCGGCATCAGGATCTCGATGGCGCCGGAACGGTCCTGCTCCCGCCGGATCACCGCGCAGACCCGCTCCAGCACCCGCAGGCCGAGCGGCAGCCACGCGTAGATGCCGGCCGACTCCTGACGCACCAGGCCGGCGCGCAGCATCAGCCGATGCGAGACGATCTCGGCTTCCTTGGGCGTCTCGCGCAAGGTCGGCATGAAATAGCGGGAGAGACGCATGTCGTCAGAGTCTTGGAAGAGGATCGGCCGGGAGGAGCCGCGGCGCGCCGGCACACAACACGCCGGAGACGCAAATTACAAGCACTGCGCGACCACGGCGGGGCGTAATCGCGGCGAACCGGAGGCGGCGGCCCGGCCGCGGTTGGGCCGCTGCCTAGGCGGAAAGCGGTATGCCCATTTGCCGGCAAGAAAGCGCAGATTTTTCTCGCAGACCCGGTGACAACACGAATTGTTGTTCCTATAAGCGTCCGGCGATGTTTGCGACGCCCGGAAGAGGTGGCGCAAGGTCCGAGTCTCGGGAGGAAAAGCGACCGCTCCGCAGCCAATGCGTGGGATATTCAAAGGTCGAGCCATTGAAGCTTGAAAGCAAGGCCTCGGGCCTTGCTTTTTTTATTCTTGGCGGCGGGCTGCGTTGCCCCGTCCACCGGGCGCTTGTCGAGGGACAGCGCTGAAGGCCGCCGGAGGCGACCCGTTCAGCACCGAGAGCCGGGCGGGTCCCGACCCTTCGATCCCCGGGAGACAAATGGTCGCCGTCAGACCGCTGCGTGCGGCGGGCCTATCCCTCCGATGACGTCCCGCACGCATCGCCCGGAGACGTGAGCCCGGGCATGGCCTGTCTTACGGCGAGCTCAGAGAAACCCCGGCTCTGAGCCGTCCTACAGCCCGGCCAGGGGGAACACCGCCAGGGCGATCAGGAAGGCGGCCCCTGCGACCAGCGTCGTCCAGATGGCCTTCTCGCGCAGCCGCGGCGCCGCCGGAGCGCCGGGATCCTGGCCTGGGACCACGTGGGTGGGCCGCGTCTCGGGCTGGTTGCGCAGGGGCAGGACCGCGAAGAGCAGCGTCCACCAGACCACGAAGTAAAGGGCGATCGCGCCGCCCACCGTCAGCTTGAACAGGCTCACCGCCGCGGCCACGAAGGCGGCGATCAGCACGGTGATCACCGCCAGGGTCACCGGCGTCGAGCGGGCCAGGCTGTGCATCATCCGGCTCACACCTGCTCCAGCTCGACCAGGGTTCCCAGGAAGTCCTTGGGGTGAAGGAACAGGACCGGCTTGCCGTGGGCTCCGATCCGCGGCTCGCCGGTGCCGAGGACCCGGGCGCCCTGGGCCTTGAGCTTGTCGCGGGCGGCCAGGATGTCGTCGACCTCATAGCAGACGTGGTGGATGCCGCCGCCCGGGTTGCGGGCCACGAAGGCTTCGATCGGCGAGCCCTCCCCGAGGGGGGACATCAGCTCGATCTTGCTGTTCGGCAACTCGACGAACACGACCGTGACACCGTGCTCCGGCTGCGGGAGCGGCGGGGTGATCGTGGCGCCGAGCGTGTCGCGATAGACCGCGCAGGCGGCGTCGAGATCCTGTACGGCGATGGCCACGTGATTGAGACGGCCGATCATGTTGCTTCCTCCCCGTTCGCGTGCCGATCGGCAGGCCGCTGCTTCCAGGCGCACCCTCATCCTCGGGGCCTGCGCGGGCCGCCGCGAAGGCGCCCGCCAAGGAACGCCCCGAGAAAGGCCCCGAGGATCGCGCCAAGGATCGCGCGTCCCGCTGGAGGGCGCCCCTGAGACCCCCTGTGCAGGGGTCTCAGGATGAGGGTCTGGACCGGACCTGCCGTGGTCCGTTCGTCTGTTGTCGTAACTTAAACTTCGACCACCTGCACGTGGCAGGCGGGCTTCTTGCCCCAGACCTCGTTGACCGCGGTGCGCACCGCCCGGTCGACCGTCTTCTCGACGCTCTCCGAGTCCTTCAGCTTGCCCCGCGACATCCCCGACAGGGTGCGGGAGACCGCATCCACGACCGTTTCGATCAACGGCTCGCCGGACCGGCCGCGGTTCGGCAGGCCGATGATGTCCACCGCCGGCTCGCCGAGAACCACGCCGTCCTCGTCGATGGCGATCGCCACCGAGACCAGGCCGGCCTGCATGAGCTTGCGCCGTTCCGGGATCGCCCGGTCCTTCTCGTCGATCAAGACGTCGCCGTCCTTGAACAGCCGGCCGGCCTTCACGTGGTCGACCACCGCCGGCGTGCCGGGGCTCAGGCGGATCAGGCTGCCGTTGCGGGCCTTGACCACGTTCTGCACGCCCTGCGCCCGGGCGAAGCGGGCATGCTCGTCGAGGTGCAGGGCCTCGCCGTGGACCGGGATCGCCGTGCCGGGACGGGTCCACTTGTACATCTCGACCATCTCGTCCCGGCGCGGGTGGCCGGAGACGTGGACGAGGTCGGTGCGGTCGGTGATCACCTCGACGCCCTGCTCGATCAGGTCGTTGATGATCGACCCGACATCGCGCTCGTTGCCGGGAATGGCGCGCGAGGAGAAGATCACCTGGTCACCGGCGGTGAGGCTGATATCCGGATGGTCCCGGCGGGAGACCCGGGCCAACGCGGCCCGCGGCTCGCCCTGCGATCCGGTGAGCAGGGCCACGACCCGCTCCCGCGGCAGACTCTTCCAGGAATCGGCGCGGCGGAATTCCGGCAGGCCGTCGAGGTAGCCGCATTCGCGGGCCACATCGATCACCCGGTCCATGGCGCGGCCGACTGCGATGACCTCGCGGCCGCAGGCGACGGCGGCTTCGGCGACCGCGCGGATGCGGGCGACGTTCGACGCGAAGGTGGTCACCGCGACCCGGTGGGGGGCGTCCGCGATCAGCGTCTTGAGGGTCTCGGCCACGGTCTTCTCGCTGGGCGAGAAGCCCTCGCGCACGACGTTGGTCGAGTCGCAGACGATGGCGAGGATACCCTCGTCGCCGAGCGCCGTGAACGCCTCCGGCGAGGTGACCGAGCCGGCCACCGGGGTCGGGTCGATCTTCCAGTCGCCGGTGTGGAGCACGAGGCCCGCGGCGGTGCGGATCGCGATGGCGTTCGATTCCGGGATCGAGTGCGAGACCGGCACATACTCGAGCTCGAACGGTCCGACGGTCACACGCCGGCCGGGCTTGACCTCACGCAGCTCGACCTTCGGGGCGCCGGGCTCGGAGAGGCGCCGGGTCTCCAGCAGGTTCTTGGCGAAACGGGTCGCGTAGACCGGGACCTTGAGCCGGGGCCACAGCTCCGAGATCGCCCCGATATGGTCCTCGTGCGCGTGGGTGATGAAGATCCCCAGCAGATCCTTGCGCCGCTCCTCGATGAAGGAGAGGTCGGGGAACATCAGGTCCACCCCCGGCATCTGCTCTTCGCCTGCGAAGCCCATGCCGCAATCGACCATGATCCATTTCCGGCTCTTCTCCGGGCCGAACCCGTAGAGCGCCGCATTCATTCCGATCTCGCCCACGCCGCCGAGCGGCAGGAAGACCAGCTCCTCCTGTCCCATTGCCATCTGTCGTCGTCCAAACTCAGGCCGCCGTCGCGGCCGTTCCGAAATGCACCTCGCCCGCCGTCACGGTATGCCGATTCCCATCGGGGGCGAGGATCACGAGCCGCCCCCCCTCGTCGATCGTCTCGAACACGCCCCGCAGGATGTGCCCGCCGCTGCGCACCGCGATCTCGGTTCCGAGACCCGCGGCCCGCGCGAGCCAAGCCGCGCGCAGGTCAGCGAAATTCCGTCCCCGGTCCCAGGCGCGCGCCTGCGCGGCCATCCGGTCCGAGAGATGTTCCAGTAGCGCCTCGGCGCCCCCGGCGTAACCCGCCGCCGCCAAGCTCATTGCGGCGAGCCCGTCCGGGGCCGCCGCGACGTTGACGCCGAAGCCGATCACCGCGGCGCGCCGGCCGCCCGGCAGCGTCTCGGCCTCCAGAAGCAGGCCGGCGAGCTTAGCGCCGCCGAGCAGGACGTCGTTCGGCCACTTGAGCTGCAGAGATCGGGCGGCGCTGCCGGATCCGGTATCCGGCAGGGTGCCGCAGGTCGCCTCCAGCGCCTCGATCAGCGCGAGGCCGGCCACGAAGCCGAGTTCGGCGAGGTGGTCTGGCGCAACCCCGGCGATGGGCCACAGCACGCTCGCCGCGAGGTTGCCCGGCAGCGAGGCCCAGCTGTTGCCGCGCCGGCCGCGGCCCGCCTCCTGACGGTGGGTCACCACCCAGAGGGGGCCGGTCTCGCCCGCGCGCGCCTGAGCCATCGCCTCCGTGTTGGTGGAGCCGAGGGTCTCGTGGACATGCAGGCGATGGCCCTCGGCGCGCGCCGCGGACCCCAGTCGGTAGGGCAAGGCCGTCCTAGAACAGAGACCGGGCGGCCCGGCCTGCGGCGCCGACCAGCGGCCCGGGCAGGAGGAAGAACAGCACCACCACGACGCTCGAGAGGGCGAGCACCACGCGCAGGCCCGGCGCCATCGTCTCGTAGGGCTCCCGGGGCTCGTCGAAATACATGATCTTGACCAGCCGCAGGTAGTAGTAGGCGCCGACGACGCTGGTGACGACGCCGATCACCGCCAGAGTGACCAGGCCCGCCTTGATCGCGGCGGCGAAGACGTAGAACTTCGCGAAGAACCCGGCCAGCGGCGGGATGCCGGCCAGCGAGAACATCATCGCGGCGAGGCAGAAGGCCAGCCACGGATGCGTCCGCGACAGACCGGACAGATCGTCGATCTTCTCGAACATCACCTCCCTGCGCCGGAGCGACAGGATGATCGCGAAGGTGCCGAGGGTCATCGCGAGGTAGATGATCATGTAGATGACGAGCCCGCTGATCCCCTCCTCCGAGCCGGAGGCCAGCCCGATCAGCGCGTAGCCGATATTGGCGATCGACGAGTAGGCCATCAGGCGCTTGATCGACGTCTGGCCGATGGCCGCGAAGGAGCCGAGCGCCATCGACGCGATCGAGACGAAGATGAAGATCTGCTGCCAGATCGCCGTCACGTCCGGCATGGCGCCGATGAAGACCCGCACGGTCATCGCCACGGCGGCCATCTTGGGCGCCGAGGCGAAGAAGGCCGTCACCGGGGTCGGCGAGCCCTCGTAGACGTCGGGCGTCCACATGTGGAACGGCACGGCCGCCAGCTTGAAGCACACGCCGGCCGCCAGGAACACGATACCGAGCACGATGCCGAAGCCGGCATTCTCGGTGAGCGCCGAGACGATGCCGGGGAACGAGACGGTGCCGGTGAAGCCGTAGACCAGCGAGGCGCCGTAGAGCAGCATGCCGGAGGAGAGCGCGCCGAGCACGAAGTACTTGAGGCCGGCCTCGGTGGACTTGACGTCGTCCCGGTGGAAGGCGGCGATCACGTATGCGGCGAGCGACTGAAGCTCGAGGCCGAGATACAGCGCGATCAGGTCGTTGGCCGAGACCATCACCATCATGCCGATGGTGCAGAGCACGATCAGCACGGGGAACTCGAACCGGTCGATGCGCTCGCGCTTGAAGAAGTCGTGCGCCAGCAGGATCGTCGCCGAGGAGCCGAGCAGCACCAGGGACTTCATCACCTTGGAGAAGGCATCCGACACGAACGCGCCCGACAGGGTGGTCACCCGACCTTGGGCCGGCTGGGAGATCACCACCGACAGGGCGACGAGGAGCAGGACCAGGGCGCCGATGCTCACGGTCTCGGCGGAGCGTTCGCCGCGCCAGGCGCCGTAGAGGATCAGGACCATGACGCCGACGCCGAGGATCAGCTCGGGCAGGAGCGGCGCCAGGGAGGGCAGGACGGAGTGGACGGTTGTCATGGTGTCCGCCTCAGCGCGGGATCGGCAGCGCCGCGGCGGCCGTCTGGGTGTTCGAGAGGGCGGCCTTCATGCTCGCCATCAGCGCATCCGTGGAGGGCGCGAACACGTCGAGCACGGGAGCCGGGTGCACCCCATAGTA
This sequence comes from Methylobacterium sp. 1973, assembly GCF_040545035.1. Lineage (NCBI taxonomy): Bacteria > Pseudomonadati > Pseudomonadota > Alphaproteobacteria > Hyphomicrobiales > Methylobacteriaceae > Methylobacterium > Methylobacterium sp. 1973. The sequence continues at coordinate 615,902 of NZ_JBEPLA010000002.1, forward strand.
GATCGTCAGCACCACCAGCGGCGCCAGGATGATCTTTTCGCGGGTATCCAGATCCAGGATGCCCTGGAGGTTGGGCTTCTCCAGCTTGCCGTAGACCACCCGGGCGTAGAGCCACAGGGCATAGGCTGCCGACAGGATGATGCCGAAGGTCGAGAAGAAGGCCACATTCGGGTTCGCCTTGAAGGCGCCGAGCATCGCCAGGAACTCGCCCACGAAGCCGGAGGTGCCGGGCAGGCCGACATTGGCCATGGTGAAGATCAGCATGGCCACCGCGTAGAGCGGCATCCGCTTCACGAGGCCGCCATAGGCGGCGATCTCGCGGGTGTGCATCCGGTCGTAGACCACGCCGACGCAGAGGAAGAGCGCCCCCGACACGATGCCGTGCGAGATCATCAGGAACAGCGCGCCCTGGATGCCCTGCTCGTTCAGGGTGAACAGGCCGAGCGTCACGAAGCCCATATGGGCCACCGACGAGTAGGCGATCAGCTTCTTGATGTCGGTCTGCATCATCGCGGTGAGCGACGTGAAGATGATCGCGATCACCGACAGGGCGAAGACGAAGGGCGCGAAGTCGTGGCTCGCCACCGGCAGCATCGGGAGGGAGATCCGGATGAAGCCGTAGCCGCCCATCTTCAGGAGGATGCCGGCCAGGATCACTGAGCCGGCCGTGGGCGCCTCCACGTGGGCGTCGGGCAGCCAGGTATGGACCGGCCACATCGGCATCTTCACCGCGAAGGAGGCGAAGAAGGCGAGCCACAGCCATGTCTGCATCTGCACCGGGAAGCGGTACTGCAGCAGGGTCGGGATGTCGGTGGTGCCGGCCTGCCAGTACATCGCCATCACGGCCAGCAGCATCAGCACCGAGCCGAGCAGGGTGTAGAGGAAGAACTTGAAGCTCGCGTAGATCCGGCGCGCGCCGCCCCAGATGCCGATGATCAGGAACATCGGGATCAGGCCGGCCTCGAAGAACAGGTAGAACAGCAGCAGGTCGAGAGAGGCGAACACGCCGATCATCGTCGTCTCGAGGACGAGGAAGGCGACGAAATACTCCTTCACCCGGAAGTGGATCGAGTGCCACGACGCGCCGATGCAGAACGGCATCAGGAAGGTGGTCAGCAGGATCAGCGGCATCGAGAAGCCGTCGACGCCGAGCTTGAACCGGATCGTCTCGGTGAGCCACGCGTGGCTCTCCACCAGCTGGAAGCTCGACGAGGCGGCGTCGTAGCGGTTCCAGGCCACCAGGGAGAGCAGGAAGGTGACGATTGTCGTCGCGAGGGCGGCCCAGCGGCTGTTGCGCGCGACCGATTCCTCGTCGCCGTTCAGCGTCAGGATGAAGGCCGCGCCGCAGAGCGGGACGATCAGCAGGCCGGAGAGGATGCCGAGGCCGAGCATGTCAGTGAGCCCCCTTGGGCAGGCCGGACATCAGGTACCAGCTGATCAGGCCGGCGACGCCGATGAGCATCACGAAGGCGTAGTGGTAGACGTAGCCGGTCTGGAGCCGGACCACGCCGCGGGTCACGTCCACGACGCGCGCCGCGATGCCGTTCGGCCCGAGGCCGTCGATGATCCGACCGTCGCCCTGCTTCCAGAGGAACAGGCCGAAATCCTTGGCCGGGCGGACGAAGATCCGGTCGTAGATCTCGTCGAAGTACCACTTGTTGAGCAGGAACCGGTACAGCGACGGCTGCTGCGCGGCGAGCTCGCCGGGCAGCTCCGGCCGGCGGATGTACATCCAGTAGGCCAGGACGAAGCCGAGGATCAGCATGATCAACGGGGAGTAGGAGACCAGCGCCGGGACCTCGTGGATCTCGTGCATGATGTGGTTGTTCGGCCCATGCGCCAGGGCGTGGCCCCAGAACGCGTCCATCCCCTCGCCGATGAAGCGGTCGTGGAAGATGATCCCGGCGAACAGCGCGCCGAAGGCGAGGATCGCCAGCGGGATCGTCATCACCAGCGGGCTCTCGTGGGGCGTGTGGTCACCGTGGTGGCCGTGCCCGTGATGGTCGTCGGCGACGAGGTCGCTCCTGTGGGCCGGCTCGATGTCGTGGCCGTGGTCGTCGTGGGCCGCGCCCTCGGTGTGACCGGGCAGGCCGTCGGCCTCGTGCGCCAGGGTGGAATGCGCCACCGCGGGAGCGTCGTGATGGTCGTGCGCGGCATGCGCACCCCAGCGGGCCGGTCCCTCGAATGTCATGAAGAACAGGCGCCAGGAGTAGAACGAGGTGAAGAACGCCGCCACCACGACGCACAGGAAGGCGAGCGTGTGGCCCGGCCGGGTCGAGGCGTAGGCGGCCTCGATGATCGCGTCCTTCGAGTAGTAGCCGGCCGTGTAGGGGAAGCCGATCAGCGCGAGGGAGCCGATCGCCATCATGGCGCTGGTATAGGGGATGTAACGGCGCAGGCCGCCCATGTTCCGCATGTCCTGCTCGTGGTGCATCGCGTGGATGACCGAGCCGGCCCCGAGGAACAGCAGCGCCTTGAAGAAGGCGTGGGTGAACAGGTGGAACACGCCGGCCGAATAGGCGCCGACGCCGAGCGCCACGAACATGTAGCCGAGCTGCGAGCAGGTCGAGTAGGCGATCACCCGCTTGATGTCGTTCTGCACGAGGCCGATCGTCGCCGCGAAGAACGCCGTGATGCCGCCGATCACCGTCACGACGATGAGCGCGTTCGGCGCTTCCTCGAAGAGCGGCGACAGGCGGGCGACCATGAAGACGCCGGCGGTGACCATGGTGGCGGCATGGATCAGCGCCGAGACCGGGGTCGGGCCCTCCATGGCGTCGGGCAGCCACGTGTGGAGCAGGAACTGCGCCGACTTGCCCATGGCGCCCATGAACAGGAGCAGGCAGGCGAGCGTCAGGGCGTTCCAGTCGTAGCCGAGGAAGTGGAAGGAGAGCGTCTTGATCGCGTCGACCTTGTCGAAGATCGCGTCGAACGCCACCGAGCCGGTGAGGACGAAGGTCAGGAAGATGCCCAGCGAGAAGCCGAAATCGCCGACGCGGTTGACGATGAACGCCTTCATGGCGGCGGCGTTGGCCGAGGGCTTCTCGTACCAGAAGCCGATCAGCAGGTAGGAGGCCAGGCCCACGCCCTCCCAGCCGAAGAACATCTGCACGAGGTTGTCGGCCGTCACCAGCATCAGCATGGCGAAGGTGAACAGCGACAGGTAGGCGAAGAAGCGCGGCCGGTGCGGGTCCTCCTCCATGTAGCCCACGGAGTAGAGATGCACGAGGGTCGAGACGGTGGTGACCACCACCAGCATCACCCGCGTCAGGGTGTCGACCTTGAAGGCCCAGTCGACCTGGAGGTCGCCGGCCGCGAACCAGGAGGCGACCTGCACGCGCTCGGCCGGACCGCCGTCGATGAACACGCCCCAGGCGATCAGCGCCGTGAAGGCGAGGAAGGACGTGGTGATGTACTCACAGGCCCGCGCCCCGATGTACCGGCCGAACAGGCCGGCGATCAGGAAGCCGATGAGCGGGAAGAAGACGATCGCGTGATACATCGCTCTCTTGCAGTCCGTCCTCCGGGCCGACCGCGGGGCGGCGGCGTCCGGATGTCACTCGGGGCGCGCGAAGAAGAAGGCCCTAGCCCTTCATCATGCTGACGTCTTCCACCGCGATCGACCCGCGGTTGCGGAAGAACACCACGAGGATGGCGAGGCCGATCGCCGATTCGGCGGCCGCCACGGTCAGCACGAACAGGGCGAAGACCTGTCCGGTGATGTCGTTGAGCTGCGTCGAGAAGGCGACGAGGTTGATGTTGACCGAGAGCAGGATCAGCTCGATCGACATCAGGATGACGATGATGTTCTTGCGGTTGATGAAGATGCCGAGCACGCCGAGCGTGAACAGGATCGCCGCGACGGTGAGGTAGTGGCTCAGGCCGATCATCGTTCGAAACCTCCGGCGGACATCAGACCTCGACACCCTGGCGCGACGGGACCTTGCGGGTCTCCACCGCCATGGCCTGGGTGCGGGCGTTCTGGACCGCGATGTCCTGGCGCTTCACGCCCGGCCGGTCGCGGAGCGTCAGCACGATGGCGCCGATCATCGCCACCAGCAGGATCAGGCCGGCGAGCTGAAAGAAGTAGGCGTAGTCGGTGTACAGCACCCGGCCGAGCGCCTGGGCGTTGGTGAGGTTCTCGGCCGACGCGACGTTGCCGAGGGGCGCCTGGACGAGGCCCGGATCGATGCTCCAGGAGCCCACCACCAGCAACAGCTCCACGAGGAAGATCGCCCCGATCAGGCCGCCGATCGGCAGGTATTGCTGGAAGCCCTGGCGCAGCTCGGCGAAATCGACGTCGAGCATCATCACCACGAACAGGAACAGCACCGCCACCGCGCCCACGTAGACGACCACGAGGATCATCGCGAGGAACTCGGCGCCCATCAGGACGAACAGCCCGGCGGCGTTCACGAAGGCGAGGATCAGGAACAGCACCGAGGCTACGGGATTGCGCGAGGCGATCACCATGAAGCCCGACGCGACCGTGACGCTCGCGAACAGGTAGAAGAAGGCGGCTGCTGCGGTCATGCGCTGATCGGGATCGGCCGCCGGAGCGGCCCCTTCTGCCGTGCGTTGAAACGGTCCGCAGCGGGCGGCCCGTCTATAGAACCCGGTCGGCGGGGGCACAACAGCGCCTCCGTCATGTCTCGCGCATCGTCATGGACAACGGGACCGGGACGATGCGCCATCCCCTTGCAACGCGCCGCCTTCTTCCGAAAGCAGGTGGCCGCCTTTCGGGACGATGCGTCAGCGATACGGTGCGTCCATCGCGATGTTGCGGGCGATCTCGCGTTCCCAACGGTCACCGTTCAGCAGGAGCTTCTGCTTGTCGTAGAGCAGTTCCTCACGGGTCTCGACCGAGAACTCGAAATTCGGCCCCTCGACGATCGCATCCACCGGGCAGGCCTCCTGGCACATGCCGCAATAGATGCACTTCACCATGTCGATGTCGTAGCGCGTCGTGCGGCGGGTGCCGTCATTCCGGCGGGGGCCCGCCTCGATGGTGATGGCCTGCGCCGGGCAGATCGCCTCGCAGAGCTTGCAGGCGATGCAGCGCTCCTCGCCGTTGGGATAGCGGCGCAGGGCATGCTCACCCCGGAAGCGCGGGCCGCGATGGCCCATCTCGAAGGGGTAGTTGATCGTGGCCTTCGGCTTGAAGAAGTAGCGCATGCCGAGGACCATCCCCGACACGAACTCTTTCAGCAGAAGGCTCTTGGCGACCTGATCGAGCTTCATGCCCGGATCTCCGATTCGACGGGTGGGCTCAGGCGCCCGGCGCGAGGCCGGTCAGCTTGAGCACGAAGGCGACGACGACAACCGAGACCAGCGAGATCGGCAGGAAGACCTTCCAGCCGAGGCGCATGAGCTGATCGTAGCGGTAGCGGGGGACGATGGATTTCACCATCGCGAACAGAAAGAACAGGAAGCTCGCCTTCAGGACGAACCAGATCACCCCGGGAACCCAGGTGAAGGGCGCGAAGGGGATCGGCGAGAGCCAGCCGCCCAGGAACAGGATGGTTCCGAGCGCGCACATGCTCATGATGGCGACGTACTCGCCCAGCATGAACAGGAGGTACGGGGTCGAGGAATACTCGACCATGTAGCCGGCCACGAGTTCCGATTCGGCCTCCGGCAGGTCGAAGGGCGGGCGGTTCGTCTCGGCGAGCGCCGAGATGAAGAACACCACGAACATCGGGAACAGCCACAGCCAGTACCAGCCGAAGATCCCGAGGCTCGTGTCCTGCGCCATCACGATGCGGGAGAGGTTGAGCGAGCCGGCGCAGAGCAGCACGCAGATGATCACGAAGCCGAGGGAGACCTCGTAGGAGATCATCTGCGCCGCCGAGCGGAGCGCCCCGAGGAAGGCGTATTTCGAGTTCGACGCCCAGCCGCCCATGATGACGCCGTAGACCCCGAGCGACGAGATCGCGAAGATGTAGGTGATGCCGACATTGATGTCGGCGATCGCCCAGCCGTCGGCGAGCGGAATTACCGCCCAGCTCGACAGGGCGAGCATCGCGAAGACCAGCGGCGCCAGCAGGTAGATCGCCTTGTTGGCCCCGGCCGGGATCACCGGCTCCTTGAGCACGAACTTGATCAGGTCGGCGAAGGACTGGAACAGGCCGAAGGGTCCGACCACGTTCGGCCCGCGCCGAAGCTGCACCGCCGCCCAGATCTTCCGGTCGGCGAGCAGCGCATAGGCGATGAAGACGAGGAGCGCCGAGAGCAGCACGAAGCTCTTCAGCACGATCAGGAGCACGGTCCCGAGGATTTCGAGCGACGTCATCGGTGGGCTCCTACTCGGCCGCCGCGAGGGGCTGTGCCTCTGCGGCGCGCTCCCGGGCAAGGCGCGAGCACTCGGCGAGGATCCGCGAGGCGCGGGCGATCGGGTTGGTGAGGTAGAAGTCGGTCACGGGCGAAGCGAAGGCCGGCCCGCCGGTCGCGCTGCCGAGACGGATCAGCTTCTCCGCCGCCTCCACGACGTCGCCCGGCTCCACGGCGCCGATCGCCGCGAAATGCGGGTGGGCGGCATAGAGCGCTTGGCGGAGCGCGGTGAGCGAATCGAAGGGCAGGCGCTTGCCGAGGACGTCCGACAGGGCGCGCAGGATCGCCCAGTCCTCGCGGGCGTCGCCCGGCGGGAACGCGGCGCGGTTGCCCATCTGGACCCGGCCTTCCGTGTTCACCCAGGTCGCCGACTTCTCGCTGTAGGCGGCCCCCGGCAGGATCACGTCGGCGCGGGAGGCGCCGCGGTCGCCATGGCTGCCCTGGTAGATCACGAAGGCGCCCGGGGCGACGTCGCGCTCGTCGGCGCCGAGGTTGAACAGGACGTCCAGCGCGCCCGGCTCCAGCATCTGCGCGAAGGTCAGGCCGCCCTCCCCCGGCACGAAGCCGAGATCGAGCGCGCCGACGCGGGCCGCGGCCGTGTGCAGCACGCCGAAGCCGTTCCACTCGGCCGAGATCGCGCCGATCGACTTCGCCAGCGACGCCGCCGCGGCCAGGACGCCCGGCTCGGCATGGGCGCCGACGAGGACGAGCGGCGCCTTGGCTTCCTTGAGGACGTCGAGGAAGCTGTGCTCGCCGCGGGCGAGCGCCGCCAACGAGTCGGGGCTGGCGCCGATATAATGGCTCGGATAGGTCAGATCGACCGGCTCCCCGATCACGCCCACCGCCAGCGGCGCCATGCGCCAGCGCTTGCGGATGCGGACATTGAGCAGCGAGGCCTCGGTGCGCGGGTTGGCGCCGACGATCAGGATCGCGTCCGCCGCCTCGATGCCCGGAATGGTCGGGTTGAAGATGTAGGAGGCGCGGCCGAGCGCCGGGTCGAGCCCGGCATCGGTCTGGCGGCAATCGAGGTTCGGCGTGCCGAGGCTCTTGATCAGCTCGCGGAGCGCGAACATCTCCTCGACGCCCGCGAGATCGCCGACCACGGCGCCGATGCGCTTCGGATCCGCGCCCTTCACCTTGGCGGCGATGGCCTGGAACGCCTCACCCCAGGAGGCGGGCCGCAGCCGGCCGTTCTCGCGCAGGTACGGCCGGTCGAGGCGCTGCATCCGCAGCCCGTCGATGTGGTAGCGGGTCTTGTCGGAGATCCACTCCTCGTTGATCTCCTCGCTGATCCGCGGCTCGATCTGCATGACCTCGCGGCCGCGGGTGTCGATGCGGATCGCCGAGCCGACCGCGTCCATCACGTCGACCGACTCGGTCTTGTTCAGCTCCCACGGCCGGACGTTGTAGCTCTGCGGCCGGTGCACGAGCGCGCCGACCGGGCAGAGATCGGCGACGTTGCCCTGAAGCTCCGAGGCCATCGACTGCTCGAGGTAGCTCGTGATCTCCATGTCCTCGCCGCGGCCGATGGCGCCGAGGTCGGGCACGCCCGCCACCTCGGCGAGGAAGCGCACGCAGCGGGTGCAGTGGATGCAGCGGTTCATCGCGGTCCGCACCAGCGGGCCGATATGCTTCTCCTCGACCGCCCGCTTGTTCTCCGTGTAGCGGGTCGAATCGACCCCGTAGGCCATGGCCTGGTCCTGCAGGTCGCAATGGCCGCCCTGGTCGCAGATCGGGCAGTCGAGGGGGTGGTTGATGAGGAGGAACTCCATCACCCCCTCGCGGGCCTTCTTGGTCCCCTGCGAGCGGGTCAGCACCTCCGGCGGCTCGCCGTTCGGGCCGGGGCGGCAATCCTTCACCGCGTAGGCGCAGGAGGCCACGGGCTTGGGCGCGCCCTTCAGCTCGACGAGGCACATGCGGCAATTGCCGGCGATCGACAGGCGCTCGTGGAAGCAGAAGCGCGGGATCTCGGCCCCCGCGGCCTCGCAGGCCTGGAGCAGCGTGTAATCGGCGGGGACGTCAACCTCGGTGCCGTCGACGAGGATTTTTGTCATCGGATCGTCTCGTAAACTGGCCCAAACGCACGAGGCCGGATCCCACCCGCACCCTCATCCTGAGGTGCGAGGCGCAGCCGAGCCTCGAAGGAGATGTCCAGCCCGCCTCGCGATCTCGGGAGGCCTCCCGCGAGGCCCGCCGACGCGGGCATCTCAGGCTGAGGCTGTGGGTTGGACACCGGCATAGCGCCTTTACTCCGCAGCCATCGGCACAGGCTCGCTGTGCGGGTTCGCGGTGTAGCGGTCGATGCGCTTCTCGATCTCGGGGCGGAAGTGCCGGATCAGGCCCTGGATCGGCCAGGCCGCCGCGTCGCCCAGCGCGCAGATCGTGTGACCCTCGATCTGCTTGGTCACCTCGAACAGCATGTCGATCTCGCGCTTCTGGGCGCGGCCCTCGGTCATGCGCTGCATCACCCGCCACATCCAGCCCGTGCCCTCCCGGCACGGCGTGCACTGGCCGCAGGATTCGTGCTTGTAGAAGTACGAGATCCGGGTGATCGCCGCGACGATGTCGGTGGACTTGTCGAGCACGATCACCGCTGCCGTGCCCAGGCCGGAGCCGAGGTTGCGCAGGGTGTCGAAATCCATCTTCGCGTCGATGATTTGTTCCGCGGGAACAAGGGGGACTGAGGAACCGCCCGGGATGGAACACAAAAGATTGTCCCAGCCGCCGCGCATGCCGCCGCAATGACGGTCGATCAGCTCCCGGAAGGTGATGCCCAGCTCCTCCTCGACGTTGCACGGCTTGTTGACGTGCCCGGAGACGCAGAAGAGCTTGGTGCCGGTGTTGTTCTTGCCGCCCAGGCCCGCGAACCACGCGCCGCCCCGGCGCAGGATCGTGCCGGCGACCGCGATCGACTCGACGTTGTTCACCGTCGTGGGGCAGCCGTAGAGGCCCATATTGGCCGGGAACGGCGGCTTCAGCCGCGGCATCCCCTTCTTGCCCTCCAGGCTCTCGATGAGCGCGGTCTCCTCGCCGCAGATATAGGCGCCGGCGCCGTGGTGGACGTAGATGTCGAACGGGTAGTCGTGCACGTTCGACTGGCCGACGAGGCGGGCCGCGTAGGCCTCGTCCACGGCCTTCTGGAGGGCGTGCTTCTCGGCGACGTACTCGCCGCGGATGTAGACGTAGCAGGCATGCGCGTTCATCGCGAAGCAGGCCAGCATGCAGCCCTCGATCAGGAGATGCGGGTCGTGCCGCATGATCTCCCGGTCCTTGCAGGTGCCCGGCTCCGACTCGTCGGCGTTGACCACGAGGTAGTGCGGGCGCCCGTCGGACTTCTTGGGCATGAACGACCATTTGAGGCCGGTGGGGAAGCCCGCGCCGCCGCGGCCGCGCAGGCCCGAGGCCTTCATCTCCTCGATGATCCAGTCGCGGCCCTGTTCCAGCAGGAACTTGGTCCCGTCCCAGGCGCCACGCTTCTTGGCGGCGTCCAGGCCCGGCGAGTGGAGCCCGTAGAGGTTGGTGAAGATGCGATCCTGATCCGACAGCATGTCAGGTCCTCACTGAGCCGGCGCCGACAGGGCCTTGGCCTGCCCCACCCAGTTCTCCCGGTCGATGCGACCCGGGAACGCGAGGTAGGTGCCGACCCAGGTGATCTCGTCGCGGGACCACGCGGCGATCTGGTCGAAATGGTAGATGCCGAGCCCGTTCAGGCGCTGGCTGTTGCCCGGGCCGACGCCCGTGATGCGCGTCAGATCGTCCGGCTTCCCGGCGCGGGCGGCGTCGAGGCCCGGCGGGCGCTTGCCCACGGCGTCGGCCTTCTGCTCCGGGCTCGCATCCTTCGGCAGGGCCGCGAGGGCGCCGGCGATGCGGGCTTCCTCGGCCTCGGCCGCGACTTCGCCCGCGCTGGCGCCCGACGCTTCCGGCTGCTGCGGGACGGCGTCGCGCGCCGGCACGTCCTGATGGCCCTGGTCGCCGGCGGCGGGCTCGCCCTCGGCGACACGCTTGGCCGGCGAATCGAGCACGTCCGCGTCGCCCGGCCGGGCGGAGCCGTGCTTCGCGGTGGACCGGCCGCGCTCGGCCGCGTCGGCGCGATCCTCCGCCTTGACCGGCGTCTCGCCGTTGGCGGCGCGCTGGGCCGGCGCGTCGGAGGCCGGACGCTCGATCGGCCGGCCGGCATCGGGCCGCGCCGGCTTCGGGTTCTCGGCTGCCTGCTGCGTTCCGGAGGCCGCCTCGCCGGTCTGGGCGGCCGGCGTCTCGACCTTTCCGGCCTCCTCGAAGCGCTTGCGCCACGCGCCGACGCGCGAGCCGTCGAACAGGGTCGGGTCGGTGAGCGTGTTCACGGCGCCCTGGGGCTCGGACGAGACGCGCCCGGTCTGCGAGCCGACCTTCACGGGCCGTCCGGCGGCGAGGTCGTCCATCAGCTGGCCGAGGGATTCGGGCGTCAGGTCCTCGTAGTAGTCCTGGTTGATCTGCACCATCGGCGCGTTGCAGCAGGCGCCCAGGCACTCGACCTCGAGCCACGAAAAGGTGCCGTCCGCCGAGACGTGGCCGGGGGGGCCGAGCCGGGCCTGCAGCATCTCCTTGAGACCCCGCGCGCCGCAGGAATCGCACGGCACCGTGCCGCAGACCTGGATCCAGAAGCGACCCACGGGCTCGAGAGCGAACATCGTGTAGAAGGTGGCCACCTCCAGCACGCGGATGTTCGGCATGCCGAGCTCGGCCGCCACCGCCTCGATGGCCGCCCGCGGCAGCCAGCCGCCGTTCTGCTCCTGCGCCCGCCACAGGAGCGAGATCACCGCGGAGGCCTGACGGCCTTCCGGGTACTTGGCGATCTGGGTCTTGGCCCACTCGGCGTTCTCGGGGGAGAACGCGAAGCTCTCGGGCTGCTCCGAGGCGGGGGCGAGTCTGCGGTTTGCCATCGCTCTAACTTACCGATCCACTTCGCCGAACACGATGTCGAGCGTGCCGAGCACGCAGGACACGTCGGCCAGCAGGTGCCCGCGGCACATCCAGTCCATCGCCTGAAGATGCGCGAAGCCCGGCGCGCGGATCTTGCAGCGATACGGCTTGTTGGTTCCATCCGACACGAGATAGACGCCGAACTCGCCCTTCGGCGCTTCCACGGCGGCGTAGACCTCGCCCTCGGGCACGTGGAAGCCCTCGGTGTAGAGCTTGAAGTGGTGGATGAGCGCCTCCATCGAGCGCTTCATCTCCCGACGCGGCGGCGGGGCGAACTTGCCGTCGACCGAGGCGATCGGCCCCTGGCCGGCGGGCTCGCGCAGCTTGGCGACGCATTGCTTCATGATGCGCACGGACTGGCGCATCTCCTCCATGCGGATCACCTGGCGATCGTAGGTGTCGCCGTTCTTTCCGACGGGGATGTCGAACTCCATCTCCTCGTAGCACTCGTAGGGCTGCGCCTTGCGCAGGTCCCAGGGAATCCCTGAGCCGCGCACCATCACGCCCGAGAAGCCCCACTCCATCGCCTCGTCCACCGACACGATGCCGATATCGACGTTGCGCTGCTTGAAGATGCGGTTGGCCATGACGAGGTCGTCGAGATCCTGGACGACCTGCAGGAACGGGTCGCAGAACGCGTCGATGTCGTCGATCAGCTTCGGCGGCAGGTCCTGGTGGACGCCGCCGGGCCGGAAGTAGTTGGCGTGGAGCCGGGCGCCGGAGGCCCGCTCGTAGAAGATCATCAGCTTCTCGCGCTCCTCGAAGCCCCAGAGCGGGGGCGTGAGGGCGCCGACATCCATCGCCTGCGTGGTGACGTTGAGGAGGTGCGACAGCAGGCGGCCGATCTCGCAGAACAGCACGCGGATCAGCTGCGCGCGGCGCGGCACCTCGATCCCAGCGAGCCTCTCGATCGCCAGGCAGAAGGCGTGCTCCTGGTTCATCGGCGACACGTAGTCGAGCCGGTCGAAATAGGGCGTCGCCTGCAGGTAGGTCTTGTACTCGATGAGCTTCTCGGTGCCCCGGTGGAGCAGCCCGATATGCGGATCAACGCGTTCGACCACCTCGCCGTCGAGTTCCAGCACGAGGCGCAGCACGCCGTGCGCCGCCGGATGCTGCGGGCCGAAGTTGATCGCGAAGTTGCGGATGTTGTGTTCGGTCACGGGCGGTCTCCGCGGCTCATGCCGACGTCTTCTCGTCGCCCGGCAGCACGTAGTCGGTGCCTTCCCACGGGGACAAGAAGTCGAAGTTCCGGAATTCCTGCGTCAGCTGGACCGGCTCGTAGACCACCCGCGCCTGGTCCTGGTCGTAACGGACCTCGACGAAGCCGGTCAGCGGGAAGTCCTTGCGCAGGGGATGCCCCTCGAAGCCGTAATCGGTGAGCAGGCGGCGCAGGTCGGGATGGCCCGAGAACAGGATCCCGTAGAGGTCGTAGGTCTCGCGCTCGTACCAGTTGGCGGCGGGGAACACCTCGATCACCGACGGGACGGGGGTCACCTCGTCGGTCTGCACCTTCACCCGGATGCGCAGGTTATGGCGCAGGGAGAGCAGGTGATAGACCACGTCGAAGCGCTTCTCGCGCTGCGGGTAGTCCACGCCGCAAATGTCGATGAAGTTGCGGAAGGCGCAGGCCGGATCATCGCGCAGGTAGGTCAGCGCGTAGACGATGTCGGAGGCCTGGACCACCAGCGTCAGCTCGCCGAACGCGATGGTGTGGGACACCACCGCGGGCCCGAGGGCGCCGGTGACCCGCTCGGCCAAGGCCGCGACGGCATCGGCGCCGTAGGCCGGCTGGGTATGGGGCAGGATCGAGATGCCGTTCGTCATGGCCGCTCCTCAGCGCTCGATCGTGCCGGTCCGGCGGATCTTCTTCTGCAGCAGCAGCACGCCGTAGAGCAGCGCCTCGGCGGTGGGCGGGCAGCCGGGCACGTAGATGTCCACCGGCACCACCCGGTCGCAGCCGCGCACCACCGAATAGGAATAGTGGTAGTAGCCGCCGCCGTTGGCGCAGGAACCCATGGAGATGACGTAGCGGGGCTCCGGCATCTGGTCGTAGACCTTACGCAGCGCCGGGGCCATCTTGTTGGTCAGCGTGCCGGCGACGATCATCACGTCGGACTGGCGGGGCGAGCCGCGGGGCGCGAAGCCGAACCGCTCGCAATCGTAGCGCGGCATCGACATCTGCATCATCTCGACCGCGCAGCAGGCGAGGCCGAAGGTCATCCACATCAGCGAGCCGGTGCGGGCCCAGTTGATCAGCTCGTCCGTGGTGGTCAGCAGGAAGCCCCGATCGGCCAACTCGTCGCTGATCGACAGGAAGGTCGGATCGTCCGCGCCGATCGGACGGCCGGTGTTGGGATCGATGATCCCCTTCGGCTGGGGCGCGATCGCGGGGGCGCGGGACAGGGCGCGGTTCGTGTCGGTGATCAGGGCCATCGGCGACTCAGGAATGCAATGCGGGCGGCGAGCGGCGGGGCATCAATCCCATTCGAGGGCGCCCTTGCGCCACTCGTAGACGAAGCCGACGGTCAACACGCCCAGGAAGACGATCATCGACCAGAAGCCGAACCAGCCCAGATCCCCGAAGGTGATCGCCCAGGGGAAGAGGAACGCGACCTCGAGGTCGAAGATGATGAACAGGATGGCGACAAGGTAGAAGCGCACGTCGAACTTCATGCGGGCGTCGTCGAACGCGTTGAAGCCGCACTCGTAGGCCGAAAGCTTCTCGGGATCGGGGCTCTTGAAGGCGACCAGGAAGGGGACGACCAGCAGCGCGGTGGCGATGAACAGCGCCACGCCGATGAACACGATGAGCGGCAGGTAATCCGCCAACAATCCGGTCATGCCAGGGCCTCGCGAGAGGAGTGAAACCGCGGTGCGACGCCGACCCGGATCCGCCCGTGGAATTGTTCTTATGCCAGGATGCGCGCGGCCGGAGGCTTAGTCGAGCCGCCGGCCCGTGACAATGGCTTGTCGCGTCGCACAAAGCGCGCTGTCAGCCGTCTTGTCAGTCATGTCCAAGATGGGCTTGCGCGGCGCTGGCGCAACACGGCGGAAGCGCGCAGGCCCCGAGTCGGGGTGCCTCGCCGCGTTCCTGGGGCGACGCGCATGCGAATCCGCGCCGGATGCGCTTGACAGGGCCCGAAGCGCCCCATAAACCCCGCCCCGTCGCCGGGCAAAACGCCCCCTCCGAAGCGACCACGCCGTGCGGGCGTAGCTCAGTTGGTTAGAGTGCCGGCCTGTCACGCCGGAGGTCGCGGGTTCGAGCCCCGTCGCCCGCGCCACGTCCCTTCTTCAACATTTGTCGGTCCGATCTCGCAAGAGCGACGACGCTTGCCATGAGCGGCAAGTCTGCGCGGCGCGTGCGGCGCGACTTTGACGTCAGGGCTGCGGAGCATCCGCCGCGGGGCCGAGGGCGTTCCGCCCCGAGGACCGGACGGCGGACCGGCCGCCCCTGAGACTCAACGCGATCCCGACCAGGATGAGGCTGCCACCGACCAGGATGTCGGCGCTCAGCGGCTCGCCCAGGACGAGATGTGTGCTCAGGATGCCGGCCACCGGCACCAGCAGGGCGAAGGGCGTCACGGCGGCCGCCGGGTAGCGGGTCAGGAGCCCGTTCCAGAGACCGAAGGCGAGGAGCGTCGTCGGGTAGGCCTGGAACGCGACCGATCCGACCGCCGCCCAATTCGGATGTGCCAGCGCCGCCAGGGCGCCCGGTCCCTCGATGATCAGCGACAGGATCAGCAGCGGCGGCGTGGTGGCGAGGCTGCCCCAGACCATCAGCGCCAGCATGTCGACCCGGCCGATCCGCTTCACGATGACGTTCGCGCAGGCCCAGGACAGGGCCGCGCCGACGACCAGGAGCAATGGGCCCGGCGGGGCGCCCCCGCTCCGCTCGAGCGCCACCGCGGCGACGCCGAGGAGCGCGATCCCGCCCCCCACCACCTGAAGGCCGCGCGGGCGCTCTTTCTGCACCGCCCAGGCGAGCGCCACGGTGAGCGGCACTTGGACCTGGATCAGCAGCGACGACAGCCCGGCCGGCATCCCGAAGCGGATGGCGGTCATGAGCAGCCCGAACTGGCCGACCCCGAGGGCGAGCCCGAATCCGGCCACCAGAGCCATGGGGGCCCGGGGCGGCCGGATCACCAGCGCCGCCGGCAGGGCCGCGAAGCCGAAGCGCAGGGCACACAGCATCAGCGGCGGCACCGTCTCGAGGCCGGCCTTGATGGCCACGAAGGCCAGCCCGAGGATCGTGACCACCAGGATTGCGGCGAGCCCGTCGCGCAGCGTCATGGGCGGATCCTACGCCGCACGCGGCCGCGTCACCACCGCCGCGCCGCCCCCCGTGCCTGGCGGCGCTCGTCGCGGCGGCCGATCAGCCGATGGATCGCGTCGCCGGTGCCCGGAACGCAGGCATCCGCCACGTCCTGGCGCGTCAACCCGATATCCTTCAGCTCCCGGTCCGACAGGGTCGACAGGCGGTGGAGCACGCGGCGGTTCATGGCCGCCCGCGACAGGCCGGCGCGGATCTCGGCGGCGAGGGCGAGGACGGTTCCGGCCATCCGGGCGAGCCGCCCGGTCCGGGCCTCGAGGGTGGCGGTTTCGGTCATGCATGGGTTCATGGATCCCCTCCTCCATCGTTCCGGGGCGGGGCGATCCTGGCGCCGCGGGGCTGGCGGCGACAGGAACACTTCGGTACGGTTACGAAGAATTGTCCGGACGAAAGAGCAGTACGGATGGCGGTCGCAGTCAGAAGTCCCGGGACGCGCGTCGAGGCCGTGGTCGGCGAGATCCGGGAACGGATCGCGGCGCGGCGGCTGGTTCCGGGCGTGCGGATCCCGTCGGTGCGGGCCTTTGCGGAGACGATGGGCGTCTCGAAATCCACGGTCGTGGAAGCCTACGAGCGCCTCGCCGCCGAGGGCGCCGTGGTGGCGCGGCCGGGCTCTGGCTTCTACGTCGCCGGCAAGACGCGGCCGCTCTCGCTCCAGGCGATGGGGCCGCGGCTCGACCGGATCGTCGACCCGCTCTGGATTACCCGGCAGGCGCAGCAGGCCGGCTCGGATCAGCTGAAGCCCGGGGCCGGCTGGTTGCCCGATTCCTGGATGCCCCACGAGGCGATCCGCCGGGGCTTGCGCCGGGTGGCCCGGGCCGACCTCGCCGAGATGACCAATTACGACCGGCCCCTGGGCTACGCGCCCCTGCGCCACCAGATCGCCCGCAAGATCGGCGAGAAGGGCGTCGGCGCCGAGCCGGACCAGATCGTGCTGGTCGAATCGGCCACGCAGGCGCTGGACCTCGTCTGCCGCTTCCTGCTCCAGCCCGGCGACACCGTGCTGGTGGACGATCCCTGCTATTTCAACTTCCTGGCGCTGCTGCGCGCACAGCGCGTCGCGGTGGTCGGCGTGCCGATCACGCCGGAGGGGCCGGACCTGCGGGCGCTCGCGACGCTGCTGGAGCAGCACCGGCCGCGCTTCTACCTGACCAACGCCGCCCTCCAGAACCCGACGGGGGCGAGCCTCGCGCCCACCGTGGCGCACCGCCTGCTGAAGCTGTGCGAGGCCCACGACACGCTGATCGTGGAGGACGAGATCTTCGGCGACCTCGAACCCGAGGCGGCTCCGCGGCTCGCGGGCTTCGACGGGCTGGAGCGGGTGATCCAGATCGGCAGCTTCTCCAAGACCCTGTCGGCGGCGGCGCGCTGCGGCTGGATCGCGCTCCGGGCCGACTGGGTCGAGCCGCTGGTCGACCTCAAGCTGGCTCTCAGCCTCGGCAACGGACACATCACGGCCGCGCTGGTGCATGCGCTCATCACCGAGGGCGCCTACCGGCGGCACCTCGCCGAGACCCGCCGCCGGCTCGCCGGCGCGATGGTGCAGGCCGCCGCGGAGCTGCGCGCCTGCGGCCTGGAGACCTGGGCGCAGCCCCGGGGCGGCTTCTTCCTGTGGATGCGCCTGCCGGACGGGCGCGACGGGGCCGATGTCGCCCGCCGGGCGCTCGCCCGCGGCATGGTGCTGGCGCCGGGAACCTCGTTCAGCCTGTCGGATGCCTGGAACGGCTACATGCGCTTCAACGTCGCCCATTGCGCCGATCCGCGGATCCGCCCGATCCTGCGGGAGGCGCTGGGCTGAGCGTTCCCGGTCAGGCCGGGAGAACCAGGTCCGCCCGCAGGCCGCCGAGTTCGGACCGTCCGAGGTTCAGGCCGCCGCCGTAGAGTTCGGCGAGTTCCAGGGTGATCGGCAGCCCGAAGCCGTGGCCCGGCACGCCCTCGTCGAGACGGCGGCCCCGCGCCATGACGGCGGAGGCCGCCGCCGGGTCGAGGCCGGGCCCGTCATCCTCCACCGATAGGGACACACCGCCGTCGCGCGCCGTCGCGGAGACCCGCACGCGGCTCCGGCACCAGCGGCAGGCATTGTCCACGAGATTGCCGAGCATCTCGTCGAGATCCTGGCCCTCGCAGGGGACCGACAGGGCCTCTGGGACGTCGAGGTCGATCGCCACGCCCTTCTCGGCATAGATGCGGGTGAGCGCAGCCCGCAGGTCCGAGAGCCGGGGCGCCAGGGCCGTGCGGCCCCGGGCCGATCCCGCCAGGGCCGCGGCCCGGGCGCGCCGGAGGTGGTGCCGCACCCGCCGGTCCATGTCGTCCACCTGCCGGCGCAGGGCCCCGTCCGGGTCGCGGGCAGGCTCCGCGAGCGCCATCGACAGGGTGGCGAGCGGCGTCTTGAGGGCGTGGGCGAGGTTGGCGACGTGGCCGCGGGCGCGTTCGAGGTTCTGCGCGTTCTGATCGAGGAGGGCGTTGAGTTCCGCCACCACCGGCGCGATCTCGGCGGGCTGGTCCGCCGGCACGCGCTCGCGCCGCCCCGCCCGGACCGACGCGAGGTCCGCGCGCAGGCGCGTCAGCGGCGCGAGGCCGAGGCGTACCTGGACCGCCAGACCGGCGAGCAGGCAAAGGCCGAGGATGCCCAGCGCCACCGCGAGGCTGGTCAGTGCCTCGCGCAGCGGCCCGCGCAGTTCTCCCTCCGGCGCCGCCGCCACGATCGTCGCGGGCTCGGGCCCTGGCACGACCAGGACCCGGGCGATGAGGGGCTCGCCGTGCGGCCCCGTGCCGGATGCCGGATGCGGCCGGCCCGGATCGTCGTCCGGACCGGGGTCGGACAGGCGGATGTCGCCGCCCCGCAGGGAGCCGGAGCGAATCGTCTCTGGGCCCCGGCGCACCTCCCAGGCCCAGCCGGGGCCGGGCCGGTCGAAGGGTGGTGCGTCGAGCGTCTGCGGGAGGATCCCGGCCTCGAGCCCCGCGCGCAGGGCCACGATCTGCGCGTCGAGGCGGCCGTCGAGCTGCCCGCGCACGAACCGGTGCAGGATGACCCCGATGGCGAGGCCCGCCACCACCAGGGCGGCCAGCACCAGCACCAGGGCCGCGGTCAGCAGGCGTGTGCGGAGCGAGCGCCGCTGCGTCGCCTCCGCCATCAGGCGGGCTCCGCGTGCAGGCGGTAGCCGTGGCCGCGCACGCTCTCGATCCGGGCCGGCGCGATCTTCCGGCGCAGCCGCGTGATGATCACCTCGACGGAGTTCGAGTCCACGTCCGCGTCGCCCTCGTAGACCCGCTCGATCAGGTGCAGGCGCGGCACCACGGTCTCGCGGTTCAGCATCAGGCAGGAGAGGACCCGCCATTCCAGGCCGGTGAGCTTGAGCGGCAGGCCCTCGTGCTCGAAGGCGCCGAGCCCCGGATCGAAGCTCAGGGGGCCGCAAGTGATCCGGCTCGCCCCGCCGCCCTGGGACCGGCGGACGAGGGCGCGCAGGCGGATCACCAGCTCCTCCACCCGGACCGGCTTGACGAGGTAATCGTCCGCCCCCGCCTTGAAGGCCGCGACCTTGTCGCTCCAGCCGTCCCGGGCGGTGAGCACCAGCACCGGCAGGGTCCGCCCGGCCCCGCGCCAGGCCCGCAGCACCGAGACGCCGTCGCCCTTCGGCAGGCCGAGATCGAGCACGACGGCATCGTAGCCCTCGGTCTCGCCGAGATGCTGGGCGTCCTCGCCGGTGGCGGCGTGGTCGAGCACGAAATTCTCGGCGCGCAGGACCTTGGCGACCTCCGCCGCGAGGGCCGCGTCGTCCTCCACCAGCAGGATCTTCACGCGTCTGATCTCCCCGTCTGGCCACCGATGGCCGGTTTCGACCGCCGCCGGAGCGATGCGCCGGGCATCCGGCTGATTTCACCCGCGGCCGCGAACCCTGCCGCCGCCAGGACTTAGGGCCGTTGTCTCACCTGGGCCGCCGGGACGGCCACGCGGGCGCCGAGCTGCCGGCCCGCATCAGCGCCCGCTGCCAAGCCTTTGAACGCGCACGGGTTCCACACGAGGCGCTCTAGGGCGGCGCGTTTAACCGGGCCTGAACCGCGCGGTTCAGACCGGATTGCCGGCGGCGCCTTACGAAGGGGCATCGGATCGAGCGGATCCGGACCCTTTCAGAGGATGAGATTATGAGCGACGACAAGACCATCGACGGGACCGCGCGGGAGATCCGCGAGCCCGAAGCCGCCGCGCCGGCGTCGAAGGCGATCCCGCGACGGACCTGGGTGGTCGGCGCGGTGGCGCTGCCGCTGGCGCTCGGTGCCGTCGGCCTGTCCCTGGCGCAGGGAACGCCGTTCCAGCCGACGCCGGTCGCGCCGGTGGCGATCCAGGCCCTGGCCCCCTCGGGCGCGACGGCCATCAAGGGCGAGGTCGCGGAGATCTTCGGCAACAAGTTCGTGGTGCAGGACGGGACCGGGCGCGCGCTCGTGGAGACGGGTCGCGAGGGCGAGGACGGCGGCCTCGTCGCCAAGGGCGAGACCGTGACGGTGCAGGGCCGTTTCGAGACCGGCTTCCTGCATGCCCGGATCCTGACCCACGGGGACGGGCGCACGCTGCTGCTCGGGCCGGCGGGCGGTCCGCCGACGGGGAGCCTGGACTGGGCCAAGGACCGGCTCGGTCTCGGGCCGAAGCTCGACACCGCCGCCCTGACCGCATCGGTCCAGGCGGCGGGCTACAGCGACGTGCGGGTCACGGGCCGCGGTCCGCGTCATCTGGAGGTGGCCGCCAAGGACCGGGACGGGCGCGAGCAGCAGCTCCATGTCGGCTTCGACGGTCAGGTGCGCAAGCGGCCGGCGCCGGGCCTCCCGCCGCTGTGAGGTCCGCCGCGGCGGGCGGGACGCATGCAACCCTTCCTCTCCTGCCGCGTCCTCCTGTCTCTCGACCGGCAGGAGGTGCGCGCCATGGAACCGATGAAGCCGATGGAACCGATGAAGCCTATGGAACCCATGAAGCCCATGGAACCGATGAAGGGCATGGAGCCCTGGTGGCCGAAGGATCTCGGCGAGCCCGCGACCAGCGGCGCGCAGAACGGGATGAAATATGCCTTCTTCCCCGACAAGCGCCGCCTGCTGATCGACCGCGACGGGCAGGTCTCGACCTACGACAGCGGCGACCACCGGATCGGCGGCGTCGCGCAGGCGGACGGGACCGCCAAGACCCTGACCTTCACCAGCCAGGACGGCGACGTGGATCTCGGCTCCCTCAAGAAGCTCGGCTGAGCCCCGGCGTGGACAGGCCGGGACGGCGCGCTTAAGCCCGGCCGACCATGCGAGCCGTCCCGCTGACACCCGCGACGCCATGCGCGCGCTGATCGACCTCGTCCGGGCCATGCGGGCCGCCGACCGGCGGCGCCTCGCCCTGATCGCCCTCGGGCTCGCGGTGGCGGCGCTGCTGGAGGTCGTGGGCGTCGCCGCGGTGATCCCGTTCCTGACGCTGGTCGGGGATCCGTCGGCGGCGACCCGGGTCCCCTATCTGGCCCAGGCCCGGAGCGTCCTCGGCCTGACCGACGAGCGCAGCTTCCTGCTGGTCACCGGCGGCGCGGCGCTTACGGCGATCCTCGTCACCGCGCTGGTGAATGCCGGGCTGACCTACGCGCAGCTCCGGTTCACCCATCTGGCCGGCTACGGCTTCAGCCGGCGGCTGCTGTTCCGCTACCTCGACCGGGAGCGGCTGTTCTTCGCGAAAGCCAACAGCGCCGAGCTTGCCAAGAACGTGCTGTCGGAGACCGACCGGCTGGTGATCGGCGCGCTGACGCCCGCCACGGTGCTCGCCTCGCGGGCGAGTTCGGCACTCGCGGTGATCGCCTTCCTGCTGGCCTACGCGCCGCAGCTCGCGCTGATCCTCGGGGGCGGCTTCGGCGGACTCTATGTCGGGATCTACCTCGTGATGCGCGCCCGGCTCGCCCGGCTGGGCAGCCGCACCGTCGCCGACAACGAGGCCCGCTTCCGGATCGTGCAGGAGACCTTCGGGGCGCTCACCGAGCTGAAGCTCTACGGGCGCGCGGAGGCGTTCGCCTCTCGGTTCGACGCCCCGGCCCGGGCCTACGCCCTCGCCACCGCGGCGAGCCAGCTCACCGGCCAGATGCCGCGCTTCGTCATCGAGGCCCTGGCTTTCGGCGGGGTGATCGTGGTGGTGCTGTTCGCGCTCGCCCAGGGTCTCGACGTCGCCGGGATCCTGCCGCTCCTCGGCCTGTTCGCCTTTGCGGGCTACCGCATGCTGCCGGCCTTCCAGAACATCTTCACCTCGGTGGCGCTGATGCGCTTCACCCTGCCGGCGGTGCGGGTCATCGTCGACGAACTCGCCGACGAGCGGGAGCCCCTGCCCCGCACCGCGGACAGGCTGCCCTTCGCCCGGGCGATCCGGCTCGAGGGTCTCGGCTTCGATTACGGTACCGGGCGTCCGGCCCTCGCCGGGATCGACCTGACGATCCCGGTCAACACCACGGTCGGCCTCGCCGGGCGGACCGGCTCGGGCAAGTCGACGCTCGCCGGACTGATCCTAGGCGTCCTGAGCCCGACCGCCGGGCGGATCACCGTGGACGGCCGCCCCCTCGATGCCGGGACCCTGCCCGCTTGGCAGAACCGGATCGGCTACGTCCCGCAGGAGGTGTTCCTGGTGGACGGCACCGTGGCGGAGAACATCGCCCTGGGCCTCGACGCGCCGGACCTCGCCGCCGTCGAGCGGGCGGCGCGGCTCGCCGGCGCCCACGACTTCGTCGCCGCCCTGCCCCACGGCTACGCGGAGCGGGTCGGCGAGCGCGGGGCCCGGCTGTCCGGCGGCCAGCGCCAGCGCATCGGCATCGCCCGGGCGCTCTACCACGACCCGGACGTCATCGTGTTCGACGAGGCGACCTCCGCCCTCGACGACGAGACGCAGTCGGCCGTGATGCGGGCACTCCGCGCCCTGTCGGGCCGGCGGACGCTGATCCTGATCGCCCACCGGCTGTCGACCCTGGAGGGCGCCGACGCGGTCCACGTGCTGGAGGCGGGCCGGATCGTCGCCTCCGGGCCGCCCGAGGCGGTCCTGCCGGGGCTCGGCACGGCGGCGTGAGCCGCCCCTTGCTGGCCCCTTGCTGGCCCCTTGCGTCCGGCCCCGCCTCCGTTACCTCGGCTCTCCGAGGCAGATCGGGAGAGCACCGTGACCACGCGCATCGAGCTGACCGCACCGGACGGCACAACCGCGACCCTCGCGACGCACGGGGCCGAGCCGGTCTCCTGGCGGGTCGGCGGGACCGAGTATCTCTGGAGCGGCGATCCCGAGCACTGGAACCGGCACGCCCCCTGGCTCTTCCCGGTCGTCGGCGCCTCTGCAGGCGGGCACGTGACGGTCGGGTCGGAGCGCTACCCGATGGCCCAGCACGGCTTCGCCCGCGACCTGCCCTTCGCGGTGGTCGACCGGAGCGCCGACGCGGTGACCCTGCGCCTGACCGACGGGCCCGAGACGCGGGCGCATTATCCCTTCGCGTTCCGCCTCGATATCACCGCGCGGGTCCGTCCGGCGGGTCTCGACCTCGACGTGACCGTCGCCAATCCCGGCGACGTCCCCCTGCCCTACGCCCTCGGCTTCCACCCGGCCTTCCCGTGGCCCTTCGCGGGGGGCACCCGCGCCCGGGACGGCGGCTACGCGGTGACCTTCGAGCAGGCGGAGCGGCCCTTCGCGCCCCAGGTCGGCCCGGGCGGCCTGCTGCTGCGCGACGAGCAGCCGATCCCCCTCGCCGGGGACACGCTGCCCCTCGATCCGGCGCTCTTCACCGAGGCCTTCGTGTTCCGGAACGCCCGCAGCCGCTGGATGCGCTTCACCGGCCCCGGACGGGCGATCCGCATGGAGATGGCGGATTTTCCCCATCTGGCGGTCTGGACCAAGCCCACCGCGCCGTTCCTGTCGCTGGAATGCTGGACCGGCTACGCCGACTGGTCGGATTTCGCGGGCGACCTCGCCGAGCGCGATTCGCAGCGTCTGCTCGCCCCCGGCGGCACCGCGCAGCACGGCGTCCGCCTCTCGCTGGACACCTAGCCCGTGCGCATCTGGGTGGCACGGCCCGAGCCGGGGGCGACACGGACCGGAGCGGCCCTGGCGGCGCAGGGCCACGCGCCGCTCGTCGCGCCCGTTCTGGCGGTGCGGCCGACCGCGGCGGCACCGCCCGCGGGACCCTTCGCCGCCCTGCTCCTGACCAGCGCCAACGCGGTGCCGGCGATCCGGGACGCGCCGCCCCTGCGCGGTCTCCCGGTCTTCGCCGTCGGTGCGCGGACGGCTGCGCTGGCACGCGCGGCCGGCCTCGGTCCCGTGCGCGAGGGGCCGGGCGATGCCGCCGGCCTCGCCGCCCTGGTGGCGGATGCCCTGGCGCCCGGCGAATCCCTTCTCCACGCGACCGGGGCCGAGCGAAAGCCGGAGCCGGCGGCAACGCTGATGGCCGCGGGGTTCCGGGTCACCACCTTCGTCGCCTACCGGGCCGAGCCGCTGCGGACGCTCCCGCAGGCGGTGGGTCTCGAGCTCGCCGCGGGACACCTCGAAGCCGCCCTTCACTATTCCCGGCGCAGCGCCGCCGTCGCCCTCGCCCTCGCGGATGGATCGGGTCATGGCGGAGCTTTCCGCCGCCTGGGGCATTACTGCCTATCGTCGGATGTCGCGGCCCCCCTGGAAGCCGCCGGTGTTCCGGTCCATTTCGTCGCGACACGCCCGCGCGAAGCGGATCTGCTCGACGCCCTGGCGCCGCCACCGGGTTAGCCGTGCGGTGACAGGGAGGCCGGGCCGCCGTATCTCGCCCTCGCGCCCGGCGCCGCCGCGGTGCTAGGGGGGCGCGGCGACGCCGAAGAGTTGGAGGACTTGCCCGTGACGCCACCACCCAGCGACGCCGACAAGCCCGGTCCCGGCGGTCGGAAGCCGGACGCCGCGCCCGGCAAGCCCGGATCGTCCCTGCCGCCCGGGGGCGCGTCCCGGTCGCCCGCGACATCGGCGTCCACCGCCTCGGCGTCGGCCTCGACATCCTCGGCGTCCACCGCCGCCGGTGCGAAGCCGAGTGCCTCGGGTCCGGCCGAGACCGTGAAGGGACCGCAGGGATCCCCGCTCGGAACACCGCCCAAGCCGGCGACCGAGCCCGTCGTGTCCACCAAGCCCGGCACGAGCGACGCCCGCCCCGACGGCGTCAAGCCTGGGCCCGGTACCGACGGCCTGAAGCCGACGTCCGGCCCGGCCGCCCAGCCGCCCGGCGCCAAGCCCGATGCGCTCAAGGCCGGGTCCGATAGGATCGAGACGAAGCCGGGCACGACCACCTCGTCGTCGGCAACGGCATCGTCGTCGACGGCCTCCACCACCGCGTCGGCGGCCACCGGGGCGACGGCCGATCCGAAGGCCGCCCAGCCCGGCACCGGCCCCCAGGGCGGTCCCCGTCCGGGCGGTCCCGCTTCGGGTGCCGCGGGTCCGGCGGCCGCCAGTGCGGTGACGGCCGGTCCGATCATCGACCTCAAGGCCAAGCGCATCTCCGATCCGCCGTCGGCCGGCAAGGATGCGGCCAAGGACACCTTCAAGGATGCCTCCAAGGATGCCCCGAGGGATGGCAAGGAGGCGCCGAAGGGGCCGATCCCCGCGGCGGCCTCCGTCGATCCGGCCAGACCTGCGGCTGGATCGTCTGCCCGGGCGCGGGCCGGATTTGGATCGATCGCCGCTGCCGGGCTGCTCGGCGGCGTGATCGGCGCCGGCCTGCTGTTCGGTGCCGAGAAGGCCGGGATCGGTCCCGATCCGCGCCTGAACGCCCTGGATCAACGGCTCTCCAGCCAGATCGCGTCCCTTGACAAACGTCTCGACGGGTTGGCCCCGCGCGATGCGCTGGCGGCCCTCGACAAGCGCGTCGCCACCGCGGAATCGAGCGCCAAGCAGGCCCTGGACAAGGCCGGCGCGGCGCCGGCGGCCGCGACGGACGGCCAGGCCTCCGGTGCGGCGCCGGCCGTGCCGCCGGATCTCATCGCCCGCCTCGACAACCTCGACCAACGCGTCGCCGCGCTTCAGGAGGAGCCCGGCCAGGAGCCGGGCCGGGACCAGTCGGCGGGCGCGAAGCTCGGCGTGGTCCAGGACAACGCGAAGCAGATCGCCGATCTCGAGACCCGCCTGAAGGCGGTGGAGGACGCTGGCGGCGACAAGGGGGCGGCCGAGGACGCGTCCCGGAAGATCGCGGCGCTGCAGGGTGAGGTGGAGCAGAAGACCAAGGCGAATGCCGAGGCCGACGCGGCGCTCGGTCAACGCCTCGACGCGCTGCAACAGGCCCTCGACGCGCGGGTGAAGGCGGCCACGGAGGCGGTCCAGGCCGCCGCCCAGGCGAGCCGCACCGCCGCCGAGGCGGGGCAGACCCAGGCCGCCGAGTCCGCGAAGGCGGTGGATCGGCGTCTGCAGGAGCAGGCCGATCAGATCGCTGCGCTGGACAAGAGTGTGGCGCAGCGCGCCGAGGCCAGCACCGTCCAGGCGGCTCTCCGGGTCGTGGTCGCCGATCGCGTGGCGGCCGCCCTGGAATCCGGCACGGCCTATGCGGAGCCGCTGGCGACCCTGCGCAAGCTCGATCCGGGCACCGAAGCGCAGGCCAAGGCCCTCGCCCCCTTCGCCGAGGGCGGCGCGCCCTCGGCGGCGGATCTCGCCGACACGTTCCGGCCGATCGCCGAGCGGATCGCGGCCAAGCGGCAGGCGCAGCGGGCCAAGAGCGCCGCGGAGACCGGGGATTTCCGCTCCAAGCTCCTCAGCATGGCCGACGGTCTCGTGCAGATCCGCAAGGCCGACGCGCCCGCCCCCGAGGCTTCCGACGCTCCGGAGGGCAAGGTCCAGGCGGCCCTCGACCGCGGCGACCTGACGACGGCCTCGGCGGCCTTCGCGGCGCTCCCGGCCGAGGCCCAGGAGCCGGCCGGCGATTTCGGTGCCAAGCTGAAGGCCCGGGCCGAGGCCGAGCAGGCCGTGCGCACCCTCCTCGACAGCGCCTTCAAGGCCCTGCCGGTCGGCGCCGCCCAACCGGCCCAGGCCGCCCCCGGGCGCTAGTCCGGTGACGGACCCGATCCGCGCCCTGCGCGGCCGCACCCTCTCCGAGCGGACGCGCAGGCGCCCCGCTCCTCCCGCCCCCCGCGACGGCCGCCAGCCGGCCGCCGACAGGAGACACTGACCCCATGTGGCGCGCCCTCGCCTTCCTGGCCCTGCTCGCACTCGCCGCCTTCGGAGCGGTCTGGATCGCCGACAGGCCCGGTACCGTCACCGTCGTCTGGAACGGCTACCAGATCGGCACCAGCCTCGCGGTCGCCCTCGTCGGGGTGATCGCGGCGGCGATCGTCCTGGGCGTGCTCTGGGCGATCGTGCGCGGCGTCATCGGCCTGCCGGAGGCCCTGGTCCGCGGCTCCGCCGAGCGGCGCCGCGCCAAGGGCCTCTCCGCCCTCTCCCGCGGCATGGTGGCGGTGGGCTCGGGCGATCCCCTGGCGGCCCGCCGCTTCGCGGGCGACGCCGAGCGGCTCCTCGGCACCGAGCCGCTGACCCTGCTGCTCAAGGCCCAGGCCGCGCAGATCTCCGGCGACCGGGACGCCGCTGAAAGCGCCTTCCAGCGCATGGTCGACGATCCCGAGACCCGGGTCCTGGGCCTGCGCGGCCTGTTCGTGGAGGCCCGGCGCCGGGAGGACGAGACGGCCGCCCGCGCCTACGCCACCGAGGCCGCCCGCCTCGCCCCGAGCGTCACCTGGGCCAACGAGGCCCTGCTCGAGGCGCAGAGCGCCGACGGCGACTGGGCCGCCGCCCTGGAGACCATCGAGCGCCGCTCGTCCCTCGGCCTGATCGACAAGGCCACCGCCCGGCGGCAGCGGGCCGTGCTGCTGACCGCGATCGCCGGCGAGCGCGAGGCCGGCGAGCCGGAACTCGCCGCCGAGCGCATCCTGCAGGCGGTCAAGCTCGCCCCCGATCTCGTCCCGGCGGCCTGCATCGCCGGACGCCTCCTCGCCCGCCGCGGCGACGTCAAGAAGGCGGCCCGGATCGTCGAGGCGGCCTGGAAGGCCAATCCCCATCCCGACCTCGCCAAGGTCTATCTCGGGCTGCGGCCCGGCGATTCGGTCCGCGACCGTCTCGCCCGCGCCGAGGTCCTGGCGAAGCTGTCCGTCTGGGATCCCGAATCCCGGCTCGCCCTCGGGCAGGCCGCCCTCGACGCGCGGGATTACAAGCGGGCCCGCGAGGCCGTGAAGCCCCTGCTCACCGACCGGCCGACCGCCCGCGCCTGCCTGATGATGGCGGCCATCGAGGAGGCCGAACACGGCGCCGCCTCCGGCCAGGCCCGCGAGTGGCTGGCCCGGGCCGCCCGCGCCCCGCGCGACCGCGTCTGGATCGCCGACGGCATCGCCACCGAAACCTGGGCGCCGGTCTCGCCGGTGACCGGGCGCCTCGACGCCTTCACGTGGCGCGAGCCGCCGAACACCCTAGCCGCCGCACCCGCGGTGGAGCCGGAAGCGGAGTCGACCGCCCCGGCCCTCGTCCCGGCCGCGACGCGCCCCTCTGCGCCCGTCCCCGGATCGGTCGCCCCGTCGGCTTCTGCACTGTCTTCTGCATCGGCCTCTGCAGCGGTCGCCACCGGACCGGGAACGCCGGTGCCTGTACCCACCGTCCTGCCGGCGAAGGCAGCCAGCGCGAAGACCGCCGGCGCCGATCCGGTCTCGGCCGGGATGGCGGCCGCAGCGCTGCCGCCGGGATCGGCGGATCGCGCCGTTCGTCGGATGGGATGACCGGCCGCGCCAAGCGCCGATCATCCCCGCAGATCATGACAGGACCGGCGCGACTTCACGGAGAGGTCGCGCCGTTCGTCTACTGGCAGTTGAATGTGCCGGCTCGCCCTATAGCGTGTGCTCAGAGCCGTCGACCGAGGGTCCGATCATCCGCCAGACTGCACAGAGCCCGCACGCGGCGTCGATGACGCCGGGTCGGGGCAGCCTTCCGCCTCGCGCGGTGCGACCATGACCCTCAACGACGATGACGGGGAGCCGCGTCGGCAGGTGGGAGCCTTGCCGTTCCGGCGCGGGCGGGATGGCCAGCCCAAGATCCTGCTGGTGACGTCGCGGGAAAGCCGTCGGTGGGTCATCCCGAAAGGGTGGCCGATGAAGGGGCGCAAGCCGTTCGAGGCGGCCGCGCGGGAGGCCTACGAGGAGGCGGGCCTGCGCGGTGCGGTCGGCAAGCGTCCGATCGGCTTCTACCTCTACCAGAAGCGCCTGAGGAACCTCGACACCGTCCTGTGCCAAGTGAAGGTCTTTCCCCTCGAGGTGCGCAAGCAGCTCAAGGACTTTCCCGAGGCACGTCAACGGGACCTGCGCTGGTTCACGCCGGTGGAAGCCGCCGAGGCGGTCTCCGAGCCGGGCCTCGCCGCCCTGATCCGGGCCGCATCGCGCACGTAAAATGCGCGGAAGCGCAACACGGCGTTGCCAACGCTGCGGCGATCCGTTATGGCCCCACTCGGCCGGACGGACACGCCCCCCGCGGGGGCGCCCCGGTCACCTGCTGCGGTAGCTCAGTGGTAGAGCACTTCATTGGTAATGAAGAGGTCGAGAGTTCAATCCTCTCTCGCAGCACCATTAAAATCTCATTCAGCGCAAAACGTCACAGTGCCATAACGACTTAGGGCCGCTCCCTTTCACACGGCGGCTTCACACATGGCACTTCCGATGGCGCGTCCTTGGCTGCACCCTGAGACTGGCACCTACTACCTACGACAGCGCGTCCCTAGCGACCTCTTGGCCCGCGCCAAGGGGCAGCGCTTGACCCTGGCGATCGGCGAAGAGGCTGCTGTTGTGACCATCGGTTCGATGGTCCAGGTGTCGTTGCGGACGAGGGATAGGCACATCGCCAAGGTGCGGCACGCTGAGGCGGACGCCGCCCTCAAGCGCTTCTTGGCTTCCGTTCGGAACGGTCTAGTCAGCCTCACGCACAAAGAGATCATGATGCTGGCTGGCCGCGCGTACCATGCGACGGTCCGGGCGCTGGAAAACGACCGCAGCCGCTTCATCCTGAAGGTCGTCGAGACCGCAGAAGATGCAGGACACCAGCTGAACGGGAGTGTCACTTTCGAGGCGGCTCGCGCGGAGTTCGTGTCTCTCCTTGAAGCGCAGGGCACCACGGCCGCCTTGGCTGGGCACGAGGATCCTCGGGAGGTTCCCCTACCCCTTTTAGAGGCGGGATTCGGAGTCCAAGCCGATGCGCTCCTTCAGCTGCAAGGCCTGCGCATTGACGAAGCTAGCCGCGCTCTGCTGCTTCGGGAGATCTACGGGGCGATGCGCCAAGCAGCCGAATTCCTAGGCCGCAATGCCAAGGGCGATTTCCGGCCCGATCCCGCGGCCGATCGCTACCCAGCTTACGAAGCTTCAAAGGGTGCCGTTGACGATCTGAGGAAGCATCTAACTGTAGACGCCCTCTTTAATCTTTGGCTGGAAAAGCGAAAAAAACCGACAGTAAACACAAGAAAAAGATTTACTTCGACTTTCCGTTCACTCTCCGCGTTTGTGGGAGATCGAGATATCAATGCTTTAACTAGCCGGGATATATATAGTTGGGCAGAGCATCGGTTGAATGTTGATGGGGTATCTGCTCGCTCAATCAATAGATGTGATATTGCCAACGTAAAAGCTGTATTTGAATGGGGCAAGACACAGCCGGCAGATTTTGTGGTCCAAAATAATCCAGCGACCAAAGTCCGACTAGAAGAAGAGCGGCAGAAGAAAATTCGAGAAAGGACGTTTTATCATTCTGAGATCATTGAAATATTAAACCTGGCATCGAGTGTTGATTTAAATCCAAGTTATCCGAAACTCGCGGCCGCTCGACGTTGGTGTCCTTGGCTTGCGGCTTATTCCGGAGCGCGGATAAGTGAGCTGACCGCTTTGCGACGCAGCGATATTCGCCGTGAGGATAATATTTGGGTGATGACCATCAACGGGACGAAAACCAACGAAATCCGCACGGTTCCTCTTCACGAGCATTTGATTGAAATTGGATTTCTAAATTTCGTCGAACAATCAGGTCTCGGAGCCCTATTCTTCAACGAGAGAAGAAAGCGTCGAGGAGAGGGAACGAGCCCACCTGAGATAGTGAGCAAGGATGTGGCGCGCTGGATACGGCGGGAAACGCGCCTAGACGCAAATGTTGATCCGAACCATGGATGGCGGCATACCTTCAAGACCATAGCCTCGGGCGTTGACATACCTGAGCCTCAGATTGACGCGATTGTAGGGCATGGTCCTGGATCAACCTCGCGCAAGTATATCGCTCCTCCGCTGAAAAATCTATCGAGTGTGACCTTGCCCCCTGGTCTGCCCTCATTCTGAAGCTAGAGTCCGTCGATCAGGAGACGGACGATGAAGAAGAGCCGGTTCAGCGAAGAGCAGATC